>NZ_CALXKQ010000004.1 GCF_944388875.1 uncultured Brachyspira sp.
TCTAATTAATTTTTCTGTTTAATAAAAAAAGCAAGCCCGCCCAAGTTATTATTAGATTTAAAATTCATTAACGCACGGTAAACAAAATTTTTTAATATAATAAAATTTGAATAGCATATAGATTTATATTTTTAATTTTACTCTGCGTGCGGTGAATAAAGACTCAAATTTAAAAATGCTTGGGTGGGTAGTGCTGTAACTGTTTGAAGCCAAAAAAATAATAATATAAAGATTACCAATGATATTAAAAACCTAAAGGGTGGGAAAATGTAAGTAAATTTTAAAAATTAATTACATACCCCGCCCTTATAAATTTACTGCTTTTATAAAAAAAGCATTCTAATTAATTTTTCTGTTTAATAAAAAAAGCAAGCCCGCCCAAGTTATTATTAGATTTAAAATTCATTAACGCACGGTAAACAAAATTTTTTAATATAATAAAATTTGAATAGCATATAGATTTATATTTTTAATTTTACTCTGCGTGCGGTGAATAAAGACTCAAATTTAAAAATGCTTGGGTGGGTAGTGCTGTAACTGTTTGAAGCCAAAAAAATAATAATATAAAGATTACCAATGATATTAAAAACCTAAAGGGTGGGAAAATGTAAGTAAATTTTAAAAATTAATTACATACCCCGCCCTTATAAATTTACTGCTTTTATAAAAAAAGCATTCTAATTAATTTTTCTGTTTAATAAAAAAAGCAAGCCCGCCCAAGTTATTATTAGATTTAAAATTCATTAACGCACGGTAAACAAAATTTTTTAATATAATAAAATTTGAATAGCATATAGATTTACATTTTTAATTTTATTCTGCGTGCGGTATTTCACAAAACTTGAAATTATCTATTTATTTTATAAAATAAAAATACTTTATAAAATATAAGGAAATAAAAAATGAAATTCGCTTATTTAATAATGGATAAAATTTTTGACAGTAAAAAAGATAGAGCTTTTATACATAATGGGGTTTCTCAAATTATAGGTGTATCAGATATTGAAGAAGCCTGTAAAATTGCAAAACAGCTGCAAAATGAAGGCATTAACTGTATAGAATTATGCGGAGGATTTAGAGAAGAAGGAGCGAGAAAAATAATAGAGGCTACAGAAAATAAAATAGCAGTTGGTTTCGTCATACATTTAGAAGAACAAAATGATATTTATGCTAAATTATTCGGTAAATAAAAATTTAAGAATTAGATTTATACATAAAACCAGCAACTATAACTATAATACCTATAAGCATAGTAAAAGGTGCCAAAAATCCCATAAATCCCTCAGGATGCTGTCCTACCATTGCTATAAATAGGAAACTTAAGGCAAATATTATAAGCCCTATTATTAATATAATTAAATTCTGTTTTGAAAGTTTATCGTGATTATTTACCATAGTTTATTATACAAAAAAAGTTCATAGCTTAATAGCCATAAACCTTATATCTCTCCATTTTAGTTTTTGCTCGGGGCCGGAATCGAACCGGCACGGTCACAAGGACCAGCAGATTTTAAATCTGCTATGTCTACCAATTCCATCACCCGAGCTGGTAGTTGCTGTATATGTTATCATAAACATTAAAAAAGTCAAGTATTTATAATAAAATATTTGTTTAGTAGTATGAGTTTTTAGACACTTTTTAATAAAATTAAAGACCTTTTCAAAAATGTTAAGTAAATATTTTCTAACGTAATTTTTATAATTTAGACTATATTTATAAATTTTTATTTTAACTCCCACCCTCTAAGATTTATTAATCTTATTTTTATATTAATAAATTTTATTTATATTTAAAATTCCAATTTATATTATTAGCACCCGCCCAAGTTTTATTTAAATTTGGAATATTATATAACGCACGCAAAATAAAATTAAAAATACATATTTTATTTGCAATTCTAATTTTACTATATTATAAAATTTTATTCTTCGTGCGGTAAGTTGATTATAAATTTAAACATCACTTGGGAGGGAGTGCTTTTTTTAATTAAGCCAAAAAGTTAATATAAACTTTATTTTCAGAAAAAATAAAAAAGCATAAAGGGCGGGGTATGTAATTAATTTTTTAAAACTTAAATTAAATTTGCCCACCCTATAGGCTTTCAATCTCATTTATCATTTATAATGTATTTTTATTTATAAAAAATTTACTATTATTTTAGCTGCCCGCCCAAGTTTTATTTAAATTTGGAATATTATATAACGCACGCAAAATAAAATTAAAAATATGTATTTTGTTTGCAATTCTAATTTTTATATATTATTATAATTTAGTTTACCGTGCGTTAAATATATTATCAATATAATTTGCACTTGTTTATTGCTATAATACATTAGCAGCAAGCTCAGCAAGTTTTGAACGCTCTCCTTTTTCAAGCGTAACAGTACCGCTTAATACTTCCGCTTTTGTTCTATCTATTAAATAAGTAAGCCCATTGTTCCTCTCATCCAAATACGGAGTATCTATCTGATGAATGTCGCCTGTAAAAACTATTTTTGTACCCTCACCTGCTCTAGTTATAATAGTTTTTATTTCATGCGGAGTTAGGTTCTGAGCTTCATCTACTATAAAATATATTTTGTTCAAACTTCTTCCTCTAATGTATGCCAAAGGAGAGATGACTATCTTTTCATTTTCAAGCATTTTTTTAATGTTTTTACTTTCATCGCTGTCATCAGAATGTACATGCTGTATAACTGAAAGATTATCAAATAAAGGCTGCATATAAGGGTCTAATTTGCTGTTAATATCCCCCGGAAGAAAACCCAAATCCTTATTAGAAAGAGCTACTACAGGACGAGCTAAAAGTATTTGCCTGTACTCTCTTCTCTTTGCCAAAGCAGCAGCAAGTGCTAGAAGCGTTTTACCAGTACCTGCCTTACCCATTATAGTAACTAAAGGTATATCATTGTCAAGTAAAACGTCCAAAGCCATAGCCTGCTCTTCATTTCTAGGCTTTATACCATAAGCATCTATATTAGTGTCAACATGAACTATTGTTTTTGTATCATCCTTATATTTACCTATTACTGCCTCATCTTCTTCTTTCACTCTATAGCAGAAATATGTATTAGGATATACAGAATGCTCTCCTTTTACAGCTATCTCTTTATTTTCATTAAGCTCTTTTATATAAATACTAGCATTATCCCCTGATATGCTTTCTATACCTGTAAAAAGTGATGATAATTTTTCTATTTTGTCAGTATTATAATCCTGAGTATCAATACCTAAACTTCTTGCCTTCATCCTCATATTAATATCTTTTGTTATAAGAATTACTCTATGACTCTCACATTTAATATTATAGGCACATGACAGTATCTTATGATCTGGAATATTACCTGAAAATATTTTTTTAAACTCTTCTCGCTCTTCATTATTAACATCAACAAATACTTTACTTTTATTATCAAGTAAAGCACCTTTTTTAAATATATCTTTAACTCCTTCAGTTTTTTCATTTTTTTCTACTATCACATCAAGTTCTCTTATGAACTCTCTTGCATTAAAATTGATTGTATCGCTTCCTTTTTTGAATTTATCAACTTCTTCCAAAACTGTAATAGGTATAACTATATTTGTTTCCTCAAAAGAAAATATTGATTTAAAGTCATGCAGTATTACATTGGTATCAAATACGAATACTTTTTTATTAGGTATGAAATTTTCTGTCATTTAAAATCCTTTTATTGATTTTTAAAGCATAATTCTTTAATGCTATATAATAAGTATTATACAAAAGAATAAAAAATGCAAATACTATAAAGCCTATTTTTTTGTTTTAATCTATTCAAACTTGACAATATAAGCAAATGTAGTATTATTTTTTGTGATAAATCCGCTTAAGGAGAACATATTTATGGATAAAAAATTCAAAGAACAATTTGATAAAGTTAAACACTTGCTTGTGCCTATTTTCGATTTGGATACAGCATTTAGAAATAAAGAGTTTAATAATATAAAATTAGATGTTCTTGAAATAGGTGAAGTTAATCTTACAAGCGGAAAAATAATAGCATGCGATCCTTTAGCTTATTTATATGAAGATGAAATATGTCCTTTCATTCAAACTGTAAAGCCTAATAAATATAATGTGTCGCTCCTTATTATAGAAGATGAAGAAAGAATTGCTATGGCAAAAATTTCTTTCACGAATAGAGAGCCTAAAAGATATGAGCTTGCTGTAACTGGAGAAGAAGATTTATCAGAAGTAGAAGAAAATGAGTTTTTTGGATATCCTGTAGATGCAGGTATGGGATGCGTATGTGATGAAGATGCTGCTAAAAAATATATTATTTATGAAAAAGAATTAGAAAAAGACAATGAAGATTTTGATAACAGATACGATGATTTATTTGCAGATTTACTAGAAGAGAATGCAAAGAAATATCCTAAATATCAGTCTGAATATGGAGATTGGCTTAATTGGAATATTCCAAATTCCGATTCAAATATAGTATTATTTTCAAGCGGATACGGAGATGGTTATTATCCTTCATATTTTGCATACGATGAAAATAATGATATATGTGCATTTTATACCATATTCATAGATTTGAATGATGATGAGGAATGATTATAAAGTTATAATCAAAGTTCCTGCTGTAATCATTATAATACCTATTATAACTTTTAGAGTTAAAGCTTCTTTTAAGAATATTGCAGCCATTATTATTGTAAATACTAAAGAAAGTTTATCTATTACCGCAACTTTATTAACCTCTCCTATCTGCAATGCTTTAAAATAAAACAGCCATGACAATCCAGTTGCTATACCAGAAAGTATTATAAATATAAGTGTTTTTCTATCAATGTTTTTCAATGATTCTATTGTATTAATAGAATTAACTGAATTAATATAAAAAACTACAATCCAAGACATGATTAGAATTACTATTGTTCTTATTGCTGTTGCTAAATTTGAATTGATATTTGAAAGCCCTATTTTTACAAGTATTGCAGTCATTGCGGCAAATATAGAAGATAAAAAAGCATATAACATATTTTAATCCTTTAATATAGTGAGATTTATATTATACAAAATACTTAAAAAAATTAAAATTATAATATTTTTCTTGATTTTTTAATGAAAATATTATAGCCTATTATATAGTTAAGAAAAGGAGTAATCCTTATGAATAAAAAGATTCCAATAATAATTGCTGCAGCTGCTGTTATCACTGTATCAAGTGCATTAATTGTATTTAAAAGAAAAAATAAAAAGATTCTTCATCTTAAAAGTTATGACGGCAGGTTTGTCATAGAGTTTCCTGATGAATGGAAAGCTTCTAAAGAACAAAATGAATTAAATGAAAATTCAAATCTAGAGGCTGTTAATAATAAAAAAGGAATATGCTTTATAATGTTTTCAAAACATAAAAATGAATTAAATAATATAAATTTGTATGAATATAATAAAACTATTTTTAATAGTATAAAAGAAGAAAATATCATATCAAGCAGAAAAATAAATATTAATAATAAAACTATGTATGCAACAGAATTTAATTCTTATTATGAGAATATGCTTATACATTATATTCTATATACATTAGAAACAGAGAATTATTTTCATCAGGTAATGGCTGCACTTATAAATAATAATTTAAAAATTAAAAAAGATAAAGTACAGTTTAATACAATAAATAATATTTTATCAACATTGAAAGAGATTTAAGAATTTAATGAGAAAAAATACTTTAATAATAATATTTCTGCTTTTATCGGTATCTATAATATACGGAGAGCAAAAAATATTTATATCCGCCAAATTAAAAGGAAATGATTTACGCAAAGAAATAATTAAATGGGTGAAAAATAAAGCTGGGAACAATAAATTTAACAGCTATGATAATGGACTTGTATATTTATTTTATGTATCAAATAACATTATAGATAATAATTCATTATGTTTTGATATAAACTTTCATATAGAATACGATAAATTTATAGTTGATTTTTCAAATATAAAATTATTAAATAATGAAACAGGCGATGCAGAAAAATTAAAATTCAGTATTTGGTCTACTCTTACAAACAGCGGATGGTTTAGAGAATATAATGATACTATAACTATGCTGGTAGAAGAGTTAGAAAATATTATAAAATTATAATAAGTGATGAGAATATATGCAAGAGTTAATTTTATTTCCAAATAATAAAGCTAAAAATAATTACTTAAAAGACAGATATAATTATTATACATTAGATATAAGCAATTATAAAACCCTTCATCAATTTTATAAAATACATTTTGATAATTTTCAATCAAATTATAATAGAGAAAATGGAAAAAAATATGCCGAGCCTTCAATAGCCGTTATAAATATGCATACAGCATTAAATGAATATGTGAAACAGAATAAAAAGTCTTTAATATCAAAACAGAATATTACTTATGAACTTGCTGATACTTTATACAAAACTATGGAAGAAATTGCATTTGCTGAGCTTATATCAGAAAATAAAAAATTATGCTGTGAATACAACAATTTAAAAGAAATAAAAGAAATAATAGATATATACAAAAATATAAATGATGAAAATAATTTGCTGGATCAGTTTGACACTTTTGAACTGTTTTTAAAAGCTATAGAAAATAAAGAAATAGACTCTCTTAATGATTACAGTAAAATAATAATATACAATTTTGAAAAGATACCTCCTATACATTCAGTTTTTCTTGATAGTATAATAAATCATTATAATATAAGCGTAGAAGTTATTATGCCTTATGATATGAGCAGGCATTTTAAGCATTATAAAATGTTTTTTCGTTCAATAGATAATTTAAAAGTAAATAAAATATCAAATTTTTCAAATGCTTTGATAGAAAAGAAGAGCTTAAATAATTACAAAAATAATATTAAATTCATATCAGGCTTCGGAGCAAAACAGGAGGCTGATACTGTTATTGATGAGGTAATTAAATTAATAAATAACGGTACACCTTTATACGATATAGGCATAATTTTTTCGAATATACAAAAATACAATGAAATAATTTCTAATAAATTAAAAGAATGCGGCATTAAGTTTAATGAAAGAAGAGCCAGCTTTTTATGGAAAGTTCCTATTATACCAGTATTAACTTCTATATTTTTAATATTAGACAGTTATGACGGTGAAATAGATGTGGACATTTTAATAAAAATATTATCATCATCATATATTCAAAATATAAAAGGAATAAATCCATATAATATAAGAGATTTAATATATGCTTCTAATTCTGAAGAAATATTTTCAAAGATGTCTTTATGTGAGTTTAAAATGAAGATATCAAAAAAATTCTCTTCTAATAAAGAAGCGGCAGATTCTATAATAGAGTTTCTAAATCTTTTAAATAAATTGGTATCAAAAAAAACTTATAAAGAAATAGGACTTGCTTATATTAATATATTAAAATTTCTGAATATTGATTCTATATTTATAGAAGATGAAAATGATTCTGAAAGATTTAATATATTCTACAAATCAAAGGATGATTACTGCTATAGAGATAATCAGGCATTATCATTATTTATAGATTTTGTATTGAGAACAGCATGTACTAACAATAAAGAGAATATAAGCCATTTGGATTTTTACACAGCTTTAAATGTTCTTCTTAGAGATAAATCGCTTATGCTTTCTGATAATAGAGAAACTTCCGTAACTGTAAGCAATATGTATGATGCCAGAGGACTTAGATTTAAGCATTTATTTATACTTGGAATGAATAATGATTTTTTAGTTAAAAGACCTAATACATTTTTTATAAGCAGTAAATTAAGAGAGTCTGTAAACAAAAAATACGGAAAATATATTTTTAATACTCAGCAATTATTATCAGACGGATCTTATGCTTTATTTTTGAATATAATATCATCATGCTTTGAAAACACTAATATTTATTTTTCATTTAGATTTAAAGATGAGGATGGAAACCCTGAACTTCCTTTTTATTATATAGAAGATTTATATGATGAACTTTATAATGAGGATTTCAAATTCGAAACTCTTAAGAAAAACGGACTTATTTATAGAAAAGATTATATACCTAGAGGAGAAAATATACATACAGATAAAGAAAATATTATGAGTGTATTCTTCTATAATGAAGCGGAGTATGACATTGATAATTTAGAGGATATAGTAAGAACTGTAGAACATAAAGCAAATAAAAACGGATATAATAATTTTGAAGATAAGCATGAAGAGATAAAGAAGTTTTTTAATAATATTTTTAAAGATAGTGTTTCTGTAACAACTTTGCAGTCTGTAATGGAATGCCCTGCTAAATTCTTTTATTCATATTTATTTGAAAAAGATTCTGTAGTATCCAATGTTCAGGGTATAAGCTATATGGAAAAAGGAATCACATATCATAAAATTTTTCAGAATTTCTATGAGAAAGTAAAAGAAAAAAATAATTCATTAGACTGTTCTCTTAAGGAAAGCGAGTTTAATAATTATAATAATATAGCAAGAGAGGCTATAGAAACTGAGATAGAAAGACTTAATACATTATATTCCAAAAAGGATTTAAATGATAAGTATTTTATAGAATATAAATTGGATCAGAGTGTAATAAGAGAAGAGGCTTTAAATGTTATGAATTCTTTTATAAAAAAAGAGATAAAAGAAAACATAATTAAAGATGAAAATATGGGATATCATTATATACCTTACAGCTTTGAAGAGAGTATAGGAGGTATAAAAGATGATAATTCAATTATATATTCAAAAGGAAACTTTACAATTAAAATAAAGGGAAGAATAGACAGGATAGATTTCAGTTATGAGGATAAAAACTTCAAAATTAAGAACGGTATTAGAATAGTAGATTATAAATCAAGCTATAAATCAGAAAATAGAAAGAAAATAGAAGATGATACGGAGAAAAGAATATATATAATAAATACATATTTTCAGCCTATATTATACTTAAAATATATACTCTCTAAATATATAAAGGATGATATAGAAAACAAAATAAAAAACTGCGAGGTTGTATTTACTGTGTATAAAGAAAAGGATGTTATTAATGAAGATACTGATATAAATAAAGTATATAATGATAGGGATATGCTCCTTTCTATATGCGGATATATTGACAATGGATATAATTTAAATAATTATTTTGATGAAGTTTTTGATGAAATATTAAACGGAAAACTAGTTTACAAGCCAAGCGATAATGCATGCTTACATTGTTTTAATAGTCAATATTGTGATTTTTATAACGGAATTACTGCAGAAGAAAATTTATATTAATTAGATATTTTCATTCTACTTAAAGATTCATATATTGTATAATCTTTGACTTTTTGATTTAAAATTATATACTATATAGTATATAAAAATAAAAACTAAAAAAGGAGTATAAAATATGAAAGGATTTGCTATGAAAAAAATTGGCGAAACAGGATGGGTTGAAAAAGAGATACCTGCCTGCGGACCTCTTGATGCTATCGTAAAGCCTTTAGCAGTAGCAATATGTACTTCTGACATACATACTATTGCAGGTGCAATAGGAGAAAGAAAAGACATGATTTTAGGTCATGAAGTATGTGCGGAAGTTCATGAAGTTGGAGCTTTAGTTAAAGACTTCAAGAAAGGCGACAGAGTATTAGTTACTGCTATAACTCCAGATTGGAGTACAGTTGAAGCTCAGGCTGGATATTCTATGCATTCTGGCGGTATGCTTAATGGCTGGAAGTTCTCCAATGTAAAAGACGGTGTATTTTCTGAATATTTCCATGTAAATGATGCCGACGGTAACCTTGCTTTGCTTCCTGAAGGCATGGATCCTATAGATGCTTGTATGATTTCTGATATGGTTCCTACTGGTTTTCATGGTGCTGAATTGGCTGATATACAATATGGGGACACTGTACTTGTTATAGGTATAGGACCTGTTGGACTTATGGGAGTTGCTGGTGCTTCTTTAAGAGGTGCTTCAAGAATTATTGCTGTAGGTACTAGACCTAAATGTGTGGAGGTTGCTAAAATTTATGGAGCTAATGAATTCATAAGCTATAAGAACGGACCTATAGATGAACAAGTATTGAAAATGACTAATGGAAAAGGCGTAGACAAAGTTATTATAGCAGGCGGCGGAGTTGAAACTTTCTCTGAAGCTGTTAAATCTTTAAAAGCTGGTGGAAAGATAGGTAATGTTAACTATTTAGGTTCTGGAGATAATGTATTAATACCTAGACTTGAATGGGGTGTTGGTATGGGTCATAAAGCTATATTTGGCGGACTTATGCCTGGCGGAAGATTAAGAGCAGAAAAATTAGGTTCTTTGGTTGCTTCTGGAAGATTGAATGTTAGACATTTAATTACTCATGTATATGAGGGATGGGATCAGCTTCCTGAGGCTGTTAGAATTATGGGTGAAAAACCTGCTGATTTGATTAAACCTGTAGTAAGAATTCAAAAATAATAATTATACATTTTGATTAGATGCCGACGTATAAAGTACGCCGGCATTTATTTTATAATATATATTTTGGAGTTTTGTATTTATGAAGTCATTGATTAGTCCTGAGAATTATTGGGGGCTGTGGGCGATAGTTGTGGGATTTGCAGCTTTAAGTATAGTATTAGAACAAAAATATAAATGGGCTTCTGTTTTATCTGGTGCTATAATAGCATTGATATGTGCCATGTTTTTAAGCAATTTGAATATAATTCCTATAAGTTCTCCTGTATATGATATTGTATGGGGATATGCAATACCCTTAGCAATACCTTTATTATTGATGAAATGTGATATTCGAAAGATTGCAAAAGAAAGCGGACGAATATTGATTATATTTTTAATAGGCTCATTTGCTACAGCAGCAGGCAGTATAACAGCTTATTTTCTTTTGAGAAATAATATTCCAGAACTTGAAGGAATAGCAGCAATGATAACAGGTACTTATATAGGAGGAACTATTAATTTTGTTGCATTATCCAGTGCTTTTAATGTATCAGGAAAAATGGTTTCATCGGCTACTGTTGCTGATAATCTTTTAATGGCTTTATATTTCTTTGTACTTATTTCAATACCGTCTGTTAAATTTTTTAGAAAACATTATGCACATCCTTATATTGATAAAATAGAAATGAATAAAATGAGTGATACGGAAAATGCATCAAAAAATTATTGGAAGCCTAAAGAAATATCATTAAAGGACATAGCATTATCAATGTCTTATGCATTCATAATAGCTGCTCTTGCAAATATAATATCACCTATATTTGCTAAAATAATACCTAAAACCAATTTTATATTTCAAATGCTGAATGGGTTATTAGGAAATCAGTATTTAATTATAACAACTATATCCATAATATCTACTGCATTATTTCCTAATGTATTTTCAAAGATAGGAGGTGCTGAAGAGATAGGTACTTTTTTAATTTATTTATTTTTCTTTGTAATAGGGGCTCCTGCTTCTTTAATAGAAATAATAAAAAACTCTCCTTTGCTTTTAGTTTTCTGTGCTTTGGTAGTTATGGTAAATATGATTGTATCTTTTATATTTGGAAAAGTGTTAAAATTTAATTTGGAAGAGATTATATTAGCCTCTAATGCCAATATCGGAGGTCCTACAACGGCGGCGGCTATGGCGGTATCTAAAGGATGGTTTGAACTTGTAGGTCCTATAATGCTTGTTGGAACTTTAGGGTATGTGCTTGGAACTTATTCTGGAGTATTCGTAGGAAATTTATTAATTAAATTATAGTTTATTACCGCTAATAAAAATTATTTGTAAAGTAAACTTTCCAGATGCAAATAATTTTTATATAAACTATCTAGTATAAAAAAGCTGGCAGCAATAAATTGTTACCAGCCCTCGTTTATTTCCATTATTAATAAAAATTGTTCACTTATAATCCTCCAGCAAATAAATTTGCTGGAAGCTCACAATTTTTATAATTTCTCTCTAGCATTCAAAACTATTATTTCATAACATTATAGAATGCTTTTTTATTATTGTTGCTATCGATAAACTCGTATAAAAAAGCTGGAAACAATAAATTGTTACCAGCTCTCGTTTATCGATTTAAAACTAAAATTATTTAATATCATTATTTCATAACATTATAAAATGCTTTTTTACCTAAGTAAATAGCTCTGCTGCCTAGTTCTTCTTCAATTCTTAATAATTGATTGTATTTTGCAATTCTATCACTTCTTGAAGCAGAACCTGTTTTAATCTGACCTGCATTAGTAGCTACTACTATATCAGCAATAGTAGAATCTTCTGTTTCACCAGAACGGTGAGAAACTACAGCAGTATAATTATGAGTTTTAGCAAGTTCTATAGAGTCTAAAGTTTCTGTTAAAGTACCAATTTGATTAACTTTAATCAAAATAGAGTTAGCAACACCTTTGTCTAAACCCATTTGAAGTCTTTTTACATTAGTAACAAATAAGTCATCACCTACTAATTGAACTTTACCGCCTAATTTTTCTGTTAATATTTTCCAACCATCCCAATCATCTTCAGCAACACCGTCTTCTATTGATATAATAGGATATTTACTGTATAAATCAGCATAGAAATCAACCATTTCAGCAGGAGTTAATTCTCTTTTATCTGATTTTTTAAATACATACATCTTTTTATCTTTATCATAAAACTCGCTTGAAGCAGGGTCCATAGCTATCATTACATCTTCGCCAGGTTTGTATCCTGCTTTTTCTATAGCCTGCATAATTACTTGAAGAGGCTCTTCATTATCTTTAAGTGTAGGTGCAAATCCGCCCTCATCACCAACAGTAGTGCTTAATCCTCTCTCATGAAGTATATTTTTTAAGTTATGGAATACTTCAGCTACATAGCGTAAGCCTTCTTTGAAAGTAGGAGCACCAACCGGCATTACCATATATTCTTGGAAGTCTATTGGAGCTGATGAGTGAGCACCGCCGTTTAAGATATTAGCCATAGGTACTGGCAAAGTTTTAGCATTAGTGCCTCCAATGTATCTGTATAAAGGCATACCTAACTCTTCAGCAGCTGCTTTTGCTACAGCAAGTGATACGCCAAGTATAGCATTAGCACCCAATTTACCTTTGTTTTCTGTTCCGTCAAGTTCTATCATAGTTCTGTCTATTTCAACTTGATCCAAAGCGTCCATATCAATAAGTTCATTGCAAATAATTTCATTAACGTTTTCTACAGCCTTTTGAACACCTTTACCCATATATCTTGATTTATCACCATCTCTTAATTCTACTGCTTCATGTTCTCCTGTAGAAGCTCCTGATGGCACAGCAGCTCTTCCCATAACTCCGCTGTCTAAGTAAACATCTACTTCTACTGTAGGGTTTCCTCTTGAATCTAATATTTCTCTAGCTACTATATTATCTATTAAAGACATATTAAAACTCCTTATAAATTCTTGTTGCATATATAATATAACATAACTTATAAATTTCAAGTGAAAAAAATGTACATTTAAAATTAATATGATTATTTTAGTATTGACTCTATATAAAAGACATAATAAATTATTCTATTTTTTTAGATATAATATATTCAGGTCTCTTTTTTACTTCATTAAATAGGTTAGACAGATATTCACTTATTACAGAAAGTGAAATTAATTGAGCTCCTCCCATAAAAAGTATAATAATAATAGTTGAAGCCCAGCCTTTAACTAAGACACTTGGATTAAAAAAATGTAAATAAAAAACTCTTAAAGAAAACATAACAGCAATAAATATTGATATTATTCCTAAATATAATGATATTTTTAAAGGCTTCACTGAAAATGATAATATACCTGTCATAGCTAATTTAACCATCTTTTTTAATGTATATTTTGTTTCTCCTGCTATTCTTGCATCTCTTTTATATTCAAAAGGTTTTTGCTCAAAACCTGTCCAACTAATCAATCCTCTTATATATTTGGGACTTTCGGAAAATTGTTTATATGCATCTATCACTTTTTTATCTATTAATCTGAAATCTCCTGTATCTACTGGAAATTTAATTTCAGATAATAGATTTATAATACGGTAAAATAATGCTGCTGTTACTTTTTTAAACAAATTTTCACCTTCTCTTGATATTCTCTTACCATATATTATTGGAGTTTTTGTTTTCTCATATAACTTTATCATATCTGGTATTATTTCAGGAGGGTCTTGTAAATCAGCATCTATGATTACTGCTAAATCAGAGCTACAATTATGTATTCCGCAGCTCACAGCTGCCTGATGTCCGAAATTTCTTGAAAAAGAATACAATTTTACTCTATTATCTTTTTTTGATAAATCTTCTATTATATTTTCTGTTTTATCTTTACTGCCATCATTTATAAAAATAAATGATATGTCATAATTATATACCAATTTAGATACAGCATTTAATCTTTCATATAAAGTTATTAATACTTCTTCTTCATTATAACATGGTATAATAAAACTTAGTTCTTTCATTTTAATTTATGCCTCAAATTTTATTTTATTAGCTGCTGATATAATAATAGAAGCTAACCCAATAATAGTCATTGGTATTACAGCAAATATATATCTATATCCGCTATGAGGTGAATATAAAATAGTAATAAAAATAGTTGATATGCTTGAAGATGATATTGATAAAACTAAAATATTTAAATTTACAGAACCCTTCTTCTTTATTAAAAATATTATTGATAAAATAAAACATATTAATGATATTATAAAAAAATATACAGGCTTTATAAATAAAATATCAAAAATATTTTTTTCAAGAAATATTAAAAATTGTTTTTCTTGTTCAGTATATTTAACTGCAAGTTCATTTTTAGGTATAAACTCTGCTATTTTAGAACCATATAGATTATTATTATCAGAATCACTTCTTATTCTTTCTATACCAGGAAAAAACAATAATCCCTTTGCAAATATTAATTTATGATATATATATTCTTTAGGATATTTAAATACAATTTTTAACCAATATAATTTAAAATTATCTAAATCAGGTTCTAATAGATTATATCTGTTATCAGAATTCCAAATTAAATTATCTATAGTGTAATGAGAAAAACTAGATTTTATAGTTTCGAAATTTACTTTTTCACCGTATGCTGATTCAGGCAAAAGATCTTTATCTATTAAATAGCTTATGGATAGTATATCATGCAATGGTATATGCCATGTCATTCCTTTGTTTCTTCCTTCTGGTATTAAAGAAGGATATGCCTTATACACAAATACTAAAAATATACAAATACATATAAAAGATTTTATAAAATTAAATATATATTGTTTAGATAAAAAATTATAATTGCACTTTAACAAATATACATGCACCCAATAAATTAAAAATGGTGTTAATGTAACTATTGCTGTATGCGACCATAGGAAAGCAAATATAAATAGAAAACTTGTAATTAATAAAAATAAATTTGGAGATCTATATGAACCCAATTCCATAAATAGTATTATATTTAAATAAACCCAAATAAACATACTATAAGTATAATCTTTATGTAAATCTGGCAAGAACCACCATATATTTGAAAGAAATGTTAAAAAAATTAATAGAATAGAAAATAAACTTTTAGTTGTATTATAAACTGACATTATTAAAAATAATAAACCAATATACCATAATATTAAATTAATGAGGAAAAAATACCATACATGATTTCCAAATACTATATTTAAAATCCTAAAGAAAACAGATATGAAAACAGGAAAAATATGTGAAAAGTTTATTATTCCCAAAGATTGAGGAAGTATATTTGAAGAGAAATCTCCAAAAATATAATTGCCAGGAAAAAATAGATTAAATCTAAATATTATTTCTATAATAGAAAAAACTAAACATGTAATAATTAATATTATATATTTTATATCTTTTTCTTTAAATAAAGAAAAAGTATTTTTTAATGCATAATTAAAATATTTTTTTAATG
The DNA here is from genome assembly GCF_944388875.1 of uncultured Brachyspira sp. GTDB lineage: Bacteria > Spirochaetota > Brachyspiria > Brachyspirales > Brachyspiraceae > Brachyspira. Next base: position 15,902 of record NZ_CALXKQ010000004.1, read on the forward strand.
TGATTTTATTATCTAAAGAATATAAAATTAAAATAATTTTCTTTACGTTATGAAATACTTTAGCAAAATATAATATAGGAATAATAATAAAGATAATAATGAAAATTGATATTATATTGCTTTTTATTTTTAAAATATAATCAACATTATCTATCTTATCAAACTCTATTTTTTCAGAAGAAATTAAATTACCAAAAGGACTTCCTTTATAAATATTAATTTCTTCAATAAAATCATTGTCTTTCAAAACTTTATTTGTGTCTATATAAACATTATAAATATCGCTATGCCTAAATACTTTATCATAATACTGAACTTTAAATCCATAGCTGTAATTAGTTATACTTTCATTTGTAAATATATAGTTTTTAATACCTTCTTCATCTAAGTTCCCATCTGCATTTATGAACTGATCTTTTATATACGATAAATTATTCAATTCTAAAGTTCTATTTATATGAGAAATATCAAATTTGAATTCACTTAAATATCCAATTCTTGCTTTTCTGCCAAGTATAGAAAGTGCTATAATAGATACAGCAGATATTATTATTAAAGATAAATATATTTTAAATAAAAATTTATTATTTTTCATAAACTGCTCCATAAAATAAAGAGCTGTTTATAAAATAATTTTTTGCAATGAGTATAAATTTATTTAAATGAGTATAAATTTCTTTAGAAGAGTAAAACTTGAGGTTTGTTTGTTTGTTTGTTTGTTTGTTTGTTTGTTTGTTTGTTTGTTTGCATATAATTTCCGATATTATATTTACGGTTAGTAGTATACCATAATTATCAAAAACAGTCAATAAATAATAATAAAAATCTATTAAAGCACTTTATATTTTAACAAAGTTTATACAATCATAAAAATCAGTTATTATTTTTGTAATGAATATATTATTTGAATTGTATGTTAACACTATTTTACTATTTTACAAATTGCCAATAAACTAGACCCAAATGGTAAATTAATTTTATTTAATAAATATTTTTCTATATGAAATATTTTATATAAAAAATAATTAGTTAATCTTGAATTCCCATATTCAAATTTTTTTCTATTAAAAACTTTATCTGCTATCCTTACCAAAGCAAATAATGGAAATAAAAAACAATTCATATATGATAATTTTTGTATTTCTAATCCGTTATCTTCTAAAACCTTTCTTAATCTTTTAGAATTATATCTTCTATAATGACCATAAAATATATCAGAATTACTAAATAACCATTGATATGCCGGAACTGTAATTATAATAGTAGCATTCTCTTTTATCAATCTTTTTACCTCTTGTAAAAATCTATTTTCATCTTCTATATGTTCCATAACATCTAAAAAAGTAACTATATCAAAACTATTATCTTTAAAATTATTATCAAAAATATCTATATTTAAAATATTATTAAATAGTTTTTTTGGATAACTAAATTTTTCTATACCAACAGCGTTTTTAATATATTGAGAACTATCTTTTAATAAATGTCCATTACCGCATCCAATATCTAGTAAACTGCAATTATTATGATCGCTAATATTTTTTATTATATATCTATAACAATTTCCCTTCTAACTCTAAACCACCATAGATTATCTTCTAAATCGTCTATATCATTATATGCTTTATCTTCCATAGCATACCCCAAAGAAATATAGTGATAATAAATATTTAGAATAGTATAATATTGTACTTGGCATAATTTATTTTCCTTTATTTTATTATAGAACAAAAATTAAATTATTTCAATTATTTGGTTTTTAAATCATAATAACCAAATACTACTCTTATTAATTGCACCATTATTTGTATGTTTCCAAAGAAATTTATTTTTGTAGGGATCTTTCCATTTTTAGGATACACTCTTGTTTGAGGTATTTCTATAACTTTATATCCCAATTTTGGTATAATATTTGCTAAATACCATTGTGATTCCCAACTTGTAAATATATCTCTAAAAATAGCTATTCTATCATCATCTATTATCTTCATTGAAAAACCTCTAAATGCTGACATTGTTTCAGTGTATTTAAAGCCTGAAGATAAAGATAATAATGGATTAGATATTAACTTTATTGCTAAGATTCTTGATAATGGTGTATTTTTATGATATCCTCCTTTCATAAATCTTGAACCTTGTACAAAGTCATAACCTTTTTCTAACATCTCTACAAATTCCATAGTTTGTTCCACACTATCTTTATTGTTTCCGTCTACTGTAACTATTCCTTTATATTTTTCATCAGATACTTTAGAAAATCCTGCTTTATAGGCATTAGCCTGACCTTTCATTCTAATTGTAAGTACTGCTCTTACACCTATATCTTTTAAAAAATCATCTTCTATAGAACCATCTGTACTTCCTGCATCTAGTAAAAATATATCTATTTTTTTTGGTATATCTTTATTTTTTAAACGATTAAGCTCTATTTTTATTCGTTCACCTTCATTCCATGTAGGTATTAAAAGACAATATTCATTTATTTTCTTAAAATATTCTTTATATTCATAATGAGGTATTTGTCTTTCCATTTTTAAAGCCCTTTGGATAATCTATCATTAATTAATATAAATCCTGTGTTGAAATCTTCATTTTTTATAAAATTAAATTTCATACCAGAACTATCCATATTTAGTTTATATACAAAATACTTTTGATTGTTTATATAAAAATCATAATCTGTAAATTGTACTCTATTATCTGTATATAATTTTTTATACTCAATATCTGATATAAAGTAAAAATCATAATCCAATCTTAAATAAATTTTATTAACATTATCTTTAAGAGCTAATATTAACCCTCCATTTATATTATTATCTATATTTGAAATAATACTTTTAGAATCCTTACTAATTTTTGAATTATTGCAAGCTATAATTGTATCATTTAGTGAATTATTAGTAACTTCTATTTGTGCCAAAAGCTGCCTAACTTGTTTCACATTTCTAGACCAGTAAACTGCATAATTCCAAGATTCATCTGAATTATAATTTTTAAAAAACAAATTAACAAATCTAATACCATTATCTTTTCCGTATGAGAATGTTTTCCACATATCTATATCATATACATAGTCTGAATTTACAGGAGTATAATATTGTGAGTGTATATTAGTTATCAAGATTTTTATTGATATAATAAATAGAATTATAAATAATATATATTTTAATATTTTTATATTAGGCAAAATATTAAATATATATCTTATCAATAGAAATATAGAAAAAATAAACAAAGAAACAGTAATAAGTCTGTCAGCCCCTCCATTTCTTAATGCTATAATAAAAACCAATGAAAATATAATTAATATTATATTAAGCATAAAATTAATTGTAACTATATTTTTAAATAATACTTTCTTATTTTTTATAATATATGTAAACAAAAATGAAGATAATATTATTATCAAAATTACTCCAAATAATGCCTTCTTAGTATAAGACGAATATATACTGCTTCCGCCAACAAATGCCATAATTGATCCGCCTGCATAAGAAAATATATATGTTGTTAATAAAGAATTAAATGCCATTGGTAATAATAATGAGAATAAAATAGTAAGAAAACATGACAAAACATACAAAATAAAATTATTTAATAAAATTTTTTCAATGCCATTAGTTCTTATAATATTATGCTTTACCATAAAAGTAATTACAGATAAAATAATAAAAAATACAGGTGTTATAATTTGGCTGTAAATAAGTAAATTTTTACTAATAACATTAATAAAAGCAGAAGATAACAGCATATCATTTTTAATTGCTATAGGAATAAATATATTGATTAATATTACAAAAATTGTTATAAATATTAATATATTTGAAATATTACCTATATTTTTATCTTCATTATAATAAAAATATTTATCTAAATTAAGCAGTATATAAATTATAAAAATACCTATAATCCATCCAGCTATCATAATTTTTGAAAGTACAGCAGCACCTACAAAAATACCAGATAAAATTAATAAAAGTTTATGTTTATTATCACATAAATTATCGGTGTTAGATGAAGATATGACAAAATAAAGAGATATAGATGCTAATAGTAAGCCTATACCCTCATACCTTATTACTGTGTTTAGACCATTACCAGCATCAAAAACAAATTTAGACATTGATAAAATAATTAATAATGATAAGCTAAAAATAAATATAACAAATCTATTTTTTACAATATTTTGAATTTGCATTACTCTAATAATATTTATATACATTATTGTAATGAATAAAAAAAATGATGATCTGCATATCATTAAAATATATTCTGTAAATTCAACAAATGATAAATATGGATTTAGACTGTTTTCTAATTCTGTTATATTAGATGCTGATATTATTTTAAAAATATTCCCTATTGGAATAAATATATATTTATATAATACTAACGGAATCATATTAGGATGTAAAAGATGCTCTGGAAATAAATTACTAGAAACTAATAATATATCTTTTGCATATATTTGAGATGAATCCCAAGCTCTATAGTATGGAGCAGATGAATAAATAGATTCATAAAATATAAATATGAATGGAAAAAAAATTAAAAATGCAGCTATATATATATTATTAGACCCTAAATCTTTTACTGTATTAAATTTATGTACCTTAATATGCTTATCAAAAAAGTTATTAAAAAATTCAATAATATAATTCATTATTGGGAATATAAGTTTTATTATAAGCGGAAGTAATATATACAATATTAGAATAGAATATAATATTATTAATAGTATAATAATAGATGCTTTTAATTTTAAAGTGTATTTAACATTATCTATCTTATCAGACTCTATTTTTTCAGAAGAAATTAAATTACCGAAAGGATTTCCTTTATAAATATTAATTTCTTCAATAAAATCATTGTCTTTCAAAACTTTATTTGTGTCTATATAAACATTATAAATATCGCTATGCCTAAATACTTTATCATAATACTGAACTTTAAATCCATAGCTGTAATTAGTTATACTTTCATTTGTAAATATATAGTTTTTAATGCCTTCTTCATCTAATATTCTATCTTTAGTAAAGAGTTCTTTTATATATGATAAATTATTTAATTCTAAAGTTCTATTTATATGAGAAATATCAAATTTGAATTCACTTAAATATCCTATTCTAGGCTTGTTTCCAAGTACAGAAAATAATATAGCAGCAGAAGATATTATTATTAATAATGGTATATATATTTTGAAGAATAGTTTATTGTTTTTCATAAACTATATCCAAAAATAAATAAGTAGATATTTGAAAATAAGATTTTTCTGCAACGAAGATAAATTTATTTAGAAGAATAAAATTAATGTTTGTTTGTTTGTTTGTTTGTTTGTTTGTTTGTTTGTTTGTTTGTTTGTTTGTTTGTTTTCATATAATTTCCAATATTATATTTACGCCTAACAGTATACCATAATTATCAAAAACAGTCAAATAGATAATAATAACAAAATCTATTAAAAGCCCTTTATATTTTGACAAAGTTTTATTTGCATGTATAATATTGAGCATGAATACAATTATAAAAATTTTTCTAATAATATCTATACTTTTTATGAATGGATGTTTAAACTTTTTCACAAACTCTTCCAGCAATAATAATAATGATGGAATCGATAAAAAGTATATAGGAACTTATATTGGAACAATAACAACAATAGAAAATAATAATATTCAGTCCCAAAACCAAGCAACAGTAATAGTAGGAAGCGGCGGATTTGTTCAAATTAGGGTATCAGGTTCAACTATGAATATTATGATTAATATATATAAAGAAGATATAATAAAGATATCGGATAATGTATATAAAGCATCGGCTACTTCAAGCGGTTATATATATAACTTCACTTTTTCATTTAATAATAATTTGATGAATCTCTATTTTACAAGAAATGATAATACAGTAAGCGATGGTAATTTGCAAAAATAATATTAATTATACTTTATATCCTCTGATTTATTTTTATAGAAATACACCATTAATGCTGCAGTAATTGTAAGAAACATACCTATTATTGAATATATATCTATTATTTCATTTAGAATAAATACGCTTAATAAATATGAAAATATTACGCCCATATAATTATAAATACTTATTCTTGAAACAGGAGCTTTTTTGTATGCTATTGTCAAAAAGAACTGACCAAGACCTGCAAATATTCCTATAAGCAAAAGCATAATTACTTGATAAAAATTAGGTGCAATAAAACTGCCTATAAAAAACAGTGAGAAAACGGTTGAAAACAGAGAAAAATAAAATATTATCAAAGCATTGCTTTCCTTTCCTTTTAAAAAACCTATAACAGCATAGGCAATACCAGCGAAAATAGCCGATGCTAATGCTACCAAAGCAGGCAATATATCAGAGTTCATACTCGGCTTTATAACTAGAATAGAACCAAATATTGCTATAAGCAATGCTATACATTGTATTTTTGATATCTTCTCTTTAATAATAATAAAAGCAAAAAAACTAGACCAAAATGGAGAAGTTCTTTGAAGTATTGAAGCATCAGCAAGAAGCATATTATTAGTTGCATAAAAATATGAAACTACCCCTAAATAACCAAAAAATGCCCTGCAAAATAATGCAAAGATATTATTTTTATTAGGAAATAATTTCTCTTTATTTTTTATAATTACTAATGTGCTTATAATCAATGTTACAAAATTACGGGCAAAAACCTGCTCCATAATAGGTATATTTTCACCTGATATTTTAACAATCATCTGCATAATACTAAAAGCCAAAGCAGAAAATATTATATATAATGAGGCTATTTTTATATTATTCATAAATTAAGAATTATATTACATAAAGAATATTATTTTATAAATACTTTTCTATCTCAGAAAATGCAACTCCAGCCTTCTCTTGTATATAAATATCAACTATTGAATTTGTAAAACTTGAAGGTGCAGGATTAATTTCAATAATTTTAGCCCTAGAATTCTTAGCTATATGCGGAATCTGAGCAGCAGGCATAACTTCTCCTCCAGTTCCTATAATAATGAACAAATCACTTTTCTGAGCATCTTCTATGGAGTTATTGAAATCAACAGCAGGCAGCTGCTCCCCAAAGAAAACGAAAGCAGGCTTTAAAGTAGCCGAACATTTTTCACATGAAGGAGGATCCATAGCTAGTATTTCTTTATCTATTTTGTATCTAGTTTTGCATTTCATACATACTGCATATTTAGCAGTACCATGAAGTTCATAAACTATTTTACTTCCAGCCTCTTGATGAAGATTATCAATATTCTGAGTAATAACGGAACGCATTATACCCATTTTTTCTAAATTAGCTAATACTATATGAGCTTTATTAGGCTTAACATCCGTAATAGGATCATAAAAAACCTTTTTAAGAGAATGCCAAGACTCCTTCTGATGCTTGACAAAATAAGAAATTTCGGCAAACTGACTTCCATGCTTCTCCCAAAGACCATCAGGACCTCTAAATGGAGGAACACCGCTTTCTACACTTATACCTGCTCCTGTAAAGGCAACAGCATATTTTGAATCTTTAATTGTTTGTGCTATTAATTTATAATCTGTCATAATATTTTATTATATAAAAAAAATTATTTTTTTCCAGTGTATATTAATATTTATTTAAATAATGATGTATAAATTATCAGACAGCATTATTAATGTTCTAATATTGTATATAATTTCGCATTTTATTATAATATTTTTTGTTGACACATTACTTTATCATGTTATAATATAACCATATATTTTTATTATTAAAATCAAAAAAAGATGTTGAGGATATATTATGATTAGCAGAACACAAATTATGCGTTTATTAAAATACAAAAACGCTTTAAGACGCATGAAAAGTTTCGGATTTATAAAAGCCTATTCTAATAATTTAGGAGATGCAATAGGTATTACTTCAGTTCAAGTAAGGAAAGATTTTTCACTATTTAATATCTCTGGAAATAAAAAAGGCGGATACAATATAGATGATTTACTAGAACAAATTGACAGCATATTAGGAAAACAAATATCACATAATATAATATTAATAGGCTATGGTAAAATAGGAAAAGCATTAGTTAATTATAGAGGATTTGAAAGCGAATCTATAAAAATTATTGCCGCATTTGATCATAATCCTGATAAGATAGATAGAAATGCACCTACTCCTATACTTCCTATAGAAGAATTAAAAGATTTTATAATAAATAACAAAATAGAAATAGCCATATTAACAGTACCTGACTTAGAAGCTCAGAGAATGTTTGATGTTATATGTAATGCAGGTATAAAAGGCGTTCTTAATTTTGCTCCTATTAAACTATTAGAAAGACCTGACTGCATAATTAATGATGTTAATATTGCAGATGAAATCGAATCTTTATTTTACTTTATCAATGATGTAAAAGAAACATCTTCTTCTTCTGCTAAAAAACATAAAGATAAAAGCGAAAAATAATATTAAAAAATAAAAAGAGATACTTCTTATAAGTATCTCTTTTTTGTATGTATATAAAATGCATTATTTATTATAAGTTAAGCTAGCCCTTGTCAATAAATCTATTACTTCAGCATTTCCATTTTCCATAGCATACATCAAAGCAGTTTTTCTAAACTTATCCAAAGTATTAAGATGAGCTCCGGCATTAACTAAATACTCTACAGACATATAATCTCCATTTTCAGCAGCAAACATTAAAGCTGTTTTACCATCATTATCTGCAATATTTAAATCAGCTTTAGCATTAATCAAAGCATTAATAGACTCACTTTTTCCAGAAACAGCAGCCCATATTAAAGCAGTTCTTCCATCTCTCATTTTAAAGTTAATACTAGCTTTTCCTATTAAGAGCGAAGATACAACATCAGTTAATCCCAATGTAGAAGCTAAAGCCAAAGGAGTAATATTTCCATAAGGACCATAAGATGCTGCTATATTGGCATCAGCACCATGCTCTAATAATATTTTAGCAACCTCATTATTTCCCTTAGCTATAGCATAAAATAAAGCATTAGCACCATACTCATTTATATAATTAACCTCACTTCCTCTGTCTAAAAGCAGTCTTACTATTAAATCATGGTTATTATAGGAAGCAACCATTAAAGGAGTCATATTATAATTAACTCCGTCATCATTTCCGCTTCTGTATGTACCGCTTAATTTTAAATCGGCATTAGCATTAACTATCATCTCTGCTATACTGTAATATCCCTTTCCTGCAGCCTGCAAAAGAGCTGTTGTACCATTATTCAATTTTATATTAGGGTTAGCATTCTTTGCAAGCAAATAAGATACTATATCAACATATCCTGCATCAGCAGCATAAGTTAAAGCTGTTTTTCCATGCACGCATGTAAGGTTAACATTGGCATTTTGGGATAACAAAAGAAGTACTATATCCTTATATCCCTTTGAAGCAGCTATTATTAAAGCATTATGCCCCTGATTATCTCCATAATCTATAAAATTGGAAATAGAGCCTTGAGATATTAATCTTTTTATGCCGTTGGTATCTCCTGTATTGGCATAGTCTAATAATTGATCCAATCTCCCTGTATTAACATTGGCTGTCTGAGCAAAAACTGTAAAAAATGTATTTAAAAATATTAAAATAAAAACTAAATAACGCATATCTAATTCTTCCTTAAAGTATAGAATTTTAGCTGTTATAAAATTTCGGAAATATATATATTAATTTTTAATAACTTTACAATTTATTTTCATTTATAACAGCATTAAAAATTGTTAATATAATACCTATAAAGTTCTCTTTTGGTAGAATACAAACTCACACCTTTTATAGGACTTATTTTTAAAGTAATTGTAGATATTTTAATTTTTTTTCTATTATTATTATCAGATATACTATAGAATTTATCTTTATTATCTTTATATAAATAACGCTCTTTCAAAGAATTTATTATATCAATAGTTATACCCTTATCATTTATACCGTTATTATAATACCGACTAACTTCATCACTATACTCCAAACTATAATCAATGTTATTATTATTTAATATCTTAAAAAAATTATTTTCTGTAAAACGGCTTGTAAATATTATAGATTTTAAATATTTATAATTATCTTCATTATTTATGATATCAGCCAATATATTATTATATTCTAATATTATTAAATCAGTATCCCTAGCACTTTCAATATTCTTTCTTTTGCATTTTGAAAATACATCTGCTATGCCTATTTGTTTATCTTCAAAAAGTTTTTTCTTTTTAATTTTGTTAGTGAGAAAATCTTTATTATCTTTTTTATAATCAATATCAAAACTATCAGCTATTATTTTCCAAAACTCGCTTCTTTTACTTGAATAATACCAAGCATTTTCTTTTTCCAAATCAGATAATCTTTCAAACTTTTCTATATTAGAAAAATTAGGCACAGGAAAAGTACCAAGTATTAAAACTTTCATTTTCTTTGGAAAGAAATTAATATCATCAAATACATGTTCTTCTATTTTATCCATCATTTATTTTTTTATTATCCATAAAATTAGGCAGCTTATTATTATTATAAATCCTAAAATACATGTAAGTATTCTAACTCCCATTTCTCCAAACATACTGTATACAGAAGCCATAAAATTAGAGCTATTGGGATTTAAAAGCCAATTCCATTTAAAAACAGCGGCTAAAATAAATAAAAGTCCTGCCAATGTTCCGAAAAGATAAGGAAATTTATTCATATTAATAAAACCAATAATTATAAATATTATAAAATCACCAAGACATCTGCAGTCCGAATCCTATATAAATGTCATTGATAGTAGGATAATTGCCTATTATATTCTTGTCTAAACTTTTAGGAAGCCTCAAAGCTAATAATAAATAAGGCTCTCCTGTAACTACATTCTGATACCCTGATACTGGAATGCTTGCATTAAATCCAGCCTTTAAAGCAGCAGAATGCATATAGTCATTGCAGTAATAAGCATATCTGTATGAGAGAGATGCAAAGAAATTATCAAAATATATATGGCTTAAATTAAACTGCGAATCCAAATATCCCAAAAGCTCAAAATCACCTGCCAAAAAATAATTACTTTCATATCTTTTATTTTTTACATAAGAATAAAACTCTTCTGGAGCTTGAACATATCTGCTTCCGAATATAGTTGAAGCTCCGTCAAATGTGGCTATGCTGTCAAAAGCATAAGAACCATAAAAACTAGCTCTGATAGGAACATATCTAGTTTGAAACTTAGCACTGAAATCAATAGCAAATTTATTGTATTTAATAGAATAAGTAGGATAAACTGTAATATCAATTAAATCATCTCTATACGGCTTATCAGTTCTTACTCTAAATAATAGTGATGCCCTAAGAGAAGCATTGAATGTCCATGAAGAATATTTCCAAGTAAATGCACTTGAGGTATTAGTCTGAGGATTAACAAACTCTGAAAATAAAGCCCCTGATACAGTAGGCTCTAATAAAAAACTAAGTTTGTCGCTTTCTGTATTAATAAGAAACTGCATTGCTATATATGTATTAAGCCTCCAATAGTTGTAAGTAGAATACACAACATCGCTTTTGAATCCGAAGTATAAAGGATAAAGCAGATTATATGATGTAAGAGTTAATTCTGTCTGCAGAAAATTGGAAGGTATATCGTATCCAAGCCAAATCTGAGCTATATTATCCATAGAAGGAGAAGCTATAACAGAAAGTATTCCAAGTCCATTAACTATAAATGGAAATGTATCATTTACCTGAGGCAAAGGCACCCACATAGCCCAAGGCTTAATATATTTAAAAGGATTATAATTGCCTAGCTCCATTTCTGGAGTAAAATCATATTCATTTATAGTTTTAGCCGTATATGTAAAATTTTTATTTTCAGACTCTGCATCTCTGTACTTCATAAGCCTGTCATATTCAGAGAATCTGCCTTTATAATAAATATCATTGCCTGCATATACTGGATTAAATACTCCGCCTGAAAAATCTTTAGTATAGAGCTTCATTGTATTGTTATTTAAATCTATTTCTCCAAGTTTATAGAATCTGTCATTATCATTATAAGAAAAAAGAAGTTTATTATTTGAATATCTTAAATACCTTACATAATTTAAAGTGCTGTCTTTGGTATCAATATACTTTAAAGATTTTGTATTATAATTAAATATTGCTATATGCTTAATTCCGCTTTCTGTAACTATCAATGCTATATTATCATCATCAATAACTGTAGGAAAGCTGTATCCAAAATTATCATTTGCAGGAAGTAAAATTTCTTTTTTATTGTTTTCATCTATATAAATTAAAACAGAATTATGCAAATCTTTAGATATACCTATAATACCGTTCTTGAAATATCTTGCATACTGCATATCAAACCATTTTCTTTTGGTTCTTGTTTTTTTATTCATATCATATTCTTTAACTATATATTTATAAAGCCCCGCATTATACATATAAGAAACTATTAATGCATTTCTTCCGTCCTTTGATATATCCAAACTCTCAGAGCTTCTGTCTATTAAAAACTCTAATTTCAAATCTTTTTTATTATTTTCATTGTTTCTTTTGTCTTTATAAGAATATAATGCTCCAATATCTCCGTCTATATAATAAACAGTATCTTCATAAGAATAAACATCATTAATAAAAGTTTCTTTATCATTCAGTATCAGGCTTTCACTTGGGTTAACATTTTCAAGTGCCAATGAATTTTGAAAATCAGACCATGCTTCTATAAACTTTATTCCGTAAACATCTTTAAAAGCTCCGTAAACTCCAGAATTATAAACAAGAAAAGAAAAATAGAATCTAGTCTGCATCTTTTTCCAAAACTCATTATACTTTTCCATTCCAAATCTATTTTGCAAATATTGTGAAAACAATCCTCCGTATTCATAATAAACATTTCCATAAGGGCTTTTAGTCCAAATATAAGAAGTCTGAATAGGTGTTCTAAAATTTCCTTCAAATATATCCTGTCTTAATCTCTGTCTTACCAGAGGATCATTAGCTCTTCCAAATCCTGTAAAACTTTCCATACTCACAGGTGCCCCCTCTATCATAAAAGGCATAGCATTAATATGCACAAAAGAAGCCCAGTTTCCCATTACTTTAGTTGCCGTACCTGTATTTTCAGAAGCCATAGATAATAAATGTGTAAGTTCATGTATGAATACGCTTTCAAAATTATTGCTGAAGCTTGTAAAATTTTCATCTAAATTGGTGTCATAAAGTATAAGGCTTGAATAAGGTATTATCATTGCCGCAGAATTAAACAAATTAAAATCAGGGGTTATAGTTATTGGTATTTTGCCTCTTACTGTGCTGTTTAATATTTTGGAATATTTTTCGTATATTTTATCAGCTGATTTTGCAAGGTTTTCTGCTGTTCTTCTTGATTCTATTGGAAAAATTATTTCAAACTTTTCTGTTTGTATAGTATACAATTTTCTAAATGGTTTAAAAGTCTGCGTATAGACATTCGCATAAAGTATAAATATAATTGCTAAAAATAAACAAAGTTTTCTCATATATAAATAATTGCTGTTAGTATATTATAATTTAACTTTTTTGCAATATAAATCAAAAATCAGAAAATTAAAAAATGATGGCTTTTAACTTTTAAAAGTAAAAAGAAAATATAATACATGAATAAAAATAATTACATACCCCACCCTTATAGATTTACTGCTTTTATAATAATTGCATTTTAATTAATTTTTATATCTAATTAAAAAAGCACACCCGCCCAAGTTTTTATTAGATTTTGAATTTTGATTAACGCACGGTGAATAAAATTTTATATATAATAAAATTTGAACTTCAAATAAATTTATATTTTTAATTTTGTTCTGCGTGCGGTATATTGTTATTATATAAATCTTATGTCAAATTTACTTATATAATTTCTCTTTTCAAATAAATCATCTTCTGTTACATTATCTATAACATAAATTAAAGATGATATTTTTACCGTCTTTTTTACTATATTGTTTAAATCTTCATTTATCTTTGTTATGATTTTATTATACTTGCTGATATAATCTTTTATATCTTTGGTATTTTCTATATCATTAGCAGCTTTATCAAAAAAGTCATTTATTTCTTTTACTTTATTTTGAGCCTCTAATTTTATATAATCTTCTTTAAATGTATTGGCGACATCTTCAAATGATTTTAATTCTTTATTTTTTGATAATTGTATTTGATTAATAAACATCTCTTTTATGTATTTAATATTCAAAGCAATTTTTAAATAATTCTCATCAGCAGTATTATCAGTATTTTCTGACGGTTCTTCAGTAGTTTTTTCTGAAGTATTGGCATCTGCCTGCACTAAATTGCCTGAGCTGTTTTTTTCATTTTCAATACTTGTGTAAATTCTATCAAATTCTTCTATAAAAGAAATGACCATTTTTTTTCAATATTACTCTTTAATGTTGAAAAGCTGGTGTATTGATTATTTTCTTCTATTATATTATTAATTAAAGATGAAGGTAATTTCATTATGTTATTTTGAACTAACCATTCTGATAAATATGAAAAACTATCCATATTAATAACTAGAGAATTCTCATCAAATTCTATACGCAAACCTTTTTTATTAGAATAATTATTAAAATTTAAATAATAAAATCCCATTTTAAGCATTGTTTCATATACTATTTCATCGTTATATTTTTTCTTTAATTGAAATTTATAAATCATAATACTTTTATACTCTCTTTTATGTTGTTTTATCATTATTATAACATATTTACAATTTATTTGAATAAGATTTTATACTGTTTTATGTCATTACTATTTTCTGTACTTATGCAGAGTAAAGTTGTTAGGTAAATAAAAAATGGCGGGGTATGTAATCAATATTTTTATTTTTTAACAATGTAAATTCCAAAAGAAATAAATATTAATCCTAAAACAGTATTTAATATATAAAGAATGCCCTCAGAAAAAGGAATTTTTATATTTCTTGGCTCATTAGGATCATACCATAAAGCTAATTTATCTCCCACCTTTCTAAAGGGATAATAGCTTTTTAATGTTGTATATAATGTTCCGTATTTATCAGTTTCATAGCTTATTAACATTGTATTTTCATATATAGTTTTTTTAGCTCTGTATATTCTTTTACTATTGTACTGTTCAACCGTGCATACTGTATGAATATAATTTTTTGTACCAATGAAAGAATACAATCCTATTACTCCCCATAAAGTAAGAAATATTCCAACGAAAAACATCATTATTTTTAATATTAATTTAGTCATATATTAAATTTATTCTATCACACAGAAAAATAAAATCAATTTAAAAAAACTTGATAAAAAATTTTTTTTGTTTATAATATGAAAACATTTTATAAATACCTTTATTTATATAGGGGAATGTGGGTGTAAATCCCACGCTGGCACGCAACCGTAAAGAATAGATATCATTAATTTTCTATCGAAGTCGGAATACCTAAAAATAAATAATCAAGTCGAGTGCACTAGGTTATGTATGCACTCCTTTATAAAATCGTTAGAATTTTTAAAAGGAGTTTTTTTATTGTGAAAAATATAAAAACTAAACTATTTTTTCTTATTGCAGTACTTTCATTTGCAGTATCATGCTCTAATCAAACAACAAGACCAGAGTTAAGTACAGAAAGCACTTCCAAAGTTTACGGATATAAAACTGTATATTACGGAAATAAAACATTTACTGATAATATCACTCAGGAAAAAATCGAAAGCCTATGGAAAGATATGATTAAAGATAAAACAGTATACGCAAACAGCAGCTATTCATCGGTAACAGGCAATTTTAAAAGCGATGCTAATTATTATGAAACAAAATGGAATAGCGGCAATACAGCAAGAACAGAATTCAGAAAATGCACATTAATTGAATATAATAATAAAGAATATATAGCAGGAATATACTGGGATAATCAAACTGGTATTGGAATGCAGGAGAGATACAGACTTATTGTAATAGATGAAAATGGCACTGAGCATGCTTGGTACGGAGGCGGCGGTAATGCTGATATGCTTCCTGATGATAATACTAAATGGGTTAAATATAACTTTATATTCGGATATATTAAATTAGATTAAGGAAAAATTGAATGAGAAAGTTTTTATTATTTATTATATTTACATTTATAATTGCATCATGTTCAAAATCCCCCACAAATCCAGTATCAAGAAGAGGGGAATATAAATTTCTCACTGATAATGATATTTTATCTCTTTCTTGGAGCGATAAAAGAAAGCAGAATTATTTTTACACTAACTGGATGAATACTTTTACAAATCAAACTATACTTCCAGCAGGAGTAACCAAAACAACAAGAACAACTGATTCAAAAGCAGCTTATATTGAAGACGGTCAAATTCTAGGCAATTTTATGCTTGCATCAGCTTTCAGAACAGGAGCTACGGTTAATCCTCCTACTGAAGATGATTGGAAAGGAATATTCAATCAATGGGGACCTTCAAAAACAGGTATTATAAATATAAATTAATTTAGAAAAATCGTGATAAACCTCAACTATAAAAAGGGGAATGTATTAATAAAAAGCATTCCCCAAATATTTATTAATCTAATTATGAAAAATATAAAAATATTAATAATAATTTTAACATTGTCAGTAAATATATTATACTCTCAAACATATTTAATAAAAGAACTTAAAGGCGGTATTTGGGTTACTTCGCAAGTGGAATTAACTAATAATATTAATACAAATATTCAAAAAGAAAGTAATACCAAACAACCTATAAAAGTTAATAGCAGAGTTATAACATCAGAAGAGATAGAGAGAATGGGGTATAATAATGCTCAGGAAGTATTAGCCAATCAGCCTGGATTTGTAAATAAGGGCAATTACATGGGCAATGAAGTTATTGATCCTGCTGGTGCTAATGGAGATAATATAAAGATATATGTTAATGGCATTCTTATGAATACAGCTAAAGGAAATGCTGATGCAGGAGTAGATTTAAGAAGAATACCTGCAAACTTAATAGAATCCATTGAAATAATAGGAAACTCCATTTATATAACAACAAAAACTCCTAATGAAGATATAACTTTAATATCATTAGCTTACGGAGCATACAACACTATAAGACCTTCCATACTTTTTTCAAGAAAAATAGATGATAATCAAATTTTTACTTTTACAGCTGATTCATATTACAGCGATGCTAATTACTATTATGATTTTACAAATATAGCAGGAAAAAGAATAAAAGGAAACTTTATAGACAACAGACAATTTATTATAAACTCATCTGCAAATTATAAATATATACTTCCAAATGATGATTATATAAATGTTTTTGCAAATGTATCATATTCTGATTCTGCCGCACAGTATCAGATACCTCCTATAAGCTATACAGATTCTTGGTTTACATTCACAACTTTAGCTTCTTCAATATCATACAATGGATTTTCAGATATTTTAGACTATAATATAAATCTCAGTTATTTATTTGATTCATTTGTAGACAGACCATATTTACAAAATGGAAAATTTGTATCGGATTATAAATCTCATGCTGTAGCTTTAAATGCATCTCTTAAAAGAATGGATGAGCTTATACCTAATACAATAACATTATACAATCAATTAACACCAGAATATAGATACGATATTTTAACAGAAGATACAAATGCTATAGAAACAAATTTTTATTATTATCCTCAAAGACATTCCATTTCTATAAAATATGATATGCAGTTTTCTTTCGGATACTGGGATGATTATACTCCTATATTTTCATTATTGCCTAGTATTAAATATGAATATCAAAATGAACAGTTTACAAATCATAAAAATAATAATTATTTAGCATATAATGCAGCATTTAATTTAAACTTCTATAAAGGATATAGTTTATACTTCTCATATTCAAGCGATTATACTTCTCCTACTTTCAATGATCTCTATTACGGTACATTCAGCAATCCTAATTTAAAACCAGAAAGCTATAATCAAATACTCACAAAATTAACTTTAGAACCTATAACCAATTTAACCATAGAAGCATACTATGCATACACGGTATACACAAATAAAATAGTTTGGTATAATGCTGTACCTGAAAATGTTGATTCTGCTGTTTCTCATATATTTAATTCAAGTATAGGATATAATATTCCTTTTCTTCAATTTCATAAAATAACGGCAAAACTAGGATATTCTTATCAGATTGCATATATGGGTAAAAACAAAATGCCTAAAATAGGGCTTCCAGAAAATGTTATAAGTGCATTATTAGGATATGACTTCATACCTAATTATAAAGTACTAAGTTCATTTTCTATAAATTTCATATACACATATTCTGCTCCAAGACCATTAACAGAAAATAAACCAATATATTACAGCGATATTTTTCATGATTTCAATATATCATTATATTCGATATGGTTTAATCATCTAATAGTATCGATGAATTTTAAAAATATTTTTAACAGAACTCCTCAGCTTTCAGCTTATTCAGTTGCAAAGCCTTTTACTTGGGAAATAGAATTAGGCTATAATTTCTAAAAGTTAAACTACCGCACGCAAAATGAAATTAAAAATATAAATTTTTTTGTTATATAAAAAAATTTTGTTCACCGTGCGTCAATCAAAATTTAAAATCTAATCAAAACTTGGGCGGGTGTGCTTTTTTAATGAAACAGCAAAATTAATTAGCATGCAATTATTATAAAAGCAGTAAATTTATAAGGGCGGGGTATGTAATTAATTTTTTTATTTTTACTTACATTTTCCCACCCTTTAGGCTTTCAATCTTATTTGTAATTTTTATGTTATTTTTCTTTTTTATTTTATTCTCTTTTTTTAACTGCCCGCTAAAACTATAGCATATTCACTATACAATAATTTTTTTAAACAAGTCTTATATGCAGAGTGTTAAAGTTTATCATATTTTTTATAAACGGAAAATGTCTTAATATACCTATAAATCCCCATCTATTTTTAAAATAGTCAGCATAATTATAGCTGTTTATAAATCTTATATGACTGCTTAATTTTTCTATATCTGACGGTATATCTAATCCCCATCTAAACACTGCATTTGTTTCTTTTACTGTTTCATGGAGTTTTGTATTTTTAGTAAAAATTTTAGGTATGGTATCAAATATAAAATGGCAGTTAACAAAATTTTCAGATAGTTTTTCAATTAGCTCTTTTATGTAATTTTCTTCTATATACATTAATACACCCTCAGATATTATTATAACAGTGCCTTTTACTTTAATATTTTTTATCCACCTGTAATCTAGTATAGATGATGATATGCATTCATAATTTTTATTATTTTCAAGTTCTATAAAAAATTGTTTTCTTAACAAAATAACATCTTCAAAATCTATATCATACCAATAAATATTATCTTTTATAAGCCTGCTTACTCTTGTATCAAGACCTGCTCCTAAATTTATAATAGTAAAACTTTTTGTTGTGCTTTTTTCAAAAATATCTTTTATTATATCATCTATTATTTTTGTTCTTACACATGTACCTACTTGGGTTCCTTTAGAGTTTTTGAACTTTGAAAAATCGTAATTTATTTCTTTTAATATTTCTATAGATTTATAATCTTTTATAATTGAATCTTCTCTTTTACTTTCTTCTGCTTTTGCCCATAAAGTAATTAATAGAGTTTCAGAAACTCCGTTTAAATCAATATTCATAATTACATCTCCTTTAAATGTTAGAATATTCTAACATTTTTGATTATATATGTTTTATATGTTTTTGTCAAATTCTTGAAATGAGAAATATATTTATATTTATTAATCTTTTTAAAATTTTTAGGAATTATTTTTTATTTAGTAATATTTGAAATTAAATATAGTTTTTAATTTTATAATTTATCTGCCGCACGCAGAATGAAATTAAAAATATAAATTTATTTGAAATTTAAATTTTATTATGTTTTTAAATTTTGCTCACCGTGCGTTAATCAAAATTTAAAATCTAATCAAAACTTGGGAGGGTATGCTTTTTTAAATGAAACAGCAAAATTAATTAGAATGCAATTATTATAAAAGCAGTAAATTTATAAGGGCGGGGTATGTAATTAATTTTTTTATTTTTACTTACATTTTCCCACCCTTTAGGCTTTCAATCTCATTTGTAATTTTTATGTTATTTTTCTTTTTTATTTTATTCTCTTTTTTTAACTGCCCGCCCAGTGTTTTTTAATTTTATAATTTATCTGCCGCACGCAGAATGAAATTAAAAATATAAATTTATTTTCAATTCTGATTTTTGTTATATAAAAAATTTTGTTTACCGTGCGTTAATAAATATTTAAAATCTAATCATAACTTATTTACAAAAATATTGGTAAATTTAATATAAAAATTGCAATTTTTTTATATTAAAAATTTTACTAACAGACTTTAAATAAAAAAATAATTTACATCTGCTTATAAAATTCATGTTCAGTGAAAAAAATAGTTTAGAAATATATACTAGCAGTAAATATTATGTAAATACATGTTTTTTAAGAATTTTGCCTTTTTATATAAAAATATTATATTTAAGTCATATTAAATAAACATAAGGGATAAAAATGAAAACTAAATTATTTTTAATACTAACTATTTTAATTTTTGCATACTCATGCAATAGTCCGTCAAATCCAACAAAAGCTAGTAATAATCAAAGCAATATTTCTAATAGCATAGAAAATAATGCAATGCATGATATAGCAAAATTGAATAGTAATGCTACAAAAATTGATGAACCTAATATAGAAGATAATTACAAGCCTTTAGCTGTATATGAAGGAAATGGAAAATATAGAATAAATGGTGTTGATTTTCCTAATGATGAAAATTTAAAAATAGAAATATATGATGATGGTTCTATAGATGTTATTAGAACAAAAAAATATTTCAGATTTGAACGTATTGATAAAACTGAAAAGGATATATATAAAGGCGAAGAATATTATAATGGATATAAACATACATTAGATATGACAGTTACAGGAGATAAAGCAAAAGTTTTATATACTATACAAGGCGACAATGAAAATTATTCTTTTGAATCTGAAAGTTTGGTAAAAGTAATAGAGTAAAATAAAAAAGAGGTAAAATACAATGAAAATAAAATTATTTATAATATTAACTATTTTAATTTTTGCAGTATCATGCAGTAAAAATTCAGCCACTAATCCTACATCTAAAAGCTACTTAGATAATTCTGTTAGCAAAAAATTAGAAAATTATGGAGATTCCGTTGTTAAAAATAATATTCCAATAGATGACGGTTCTGTAGAATATCATGGAATTGGAAAATACGTAATTAAAAGTTTAGATGATGCTATAACAACTAATCCTGAGAATGCAGAAATATATGTTGACATCTATAAAGATAAAAAAGAAGCCGTAATTTATATACCAAATAGATTTATATTCAGCAATCTTATATCAGTAAGCGGTAAAATAGATTCTCAAATAAATGATGATAAAGGGACATATATATTATCTATGACTGTAGGAGATAATGCTATTACAGATTTTAGCTTTACAATAAGAGGAAACAATGAAAAATATTATATAACGGCTGTTAGATTAGATAAAACTAAATGATAATTTTTTATTCTTGATATTAAATAATAAACTTGTTTCAAAACTAATTTTATATACTATCTTGCCAGCACTTTGAAACAAGTCTAATATATATTTACTATACTTGTATTTTAATCAATATCTAGTATTATAATAATATTCATTATTATTTGTTTAAGAGGTTTTTATGCCGAAAGTTTCTGTTGTTCTTCCTATATACAATGTAGAAAAATATTTGCCAAAATGTATAGATAGTATTATCAATCAGACCTTAAAAGATATAGAAATAATATGCGTTAATGACTGCTCTACTGACGGCTCTGAGAATATTATTAAAGAATATATGGAAAAAGATAATAGAATAAAGCTTATTAATCATGAAGAAAATCAGGGCTTAGGCTATGCTAGAAACAGCGGATTCAATGACAGCAATTCTGATTATGTTGCATTTATTGATTCTGATGATTTCGTATCAAATGACTATATAGAATATTTATATAATACTGCATTAAAATATGATGCTGATATAGTTTTTACAGATAATATATACACTGTTAATGATGCTAAAGGATATATAAAACCTTATTATCACAATAGATTGGATAAATGGAATAGAATATACAAAGATAATTGTTTTGAAGGAATAAGCAGTTTTAATGTTAATAAACCTGAGAAAGAAAATACTCCTGAATATCCTCTTGCTGTTGCTTGGAATAAATTATACAAAAAAAAGTTTCTTAAAAATAATAAATTATTATATTCCAAAGTAAGACTTGCTGAAGATATAGATATGTTTTACAGAATTTTAGCTAATAACCCAAAAATGTACTATAATCATAATGCAAAGTATTATTATCTTCAAAGAAGTACATCTCTTGCAGGTAATATTTCTCATACTTCAAAAATTCCTATTGCTATATTAGAAGTATTTTCAAATGTATTTAATTACTATAAAGAAAACAAAAATGAATTATTAATTGACTGCAATTATTATAATTTTTTATCTTTAATGCATACATTCAATAATTATAAAGCAGATAACAAAAATGAATTCTATACCAAATGCCATTATCTTATGAAAGAACTTGATGTTGAAATAGATAGAGAAAAGCATGCTTTTTATGCTTATTCCTGCTATGTTATGAAAACTTACGATGACTATAATGTTTATTTAGAGAAGATTGAATCTATAAAGAAAAAAGTTTTTGATATAGCTTGGTGGATACCTTCTATAACATTAAGAGAGAAATATAAAAAAATTAATTTAGATAAACTTGCAAATAAAAACTGGAAATAAGTTTACAAACATATATAAAATTAATATACTATTATAGTATAAAATAATTATAGGATGAATATTTTCATGGAAAAACAAAAAAAAGATTATCTATTAATTAAACTTTTTATAGGTATAGTTATTGGTATTATACTTGGTACATATTCAAATGAGGGTATAATCAATGTAATACAGTCTATCAAATATGTACTTAATCAGGTAATATCGTTTATGGTTCCATTAATAGTATTAGGGTTTATTGCTCCTGCTATAACGAGAATGGGAAACAGTGCAAATAAAATGCTTGGTGTTATGCTTGTGCTTGCTTATGTATCATCTGTGGGTGCTGCTTTATTTTCAATGACTGCGGGGTATATTATAATACCGAATTTAAATATACCTTCAGCTGTTGAGGGAGGCAGAGAGCTGCCTGAAATTATATTTAAACTAGATATTAATCCTGTATTTCCAGTAATAACCGCTTTATTTCTAGCTATATGCGGAGGTGTTGCTGTTGTAAAAACTAAATCTAAATATTTTGAAGGCTTATTAGATGAGCTTAATAATATAATTTTATTTTTGGTAAATAAAGTAGTTGTACCTATACTTCCTTTTTATATAGGAAGTACATTTGCTACTTTAGCTTATGAAGGCACTATAATAAAAAGCGTACCTGTATTTATAATAGTAATATTAATAGCAATAGCAGGACATTTTATATGGCTTACTGTGTTATATACAATAGCAGGCATAATATCTAAAAAGAATCCAGTGAGAGTATTTAAGCATTACGGACCTGCTTATCTTACTGCGGTAGGTACAATGTCATCAGCAGCTACTTTGCCAGTGGCATTGAAATGTGCAGGAAAATCTGATGCTTTAGATAAAGATATTGTAAACTTTGCTATACCGATGGGCTCTACAATACATTTATGCGGTTCTGTATTAACAGAAACATTCTTTGTTATGACAATATCAAAAATATTATACGGCTCTATTCCAAGCATTGGAACTATGATTTTATTTGTTATACTTCTTGGTATATTTGCAGTAGGTGCACCTGGAGTACCAGGAGGAACAGTTGTTGCTTCTTTGGGTATTATAATTTCTGTATTGGGATTCAATAATGACGGTACAGCTTTAATACTTGCTGTATTTGCTTTACAGGACAGTTTCGGTACTGCATGCAATGTTACAGGAGATGGAGCTTTGGCTTTAATGCTTCAGGGAATATTCAAAAAGGAATGATTATTTATTTATTATGATGAATGATTTTTTTGAATCCTGTAAAAACGGCAGTTTAGAAATAGTTAAGAAGTACATTGAAAAAGATATTAGCAGCATAAATAAATTAGACAATGAGGGTTTTAGTGCATTAATGCTTGCTTGTATTTTTAATAAAATTAATATAGCTGAAGAGTTAATAAAAAACGGAGCGGATGTAAATTTTAAAAGCGATGAAAATTGGACTGCCTTAATGTTTGCTTCTTTTTACGGACATTATAATATAGCTGATTTTTTATTAAAAAATAATTCTGATACAAGCATAAAAAATAATCAAGGATTTGATGCATTGCTTATAGCTTTATTTTACAAAAGAGAAGATATAGCAAAACTTCTTATAGAACATAAAGCAGATGTTAATACAAAAAATAATGATGGAATGTTCCCATTAATATACGCATGTAATTATGATAATTCCGAAATATTAAAACTTTTATTATATAATGGTGCGTATATTAATAACAAAAATAATAATGGCACAACGGCTTTAATGTATGCTTCATTGATGCTCAAAGAATATATTGTTGCTGAACTTATAAATAATAATGCTGATATTACTGAAACAGATAATAATGGAGATGATGTTTATGTTTATTTAAACAGTAATGAAGATGAGGCAGATAAACTAAATATTATAGAGGCTCTATTAAAAAATAGAGGCTAACTATAATTTTATAATAGCTAGCCCTTACATTGGTTGATATCTATAATTATTAAAACATTTATATATTCTAAATGTAAAATAATAAATAATTAATCGTTTATAAATTATCACTAAAAAATTGAACTAATTTATCAAATGGTATTTTTTCCATATTATCATATAAATCAACATGATCAGCATTTTCTACTATCACAAGTTCTTTAGGTTCTTTAGCTTCTTTATAAACATCTTCCGAATAATATCTTGAATGTGCTTTATCTCCTGCTATTAATAATATAGGAGTAGGAGAAACATCCTGAAGATTATCCATCAAATTAAAATTCCAGTAAGAAAAAGGCATAGTAGCCGTCCAAGAAGTAACAAAGTTTATTGCACGAGGATGATAGGCTCTTTTGGCATAATAATTATAAAATGCCGCAAATACAGTATCCGCATTTTCGGGAAGCTCTTCAGGTACAATCATGGCAGAAGCTACTATATCATTATTTTCATCAAAATACGGCTCATGATTTCCTAATGCATAGCTTTTATTTTCTGCATCCTTCCAACGCTGTTCGCTCAAATATTCTCTTATTTTTCTTCTCTGTTCTGGCATATAATAATCCTGATGTCCTCTGCTCATATCCCTTGACATATCATACATAGAGGCAACAGCAACAGCTTTTATTCTGGTATCAGTACCAGCGGCAGTTATAGCCATACCAGAAAGTCCGCAAATACCTATTGCACCAATGCGGTTTCTATCTACATAATCAAGCAATCCTAAATAATCTACAGCAGCACTATAATCTTCAGTAAATATATCAGGAGAAGATGTGTTTCTTACATTTCCTCCGCTTTCACCTGTAAAAGAAGGATCAAAAGCTAAAGCTACAAAACCATTCGATGCCATCTCCTGAGCATATAGTCCTGAAGCCTGTTCCTTAACAGCACCGAATGGTCCTGATACAACTAATGCTGGATTTTTCTTATTGCTGTAATCAGCAGGCAAATATAAATGCCCTGCTATTTCTATACCGAAACGGTTTGTAAATTTAACCTGCTTCATTTCAATATTTGTATAAATTTTAAATACTCTTGTATCCATATTATTATCTCCTTTTGTTTGATTATTTGCTGACTGACTGCAGCTCAATGAAATAAAAATAATAAAAGAAAAAATTGATATAAATATTTTTTTCATAAATTTGAAAGCCTCCTAATTTAAGATTTTTTTTATTATTATAGGAGTTTTTCTGTATATATCAAATACTTATGTATTATATATTATTATGCTTAAAAAGTATTAAATATATTATGCAAATAAAAAGGCTTAAACTCTTTATAAAGAATTCAAGCCTCTCAATAAATCATCATTATAAATTATTTTTTGGAAGCATATTTCATGTCATACTTATCCAAATTCTTTTTCATATCTTCAAGTTTATCTTTAAAAGTTACAGATATGCATTTAAAATCTTTCATAGCATCTTCCAAATCCTTAGTTTCCATTTTTTTGCAGTCTTCAATAAAACATCTCTCTATTGAATGCTGAATAATAGATTCAATATCCGCACCAGAATAACCTTCTGTTTTATCAAGAAGACTAATAATATCTAATTTTGAAATATCCTGATTTCTTTTCTTTAGATGAAGCTCAAAAATCTCTTTTCTTTCTTTGGCATTAGGAAGCTCTATTCTAAATAGTTCATCAAATCTTCCCTTTCTAAAAAATTCAGCAGGAAGTTTAGTAATATCATTTGAAGTAGCAACCACATAAACAGTAGAATCTTTTTCCTGAAGCCAAGTAAGTATATAGCCCAAAAGCCTAGTAGTAATATCGCTTGCCCCTCCTGTTCCTCCAATACCAGCAAAAGCCTTTTCAATCTCATCAATCCATAAAACACAAGGAGTAACTGCCTCAGCTATTTTTATTGCCTTTCTTAAATTCAAAGATATAAAACCCTTTTGCTGATAGGCTAAATTTAATATCTGCTTAATTTCAAATTCGCTTAATCCTCTAAGTGAAGCAGTTATCTCATCTCTAACTTCTTTTTCAAGAGTAATATTATAATTTGCTATATACTCATCTAATATTTTAGAAATATCATCATCTTTAGGATAAGGTATATCAAGAATAGTAGTGTATTTTTCTATTTCATTTGGTATATAAAGAGAAGAAGAAATTATAAATATAGTAACATTATAATCATTGTCTTTCATGTTTTTATGAGCTATATCTGTAAGCCATGATAAAACTTCATTATCCTTCAAATAGCCATTAATATTTTTTAAAACTATAAAATGATTATTATCATATTCATGTTCTAATTTTAAAAATCCTATTATATCTTTGGAAGCAGAAGTTTTTTTGATTAACTCTCCTGTTTCTCCATCTTTCTCCCATTTATAAGTAATATTATTATTAACCCATTCATAAACTTTATATCCGCTTGAAACATCAAATATAATTTTATCAATCTTTTCAAAATCAAAATGATTAATATAAATTATTGGTCTTAAAGCATATATATACGAAGCTAATTTTTCTTTTATATCATTATTTTCCATATTATATCTCCATATATACTAATTGTGCAGACTCGCTTGCACCCATATAAGTAATTCCGTCTAATATTAAAAACTTATTATTAATATCTTCATAGCTGTATTCTTTGCTCTTATCTTTAAAACTAGTTACATTGCATCCGCTGTCTATATGAAGTATTAAACATTTTTTATCTTCAACAACTGTAGAAAAATGTCTTTTAGTATTTTGAGAATAAATTTTTAATTTATTAGTTAAATAATGATTATCTTCTAATTTTGCTTTATATAAACCAAACCTAGATTTTATAGCATTAGAAGTACCATAGGTATGTGAAAACATTTCGTTCAATTCTTTCATTATATCTCCATCATCCATAAAATAATTTCTGATTTTTTTATTTGATAATATTGAAAGAATAGAAAAATAATTATCTTCTTTATGAAGTTTTAAAAATAAATTGTAATAATCATATTTAAATGCGTTCATAAAATTGTCGCTGATATTTTTTACAGATGATTTTATAAATTCATAATCCTCTTTTTTCTCTATTATCAGATTAATTATATCCTCATAGTTTTTAAAATAATTATCAATAACTTCTTTTTCTTTGAAATCATTTTTGCTGAAAACTTCTAAATCATCTTTCCTCTTGTTTTCAAACCCTATCATATATGTAGCTTCTTTTGACATCTCTTTTATAGTGTTTTCATCTTCATCTTCATAAAATATTTCCATTAGGCTATTAACTTTTTTATAAATATCTGCATTCTTATCAATAGCTGATACCTTTTCATTAACATCATTTAAATTCTGTGCTGTAAGCCATTTCTCCAAAATACCCTTATCAAAATAATCTAATATGTCATGAATATTAAAATTATTTTTTACATCTTCAAGATTTTTACAGTACTTGTTTCCAAGTAAAAGATTAAATTTAATTCTTTTCAACATTTAAGAAACTCCTTAATTTTAATTTAAATATTTCTTTTCTAAACTCTCAACCATTTCTATATATAATTTCTTACATTCTTCATATTCTTTATTTTCTATCATTTTTAAACAGTTTTTCAAATATTTATTATTAATTTCATCATATATTAAACTGCTGTCATTTTTTAAATCAATATTTTTTACTATTTGAGGAGCTATTTTATAATATCTTTCTATCAATGCATTTCCATCTTTTTGATACATTAACCAATTATCTCTGAAATCCCTAAACATATTTAATTCATAACAATCATCTTCTTTATTATCCTTACGGCATACTGCAGTTGTTATATAACATCCTCCTGTAACAAAATCTACAGCACTGCTTACAAAATTTCCTACAGCTCTAACTGCACCGCCTATAGCACGTCCTACTGCTTTTACTGCACCACCTACTATCTCAATTCCTTTCTTAACAACTCCGCCTACAGCTTTTCCTACAGCACTTCCAGCTACTGCCCCCACAACTGCACCAGCTGCAGCTCCTATAGGTCCTAAAACACTTCCTATTGAAGCTCCTATTGCACTGCCTGCATATTTTCCTACAGTAGTACCAACAAATGTACCTACAGCTGTTCCTGCTGCAGTTCCTACAACTGTTCCTGTGGCTGTTGTTGCCTCTTCTATTTTTGTGCTTACTATCTCGCCAACTTGTGCTGTGGTTCTATCAACTGCATAATCAACCACCTCTTCTGCATCCATTTCTCCCGCAGCAACTTTATATGCAGCCTTTGTAGTAGTTAAAGAATTATCAACTATACGTGCAACATCATCAGGATTTTTATCTTTCATCTTATCGCCTAAATAACCTTTTTGAGAAGCTATATATGTGGCTGTAGTTACCATCTTTTTTATATCTTCATCTTTCTCATCATCTATATCTGATGTTATATATTCTTTTAAAGCCTTTACTTCTTTATGATCTGTATTTATTTCCACTTTGTCATAACCTTCTGAAAACTCTATAGCCCCTATCAAAGAATTATCTCTTATCTCATCAGATGTATCCTGTATTAATGCTTTTCTTCCTTCCTCTGTGGTTAAATCATATTCATTATTTTTTATTTCTTCTGACATAGTAATCCCCCAATTTAATTATTGTTTTCTTCTTTCATTTTTTCAGCTTTTTCAAGTATTTTTAAATGTTCATTTTTAGTTTCTTTTAAAGCTTTATTTACACTTCCAAGTATTATAGTTTTATCATCTTCTTCTAAACCTTCCATACTTTTTTCTAAATCCTGATAAAGCCATTGGGTATTTGATTTTCCTTTTTTCTTAAAATTAATAAGGCTTTTAAATTTATCTGCAATGCCTTTTAATGTAGTGCCGAATTTAGATATTATAGATTTTCTCTCTTCTTCGCTTTGTCCTACTTCATACTCTTTTAGTTTTTCTTGTAAATAAGTATCTAAATCCTGTTTATTTTCTAGCTTATCATAGCCCTCTAGTATATCAGCCATGATTTTTTGAAACTCTTCAGCGTTTATTTTTTCTGACATAAAAAATTCCTTTATAATGATGATTATATTTAAGTATATATTAAAAAATGCTAAAACCCAAGTTGTAATGTATTTTAAAATAAAAAATCCCCCAAGCATTATATAATATAACACTTGGGGATTAAAATAAGTTTAATATATTAATATTTATTTTTTAATTAATAAAAAATACAGCATTTAATTTGTTGACTTTATATTGTTACATGTTAAATTATTTTATATTACAAAATATAAAAGGATAGTACTATGAAAAAAATTATAGTTTTTTTATCAATTATGGCATTTATCTATAGCTGTAATTCAAACAAAACAGATAATGCATCTGATTCAGGTTTTAAAGCAGAAATTTCTTTTGACGGCTCTTCCTCTTTAGCTCCTGTGATGGCTTCTATAGGAAATAAATTTATGGAAGAGTATATTACTTGGGATAAGGTATCTTCAAATCTCCCAAGCGAAAATATATCTATATATGTTTCATCTGCAGGTTCAGGTGCAGGAGTTAAAAGTATATTAGATAATACTGCAAGTTTTGGAATGTTAGCTAGAAAAATAAGAGATACTGAAAAATCACAAATGAATAATTATAAAGAATTTTTAGTAGCTTCTGATGCTTTAACTGTATCAGTTAATACTAAAAACCCAATAGTAAAAATAAAAGATGATTTAGATTCTGATACTATTAGAAAAATATTTTCAGGAGAATATAAATACTGGAGTGATGTTGATCCTTCTTTGCCTCAAAAAGAAATAGTAGTTATAATTAGAGATTTAAGCGGAGGAGCTTATGAAGTTTTTCAAGAATCTATAATGGGTGAAACTCAAATATCTCCTAATGCTATACAATCTCCTTCTATGGGAGCATTAGGAACAAAAATAGTAGAAAATGAAAATGCTATAGGATATGCTTCTTACGGAGTTTATAATCAAAATAAAGATAATTTATTTGCTTTCAAAGTTGATGGCGTTGAACCTACTAAAGAAAATATTTTAAATGGACAGTATAAAATACAAAGACCTTTAATGTTTATAAAAAACTCAGAACTTTCTGAAGCTGAAAATGCTTTTGTTAATTATGTATTCAGCGATATAGGAAAACAAATAGTAGAAGAAAACGGATATATTCCTGTAGAATAATAATTATAACAATGCTGGGATACTTCATTAAGCAAGTATCTCAGCATTAATTTTATCTAGTATACATCTGACTATTTCTTGACTTATAGCTATTCATAAGTTTATAAACCTCATCAGGATTTAAAGCCTGTTCTACATTAATAGTAACATTCCAAATATCGCCTTTAGAAAAACCTTGTTCTTGTAACTGAGCATTACTTTGAACTTGTATTTTACCAGATTTATTTGTTACAATTTCAGCACCCATTTCACCTACTATTGCAGAACCTCCGTCTGGAATAATGTATCCTGTTGTACCAAAAGCAAACTGCGGAGCCTGAGGAGGATTAGATTTTACAGTATCTAAAGCATTGGCTGATGATACTATACCAGAAGCAGCAGCAAGTGCAGATGATATTGCAGTGGCAGATATTACAAGCCCAGCTGCAAAACCAACAGGTCCTCCCTGAGCAAATGAAGCAGCAACTCCCAATGCCGCCTGAGCAATAGCAAGAGAAGGTATTAAAACTGCATCCGCTATTGCTTTAGCCTTCTCCATTTCTGCTAATTTTACCTGATTATCCCACTCAGCATAAGCTTTATTATACTCTGCCTGTGCAAGCTGTTTTTCGAGTAATTCTCTCTGATTTTGTATATCTTTCTCTTTTTGTAAATCTTCTTTTTCCTTTTCCTGTTTCTTCTTTAACTCTTCCTGCTTTATACGTATAGCTTCAGTACTCATAGCATCTTTATTTTCAATTGCAAGTTCAAGCTCTTCATCAAGCCTTGACAAATAGTTTTCATAATCCTCATCATCCTGAGATTTTTGATTTTCTTTTAACTCTTTTTGATAATCATCAAACTCCTGTAATTTATTTTTAGCTTCTTCTATTGCCGCATCATAAGAGCTTAAATCATAATGAAAAAAATCTGAAAAACTGGCACTTAAATCTTTATATATACTTGATATGCTTGAAAGCGAATCTTTTATTTCACTAGAAAAACTTTTTATATCTATTTTATTTATACTATTATCAATTGAGTTTATAGAAGTTTCTATATTATCTATAGAAGTTTTTGCCTCTGCTGCTGAACTTGAAAACTCATTAAAAGAATTTTCTGAACCATTAAAAAATGAAGAACTTTCATAAGCTAAATTTATTTTCTTTATACTTTCTTCTATATTCTGTAATTCTTTATTTGTACTTGAGAAATTATTACTCATACTTTTTTACCTTTATATAAAAACTCAATAATATAAAAAATTAATTAGAAACTTTCAAAGCCTTATCTATCAAAATCTTAAACCTAAAAACAGCATAATTAAGACCTAACCTCAAATAATCATCTTCATCATAACGGCAATATACAAATCTTCCGCTTATTATCTGATACCAAGCCTCAAGTATTATCTTATTCCAAAACAAAGAAGCAGTATACAAACTTATAAGACAGTCATTAAAATAACAAAAGTCATCATATTTAACTTCTTTATTATTAAAAGCATAACTTACAAGATTATCAATTTCTGTCTGCTCTATTATAGAAAAATTAGATAAATTACTCGCTACATAATTCTTCTCTCTAGCAAAAAACTTTTTATCACCTGTGCAAACTCATTAATATCTTTAGTACTCCATTCATCGAGAAGACTTACAGCAAGAGTCCCATTTATTCTAACATCAAGCCATTTAAAAATATCATCATCAATAATCTTCTCTTCTTTCTCTCTTACATATTTAATATTTTCATTGAAGCTTGGACGATTAATACTTATAATATCATCGCTTTTAAACTTACTTCCTAAAGTAGAGCGGCTGAATACTTTAACAGGTACAATATTTTCTCCGTCATCTTTATAAACAATTTCTTCTACAATATATCTATTAAAAAAATCAACGCATTTAAATTCTAACTTTTCCATTTGAAATTCTCCTTAATTTTTTCACTGATAGGCTATGACAATTACATTGTCATAGGTTCAAAAATATAAGGAGTTTTTTTAAATTCTCCTTAATTTTTTCACTCATAGGCTATGACAATTATATTTTTATACATTCAAAATAATTATTAAAAAATTTAAAATAAAAAAGCCCTATACAGAAGTATAAGGCTTATCAAATATAAATAATTTACTATTTTCTAAACTTTTCAATATCATTCATATCTTTATCATTAATATCCAAACGTATTGATGATATACGTAAATTTTGTTCTCTTATTAAATGCTCTCCATTAGTTACCGTAATCTCAAATACAGTCAAACCTTTAAGTCCATTAGGTCTTTCAAATGAAACATTATATTTTTGTTTATTATTATCTTTCCAATCTTTATAAACAATATATTTATGTTTTGATAAGAAATCTATAACTTTATCTGCATCATAAAATAAAGACATAATATATAAATCCTTAATAACTATTTTATTGAACTTCTTTTAAGTCTATCTCATCAATCTTATATTTAGGTTCTATTGTAGCATTAACCTGATTAAGTTTATTTCGTATATCCACATATTTTTTTAGAAAATCATTAAAAGTATTTTTATACCTCTCTTCTACTTCATCTATTATTTGCTTTTCTAAAGTATTATTTATATCTTTACCAAATTTTGCTAATTCTCCATCTATTTTTCTATAATGTTTCCAATAGTTGTCCATAGCATTAGTGTCTACACAAATTATGTATTTATCTAAATCATCAGCAGAATTTATATTGTTATCAAAATATTCCAAAATATTTGTAACTAAATTTGTTATAGATGATTTTATATCTTCTCCACTATTAAAAAACATAAGTTCCAAACAAACAGCTTCAAATATACCGTCATCAGCTTTATTTACCATAAAATGCAAATGAGGTATATTCCATGACTCAGTATTTTTTAAAACAAGCTTACCTATAGCTTTAAAATCTAAATCTGAAACAGAAAGAACTTTTATATTTTCATATTTAGACATTATACAATCTCCTTAAAAAACTTATATAATAGTAGTATATCAAAAAATATTTAAGCTGTCAAATCAAAACAAATCCTCTCTGTCTGTAAATGCTATCAAATAATTACTGTTCATATCATTTGACTGCTCTGCTGCCTTAAAATTATTTAAAGATATTGAAAGCTCTTTAGGCTCTATTGCTGGAAATGAAGGACTTCCTCCTACATCTGAACTTACAAACACAAATGGGTAATCTTTATTTTTAAATCTTGTTTTTGATGATATTATAAATGACTGCCTATTTCCATTTAAAACTCTGTCATAAAAAATCTCTTTTGACTGAGCATTAAAAACTGCATTGCCTGAAAAACTAAGTGTAAACTTTGAATTTGGAAAGCCGTATCTTTTTGCTGAAATATTAAACTTCTCTTCTTTAGTCCATTCAAATGATAAAGAAACATCACTTACAGAAGTAGCCTCCGTTCCGTTAATAAAAAGTTTGGTAGGATATTTTGAAGTCTGTGCCATTACAACATCTCTTTCTTCTGCTCTCTCTTCATATAAAACCGAATCTTTATCTATTTTTTCTTCATCTAAAGCCCATAATGAAGAACTTATTTCTGTCATAGTCTTATTTGCAAAATTAAAATTAATAGATTTACTCTCACATCCTATATATTGATTTCCGTCCATATTTTTTGAACTGTCATACAAAGCTATATTATAATACTGTGCCTCTCCGAATCTTGGGGCTATTATACTTTGATATTTTGGATATTTCTTTTTACTCTCTTCTGTAAATACCCCACTCTCTATAAGACCCACTCTTTTAAAACTAAGTAAATATTCTGTTTTGTTATTTTCTGTATTATACTCTTTTAATTCATCTATTATATTAGTAAAATCAATATCATCTTCTTCGCTTCCTGTTATTAAAAATGCTTTTATATTTGTTATTTTATTTAAAGCATTAATCAAATCTTTCTGCTTCATAGAAGTATAAATATCAATAAAATTACTGCTGTAGCCATCATCTTCTTCTATTATAATTTCAAGCATATTAATACTTTCATCTTCTGAAGACTTATTAAATCTAACAGCAAAATTATTAAAAGAGTTAATACATAGTAAATTGCCAGATGTTTCTTTTGTATGCACATTAGCCCATATTAAGCTCGCATAATATGCATTAGAATTAGGAAAAGCCCCGTAGGAAATATCTCCTGCATAAGTGGTAGCTCCTGCATAACTTTCAGAAGAAGGAGAGCCTATATACTCCTTACTCATTGATTCTGTAGTTGGAGTAAGCCCAACTTGAGAAGGATATATTAAATATTTTCCTTTAACATCATCAGAAGAGAAATCTATTTTTTCATCTCTATTTTTTGTTTTTGCTATTCTTACTTTATAACTAGAACCGCTTACAACTTTTAAGCCGTCCTCATCATTCATTAAATTACCTTTTAAATCAAAAATGCTCATTATTATACACTCACAATTTTAAAAATCATTTTACGCAAAAAATATTTTATACATTCCCGCCCACCCGCCCCAAAATCTTATCTACGCAAAATGTATAAATTAACACGCGTTAAACTTAGCCCATACAATATAAATAAAATAATAATTCTAATACCATCTATATATAAAATTCCGTTCAACGCGTGGATAAAAAATTTTATTAATAATATTAAATGCTTTCCAAAACTACATTCTCTAAAACATCGCTGTTATTAACTGTTATGCTTCCCTCTTTTGTAGTATAGCCTTCAAGACTAACCTGATAATTTATCACTTCAGCATTTTTATAAGCACCGAAATATTTTTCTTCTTCATTCATTATTATTTTGGCATTCTCCGGAGAAGAAGTGATTTTTACTTTATAAAGTTTATCTCTATTTTGAACATAATCATAAACTTTTTTATTAAATGAATTATTAATTAAATTAGTAAAGAACTTCATTTAAATAACTCCCTGTCATAATCTTAAAATTAATATCAAGAGAAAAATTAACGCCCCTTATAGACGAAAAATCATTAAACTGTCTTTTGCTGTTTTCACTGTCAAATGAAGGAGCTTCCCACTTAATTATAGGAGATAATGCTATACGCTCGCCCTCATCATTGAGTTTTGATATCCAATAACGTGCCGCCTGATTGAGTGCCAAAGGTATAATATTATAAGCTAAAAATGATTCTCCAGCTTTAAGCTCTTTATATACTGTTGCTTTTAAACATATATCATCAGCAAAACCTGCAGAGTCCCCTATATATGAATTGCTTCCCCTGCTCTCGCCTTCTGCTATTGAAGCCCAAAGGAATGATTTGCTCATAGAACTCAAAGCTCCTAAACTAAAATATTCTATTTTTAATTTATCATCTAAAAGTTTATTTAATTGATTATCGCCTTCAACTTTATTTCCTGATAAATCAATATATTCATCAGCCATAAAGTTCATAAAATTATCTAAAACATATATAACGCTGTTTTTAAAATGTATCATAATAAACCTTTTGATTTTTTTATTTATTTTTTAGTACGATTTAAGGCTTTTTTATATCACCTTCTAAACGCACACTCTCATAACTATTTTCACCAACTACAATGCTTGATAAATCTTTTATAGCAAGTTCTTTTAATCTAAGACTTTCTGTACGAATAAAGTTTATCAAATCGCTGTTTGAAACAAAATTTACAGTTAAAAGCCTTGCCGCCTCATAGCATATATAATTTTTTATAGATATATACGGAAGTCCGTTTTCTTCTGTAGGCTCTGTATAATTCATATTCAAAATCATTCTTCTAAACTGAATAGTATAACTTTTAAGCTGTTCTTCTAAAAAGTCTGTATCAATATCATCATAGTTAAACATTTTAAATATGCTTTTAAAATAATTTATATCAGGCTCGTAAATATATTCCTGCATATTAATTTCCTTTTTTAGTTTTAATGTACTGCCTAAAAATATAATTTAAGACAGCACATAAAAAATAAATTAAGCCTCAAGCTCTTTTATCTTTTCTTTTAACTTTTTATTCTCTTCTTTAAGATAATTGATAACATCATCAGGCTTCATCTTCTCTCTTATAAGCTCCTCTGCTTCATTTTTACTTATAATCAAAAATGAATCGCTTAAAGATATATTTAAATCGCTTTCAACTATTACCTTGCATCTTCTTTCATGCACATCTCTAAAGAAATATCCCACTCTTGATACCACATAATCATTAGCTTTTATTTCTTTATTAGTAATACTATTTTCTAAAAAAAATAATAAAGATTTCTTTGACATAACGCCTCTTTTTATTTATTAATTATATGAATATTAAATTTTGGATTTGTGGGGACTAGCCCCCACACCCCCAGTTCTTTTATTGGTATAAAAGAACCAAAAGAACTGCATTTGACAAAGTCCGCACCGCTGTGAGTCCCTTTGGAAAGGAGCAGTTTAAATTTCAGGTATTACTATAATTAATACATATATTTAAAATATAAATTTCTAGAAATTAATTATATTAAGACAAGCTCAAGTCTATTTTACAGAAGCCGTAAGGGTTGGAAGCTACTGTGCATCTCTTTGTTCTTGTTCTCCACAAATTATTGCCTAATATATCAACTTCTCTTATATCATGATTTAAATATACCACCTCTTTTATTGAAGCCATATCAAGTATATTAGATGAAGTTGTAAACATATAAATTGATGAGCCTGTCCATATATCTGTAAGATTTTCTAACTGATATATTTGATCCACTTCATGATCATCTGCAACTCTAAATGCTGTACCTACAACTGTTATTCCGCTTGTTACAGCATTAAAAATATCTGGTCTGAATGCTTTATATTTTCCGTTAGCATCATTTCCAATCATTGATATATAATTAGAAAATAATCTGAATAAACCTTGAAGTTTAATATATACATCTATTGGAATAACTATATAAAGTTTCTGTCCGTTATTTTGAAGCTCCATTCTGTCATTAAAGAGATTTCCTCCAACAGCATAATTTAAATATTTAGCCAAATCTATAAATGAAGAAAAGAAATTATCAATATCAGCCTCTGTCCAAGTGCTTATAGGTTTTGCAGTTAAATCAACAGTGTTTGTACTTCCGTAAAGACTAGCATCTGTAACTTTTGCAGCTAGGTTTCTTTCTCTTAAAAGCCCTAGTCTTGATACAAGTTTCTGAGCTATATAATTTAAAATCTCTTCACCTGCTTTTTTCTCATCTCTTGAATAAAGTTCATTAATCTCTTCTATTCTGTTAATATCTATTCCGATATAATATTCTTCAGGCTCCATTTTAAAAACTCTAGCCTCATGTTTAGGATACTCATTGAAAATATTTAAATCTCCTAAAGAAGTACCGCCGTACATGTTTTTGAGATTAAATGCGGTATTGTCTAAATCGCCTCCTATAGCTCCCTGAGAAACACCTACAAAAATCTCTGGTATATATTTGCTCACAAAATTAGTCTGCCCCATATATCTAGGCATTTCTTTATTGATTATTGGAAAAAGTTTATTTTGTATATTTTGTAAATTAGGTATGCTCATCTTGATTAACTCCGTTGTAAGTTGAAAGAATAAATAGACATTCATAAAGATATATAAAAATTATTTTATAATTAAATAATTATATCTTATAATTTTTTATATCTTTATGAATATATTATCAACTTTTTTGACGCACAAAAAAGTTGCAAAAAACGCAAATAATATAGTCTAATATTTTGACAATATATATTAGAATAGGATAATAACTAAAAATACCAACTTTTTACTATATAATATACATCATACAGATTTCAAAAGTATCTCTGCATAATTGCTCCCGCCTCTTATAACTACTCCTACTCCATGACCATCTAATGATTTTTTGAATCCTTTATCTGATGCCGTTACAATATCACCTGCAACAACACTTTCTGCTACAACTGCATTTACTATTCCGTCATAGCAAACCGATATTGTATTTGCCTTTAATCCAAACTCCTGATAGGAAAAAGCCTCTTCCAAAGCAACGCCTACAAATACACTTCCATCACTGTAGAGTGAGAAAACGCCTTTTCCATTATCATTTTTTATTGTTACAGGAAAACCTTTTTTAGGTAAATTAGCTTCATCACTATGAATACCAGCTTTTATTATAGAACCTTGTGCCACTATGAAACTCCGTATTATATAAAAAATTAAATTTGTTCAACTTTTTCCCGCCGCAAAAAGTTGCAAAAAATGCAAGTAAAAAACATACTAACTTTATTTTTATATATGAAGTAAAAATGCAATATCTTACGACAGTCAAATTGAAAATATAAATTTATTGTTACAAACTTAAAACTATTTAACATAAATATTATTTAAATAGTTTTGCTATCTCGCTGTATTTGTTTTCTTCGCTTAATGCTGATAAATTAATCTTCTCTGTGCCTCCTACTCCTATAGGTACTAAATCATTTCTAACTATTGACATTATCTCTTCTTTGCTTAGTCCAGCTTTAAAAAGTTTTCTTGCCTTTAAGTATGTAGAGCTTTCTGATTTTGAAGAGCATCTTACAGCATTCTGACTTTCTGCATATTCATTGCACCAATCTCCGTAAGTTATAGCTGAAAGATTTAATTCTTTATTATTTGCAGTATTATTAGATAAGTTAGATAAATTATTTAATTCTTTATTGTAGTCTTTGTTATTTTCTCTACTTTCTTTATTGTCTTTTAAATTGTCTTCTCTCAATTTTTCTGCCACAATACCAATAATAATATTTTGAATCTCTTCATCATTTTTAAATAAATAAACAAACTCTTCTCTAGCTTGCTTTTCTATTTCTTTCTCTTCACTTAATAATTTTTCTAATACACTTTTTAATTTTTTCATGTATCCTCCGTTAATATTATCTTCACTGTTTATAATGGCACTAGCACAAAGTAAATCTACATTACGGCTTGCAGGATATTCCACTGCAGCAACAGCTTTTATCCCGCAATTCTCCCAATAAATAAAATCTTCATCTTCATAAGATTTTTTACCCACCATCTCAATAGAAGGATAAAAAGATTTCTTATCTGTTATACTATCATCAAACCATTCTATAACAGCATAAAGTCCTATAGCCTCATTATCTTTTTCTAAACCCACAACCTTTCCAATAGCCTCTCTTTCTTCATCTTCTTTATGCCCCTTATAAACAAATATTTCTATATTGCTTTTTTCAAATGAGTTTATAAGCTCATCAATATTTTTTTCTGTAATTTTATTAGTTTTAGTTTCAGCAAAAGTATTTTTTGAAAGCGGTATATACTGCTTGAAACTATCTCCTAAAATTTTGTATTTCTTTTTAATCATTTTATCTCCTTAAATTATAAATATTAATCTATGTTGAAATGATTTTTTATTATCTATATATATAGCAAAAAATATTAGTGATTATAAGTCATATTTATTTTGTCAATTTTTATATTTTTATAAATCTATTATCAACTTTTTTGCCGCACAACGCCAAAGTTTTTATCTTTCAGATACGCTTCGCGAAAAACGCAAGTACTATTTTTAAATATATTATTTCTGATAATATTATAATTAAACATTATCTGTTTAGTCTATTTATTATTCCTATATCTATGTCAAAAAATATAAGTGATTATAAGTTCATCAAAATAAAAAAGGCTTAGTAAATTAATACCAAGCCTTTTATTTTAATTTTATTTAATAAAATTTATTTTCTATATTTTTTTAATATACTATCTCTTAGTTCTTTTAAATCTAAAACATCTATAATGACATAATCTTCAAATTGGGCATTTTTATAAAAGAATGATTTATCCAAAAGAATATAACACATCAATATATTTGCTAATTCTTCCTCATTAAGATTATCAAAATCCATATTAGGAATGATATCTATATTCTCCTTTAATATTCTGTCTATAATTATATGTGCCAGTTCATGAGCAACTACACATCTTTTTTCTTTAATGCTCATTTCCTCATTTATAACAATAACATCAACCCAATTATATTTATCTTTTAAAGTATATCCATATTCAAAAAGCTTTTTCTCTTTTATAAATATTTTATAAAGTGCCACATTCATTATTTTTATAACTTTTGGGTTTGTATATGAAATCTCTTTACAATGATTTTTAAATTTATATTGCCTTGTTTGTAAAACTATATTTTCTACAGCACTTTTCCAATGTGATAATAAAGATTTTTCTATATATTTGAGAATTAAATTATCCATTATATTAGATTCTAAATCATCTAATAATTTACGCTGTTTTGCAATTTCAGTATATCCGCATCTGGCAGCTATTTCTTGTAATTTTAATTTATGCATATAAAATTAAAATCCTCTGTACATTCTAACTTCATCATCTAAAAACATTACCAATATATCATTATATTTTTTTTCTAATGATATATTACCAAAATATTTTATAGATTTAGAATTGCAGGCTTTTGTAATAGCATCTATTTTTGTTTCATAATCATCTTCTTTTATACCCAAAGAATCAAAGTATGCTTCTACTTCTTCTTTTGTAGTGCATTTCTGCAATTCTTCTTTACTAAAAAGTTTAACCGCCATAAATGCCTCCTTAAATGTATTTTATAAATATCGTAAAATTTTGAAAATTTGAAAGAAATTTATATATAAATATAGTATATAAATTTAAATAATTAACAACTGTATATACATATAAAAATTTAATATTTAAGGATATCATTACATATTAATAAAACAATCAAAAATTTGATAATCTACTCTGATTTGCTAATTACAGAATGAGAAACTCTAAAATAATCACATTCACCTGAAAGCCTTAAACTTTTAAAATTCAAATCAAAATATCTTTTTATAAAACTGTTATTAATATAATTGATTATACCAGAAACTATATCGCTTGCCATAAGAATAGCATTGTCCTGAGTAAGTTCTGCTAAAGATTTGGTAGCTCCTTTGTTTAGACCAAGTGCTTTAATATCTACGCCTTTATTTTTAAATAAAGCTGAAAGCATGCTATCTCTAAAATTATACCATTCATTAGCATCAATACTTTCTATCTTTTCTATCTTACCATATTTGGAGATGAAAACTCCGCCTCCGTTATTTACGAAATTTCTTATCTCACGCTCTGCCTCCTTACGCTTTGAATCATTAAGCTCAGTATTTGCTATAAAATTAAAACTATGCTCGCCTATATTTTTTAAATTGCGGTTAAAACTATTATCCATAGATTCTAAAATCTGCCAAAGTGAATATGCACTGTATAAAAATGGCTTTCCTATAATGTCGCCTTCTATGCTTCCATAACTTGCATAACCTGCTAAAGCTAAATCAAAATCTATATTTATAATGCTTGCTTCATTATCATTATACAAACTATTAAAAATTTCTTTGCGGCTTTTTATAATGCTTATGCTTTTTATCTCATCACTGTCATTTTCATCAAAATTGAATCTGTATATTGAAGAAGGATCATAATATTTAAATCCTCTTAAACCGTCAAGTCTTCCTTTAAATCCATAAGCCTTTGCAGATACTACTTCAAGTTTCGGAGTAAAAAAACAAAATCCGTAAACCAAAGCATTATAAGTAACATTAACTATTAAGTTTTTAAGTCCTCCCGACCTTTCAAACTGATTTACAAAAAAATTGTAGGCATTATTTACTCTTTCATTATCTTCGCATTCTTTGGGCTTTTCTACAAAATAATCAAAAGAATTAAGAACTCCTCTGTAAAACTGAAGTATAGGCTCAAGATAAATAGAACTCTCCATTCTTTTGCAAGTCAAAGCCCATTTATGAGGAAATGAAAAATCATCGCTTTCATCTCCCCTATTTGATATTACATTCGGAATGCCTGAATTATAACTGCTTGTGGATATTCTATTTAATTCATCATTTAATTTTTCTATCTCTCTGTTTTTATCTTTTAATTTATTATCATATTCTTCAATAATTTTTTCTATTTGTGATTGTTTATTTTCTATATTTTGCATAAATGAAAACCTATTAAAAATTAATCTTTATACTAATAATAAAAAATATAAGTGATTATAAGTTTTATTGTATCAAAAATATAAAATATTAGATAAAAATATTTTGAAAAGAAATTAAAAGAATTGCTGCTTTTATATTTAAAAAGTAAAATGCCCGAAAAGTCATGCCATTCTTATATGAAGGGGCTGGAATATTTACAAAATTCCATGCGGTTACACCTCCATACAAATCATGAACTTCTTTCTTATAATCTGGAATTAATTTTATTTCAGGGTCATCTATATTGATATTTATGATATTAATATAGTTTTCATATATGTTCTGAATTATTTTATTAGCTTCTTTACTACAAAATTTAATATTGTTATTTATTACTTCATTAATAAACTCTTCCATAGCTTTATCAAACTCATCGCAGCTGAAATAACTTAAAAAGTCTGTATATGTATAATAATCATCAATGCTGACATCAGGCATTACAAAATAAAGTAAAAATAAATTTGATATTTCATTTAATTTAAACTAAAAAATAAAATTATTAATCGTGCGTTAATAAAAATTCAAAGTATAATAAAAACTTGGGCGGGTGCTGGAATTTCTAAATAGGTTATAAAGATAGTTAATATTGAAATTCAAAAGTTAGCTATAAAGAATAAAGGGCGGGGAATGTAAATTAAGTTTTAAAATTTAATTACACTCCACACCCTATAAATTTTATGCTCTAATTTGAATTGTAATATTCATTTATTTTTTATTTCATTAGAGTTTATAAAAAACTACATTGAAAAAATTTTTTATTCATATTTACTTATAATTTTTAATATGATAATTTCTTACATAAACTTAAATAGGAGTAAATATGTATCATTCAAGATTTACAAAAAGCCATTATGAAGCAGGATTAAAATACGGAAAAATACTTGCTAAAAACAATATAAACTTACCAAACAAAATAAAAATATCAAAAGAAAGAGAAAATTTCGCAAAAAAATGCATTCCAATATATAAAAAAATTTTTCCAGAAATAATTGAAGAAATAAAAGGAATATCTGAAGCACTCAATATCGATTATAAAAGTATATGCTATTTTTTATTTAGCATGTATGCCTTTACTTTTGAAAATAAATGTTCGGCTTTAGCTTTTAAAACTGATAATGAAATAATACTTGCAAAAAACAGCGATTTTTTAATAGATATAGAAAAATATTCAGACAGTACTTATTATAAATTAAACAATTCTTATTCATTTATAGGAA
The DNA here is from genome assembly GCF_944388875.1 of uncultured Brachyspira sp. Taxonomy (GTDB): domain Bacteria; phylum Spirochaetota; class Brachyspiria; order Brachyspirales; family Brachyspiraceae; genus Brachyspira. The sequence goes on from NZ_CALXKQ010000004.1 coordinate 60,032, forward strand.
ATACAACAGCTTTCATAGAAATGGAAGATGGAATAAATGATAAAGGACTTTCATGTGCCTTAACATTTGTATACCCTACAAAAATTAATTATGGATTAAATGCTGGAATGATAATAAGATATATTTTAGAAAAGTGCAGCACTCTAAAAGAAGCATTAATATTCTTAAAAGAAATACCTATATCATCATCTCAAAATATTATAATAGCAGACAAAAACGGCTCTATTGCATTGATAGAGTCAAATTGCGATAAATTAGAAATAATAGAAAATGAATATGTATTTACTTCTAATCATTTTGAAAGCGAAACTATGAAAAAATATAATACTAATTTAAATGATGATATTTATTCTCATGAAAGATATAATACATTAAAAGAAGCATTAAAAAATTATAAACATGATTTAGAATTTATTAAAAATCTCATGTCTGGAAAATATGGTTTTTTATGTCAGTATAATAGAAAAACTTCAGATATTGATACAATATGGTCAAGCATCTATTCATTAAAAGAAAAAAGTATATATAGATCAGAAGGAAATCCATCAAGAAAAAAATATATTAAAGATAATAGACTTATATTTGATTACTGATAATTTATAAAGCCGCCGAACTTCAATTTCAAATCATATATAATAAATTATTGTATTGATAAATATATACTTAAATTATATAATTATATAAAAATTAATGGATAACATTTCATGACTTATAATTACGATATAAGATGGAAACAGAGATTTAATAATTTCAGTAAGGCTTATAATCTATTGAAAAGTGTTTTTGAAGAGAAAAAAATAGAAGATTTATCATTATTAGAACGAGAAGGAGTTGTACAAAGATTTGAATACACTTATGAATTGGCATGGAAAACTTTAAAAGATTATTTAGAATATAATGGCAATTTGAATAATATAGATATTTCACCTAGAAACATTTTTAAAGAAGCTTACTCAGCAAAAATTATTAAAAATCAGGAGAGCTTTATTGATATGATGCTAAGCAGAAATTTGCTTTCTCATACTTATGATTTTATAAAATTTACAGAAATTATAGAAAAAATAGAAAATGAATACTTAAAAATACTAAATGAACTGCATAATTTCTTTTTAGAGAGGATAAATGATTAATGCTTGATGATAAATTAATTAATGGAATTAAAGATATATGCAGTTTGTATAGCAATATAGAAAAGGTTATACTATTTGGTTCTAGGGCTGTAAATAAAGAAAAGTATAATTCTGATATAGATTTAGCTTTAATAGGTGAGTTTGATATATTGTTTTGTGAAAGATTAAAACTGGAATTATCTAATTTACCTACTCTCTTAAAATTTGATGTTATATCATATAATGATATTGAAAATAAAGAATTAAAAGACAGTATAGATACATACGGTAAAATTATATATATAAAACAAAACTAATTTTTAATCAAAAAATTTATTTCAAATCCGCATTCCAATTAGCAGCTTGTATCATAACATCAATATCACTATAAGCCTTTGAAATCTTATCAGCTTCATTCTGTATATCTTTTACGTTAACTAATACTTTCATTTTGATTTCATTTTTAGCATTTCTATATTCTTTGCTGTTAAGCTCTTTTAAAACAGTTTTATAAATTTCAAGCTCTCTATAAAGCTTATCCCTAATATTAACAGCCTCAGAAATAGATATACCTATATCAAGTTTAATTTCATGCTCTTTATTTTCAATCTTCATAATTAAATCTGAAAGCTCATTATTAATATCTATATACTCTTTTATTAAATCATTAGGATTTTCATTATTTTCATTATCATCTCTAAGAACCACATTGCTTTTTATTCTTTTTTTAATATCATCCTGTCTTTTTATATATTCATCTCTTTTTAATAAAGCTTCTCCAAGTTTCATAAATAATCCCCTATTTATTATTATTATAATAGTATAATAAAAAAGAAATTTCAGTCAATGATAAAATTTTTAAAATTGTAAATATTAATAAAATAAATTATTAAAATCTAAATTTATACGATAAATAATAAAATGCAGATTGTTTATGAATATGCAAATAAAATTAACGGATTAATTATGATATTAAATGTAGAATCAAAACAAAAAATATTAAATTATTTTAAAAATCAAAAAATAGCTGTACTGTATGGCGGAACCAGTGAGGAAAGAGAAGTTTCTCTTAGAAGCGGCAGGAATATCTATAAAGCATTGACAAGTTTTAATGAACTTAAAGATAACTGCATATTAATAGATGTTACTGATTATTTTGATTTGGTAAATACTCTGAAAAAAGAAAGAATAAAATATTGCTATAATATACTTCATGGAACTTTTGGAGAGGATGGTGCTATACAGGGACTTTTAGAAACACTTAATATCAAATATACAGGAGAAAATATTTTAGTAAGTGCTGTTTGCATGAATAAAGTATATACTAAAAGAATATGGAAATCATCTGATGTAGCAACTTCAGAATTTTGTCTTCTTGAAGATGTTAATTCTGTTGATGATGATTGTATAAAAGCTGATGATAAAATATTTAATTTCCCTATTATACTAAAACCAATATCCAGCGGTTCAAGTGTTGGAGTATCATTAGTAAAAACAAAAAATGAATTTGAGAGTATAGTTGATAAATTAGAAAATGTAAGTAATTATTTTATAGAACCTTATATAAAAGGAAAGGAAATAACTGTAGGACTAGTAAAAGATTGCGATGACATTTATGTATTTCCTATATTAGGTATCAATTCAAAAAATGAAATATATGATTATGATGCTAAATATACTCCTGGAAAAACAGAATTAGAAATACCAGCCAAAATATCTAAAGAAATAGAGAACAAAGTCATAGAAAATTGTAAAAAGGCATATACTGTACTTGGATGTTCAGGACTTTGCAGAATAGATGCAATATTAGGAGAAGATGGAAATGTTTATTTAATGGAAGTAAATACTCAAAGCGGAATGACAGATACATCAGATATACCAGCAATGGCTAAATATGAAGGGATGAATTTTGAAGATATAGCTTTATATGTTTTAGGGCTTCTTCAATAACAAGAGAATAATAAAAATCCTCCAAATAAAAAGATTATTTGGAGGATAATATAAGAATTAAACAATAGTCAATAAATTAGAATAATCATTTTTATAACCCATTTGATCCAATAGTACTGAAATCTCTCCTCTATGATGAGTATTATGATTAAGTTCATGCATTATCAAATGGTATCTTGATTTTTTTACTTCTAAATCAGGAAGCATAACTTTTCCTGTTATATTGAAATCGTCTATAGAATTAATTATAGCTATTATAACATCATCAAGTTTAGTTCTTATATCTATTAATGTTTGAAAATCTTTTTCTATGTCTTTATTAAATGTAAAATCATCATTTAAATAAGTTAATAGCTCTTCATTTAAAATAGTTTTTTTATTTGAATATTTTCTATACATATTAAAGAAATACATATCGCATTGTATAATATGCACAAATATTCCATATATTGATTTGAAATAAGCTCCTGTATCTTTTTTCATATCTTCTTCTTTAACGTTTTTCAAAATTTCAATGAGATTTAGATTGGCATTTTTATTATATAAAGCCATCATATTCATAATTTTTTTTGCTGTTTTATCTATAGGCTTTTTATCTGTAGCTGCTTTTTTACTTATTTCTATTTTTTTATTAACTCTATTTGAAGCTGTTTCTTTTTTAGCATTTATGAGATTATTTTTCATTTCTTTAACTTTGTCTGTAATATTCTTCTTTTCTTCCTGAAGTTTTTTTAATTGTTTTGTTTTTAATTCTTTAACATTTTTTTTCAAATCTTTTGTTATACTAGATTTTATTTTTTCTATATCCTTAATCTTCTTATCCAGTTTTTTAGATTCCATTTCTATTTTTTTGGTTAATTCTTTTACTTTAGATTCTATCATAATAATAACCCTTAATTTTAATTTTTATGTATTATAATATTTTTATTTTTATAATTCAATATAAATAACAAAATATTTTTATTTAAATATATAATTTCTGTAACAAAAAACTAAACTTTCCAAATTAAAACTAAATGGAATACTTCTTAATAATCTAATAACTTCTTTTAATGTTGCTCCTGAAGCATAAACATCATCTATTAAAAGCACATTTTTATTTTCTAATTTTTCCAATTCTAATATTTCAAAAGCATTTTTAATATTTTCACTTCTATCTTTCAAACTTTCTAGAAACTTCTGCTCTTTTATTTCTCTTTTTATTCTTATACAATCTAACTTTTTTATATTTAATTCGCTATCAAAATAATCAGCAAAAAAATTCATAACACCATTATTTTTATTTGAAGGTATATAAATAAAAATATCAAATTTATTATAATATAAATATTCTTTTATTTTATTTATAATTTTAATAGGAAAATCAATTTTTTTATTTTTAAAATCCCTAAGTTCATCACCAAGTTCTTTATCTAAATCTCCAAGTGCAGTTACTTTTATATTATCAATAAAAAAAATCTTATAAGGCATTATTCTTTAATATTAAGTACATAATACTGGCAAGTAAAAAATTTACTATTATTCCCTTATATCCATTAATAATGCCGTTAAACCAATCATTAATATTTATATCAAATATAAAAACTAAAATAACAGATGATAATCTTGCCAAAATAAAAGCTAATAATACAATCAAAATAAATGATATATTTTTCTTTCTTAATAAACATACAGCTGAAGAAAATATAATGCCTTCAAATATTAAAAAATATAAAACAGGAGGCATAGGCATTTTAGTAAACAAATAATTTAAAACAGGAGATATTACAGATAGAAGTATTAGAAGCAAAGGATTTAATATATATGATCCCAATGATAATGTAAAAAATATGGGTAAAAATTCTGTCCCTTTAAATCCTAAATGATGAGTTATAATAGGACAAGCTAAACTAAATGCTGAAAGAATAAAGAAAATTAATATATTAATATTTGATTTTCTTAATGATAAAGTATTCATATCAATTATCCTGATTATTATCTATACATTATACTTAAAATATAAATATTTGTCAAATTAAATTTATATTTGTTAATAAAATGTTAATAATAAATAAAAAACTATTAACATTATAAACAAATTTTAATTTTATAAAAATTATAAATTCTATTATTAAATTCTTTATTTAAAAAAAATATATAGTTATTAATTATAAAGAAAGTTATAAACATCATATACAATAAAAATTTATATTCTCTTCTTATATGCAAAATATATAAACATATAAACATCTTAATAATAATAAAAAATATATATTTAAAAATTTAATATATAATATTATTATAATACTATAAATAAATAATACTTCATATTTTGAATTCAAATAAAGATAAAATATATAAATTCATTTAATTTATAAATGTTGATAACTTGTTTATAATGTTAATAAATTTTAATTAATAATTACTGTATAAATTCATAATAAAAATTCTTATTATAAATTTAAATATAAAATTCATTATATAAATTCAAAATTTGAATTTATATAATTATGTAATTAGCTTTTTTAATTATTATATGTTATAATTATAAAAATATATTATGTTTATTTATTTAATACTATGAAGCAGAATTTTTATATTAATGATAAATTAAAAGATTTAATATCCAATCTTATATATGAAATACAAAACTATAATTGTATAATATCTAAATATACTAATTTAGAAAGATGTACTGAAGAATATAAAAATATAGTTTCAAGACAGTCTTTTTTTATAGAAAGAACTATGGAAGCATTTAATGATTTTAATGATATAAACTCTAAATCATTTATACTCAATATGAATTTTGAAGATGTTAATAATATAATTGATATTGTAACAGATGATTTTTCTGATATATTTAAATCTAAAAGAGTCAAATACTCAATATACAATAATATGAATAATAATAGTACTGTTTTTATGGACAGAAGTAAATTAATGAGCAGTTTATATAATATATTTACTTTTATTTATAATATAGTAAAAGTTAACTCTAGTATTAATATATTATGTGATTTTTTATATTATGATAACGAAGATTTTTTGATGATGAATAATGGCAATAATAATAATGAATATGATTATTCAAGAAAATATATTGATATATCTGTAATATTTGAATGCGATAAAATACCTAAGGAAGTAAAAAGAAAGTTTTTTAAGACACCTTTAATATCCTATGAAAATATTACTTTTAATAATTTATATTTATACACTGCTTATAATATTATAAAGATGCATTCAGGAAATATGTGGTTTGAATCTTTGGAAAATAAGGAAAGGATTAATATAATTTTTCCAGCTAAGAATAAATTATGAATTATATATTAGGCTATATACTTTTATTGGGATATCTATTTGGTTTTATAATAGGCTTTTCTGTTATACTTTATTCTATTATATATTATGTAATAGAGAGAGTGGCATGGCTTAAATATTATATAATATTTTTATTAAGTTTTGCTTTTCTTCTTCTAATAAGGGCTGTTAAGCTTTTAAGTTTTTTAACAGTGCCGTCTTTTATGTCAAGCAATATATTTAATATACTTTATTTCTTTACATTTAGTATAGCCATGTCTCTTATGCTATATTTTATCCCAGCATTTTTATATAGATTTTTGAATTTGAAATGGGGTATTAAAGAGAATATTACATATATACTTTTGTCTGTTATACATTTTGTTTTAAGTATATTAGGTATATTAATTAAATTTAATATATATATTTTTAGCAGTATAATATTTTATGCTTCTATTACCTATTTATTCGTTATAGGATTTATAAATTATAAGAATATAAAAGATAAAACAATGAAGCTTATAGTAAAGATATTAGGCATTATAACTATAATAATATATCCAGTTTTAATATATCAGCTTATATTATACAGAAGAGATGCTGCTGATATTGGATCTATGGATATAACTTTAGTTTTATTCTATATATGGTGGAATTTAGTTATGCTTGGATATTTATCTTGGTATTTTATAAATATAGTTAAGAATAAAAATATATTTACTAAAGATATTTCAAAAGAATATAAAGAAGATACTGAAAATGAAAAAAAGGAAAGAATAGAAGATAAAATAAATCTTACTAGGAGAGAAAAAGAAATACTTTCATATTTGCTTGACGGAAAAACAAATAAAGAAGTATCATTAATACTAGATATATCTTTGAATACAGTAAATAATCATGTTGCTAATATATATGAGAAGTCTGGTGTAAAAAATAGGGTAGAGTTAGTTAATAAATTTTCTAAATAGAATTAAATTCATTATTTACTTGTTTATGATAACTTTAAAATAAAAAATAGTAAGCTAATAATACTTACTATTTTTAAGAATACAAATCTATTACAAAGATTCAGAAGCTTTATAATATTAATCTAAAGGCATAGAATCTATAATAGAGTTGGCAAGAGAGTTTAGCACTTCTTCTCTCAAAGCTCCGTCTTTCATATATAATTCAAGTCTTTGTTTAGCTTCTGCTATTTTTTCTTCTCTAACATCCGGGGCTTCTTTAATGATATTAATGAGTTTTTCATTTTGCAAAGCTAACCTTGATTCATTAGAAATTTCTATTCTATCAGAACCAGTTTTAGAAACTTTATCATTATATTTAACATTTGATTTTTGCTGTATATTTGATGTGCCGCCTATTTTATCAATTGTCATAATCTGACTCCTTACATAAATTATTTTCGGCATTAGCTTCGCATACTTTAGATTTTCTATTATCAATAATGATGCAAAATTCACCTTTAGTAAGTATACTACCATCTGTAAAAAAATCAAGGATATTTTTAGCTTCTGAACGTATAATTTGCTCAAATTGTTTAGTAAGTTCTCTTCCGATAACAATATCCGTTTTTTCTCCAAATATGTTAACAATATCCTCTATACATTCTTTTACTCTATATACTGATTCATATATTACTATTATAGTTTTTTGATTATTATATAATTCTTTTAACTGATTTTTTCTTTTACCAGATTTATTTGAAAGAAACCCAGCAAATAAAGTATTGCCAGATAGTCCTGAAACTGAAAGCAGGGAAGTAAAAGCGGATATTCCTCCTACAGGTACAATTTTTATATTTTTTTCTATAGCTATTTTTATTATACTTACACCCGGATCACTTATGCATGGAGTCCCTGCATCGCTTATAATAGCAGCAGATTTTCCATTTGCTATGTTTTCAATATATTCATTTATTTTATATTCAGATGAGTGGCTATGATAAGAAAATAAAGTATTTTTTATATTATAGAAGTTTAATAATTTGATAGCTACTCTTGTATCTTCAGCTAATATAAAATCAACATTTTTAAGTATTTTTAAAGCTCTTATAGTTATATCTTCTATATTGCCTATTGGAGTAGCGACAACATATATAACTCCATTTTCAATTTCATTTTTATTATTGCTGCTGTTTATAATTTCATCTATGAATTCAGAATCATTTTTAATATTATGAATTTTTTCTTTATTATCCTTTTTTATAATAATACTCCTTAATTTATATTTTTAATTATATATTAAAGTTTTCATTAATACAATAAAAAATATTTGATATCAAGTAGTAGCGTGTATTAAAAGTTTTCACGTGAAACATTTTATATTATTTAGTTTTAACTGTTTTAATATGCTGAGGCTTGTAAAATATAATAATTAATATAAAATATTTATTATGAAAGAAAAAATATGTAAATTAAAAAATAGAATAATAAAAAGAAAAGATATAATATTCTCTGTTATAGTTTCTTTTATACTTCATATATTTTTATTTAGCTTTATAAATACTTCTATAATGCAGGATGTATTTGCTTATGAGAAATTAAAAAAAGCTGAAGAAGAACAAAATAATAAAAAAGATGATTATATGTTTTTGGTAGAAACTCCAGAAATTGAAGAGGAAGAAAGCAAAGAGGATACGCCTTTTGCATCTGATAAAACTTTGAGATCCAAAGGTCAAACTGATGTGAAACCTTCTAAAACTTTTTCTGATACATCTGTATTCTCTTTTTTGGGAGATGGAGCTAATAGTCATATAGTTGAAAGACGTCCTACAGAAAATATAAAACCAAATAATAATGATATGCCTAAAGAACAAAAAAAAGATTTAGGACGAGATATAAGCAGAGATAATATTGAAACTTATAAACCTAAAAACCCAGGACTTAAGGGTGATACCAAAATACCTGCCTCTTTTGAAGAAGGAGCAGACAGGGCAGTTGTATTTTCTAGTGAAACAGGAAGCATACAGTTAGGTACAAAAGCTCAGGAATATTTTTGGTATTTTTATGCACTTGTAGGTTCTATAAGAGATTCTTGGTATTTAACCATTCCAAATCAGGCACATTATCTTGGGCTTATAAGAACTGATGAGGTAGAAGTTTTGATTTCTATTGATGATGAGGGAAATATTAATTTTGAAAAGTTTTTAAAGACATCAGAAAAAGGGCAAACAAGTTTAGACAATTCATGTTCAAAGGCCATTGAATATGCTAAAAAATTGAAACCTCCTCCTCAAGGTTTATGGAATGATTATGCTGAAAATGGAAAGATTTATATACCTTTTAAATTTATATATCAGAATTTTTCAAGGGAATAATTATAAAAATATTTAGCTTAAAAAATAAAATAAACTTTTCTTTATAATATAGAAATTATTTTAATATATTATTTAAATTTGATTATACATTTTTAATATATTATCTATTTCTAAAGATATCTTTTCTTCATTACCCAGTTTTGAATTTCTTATTATATTTTGAAAGTCTTCATCCTGAGCAACTATAGCAATTGAAGTTAGAGTATCTATAAACTCATCATTAGCATTCAATGGAGATAATATAGAATATACTAAATCTATATTATCATCAGGATTATAAGAAATGGGATTTTTTAATGATATCAATATAACTTTCAAATTTTTAACTGACTCAATTCTTGCATGGGGCATAGCTATCATATCAGCTATGACAGTATTTCCCTCTTTCTCCCTGTCATATAGACCTTCTATAACATCTTTAATATCATCAGATATATTTAACTCTTTAGCTTTTCCAGACAAAAATTCAAATAGTTCTTCTTTTGTTGAACATTCATTTTCTAAAAATATATTACTTTTATCAATAAAACTCATAATAATAATTACATATATTTAAAAATTTTTAGTATAAATAATTTATTTTTTAGTAATATTATATACCTTGTTTAAATTTGTTCAATATTAATTTATCATATTTTAATAATAAGTATTATAAGTATTATTAGAATGTAATAACTATTAAAATTATAATAAATAAGTTTTAAATATTAAAATTGTTTAAAAATGTATATATTTAATAATAATATTATTGACACATCATTTATAAATGTTATAATTAAGAACAATAAAAAGATTTTTCGGGAGATAAAATATGTCAGGATTTACTATTCCTAGAGATTTATACTATGGCGATAACGCTATGGAAGAATTAAAAAATTTACAAGGTCATAAAAAAGCAATAATTGTTAAAGGCGGCTCTTCTATGAAAAGAGGAGGCTTCCTTGATAAATGTGAAAAGATATTAAAAGAGGCTGGTTTGGAAGTAGATATTTTTGAAAAAAGCTATATTTGCAGTATTAGAAGCAGATTATTATGGAAACGATGTTAACTTTTAATTAATATATTCTAATCATAGTTTTCCCCAAGTATTATTTATATAATGCTTGGGGTTTTTTATATTAAAATAAATATACTTGTTTCAAAGTACTTTACAAGATTATATAAAATTTTTGTAATTTGTTAATAGTGTCAAAAAGAATTTGGGTTGACGTTAACTATAATAAAAAAAATATTAAATCAAAAACTATAAGGCATTAACAACAAGTATAATATTTTTTAAATAAGCTGCATTTTAATAAATAGAATTATTTTTTGCGTTTAAATATTCCATTAATACCATATTTTTTTTTATGTATTGAACCTGCTTCTAATAATATCAAAGTATTTTCATCTACAATGTTAATATAAAGTTTATAATTGGTACCATCAGAACTATAATAAAAAATAATTCTATCAAATAATGAATATCTTTCACTATTATAGTTATTATATTTTGAGCAGGAAACATAAGGTCCTCCCCATTCAGGGTTTTCATATTCACTATATCCGCCTTCCTTAGTCTTAGTTTCCACATCATTTTCCATCATAATATGATAATCAATTTCATTATTTAATTCTGTTACAGAAGATCTAAAATTATAATCATCATTTTTTCTGATTGGATTGGATAGTGTAATACTAAATCTTTTATCTATTGACTCAAATGTACCATAAATATTTTCAGCAATATCGTCAATTTTCTTTATATTTTGTATATATTGTCTGTCTACAAGAGTAAATAATGTTTCCATATTATTTTTATACTCAATATAATTGCTATAAGCCTCTTCATGATTCTTTGAAATTACAGGAGGAATATAGTCTGGTTCAACAGATAAATTATAAGGGGTCATCATTAAAACGTTATTAGTGAATAAAAAAACACAATAGTTTGTAATTTTTTCGTAATCATCTTTTTCAGGATTATATATTTTAACAGTATAGTAAAAATAAAACTCATTATCGCTTATAATATCATCTAGCTGATAAAGTATTTTATTAAACAATATATCACCTGTTCTCTCATCTATAAGAAACTCATCATCAGGAGTACCAATATAAGATTTATTTTTAAAAAATTCAGCAAATTTTTCTATTCCTATATTTTTAGCATTTAAATTAGTATTAAAGAAAATAAAGAAAGCTAAAAAAATAATTGAAAATTTTTTCATAATTCATCCTTTTTATATTAATAAAATTATTTATAAACTATATAATAATTAAGCACCATATTTTTCTAGCACTTCAATAATATCTTCTCTGCCTTCAGAAGCAGCAGTCATTAAAGCATTTTTGCCATAATAATTTTTTGCATTATAATCTGCCCCTGCTTCCAAAAGAGCATCAATTACTTTAGCATCTACTTTATAATTATAGCTATAATTAAAACCTTCATGATTCTTTATAGCCCAAGTTAATATTGTTTCATTTTTAATTTCTTGTTTTAATAAACTTTTATCTTTTTTTAGTATCTCTCTTACTATATCAGCATTATTACTTATTACTGCCGCCATTAGCACCGTTTGATTTCTTGAATTTGTTCCTTCAAGTTTTACACCTTTATCTAAAAAAGCCTTAACAATATTATAATTTTTGGTTTGTATAGCATAAAAGAATATTGGTACTTGGATATATCTTGAATAGTTGTCTGTTTCTGATATATCTATACTTAGTGTCATATTAATATCAGCACCTCTTTTTATCAATTCAATTATAGCTTCACTATTATCAATTTCTTGATAAATATATTCAAATATAGCCCTTCTCAAAGAATTATTAAAATCTTTTGCCCCTGATTTTATAAGTTCCTGCATTATAATAACATTACCTCTTTCAGATGCATAAGGGAGATAATAATCAGCATCGGCTCCTTCTTTTATAAATTCTTTTACTCTGTTAATATCATTTTTGTATATGGCAAAAAATAAAAAATCATTAGGATTAGCTCCCTTACTTAATAAATATTCAATAATATCATTATTACCGTTTTCAATAGCAAAGAAGGCAATATCAATATTAACATTTTTACCTCTGTCATCATAAGAAGCATAATAATAGTCTATATCTGCACCAAATCTTACTAATTCTTTTATTAAATCTAGATTGCCGCTCTTTACAGCATACATTAATGCACTTACTTTTTCACTATCTTTAGTATTTACATCAGTGCCTGTTCTTATTAATTTTTTAGCAGACTCTAAATCACCATTTTTACAAGCCTCTATTAATTGTTTTTCATTATTGTTATATTGAGTGAAAGCCAATGAATTAAATAAAGCTGATGAAAGTATTATAATCATTAATATTTTTTTAATTTTCATAAATTCTCCTTTAAAAATCATATATACTTTATAATACATAAATATACATAAAAAGTCAACTATTAAATAATTTAAAACATAAAAAACGCATTTATAATTACTTTATTTTATAATTATATAATTGAGTTTTCATATAAAAATAAAAAATTAATAATAATAGAGTATTTAAACTATTAGTATAAAAAATATTTTGTGTAAATTTATAATAACAGTAATATGAAATTATTATTTCAAACCTATTCTTTGATTATAATTCCTTATATTTTTTATAATAGTATAGGAGTTTTATTATGTCTTTTAATTTTAAATTAGCAGTAAGAGATAAATATACTGAAGAGATTTTTGATATTATAAATACAGCACAAAATATAAAAACGGATGACATAAAAACCGACTACAAGGTTGTAGAAAGTAATATGAAAACTGGTATAGGAAGCATATCTTCAGGAAGAGCTTTTAATATAGGAATTCCCATTTACGAATATAAAAATGATTTAGGCACTTGGGTTAAAATAGAAGAGCAGTATTCAAAATATACAAGCATGATTTTATCAAGCAATATAAAAAGTTATTTTATAAGAACTGAATTTAATGGAGAAATTTATGAGGCAGAATATATTATAAAATCAGTAGGCGGCTACAATATAAAATATATAAATAATTTAGGCGTTATAGATATTTCTCTTGAAGCATTAGATAAAACTTTTCTAAGACAGAGAGAAGAGGAATACAAATTATCAATAACTGAGGATTCTAAACAGGATATAAATTATAAATCATTGAGTTTAGTTCCTGTACCAATTAATTTTAGTTTAGAGTTTTTAGTTGTAGGCGGAGTATTAGAGTTTCTATTTGCAAACAGACAAAATTTTGGTATACAATGCACTGCTGAATTAAGGAATGGCGTTTATATTATTGATTTTAACGGAGAAGCTTTAACTATAAATGGGGTATCATATAATTATAAAGGTATACAGCCTGAATTAAATGTGGGAAATAATATTTTTTATTTGGAGAGCAATCAAACTTGTCTTAATGCTTCTATAAGATACAGAAGAGGTATTCTAATATGATAATGCCTTATCATTTTCTTAGGGACAAAATATATAAACTTCCGCCTGCTCCGTATATAAGTTTTGAAGAAAGAGGAGATTATATAAAAATAAATGATAATATTTATATAAAAAATTATTCTTCTTATGAGTTTAAAATTAATAAGAGAGGAGGAGATACAGGATATTTAAGTTTTAATATTCCAGTAAATTATTTTAATATTAATGATAAAGTAGAATATTATCTTAAAGGGGAAAAAAGATTTTCAGGATATGTAGAGAGTATAGATAATGCAGGACTTAATTTAACAATTATACCTATTTGGGGAAGATTAATTCATCAATATATACAAGGTGATTTAATACTGGAATCCACAATGGGAGCTTTGGATATAGTATTATCTCTTAAAGAAAAAATAGAAGAGATGGGAATAATATTTGATGAAAAAAATATAGAGTTTAATAATGATAAAAAAATAACAATGTCTTTTAGCGGAAGAAACATATCGGATATATTAGACGAGGTTGAAGAAAATCTGTCTGGTACTTGGTGCTGGGGCGTAGATTTTGACAGTAATTTTTATTTTAAAGAGTTTTCAGATATACCAAATAAAAAATTGAATTGGCATGCTAATCATTTTGCAGAAAGCGAATATGAAGAAGATTCTGCAGATTTGGTAAGCCGATATATTATAAAGATGAAAGATACAGTTACAGATGACGAAGGAAATGAAGAAGAAGTATATAGAACTCTTCCAAAGATAGTAGGAGCAGATGAATTATATCCTGCAATACCATTAGAGAGAGAAATAGGAATAAAAACAGAAATCTTTGAACTTGGATATAAATTAGAAACTTATGATTTGGCTTATGAGTTTGCTTATCAATTTTTAACTAATCAGGTAAAAAAAGAAACTGTAAAAATAAAAAGTCTTAATACTCAAAAGAATGATATTTATATAAATGAATGTATAGAATGCATATTAAAACCTAGCAGCAATTTTTATCAAATAATAGATTTTAATGAGTTTACAGTTTCAGAAAGTTTGTTAAATGAACTTTACTCTTCGGATATTATTGATATAGATAATGAAATAGAATATAGAAAATATCCAAGTTATAAACAGCAGTATTCAGTGGCACTTACAGATATAGATAGATATTATAAAGAGGTATGCAATCAGTCATATAATATAACAAAGATAGTAATATTCTTTTCTGACGGAGAAGGAAGCAGTGAAATATCATCCATATTTCAAATAGAAGACAGAGAACATGTTCAAAGAAAATACTGTACTAATGGTTTTGGTATATTTGATGTTCAGGGATATGATAAAAGAGATATTATAATAACCTCAGACAGAGGAAATATTTTATATGAAAAGTTTATATGTTTTTTTGATATAGGTTCGAGAATAGTCAATATGAATGTACGCACTATAGATTATAAATTTGAGAATAATGCTTTAAATATAGATTTAGAGCTTGCTAAGATGAATGTCAAACTTACCAATTATTTATATAAACAGGAAGAGAGAAGAAAAACTTTAGAGCAATTATTAGGAGATTAAAATATATGAGTAATATTATAGTATCAAGCGATAAAGGTACAATACTAAATTATTTTGGGCTTTCAAATACATATAATCCTTTTACAGATGAAAATGCTTTGCAAATAGTTCAGGATTTAGATTTTGAAATACCAGCATCAGAACCTTTTATTAATGCAGGATATGTTGCTGTGAGTACTGGACTTTTAACTACTTCATTATCTTTTTTAAATGACTGCATATTTGCTGTAATTGATACTGACAGCGATAAAAAAATAATGGATTTGCAAAACGTTATAGGAGAACTTGGAAATGATAAATATATGCCTAAAGAAAATCAGGTATTTTGGTTTAATAAAGACGGACTTAGAGGAACATATTTTCTGCATTCTTCTTATGCTGGTAAAAAGTTTAGAATAGTAAGCGGACGCTATATAACAACTTCTATAACAAGCGGAGTATTAAATGAAATGTTTAAAAGAACTGTAGGAGTACCTTCATATATAGAACAGATAAATACTTCTATAGAGGATATATATAATAAAATAGGGGATGGCAGCGATTTAGGCGAATCTAATATATCAAACAGAAACGAAGCTGTAAAAATGCCTTATACATATAATAATAAGCAGGTATACAGACGTTTTTTTTCAGGCTCTTATAGAAGAACAGGAGGAATAAGCTCAAAGAATATTATAAATATAAGCACTCCAAATCAAAATAACATATTTATAACGGATATATTTTTATCAATAGAAGATATGTCATTAGATTTCTATCTATATAAGTTTACTCCTAAAAATGGAAGTATAACAATAGAGGTTGCTTTAAGAGAAGCTAATTCTCCTACTATAACTTACAGCTTTTTTACAGAATATACCATTTCTTAGTATATTTAACTCCATCTATCATTATGTTATTGGCATCTATATATACTAAATTAAATAATTGCCAGCTTTCATTTGCATTAAATAATCTACGATAATATTTTTCCCCGTCTTTTTTCCATTTATATCAGGATTTGGGGAAGGACTCACAATTGGGTTATATGTGCCGCTTGATGACTCAGCACATGATATTAATATAAAAGACAATATGATTAAAACAATTTTTTTCATCAGCATACACCATTTTTATAATTATAATACATTTACAAAAAAATAAAACCTCTTATAGTTTGCTTTTTTGATTTCTATAATTAAAAAAAACTCATAAAAGAAGCAAAAATATATAAATATTTTTAAAAGGAAAGATAATAATATGTTAAATGAGAATAATATACAAGCACCTTTTCAATATAAAATAAGTGAAAATAGTTTCGAATTATTAACTAGAAACGGAGAGATATATCTTAATACTAATAATGTTCAGGTAAAAGTTTTTGAAGGACAGAGAGTTTTTTGTGCTGATATTGGATATGCTGTTGATGGGGCATTGGAAGAAATGGAGTTTTTAATTGATGATATAAAGGTATATCCTGTTTTGCTTGAAGAGTTAAAAGATTTACAAAGTATGGAAGTTAAAGAAAATGAAATATATTTAATTAAAAATGATATTAATTTTAAGAGTATAATTTTCTTTCCGCCTATTGATTTAAATAAAAATTTTAAATATACAATTACAACCTATAGTTCTACTTTTTCTTCATTTATGTTTGATGAGATTGCCAAAAAGTTAAATATAATTGATATGAATATACCTATAAAAAACTATTATGAAGATACTGATTATAAAATTAATGACGTAATAAAATATAACGGATATCTTTACAGAGTTTTTAGGGAGTTTACAAGCGATGGTACAGATTATTATTTGCATTCAAATTGTAATTTAATAACTCCTTTCAAAAAATTAGAATTAGGCATTCAATATAAAATAAATGATTTAGCAGAATATAATAATAATTTTTTTACAGTGCAAAAAGGTTTTACTTATGAAGCATCTTCTAATTTAAATGAATTGTTAAAGCCTATTGAGGACTTTATAGAATGGAATGATGAAATAAAAAAGGTTTATAAAAATCAGATTATATTAAAAGATAATTTCTGTTATTTAGTTCTGCAGACATCAGAAAATTATTTATTTGATGAATTAATACAATTTAAAAGAATAGACTATCTGAATAAAGCTTCAAATACTTTTTATGATGATGAGAATTCAAATTTAGGAAATGAAACAAATACAGTACAAAAAGCAATAGAAAAATTAAATAATACAAAACAAAATAATTTAATATCAGGAAGCAATATAAATATAGATGGTAATACTATAAATGTAAACGGCGGAGTTTCTAAAGACTATTCTATAGGAAGCGGGTATTTAACTAATGACTTAATTATATATGATAACAGACTTTATATAGTAAATGAAAACTTTATATCTTCGGATTGGCAGACAGATAAAAATAAATTAACTTTATTAACTTCAAGCGGATCATTATCAACAGCTTCTCAAGTAGCTTATGATAATAATAAAACTAATTTGGAATATGCATCAGGATACAGCTTTCCAAAGTTTAAATATACAATTCCTGATACTATTAATTTAGTATTAACAGAAGCAAGCAGTACAACAGATTATACAGCTGCAATTACAAAACAGTCAGATGGAAGCTATGTATTGAATGCTAATATTACTAATTTTAATAGCCTTTATACTCAAAAATCAATAGCAATACAAATAAAAAGTATAGAAAATAAAACAGCAAGTTTAGAAATATTAAGTATAATGAATATATTTTGGAATACAAACAATACGGAATGGATTGCTAACAATGGAGATGTAAGTATAGAAGGAATAGAAGCCTCTCTTCAATTTAGTTTTTCAGGAGTTGGGATATTAATTTCAAAAACAGATTTAAGTGATTTTACTGAAGAGCCTTATAATATTACATTAAGTATAAAAAACAGACAGCTTCATAATTTAGACGCTTATTTTCTAGGAATAGGAAGCGATGCAAACTATCTATCATATTTAAATCTTAAAAATAATAATTACTCAGTAAAATTAGCAGGAACTATAAATGGAACTGGTTCTAGTTCTTCTGCAACTACATCATCATATAGTTTTTTAAGTACTTTTTTATCTAATTATTTTAATTTGGCTTCATCTGGAAGCTATACAAATACAACAGAAATTACATCAAGTACTGGCAAGGCTGTGAAATATTATTTTATGCAAAACGCTTCTGATACTAATGCTGTAGATTTAGTTATAGCATATCAGGACGGCAGTACAATAAGTAATGATGATATATTTACTTTAAATCTAACTCCTGATTTGAATGCGACAGTAGATCCTATTTATTCTTCAGTTGAAAATGTACAGTAATTAGGTGAAGCATTAAGTGAAAAGATAGACAGTAATTTTAATAATTTAAATATTATAGCAGATGAAGAGGAACATTTCAGCGGAAAATATTATGAGAACGCAGATGGGGGGAGAAAGCCTATCTATTACCGAGCTTTTAATGGTTCATTTGCTAATGGATATACATGGAACTCTAATAACACATGGAATGTAGATACACCTGTTGATATTTTAGCTACTAATTGGATGGTAAATTATTCTAGTACAAAAGAAATATCTACAGAGATAACTAAGAATGATGGAACTTGGGATTACCCTTATATAGGATTAATATCATTTGAATATACAAAAACAACTGATAGTTATGAATATTAAAAATGGAGGTTATAAATGAAAAAAGAATACGTATTAATAGATGAAAATAATATCATAATAGATATGATAAAAATAGATGATAAAGAGAAAATAAAAAAATTAAGTATTTATAAAGAAAACTATAGCATTGAAGATAAAAAAGATTACATGTTTAAAGGACTTAATTTAAATCGTGTAGTTAATGATGTTGTAATTTCAAATAAAGAAGCTATAGAAAAAGGCTTGATAATATTAAAAGAAAATGAAGTTTTAATTGATGATGTTATTCATGTATTAGATAAAACTCAAAAAGTTGTAAATAACTAAATAGTAGAAAAAACAGCAGAAGAAAAATTAAATTACGGACTTATCACTAAAGAAGAATATAACAATATACAGAATGAAAAAAGACAAATATTATACAAAAATGAAACTGATAATTTATTGCTTGACTTTATGAGCACGTATTTTGAAAATCATAGAAATGAGATGTCTGAAAGTGAATTAGAAATATGGAAAACTATAGAAACTAAAAAGCAGGCTATAAAAGAAGAGTATCCAAAGCAAAATTAAATAAGTATAGCGAAAACGAGCCAGCTAGATAATTTATTATCTAGCTTCTTAAAGGCGAGTTTGAGCATAGCAATAATTAAGAATATCCAAAACAAAGTTAAGGAGTTAGTATGTTAAATAAAAATCAATTAACAAAAATTGGAATATCTGAAAAATGGCTGGAGCCTTTGAACAATGCTTTTACAAAATATTTTATTACTGACGCCGAAGGCGGACAGGCGTCCATTAATGAAAAAGCAATGTTTTTAGCACAGACTACGCATGAAAGCAATGATTATAAAAGGCTTGAAGAGAGTTTTAATTATAGGCCTGAAAGACTTTTTCAAGTTTTCAAAAAAAGAGTTGGAACTTTAGATAAAGCCAAAAAATTATGTTCTGAAGGTGCTGAGGCAATAGCTAATTTTGTTTACGGCGGACGTTTGGGAAATAATCAAGATGAAGGCTATAAATACAGAGGAAGAGGAATTATTCAGCTTACAGGAAAAAATAATTATAAGTATTACGGAGAAAAATTAAATATTGATTTAGTGGAAAGTCCAGAGCTGGCAAAAGAGCCTAATACGGCAATAGAAATAGCCTTGCTTTTTTGGAATGAAAAAGAATGCGGTTTATTTGCTAAAATGGGAGATGTGAAAACTGTAACGAAGCTCATAAACGGCGGATATAACGGACTTGAAGACAGACAAAAAAGATTTGAGAGAATAGTAAAAATATTGGGGGAATAGTAATAATATGAGCGACTTTGCTATTATAGTTATTTGTATTTCTTCTATAATAATATCATATTTCGTTTTTAATATCATTAAGAGCGGAAGATATGCTAATATGAAAGCGAATGTCAAAGATGGTACTATAGAGTTTGGAAATAATACTAATAATGAAAAAGTTAATGAAAAAATTAAAGAAGAAAACTATATTCAAAAACAAAATAATATAGTACATAATGCTTTTGATAATGCTAAAGAATTACAAACACTTCAAAATAAAAATAATGATGAGATATTAAATTATTATAATAACGATAAGTTTATATATGATGATAAAATTACTTCTTTGACAGTTTATAAAGAATACAGCAATATTATCAGTCAAAGCACTTTAGAAGTTCAAAGTAAGATTATGGGTTATATAGCAAGAAATCATATAATTAATAAAGACAAAGTAGAGTTTGAAGCGTATGTAAAAGAAAAAAGAATAGAAATTATAGATATATATGATACAGCTTTATTTAATAGTAATATAGAGAGTATAAAAAAATTAAGATTAGAAAATATTTGTAATTTCTATTATATGATAATACTAGATAATATAAAAGATACTTATAAATCTATTTATAATAATCATAAAGTACAGTATATAAAGCGTAAAGAGTTTCTAAATAATTTAAAAAATATTAAGCAAGAAGATAGATTAAAAAGCTACGATGTTTTTATACATAATAATTTTACAGAAACAGCTATAAGAGACAGTGAAATAGTTTTAGATAATTTAAAACATTTACAGAAATTCTTACTAGGCATTTTTCATGATAATTTAAAATATAATGGAGTTAAAAAATGAATTGGATAGATAAGCATAATGCGAATAAAAAACTTTCTATATATACAAGCATAATAAGTTTTTTTCTAGGATGTATTTGGGTATTTGTTAATCTTATTTGGAGAGGCAGAACTGTTACAAAAGAAGAGGCTATTGCCGTTGTAATAATTCTTCTTGGGCTTAATGCTGTTAGCTTTGGTTCTGATTTGAGGGGCTTTTTGAAGATATTAAAAAATGATAATAATAAAAAAGAGGTAAAAGAAAATAATGACAATTAGAGAGTGTATATATAAAAATAGGTGATGTAAAATGTCAATAGCTATAACTTTTATAATAAACTTCATTAAAAATAAATTATTAGATTTTTTAAAGTCTAAATATTTCTATATATTTTTAGCTGTAAGTATTGTTATGGCAATTATAATTTTTACTATCTTTCAATTAAAAAGCAAAGATAAAAAAATTGATAATCTTAATAAAAAAATTGTTTCTTTAGAATCTAAAAATATTTTTTTAGAAAAAGATTTAACTTTTAAGAAAGCTCAAATATATATAAAACAAATATTTACAAACAGTGATGAAATAATAGAAAAACAATCAGAAGATAAATTATCATCCAATACAATAAAGGCATTAAAATCCATTATTTATGATTATAATAAGTCTATGGAGATAAGATGAAATATATTATATTAATAATTGTTTACAGTATTTTTATAATCTCATGCAAAACAACAGAATATGTAACCGTTCCTCTTACAGAGCCTCCAATTATTTACAAACCTAGCAATAATATTACAACACAAAAAGAATTATTAAAGGAATATCAAAGAAGTTTAATAAAAATATCAGAGTGGCAGAAATGGTATAATATACAAATTTTTTCAAATTATTATTGATTTTTACACAATATTATTTATAATATATCTGCAATAATAAAAATATTTGGAAATATACCAATGAAAAATTTAAATATTCCCTTTCTTAAATCATTAAATCTAAACAGTATAGCAGTAAAAATGCCGTTAATGGTTACATTTATGATAATTATATTATCAGCAGTTATCATAACAGCATCCATAACATTAGCAACAAGAGAAATAAATAATATAACAGCATCAGGTTTTGAAACTTCTGTAAACGGTTTCTCATCTTTAATAGACAGTATACTATCTTATCAGTCAATACTCATAGAATCTTATGCTAATATTCCTACAATAAGAGAATATATGTCAAGCCATAATGAGGAAGTTCAAAATAGAGCAATACAAACAATGACGGTATTATTTGATAACAACAATCATATTGTAGACTTATTTATGCTTAGCTTGGATGGAAAAATAATAGAATCTTACAATGGAAGCAAAGCGGAAGCAGGTGAAGATATAAAATCAATGTATCCAGAATTATGGCAGGCTTTTGTATCTAAAAATTATAAAACAACATTATCATACAATATATATCAGCATGATAATTATATTATACTTCCTGTTTTGCAAGGGGTAAAAGATTCTAATAATAATGTAGTAGGATCATTTATTGCTTATGTAAATTGGGGTAAAATCATAGATGAAAGTTTGAAAGATTCTAAAGATCAGTTTTCAGATGAAAAAACACTTTTTGTTATTAATAATGAAATGGATATAGTTTATCATAATGATAAAAATAGATTATTTTCCAAAGCTACAGAATCTCTTGTAATACCTAATAATGAACAGTCTGGTCTTCTCAGTTATGTAAGGGAAGGAGAGGCGATATCAGCTTTCTTCAAGAAATTATCTTCTATAGAATGGGTAATGGTTGAAAGAACAACAGACAGATTATTATATGCTCCAGGAAGAAAGATGAGATTTATAGGTATTATCATAGGAATTATAGGAGTTGCTGTATCTACAGTAATAACTATATGGTATATAAATGGTACTATCAAACCTATGCGTTTTATAGTTGAAGAGGCAAGAGAGATGTCTGAGGGTAATTTTGCCATAGATGCTGCTATAAAAGATAGAAATGATGAAATAGGAGAGCTTTCACATTCTTTTCAGGTAATGCGTGAAAAAATAGTAACAGTTATAACAGATGTGTTAGCCGCTTCTTCAGAGATAGCAAATGCTGCTAATGAAGTTTATCAGGGTACAGAAGATTTGGCACAAAGAACAGAATATCAGGCATCAAGTTTGGAAGAGACAGCTTCTTCTATGGAGGAGATGGCTTCTACTATAAAGTCATCAGCACAAAACTCAGTAGATGGTAATAAAGTTATGATTGATTCTAAAAATGCTGTTGAAGAGGGAGGTGTAGTTATATCAGATACTGCTAAAATGATAGAAGAGGTTTATGAGGCAAGTGCTAAAATAAGAGATATTACTAAAGTTATAGAAGGTATAGCTTTTCAAACTAATATATTAGCTTTGAATGCTTCGGTTGAGGCTGCACGTGCTGGTGATCAGGGAAGAGGTTTTGCTGTAGTAGCGAGTGAGGTAAGGAATTTAGCACAGAACTCTCAGGCTTCTGCTAAAAATATAACTTTGCTTATAGAAGATATATACGAAAAAATAAATAAATCTGCTGAAATGGCTAGACATTCTAAAGAGATATTTAATAATATAGAGATGAAAATAGAAGAAACTTCTAAAATTATGAATGATATTAGTCAAACTGCTGTTGAACAGGAGGCTGGTGTTGATCAGGTTAATACTGCTGTTACTAAAATGGATAGTATAACTCAGCAGAATGCTGCTTTAGTAGAAGAGTCCACTGCTGCTTCTAAATCTTTGCTTGATCAGGCTAAGCATTTGGAGAATTTAATGTCTTTCTTTAAAGTTAAATAATGAAACAAATTGGGGTTTCTATATTAAATTTATCTTTATAAGAGATAATTAGTGAATAACAAAAATGTACTGGAATATAAAATTATTACATCTGCATATTTTTTGTTTATGTTTAAATAAATATATTTTGCCCTTTAAAAATGTAAGAAAATTACTATAATATATAATGATTGATTAATATAATAGATATTTAGGAAGTAAATATGAGTAATAGATATATAAAATGGGAAGATAAGTATAACACTGGTTATAAAAGAATAGATGATCAGCATGTAGAATTAATAGAAATAGCTAATGATTTGTATGATTATTTAGAACATAAGGATTCAAAAGATGATGAGTTAAAAAATGCTTTTAAAAATGCATTAAAAAAGACTGTTGATTATATTGACTATCATCTGCATTACGAAGAAAAAATAATGCATGCTATAAAGTATGATAAACTTCTTGATCATTCAAGGTATCATAGGGAGTTTACTAATGAAATATATAACTATGTTAAACTTTATGAAAATGGTTCCTCAGATTCTATTAATAGTTTATTAAAATATTTAAAGGAATGGTTTTTAAATCATATATTAAAGACTGACAAAGAGTTTGTAAGAGAAATGAAAAATATTTTGAAAAATTTAGAAAACTCTTAAAGATATATTGTAGGAGTTAATTTTATGGGAACAGAAAATAAAGCTAGATGGATAAGATGGGAAAGTAAATATAAAACTGGCTACAAAAGAATTGATGAACAGCATAAAGAACTTGTAAATATTATTAATGATTTATACAGTATAGGTGTTGAAAGTAATATTGAAGATGAAAATGTAAAAAAGTCATTGAGCGACATTTTGAAGCGTGCTATTGATTACGCTACATATCATTTTTCTTATGAAGAGAAGATTATGAGTGCTATAGATTATTCTATATCAAAGGATCATATTACAAAACATAGAGGGTTTTCAGTTAAGGTTGTGGATGAAGTTAATATGTATGAGAACGGAAATAGTATTGTTATAGAGGATTTTATTAAGTTTTTGAGAGATTGGCTTATTAATCATATAATGGTTGATGACAAAAAATTTGTAGAAGAATTGAAAATCAAACTTTCTAAGATGTCTGAGAATGATATGCAGTAGATATTGATTTTTATAATTAAAAGCATTTTATTATTTAAATAAAATAAATTGGAGATATTATGAAAGCTGCACAGATTAAAAGTTATTCAAAAGAAATTAATTTAAATATTTGCAATATTCCAATTCCTTCCATTTCAGATGACGAAGTACTAGTTAAAGTAAAAGCAGCGGCAGTAAATCCTCTCGAATTACTTATATTAACAGGAAGTGTTAGGCTTATACAGGATTATAAAATGCCTCTTACTCTAGGCAATGAATTTTCTGTCATAGTTGAAGAAACTGGTAAAAATGTAACCGATTTCAAAATAGGCGATAAAGTCTATGCACGTCTTCCTATATATAAAATAGGGGCTTTTGCTGAATATGTTTCAATAGAAAGTAAGTTTTTATCCATTATGCCCAATAATTGTAGTTTTGAAACGGCAGCGGCAATACCTCTTACAGCACTTACAGCTTATCAGGCATTTACAGAGGAATTAGAGGCGAAGTCAGGTCAGACTGTTTTAATAACAGGAGGCTCTGGAAGTTTTGGAGAGCTTGCTGTTCCTATTGCAAAACATTTAGGGCTTAATATAATTGTATCTGGAAATGAAAGATCAAAAGATCATTTCATTAATTTAGGAGTAAGTAAGTATATTGATTACAGTAAAGAAAATTATTGGGAATTAGTTTCTGATGCTGATTATGTTATTGATACATTAGGGGCAAAAGAATTTGATAGAGAATTATCCGTACTTAAAAAAGGAGGACGTCTATTAAGTTTGAGAACAAGCCCAAATAAAAGATTTGCAGAAGATAATAAATTTTCTTTCCTGAAAAAATTGTTATTTTCTGCTGCTGGTTCTAAATATGATAAAAAAGCTATGAAAGAAGGAAAAGAATACCGTTTTATGTTTGTTAGAGCTGACGTAGAAGAGCTTCGTAAAATTACAAAAATTACAGAAGAGCAAAATATAAAGCCTAAAATATTTTCTACAGTATTCAATCTTGAAAATGCTAATGAGGCCGTAAAAACTATGGCAAAAGGACATATAGAAGGTAAGATAATTATATCTTTATAATAATTATTTATATTAGTTTAATTGTCATACTATTATATTTTGTGATTATTATATTGATGTATTGATTTTTTATTAAAATATAATACAATATAGCTTTATACTATAAATAATTATCTATGTGTATTTTATGCTTTATAGAAGAAAATTGATTTTAGCTTTATTAGAAGAATTTGAAAATAAGTTATTAAGAACAGATTTTGAAAAATATTTATTTCTTGTATCTCAAGAGCAAATAAAAATGAATAATAAATCCAGCTATTCATTTATCCCATATAAATATGGATGTTTTTCAATATTATCTTATTCTGATATAGATTTTTTAAAAAAAAATAATATCATTTCTGATGATGTATATTTTAGAAAAATGGACAATATATCATATTCCAAAGAATTAAAAAAAGATGATATTTATATAATAAAAGAAGTGTATAAAAAACATCATAATAAGGATACTAATTCACTATTAGCTTTTATATACAAAAATTATCCATTTTATTCAATAAATAGTGAAATAATTGATAAGTATTTATCTAATGATGAAATTTATGCAGTGAAAAATCCAATAGAAAGTAAAAAAAATCCAGTTTTATTTACTATTGGATATGAAGGTATAGCATTAGAAGAATATATTAATAAACTATTAAAAAATAATATAAAATTAGTTATTGATGTTAGAAAAAATGCAGTCAGTATGAAATATGGTTTTTCAAAATATATGATGAAGAAGTGGCTGAATAATGTCAATATAGAATATGAACATATACCTCAGCTAGGGATAGAGGCTGAAAAAAGAGAATATCTGCATACACAAAAAGATTATGATATACTTTTTGAAAATTATAAAAATACAACTCTCATAGATAATTTTAAATATGTAGAATATGTATTTTTAAAATTTTTAGAATATAAAAGAATAGCACTTACATGTTTTGAAGCATTGCCAATGCAATGTCATAGAAGTGTCATTAGAAATGAAATAACTAATTTAGAATATTGGAATATATTAGAATATGGAGTAAAAGATATTTGAGAAAAAAGATATTTATAACAGTAAAAACATACCCTACTATATCATACAAATATGGGGAATTAGTATGTACTGCTGGATTTACAGAAGATGGAAATTTATAAGAATATATCCTATACCATTTAGAAAATTGGAAAATGAATTTAAATACCAAAAATACCAATGGGTTGAAATGGATATAAAAAGGAATTTATCTGATTTTAGACCAGAAAATTATTATTTGAATGATATTGATACAATAAATATGTTAGATAAAATTTCTCCAAATAACAATTGGAAAGAAAGAAAAGATATTATTTTTAGAAATAAAAATCATTTATATAAAGATTTAAAATATTTAATAGAATGCTCTAGAAAAAAAGGAAATGAATGTGTATCATTAGCTATTTTTAAACCTTCTAAAATAATTGATCTTGTAGTAAAGGAAGAAAAAGAAAAAAATTGGGATAATAAAAAAATAGATGCTATATACAGTCAATATGATTTATTCAATGATAATTATTTTAAATTGGTAAAGAAACTACCATATAGATTTTCCTATATATTTCAGGATATTAATGGAATAGAGAGTAAACTTTTTATTGAAGATTGGGAAATAGGTGCTTTATTTTGGAATTGTTTAAAGAATAATAATGAGAAATATGCATGTGATTTAGTAAAAAATAAATATTTAGATATAGCAAAAAACAAAGATATATATCTGTTTTTAGGCACTACTAAAGAGCACCATTATACATCAAGAAACCCATTTATTATAATAGGGGTCTTCTATCCAAATAAGGAAGAACAATATTTTTTAGATATATAGTTTTCAGCTGTCCATAAGCCTTATATAATTTTTTATTACAGGGTTTTCATTGTTATTAAAAATATCTTCTAATTTTCCGCTTGAAAGTACTTTGCCTTCATACATAAATACGGCATTATCCGATATTCTTTTTGCCTGTGCTATATTATGAGTTACTATAATTATTGTGTATTTTTCTTTCAGAGTTAATAAGGTATCTTCTATTTTGTTAGAGTTTATAATATCTAAAGAGGAGCAAGGCTCATCAAGAAGCAGTATATCAGGCTCTACGCTTAAACTTCTTGCTATACAAAGCCTTTGTTTTTGTCCTCCGCTTAATTTTAAAGCCGAAGAGTTTAGCTTATCTTTCACTTCATCATAAAGACTTGTCATCTTCAATATTTCCTGAACTTTTTCATCTATTTTCTTTTTGTTCAGTCCGTAGTATTTTAAAGCATAGCTTATATTTTTATATATTGACATTGGAAATGGAGTTGGGGTTTGAAATACTATACCTATATTTTTTCTTAATGTTTCTAAAGGCATATCATTTGTATTTATATCATTAAAATAAATATTTCCTTTTATTATAGCATCATTTTCTTCTAATATTATTTTATTTATAGTTTTTAAAAGTGTACTTTTTCCGCATCCGCTTGGACCTATTATAGAAGTTATTTTATTTCTTTCAAAATCAATATTTATATTATCAAGAATATTTTTTTCTCCATAGCATACAGATATATCTTTTAATTTTAAAATAATATTATTCATGTTTTATACCCTTAATTTTTAAGAATCTTAAAAGCACAGCGAAAAAGTTTAATATTAAAACTATAGAAAGAAGTACAAAAGCTGTAGCATAAGCATTTTCTGTTGATATTCCCTGAGTAAGAAGAATATATAAATGATAAGGAAGCACCATAGAAGGTTTAAATATTGAATCTGCTAAAGGGGCATTTATTACAGCACCAGTAAACATTAAAGGAGCAGCCGCACCTATAGCTAAAGCATTAGCAAGCATTATTATAGATAATGCTTTTACGCCTATCTCTTTTAAAACTATATGAATTATAGTGTATGATTTGCTTATTCCTAAAGCGTAAGAACTGTTTATTATATCATTATCCAATTCTTTTAATACTTTTTTTATTCTTATGGCTATAAAAGGAAGAATCATAATAGACTGAGTTATTGACATTGAGAGTATAGATTTTCCAAATCCTAAATACAGCACCAGCATGGCATATCCGAATAGTCCTAAAACTACAGAAGGTATCCCTGCTATGCATTGAAATATTATATCAAAAAAGGAATTAATTAATTTATTTTTATTATAAAATACCAAGTATATGCCAGATGATATTCCAAGTATAGATGATATTAAAGATGAAAGTATGGAAGTATATAAACTTCCAGCTATTGCAGGAAATATCCCTCCTTCTTTTCCCAATATAATACCTTCAGGTTTTCCAAAAATGAAATTTATATTAATAGCATTTCTCCCTTTATAGAATATAAATATAAATATAAATGCTATTATAAAAATAATTACAGCAAAACTTATTATAGACCATATTTTAATTAAATTTTTCATAATTCCAATTTAAGTAAGTATTTCCTCAAAAAATGCACAGCTATATTTATAATAGATAAAGTAAGCATAAGTATAGCCCCGCTTGCAAATAAAGCACTGTAATGTAAACTTCTTACCTCAGACATTCCTATCTCTAATGCAATTAAAGAAGCTATTGTTTCAGCTTTTCCAAGCAATGTAGGAAATACTAATGAGTTTCCTATAACCATCATAACAGCCATAGTTTCTCCTAAAGCTCTTGATATAGCCAAAATAAATCCTACTAAAACTGCATTTTTAGAGTTCGGCAAAATAAGTTCAGATACCATATACCATTTATCTATTCCAAGAGAAATAGAAACATCATTATAGTTCTTTTTTAATATCATCATGCTTTCTGTAATAGTTGATATTATAAAAGGAAGTATCATAAAAGATAAAAGTATGCTTGCAGCAAGTACGGATTCTCCTGCAGACATATTTAATATTGGCAGATGTTCAAAAAATTTTACTATTATAACTAAACCTATAAACCCATATACAACAGAAGGAACGGCAACTATTAAATCCATTAAAGAAAGAGAAAAAGAACGTAAAAAATCATTGGCTATAAAAACTAAAAATATACTAAATCCTATACCTATAAATAAACTTATAAATGTGGCAAGAAATGCAGTGTATATTGTTGCTAATATAATATAAAAAATCCCATAGCTTTCAGAAACTCCTAATGCCAAAGGACGCCATACTTTTCCAAATACAAAATCATATATTCCAGTATGTTTTAATATTGGAATACTCTCTTTGACTATAAAAAATATAATGAAAGCCAATACCATAATGCATAAAAACGAAATTAATTTTATAAATATAGAAAAAATAATTTCTTTTAAATTAAGATTGGGCTTCTTATTTTTTAAGATATTAGAGTATTCCAACATTCAATTATTTTACAGGAATATATCCGTTTTCTTCTATAATTTTTTTACCAGCATCACTGAATATATAATTTATAAAAGCATTTTCGCTTTCTGATACATCAGAATTTTTAATAAGCATCAATGGTCTTTGTATTTTATATTTTCCATTTAAGATATTTTCTTTGCTTGCTTCTATTCCGTCTACTTTAAGAGCGAATAATTTATCTTTATTTTGATTATAAAGTCCGTAAGAAGCATATCCTATAGCATTTTCATTCTCTGATATTTTAGAGCATAATTCCTTCATAGATGAAGTTTTAATAGCAGATGAAGATATTTTACTGTCTGACATTACAGCTTCCTGAAAAACATCATAAGCTCCGCTCTCAGAATCTCTTACTATAACTGCTATTTCTTTTTGAGGTAAAGAAGAATCTACATCGCTCCAATATTTGTATTCTCCTGAGAAGATTTTTTTAATAGTATTTATATCCAAATTGTCTTTTACTTTTACTATTGGATTTTTAGCATTAACTGATATTGTTAAAGCATCTGAAACTACTATATATTCTTTGTAATTTGACATTTTAGATTTTTCGCTGTCTTTTATTTTTCTTGAAAGCATACCGAAATTTGCTTTATTATCCAATACGCTTTTTAAACCTGCTCCAGAACCTGAAGCTGAAACTGATATAGATATTTTTTCACTTGCTTCTCCCATAAACTTATTACCTATAGAAGATATTATAGGAGCTAAAGAAGATGAACCTTCAAAAGATATTATGTTTGACATGATACCATCCTTAATAAATATTTGCAATCATAAATAATTTAACATTTTCAAATATAAAGTCAATGAATTAATTTTAATTTATTCTTATATAATTAAAATAGTAAGACAAATTGAGCATTTTTATTATATTTTATATATAAAAAATAATAATAGGATAGAAAATGAGAACAATATTAACAATTTTTATGATAATTTTTTTGGCATCATGTTCTAAAGAGAAATTTGAATTTAACAGTAAATATTCTGGAACTTATGAGGGTAATGTAACTATACAAACAGCATCTTCTGGACAATTATACTGTCAGGGAAAATTTACAGTTAGTTCTGATGGTACAGTTAAAGGAGAGGTTTATAATATTGATAAAACCTATAAAAAAACATACAGCATATCATCAGGATATATGAAAAAGGTATCTAATATTAAATACACTGCCAATGTAAATGAGTTTGGATTTAAAATAGATTTTATTTTTATTTTTGCTGATAATACTATGAATTTAGAAATAAAAGACTATACAGAAGGCAGTATAACAAAAGGAAACATGCCCAAGAAATAAATTATAATTTGTACTTTAAAATATTTTTATATTAGCTTTTTTGAAATACCGCACGCTAAAATAAACAAAAAATATAAAATAGTTAAATAATACAATTTTTATTATATTAGAAAATACATTAATCGTGCGTTAATAAAATTTCAAATTTAATCAAAACTTGGGTGGGTATGTTTTTTTTAATGAAACAGTAAAATTAATTAAAAATGCTGTTTTTATAAAAGCAGTAAATTATAGGGGTGGGGTATGTAATTAATTTTTTAAAATTTATTTACACTCTCCCGCCCTATAGACTTTCAATCTAATTTGTAATTTTCATGTTATATTTCTTTTTTATTTTACTTCTGTATTTTAACTGCCCACCCAAACGTTTTTAAATTCTGAAATTTATTTACCGCACCAGAATAAAATTAAAGATATAGTTTTATTTGCAATTCAAATTTTGTTATATTAAACAATTTGTTTACCGTGCGTTAATCAAAACTTTTTATTTAATTATGTAAAGTTCATAATTTGATCTATTTTCAATAAAAAAATGATATTTTTTACATAAAATTGTAAATTTATTTATATTTTTTTGTAAAAAAAATTGACATTATATAATAAATATATTATAATGTAAATATAGCTAATAAATGCTTTACATTATATTTACAAAAAGGAGTATTTATGAAGAACTCAATTTTAAAAGCGATACCTGTTTTAGCAATATCTGGAAGTATTTTATTTGCTCAGTACGGCGGATATAATTATCAAAATACTGAGGCTCAAAATAATTATAATTATACAGCTGAGCAAAATAATAATACAGCAGCAAATAATAATAGTTACTATAATTATTATAATGAATTTATGAAAACTTTAGCTCAGCAGGCAAAAGACCCTAATAGTATTTATTACAGCCCTACTTTCTCTCAGCAATACGACAGCTACTCTCAAAATCAGGGCAATAATAATAATCCTTATCAAGAGGCTATGAATGCTATGAATGCTGCTTCTGATAATTATAATAATCAAAACAATAATGATTATTACGGCAGCGGACAAAATACTTTTGTTAATCCTTATGAAGAATTAATAAAAATGCTTCAAACAGAATCTCAAAATCCTAGCAGTCCTTATTATAATAATCCTAATGGAAATCAAAATACTTATGCAGCTGATAATAACTATAATAATAATAGTTATAATAATGATATGTATTATGGTCAGAACAATAACTCTTCACAAAATCCTTATGAATTGGCAGCACAAGAATTGATAAAAGCAGCTGAAGAGCTAAGTAAAAAAGCAAATAATAACAATAATGATAATAATTTAGGCAATCAGAATAATAATGCCCAATATGGTTATGATGCTAATAATACAGGTGCTATGAATAACTATAATGCGGCAAATCAGCAGAATTTCTATGCTCCGTTTACGGTTCCTCAGGCTGTTTTAGATACTGCTAAAAGAACTTATCCTAATGCTGAAATATGGGCAGTAGATATGGAATATATAGATATTTATGAAATTAAAATGAGCAATATGATGGAGCTTTATATAGATAAAACTGGAAAGCTATTATATCAAAAATTTGATGATTAATTAATATCATATTTTCCTTAAGAACTACAAAAAAGAGTCTTTATAAAAAGGCTCTTTTTTTTTGTAAAATATTTGATTTAAATTGAAAGATTTATATACTAATAAAAAATAAATAAAACAGAGAGTTAATTATGTCATCAAAAATACCTTATGAAAGTATAGTAAATGAGGATTATATAGGCAAGGAAATAAATCCTATTAATCAGCAGGATATATGCAAACTGGCAGCTCAATATGATAACAAAAATTCTATTGGGGATATTAATTTACTTATAGTAGATCCGCAGAGAGATTTTATAGATGCAGAAAAAGGTGCATTAGCTGTTAATGGAGCTTATGATGATATAAAAAGGATAATCAAATTTATATATAATAATATGGATAGAATATCTAATATATATGTTACATTGGATACTCATAGATACGATTCTATTTTTCATCCTATAATGTGGAAAGATTCAAGTGGCAATATAGTGCCTCCTTTTACAGAGATTACATTAGAAAAAATAGAAAATAATGAGATAATACCAGCATATAATAAAGATATGCAGATAAATTATGTCAAAGCATTGAAAGAGCAGGGCAGTCAGAATTTAATTATTTGGCCTTATCATTGTCTTAATTCTACAGACGGATGGCTTATAGAAAAGCAGCTTTCAAATATGCTTTTATTTTTTGAAATTGCAAAGAGAGTGTCTGTAATAAAAATATTAAAAGGAGAGGATTCTTATACAGAAATGTACGGTGTAATAAGGGCTGAAGTAATCACAGAATCAAGCAAAAAATATGACAATTCTTGGGTTTATGATATAAGGAATGCTGAGAATATATATGTATGCGGAGAGGCTAAGGATTACTGCGTTTATGAAAGCGTAAAACAGTTCTGCGAATTTTATAATAATGATAGAAATACAACAGAAAAAGTTAATGTAATGATGAACTGCTGCAGTGCTATAGGTGATAATAATGCATGCGAACAAAAATATAATGAGCTTTCAAATATATATGGCATAAAATTATTGAATGTATAATATAGTTTTAAATCATTGATTTTTATGCTTATTTATAATATAATTATTATGTTATTTAAACTACAAAAAAAAATTTATTATTAGAATTTATTTTTAAAGAAGGAAATTAATATGCGTTTTAAAAGTGCTTACAATGGAGTATTAACAAAAAACGATATCGGCAAAGAAGTTAAATTAGCTGGTTGGGTTTTAAGAAGAAGAGATCATGGCGGAGTAATATTCGTAGATTTAAGAGATAAAACTGGTTTTGTACAAATAGTATTTAACCCAGAAGTGAATAAAGAAGCACATAATGACGCCCAAAATTTAAGAAGTGAATATGTTATTAGTGTAGAAGGAAAGGTAAGGGCTAGAAGTGCTGAAATGGTTAATCCTAAAATACCTACAGGTGAAATTGAAGTGATGGTTGAAAAATTAGAACTACTCAATACATCTGAAACTCCTCCTTTCTTATTAGAAGATGATATTGATACAGGAGAAGATATAAGACTTAAATACAGATATTTAGATTTAAGAAGACCTAAAGTATTCAATAACTTATATAAAAGATTTCAAATTACTAATGCTTTTAGAAAACATTTAGCTGACAATGGTTTTATAGATGTAGAAACTCCTATATTAAATAAAAGTACTCCTGAAGGGGCAAGAGATTTTTTAGTTCCTTCAAGACTTAATGCTGGTGATTTTTATGCTCTTCCTCAGTCGCCTCAAATATTTAAGCAAATACTTATGATAGGCGGTTTTGACAGATACTATCAAATAGCTAAATGTTTCCGTGATGAAGATTTAAGAGCAGACAGACAGCCTGAGTTTACTCAAGTGGATATTGAAACTTCTTTCCTTAATACTGATGAGTTTTTATCTATTATGGAAAAAGTTACTGCTAATATAGTTAAAGATGTTTATGATATTGATTTGCCTACACCTTTCCCTAGATTAAATTATTATGATGCTATGGAGATGTACGGAAGCGATAAGCCTGATACTAGATTTGAGTTAAAACTTGTTAATGTTGAAGATGCTGTAAGAGGATGCGATTTTGCTGTATTTAAAAATGCTTTAGACAACAAATTTATAATAAGATGTTTGAATGCTAAAGGCGGCGTTAATAAATTAAGCAGAAAGGATATTGATGACTTTACAAAATATGTAGGCATATTTGGAGCTAAAGGTCTTGCTTGGATGAGAGTTACTGAAAACGGACTTGAATCTAATATAGTAAAATTCTTCTCTGAAGACAATCAGAAAAAAATATTAGAAGTTACAAAAGCAGAAAAAGGCGATTTACTTTTCTTTGTTGCTGATACTCCAAAAGTTACTTATGATGCTTTGGGTAATTTAAGATTAAGAGTTGCTGAAAAATTAAACTTAATAGATAAAGATAAATTAAATTTCTTATGGGTAGTAGAGTTCCCATTATTTGAATATGATCATAAAGAAAAAAGAATATCCGCTACTCACCACCCATTTACAGCACCTGTACCTGAAGATGTTCCTCTATTAGATACTGATGTATTAAAAGTGAGAAGCGATACTTATGACTTAGTATTAAACGGTAATGAAATAGGCGGCGGCGGTCAGCGTATATATGACAGCAAAGTACAGGCTAAAATATTCAGCTTGTTAGGAATATCAGATGAGAAGGCAAAAATAAGATTCGGCTTCTTACTTGATGCTTTGAAATATGGGGCTCCTCCTATGTGCGGTATGGCTTATGGTATAGACAGAGTTGTTATGCTTCTACAAAAACAGGACAGCATAAGAGAGGTTATAGCATTCCCTAAAACTCAAAAAGGTCAGTGCTTGATGAGCGGATGTCCTTCCACTGTTGATGATGATCAATTAGAAGAGCTTCATTTGAAAGTTGAAGAATAATTTTAATATAAAATAAAGCCCCTTAATAATAAGGGGCTTTTATTTTTTTAATTTATTCTCATTGCCCGCCCTCTATGATTTTTTAATTTTATCTATTATTTCTATTTTTTATTTTTTTATTGCTTCATTAGAAATTAAAGCACCACCCAAGCGTTTTTTTAATTTTAAATATACCACAACGCACGGTTAGCTAAATTAAAAATATAAATAGATTAATAATCCAACTTTTATTATATTTTGAATCTGCTCACCGTGCGTTAAATAGATTTTAAATCTAATTAAAACTTGGGCGGGGGTGCTTTTTTAATGAAACAGCAAAATTAATTAGAATGCAATCTTTATTAAGATAATAAATTTATAAGGGCGGGGTATGTAATTAATTTTTTTTAATTTTATTTACATTTTTCCAGCCTATAGGCTTTTAATATAATTAAAAAAATCTCATCATTATAGAATAAAAATATAATAGCAATATATTAAAAACTATGGTATTATTTCAATTCATACATAATTATAGTATAAGGTTTTAATAAATGAAAAATATTGCCATACTCGGAAGACCTAATGTTGGTAAATCTACTCTCTTTAATAGATTTGCAGGAAGGAGAAAATCTATAGTTGATCCTATGGCAGGTGTTACCAGAGATATAAGTATGGCATGCACTTATATTGATGACATAGCATTCAATGTATTTGATACTGGAGGACTTCTTGATATAAGTGATGATGTATTAAATGAGAAGGTAAGAGAGAAAGCTTTAAAAACTGCTATGGAAGAAGCTGACATACTTTTATTTTTAGTAGATGCCCATCAGTATCATCCAGATGACAGACATTTTATAAATACTATAAGAAAATCTGGAAAACCTATTATACTTGTAGTTAATAAGGTGGATGCGGATTCTCATAATAGTTTAATAAATGAATTTTACTCTCTAGGTATAAAAGATATAGTACCAATTAGTGCCGAGCATAATAATGGTATTGATGATTTGAGAGAGAAGATACTTGAATTGTTGGAAAGCGTAGGGGTTGATTTAGATGCTGAGAGAGGATCAAGCATAGATATTAAAGATGAAGAAAATTTAGAAGAGTATGATAATAATAATGAAGAAGAATATGATAATGAAATAACAACAGAAGAAGAAAACAAAATTATTAATATAGCAATAGTAGGTAAGCCCAATGCGGGTAAATCCACTTTGCTTAATACTTTAATAGGTAAAGATAGAAGCATAGTTTCAGATATTGCAGGAACTACAAGAGATGCCATAGATGAAACTTTTAATTTTAAAGGCGATGATATATGCCTAGTTGATACGGCTGGAATAAGAAAGAAAAAAAATGTTAATACTGATGTTGAATACTACAGCGTAAACAGAGCAATAAAAGCTATAGAAGCATCGGATGTATGCATACTTATGCTTGATGTTTTTGAGGGACTTACGGATCAGGATAAAACAATAGCTAATCTTATAATAGAGAGAAGAAAAGGAATTGTAATAGCTGCAAATAAATGGGATATAAGAGAGGAAGGCATCACTTGGAATGATTATGAGGCTTATATGAAAGAAACTTTTCCTGTTTTAAATTATGCCTTTTATGCTAGAGTTTGTGCTACTAGAAAAAATGATGCAGAAAAACTTTTATCCCTTGCAGTTAGGGTTGCCAAAACAAGACTTCAAAGATTTGAAACTCATGCACTTACAGAAACTATGGTTAGAGCTACTAGAGAATATACTATATCTGCAGGAGGAAACCCTTTTAAGATTTACTATGTTACTCAGACTGGAGTAAATCCTCCAGCTTTTGCTGTTTTTTGCAATCACCCACATAAATTAAATTCACATTATAAGAGATATTTAGAAAATAGATTCAGAGAGATGTTTGACTTCAGAGGAACACCTATAATACTTAATTTCAGAAAGAGGGGAAAAAAATATGGAGATTAAAAATATGATAATTAAAATTATAATAAGCATATTAATATCCTATATAATCGGAGCTATACCATTTTCTTTTATAATAGGAAAGATAAACGGACATGATGTAAGAAAGGAAGGCAGCTGCAATCCCGGTGCCAGCAATGTACTTAGGGTATGCGGTAAAAAGGCTGGAATTGCTGCTTATATATGCGATATAGGAAAAGGGATGATAGCTGTTGTTATTCCTTCTTTTATTCTTTCTGGAATAATTTCAACTCATAGCTATATTTTAGTAGCATGTGCTGTTGCTTCAATACTTGGTCATGCGTTTTCTATATTTTTGGGATTTAAAGGAGGTAAGGGTGTTGCAACAAGTGCAGGATCAATGTTTATGCTTGCACCTATTAGTTTAATTATTACTATGGTGTTTTTCTTTATAGGCTTATTTGCTTCAAGAAAAACTGTTGCTATAGGCTCTACATTTGGAGCTGTTGCTTTTCCTATTGTTTTAAGTTTATTATACTTCAAAGTTAATTTTTTATACAGAATATTTTTTAATATAAACTTTATAGTTCTCCTTCCAATAGCTATACTTCTTGATATATTCATTATAATAAAGCATATACCAAATTATAAAAGAATGCTTAAAGGAGAAGAGAATAGTTTTTCTAAAAAATAGATTTACTATATTTATGTGGCAATTATGAAAAATTTTATTAAAATTATAACTTTATCTATTTATATAGTTTTTGTTTTCAGCTGCGGCAATAATGTAACAAAAACTACAAGCAGATATGAAGGAGCAGTAAGCACTTCTTCAAATACTAAAGACCTTATAGCAAATAAATGCATTTTAATTTATGATGAATACGGTTCTATAGAAATTACTATAGAAGGCGGAACACAATATGACAGTTATATAAAAATAGAAAACAGTGAATTAATACAGACTTCAAATGATTCATATCATGCAAGCAAAAACAACAAAAGATATTCATTTACTTTTTATAATACATACATGAAATTAACAATAGAAAATAATGATAATACTACAACAGAAGGTACTCTGTCAAAAGTAAATTAGTTTTTATTTTTCTTCTGTTACTAACTTTTCCTCACTTCCATTAACTTTTCCGTCTTTATCCACTTTTACAGTAAATATTTTGGACACGCCCTTTTCTTCCGCTGTTATTCCATAATATGCATCCGCAATAGTGGCTGAAACTTCATCATGCGTAATGATTAAGAACTGTGTTTTATCGGAGAGATTTTTTACCATGTTTTTGTATCTGATAATATTAGCTCCGTCAAGTGCGGCATCTACCTCATCAAGTATGCAGAAAGGACTAGGTCTGTATAAGAATATGGCAAATACTAATGCAAGCCCTGTCATAGTAAGTTCTCCGCCTGAATACGAAACTATATTTTCCATTTTTTTTCCCGGCGGCTGAGCGAATATATCAATAGGACTATTTAATAGATCTTCTTCATTTTGTATTTTTAATCCTGCATTACCGCCGCCAAATAATATTTTAAAAGTTTCAGAGAATTTTTTATTTATTTCATTAAACGTTTTTAAGAAATCCTCTCCCGCTTTTTTATTGGCATCAGCTATTATCTTTAATATCTCTTCTTTGGATTTTTCTAAATCTTCTTTCTGCTTACTCAAAAAATCAAATCTGTTTTTAGCCTCCTGATATTCATCCAAAGCCATTTCATTAATATGTCCAAGATTTTTTATTTTTTCATTAACAGTATTTAATTTATTTTTAAATGTTTCTTCATCTATTAAGTTTTGAGTATTCTCTTCAAACTCTTTCAAATTAAGAGCATAATTCTCATAGAAATGAGTATATATATCATTAATCTTATCTTTACTCTGATTGATTCTCTCACTTACTCTTGTAATATTTTCATTTATCTCATTTAATCTCTTTACACGCTTAGCTAAACTTGTTTCAAAATTTGATAATGCAGATTCAGCCTTTTTTATTTCATTTGCCTTATGTCTTGATTCGCTTTCTGTTTTAGATTTTTTCTTTTCTAATTCTTTATAAGTAATTGAGTTTTCTTTATACTCTTCATTAAGATTTTTATAATCCTCTTCAAGTCTATTTATTTTTTCATTTAGAGAAACAAATTCATCTTCAACTATTTTCATGCTTTTTAATATCATGTCTTTTCTCTCTTCAGATGCCTTTCTGTTTGTTTCATATTTTGCTCTTTCTATAGTTAGAGTGGTAAGGGCAGAATTTGATTTATTTATATTCTCTGTTGAAATTCTTATATCATTATTAATCTCTTCTATTTTTTCTATATTGGCTTTAATAAATGCTTCAAGGTCTGATATTTCTTTATCTATTGCTTCTTTTTGCATATAAGTACCCTCTTTATCAAAGAGCAAATCTACAAAAGGGTCTTTTATCTTAGTATACTCTTTAAATATGCCCTGCAGAAATAAAGCATCTTTTTTCTCAGTTTCTAAACTCTCAGCTAAATTCTTGATAAAACTTGAAATGGAATTAAAATTAAGTTCATTTAAATTTAATAATACTCCGTCCTCCTCAAAATCTTTTATAGTATTCATCTTTGTATTAATTGAATTAAGGAGATTATTAAAACCTATATCAATGTCAGATTCATGCTTTCCTATATTCTGATAAAAGCTGTTTCCCATGACATCTTTTTTCTTTTCATCTATCTCTGTTATAATTTTATTTATAACCTCTAATTGTCTTTCTCTGGCATCTGCAATTTTTAATGCTGCATTTTGATTTTCCTGAGTTATTATAGATATTTGATCATTTAAAGCGGCTATTTTATTCTGCTCATTTGCAATATTACCTTCTTCTATTTCCTGCTCTTTTAAAGACCTTTCTATATTTTCAGCTATTGTTTTTACATCCTCTTCAAGTTCTGCTATTTTATTTTTATCTTCTTCTATTCTTTTTAATAAAATATTTTTTCTGTTTATAGTTTCTTCTTTTTCTTTACTGGCATTATCAAGCTGATTTTTAAGCTGATTAGACATTTTTTCTATATGCGTAAGTTCTGTAATAATCAATGATACCTGTTTATCGAGTTCTATAGACAAACTTCTAGTTTCTTCAAATTTCAATAGCTCCTGCTGTTTTTGATTGTCTAAATCATCAAGCTCTTTCTCTAATTCCTGTTTTTTATTATTATGCTCTTCTAAACTCTTTGTCTGCTCTTCTAATGTAATTCTTAATTTTTTAACCTGATTAACATTCAAACTTATATTTATTTTTTTTTGCTCATCTTTTAAGGAATAATATTTTTCTGTTCTAGCTGCCTGTTCTTTTAAAGATTTATAATATTTCTCAGCATTCTTTATTTCTATTTTTACATTATCAAGATTTCTCTCAGACTCTTCAAGTTTTTTTGCCGCCTCTCTTCTTCTCTCTAGATACTTACTTATTCCAGCGGCATTTTCAATAATACTCCTTCTCTCTTCTGGTTTTTGCTTTGCAATCTCAGAAACAGTACCCTGCTTAATTACAGAGTAGGCATTCTTACCCAAACCCGTATCAAGAAACATATCAACAATATCTTTTAATCTCACCTGCTCATCATTGATATAATACTCTGATAATCCTTTCCTATAATATTTACGTGTTACTATAACCTCATCAATATCATACTTCTTTATCCATCTTGATTTATTATCTAATGTAAGAGCAACCTGAGCCAAAGAAGACGGCTTTCTAGTATCAGTGCCATGGAATATAACACTTTCAAGCCCTTTGGCACTGTCTATTCTTAATCTGCTTGCGGACTGCTCTCCCATAACCCATAAAAACGCCTCTACTATATTGCTTTTTCCTATACCATTAGGTCCAAGAACCACAGTAACACCTTCATTAAACTCTATATTTGTTTCTATGGCAAATGATTTGAATCCGTGCAAATTAAGATTCTTTATATACATCTTATTTCCTATCTTTTCAATACTTAAATATTATATATTCTAATTATTATCGTCATTTACAATAATTAATTACAGTAATTATACAATCGTATGGAAAAAAATCAATCTTAATAAATAATACTGAATCATAGATTCATTATAGGTTATATATTTACTAAAATCTTAATTTTATTTAATTATTTAATAAGGTATGATACTAATGCCAAATTTATAATCGTCAATACATATTTAAAATTAGAACAATACCCATATTGTTTAAATAAATAATAATAATCTGCATAATTGACTTTTTTAATTATATAAACTATACTATACAGTCATAGTGTTAGTTTTTTTATTATTTAAGTTCTATTATTAAATAATAAGTATTTTAATATTAATTATCATTTTACTTTAAGGTGATGTTTATATGAAAAAGTTTGATAGTATAGTAGTAAAAATTCCTTTAATAGTTAATATAGTTATTGTAATATTATCTTTTACAATAATTTTCACTTCAATAAGAATAGCTAATAAAGCTATAAATAATGCAACATATTCTGGATTTGAAACTTCAGTTAATGGTTATTCTACATTATTAGATACCATACTTAATGACCAATTAATAATTATGGATGCATATTCAAGAATATCTGCAGTAATAGAATATATGCAGACTAGAAATGAAGATACGAAAGAAAGAGCCATTCAAACTATGATCAATTTATTTGATAACAATGATTATATAGTAACATTAGATTTGATAGGCTTAGATGGAAAAATAATAGAAGCGTATAATGGAGATACTAAAAATTCAGGTCTTGATATGGCTAATACATATCCTCAATTATGGAAAGAATTTGTAGATTCTGGTTATGATCATGCTACAAGCGATAATATATACAAATCAGATATAAATAAAGGATATGTACTTCCTATATTGCATTCAATTTATAGTTTGGATGGAAAACTTATAGGAAGTTTTATAGCATTTGTTGATTGGTCAAGGATTATAAATGAAACTTTAGCAGATGCTAGAAATGAACTTTCAGAAGCGAGAAGTATATTTGTTTTAAATGAAGATGATTTGCAGTGTGTATACCATAATATAAATGAAACCATAGGCGTTATTCCAAATGCTTCTTTAATGCCTCCTGCAGGAAAGGCTTCTGGTATATTTACATACGATTTTAACAATTCTCCTAGAACAGCATTTTTTAAAAAAATGAAAAGTCAGCCTTGGTTTATGATGGCAGGTATTACACATGATCTATTATATGCAGAAAGTAAGAAAATGACTATTATAGGAATATTATTAGGCGTATCAGGTATTATAATATCTTCTTTAGTATCTGGTTTTTATATAGGAAAAACTATCAGACCTATAAAAAATATAGTAGATGAAGCTCATCAAATGGCAAGCGGAAATTTTGTATTCAAATCTCAAATCATTAACAGACATGATGAAATAGGAGAATTATCTCATTCATTTGATACTATGAGAAATAGATTTATAGAGGTAATCTCTGAAGTATTAAGTGCTTCATCAGAAATAGCAAATGCAGCTGAGGAACTTCATAAAGGAAGCGAGGACTTAGCTCAAAGAACAGAGTATCAGGCTTCTAGTTTGGAGGAAACTGCTTCTTCTATGGAAGAGATGGCTTCTACTATAAAATCATCAGCACAAAACTCAGTAGATGGAAATAATGTTATGATAGCTTCAAGAAATGCAGTTGTAGAAGGTGGAAGTGTTATAGCTAATACAACAAAAATGATAGAAGATGTTTATGAGGCTAGTGCTAAAATAAAAGATATTACTAAAGTTATAGAAGGTATAGCTTTTCAAACTAATATATTAGCTTTAAATGCTTCAGTAGAGGCTGCACGTGCTGGTGATCAGGGAAGAGGTTTTGCTGTAGTAGCAAGTGAGGTAAGAAACTTAGCACAGAACTCTCAGGCTTCTGCTAAAAATATAACTTTGCTTATAGAAGATATATATGAAAAAATAAATAAATCTGCTGAAATGGCTAGACATTCTCAGGAAATATTTACAGATATAGAAATGAAAATAGAAGAAACTTCT
Source organism: uncultured Brachyspira sp. (assembly GCF_944388875.1). Taxonomy (GTDB): domain Bacteria; phylum Spirochaetota; class Brachyspiria; order Brachyspirales; family Brachyspiraceae; genus Brachyspira. The sequence goes on from NZ_CALXKQ010000004.1 coordinate 104,539, forward strand.
AAAATTATGAGTGATATCAGTCAAACTGCTGTTGAACAGGAGGCTGGTGTTGATCAGGTTAATACTGCTGTTACTAAAATGGATAATATAACTCAGCAGAATGCTGCTTTAGTAGAAGAGTCCACTGCTGCTTCTAAATCTTTGCTTGATCAGGCGAATCATTTGGAAGAGCTTATGGGATTTTTTAAAGTAAAATAACTTATATAAAAAGTCTGATATATGAAATATGTATTATTTTTTCTTACAGTTTTGATTATATCATGCAGTAGTAATACTAATAATTATTCTAATAATATTATAAGCAGAGATGAAATAGAGCCTAATGATACTTTAGAGTATTCTCAATTTATAGATACGGATACTCATATCAATGGCAGTTTTAATGATTCAAATGATATAGATTATTATCATATAAGTCCTACTAATGGATTTGCTATGGATTTTGCTGTTTCTGTTTATAATAGAAATGCAAATATTCAGTTAGAATTATTAGGCAGCAATAGTATTTTATTTAAGTTAAATAGTAAGGATATATTAGATTATAATTCAGCTATTAATTTAGATGATGTTTTCTTTAATGAAAATGATTATTTTTTAAAACTTGAATCTGATACTGAAGCAAAATATGAATTAAAGTTTATATTTAAAAACAATATTATAGTAAATAATGAAACTGAACCTAATGATATATTAAGCAATGCTGATGATATAGACTCCCCTAATGAATTAATATATGGATATTTTATAAAAAATTCTCCTGCAATAACTATAGACAGCTATATAAAACCATATATAAAGACATATAATATAGTAGATATAGATTGCTATAAAATAGAAAATTCAACAGATATAGATACTTCTATAAATATAATTTTAAATGATGCTGAGGATATTGATATAGTTTTATTCGATGAAAACTTTAATTATATAAAATCATCAAAGGATAGAGCATCATTAAATTTCTTACATAATCAGACTTATTATGCAGTATTAATATGCTATGGGGATAAATATACAGCCAAAAGATATAGTATTCATTATGAGTTTAATTAATATAATAATTGCTGTATTGACAAAGCATTACTTTTAATATAAAATAACTTTACTATTAAAAGTAAAGGTTAATTATATATGTCTAATTTCTTTTTTTATAAAAAGTTTAAAAAAAGCTTCTTTTCTTGGGAGTGTTAAATTATTAATTTATGCATATATAAAATATAATTAATATAGCTCCCTAGTTAAGGGGGTTTTTTTTATTTAAAGGATTTAGAACTATATAAAATTATTATCTTAGGAGTAAACATATGGAACATTATGGTCTATTGGGTATTATACCGCCGTTACTTGCAATTATACTTGCTTTAGTAACCAAAGAAGTTATTATTTCTCTAACACTCGGCATACTCTCAGGTACTTTGATAATAGCACACGGCAATCTATTTACAGCTATTACTATATTTACAGATAAAGTAGCAGAGATGAGCGGAGATGCTTGGAATATACGTATACTTTTATTCTGTGCATTGCTTGGTGCTTTTGTGAGTATGCTTTCAAAAACAGGTGCTACTAAAGCTTTCGGATTATGGGCCAGCAAATATTTAAAAACAAAAAAAAGCATATTGATATTTACTTGGTTTTTCGGACTTATTATATTTATAGATGATTATTTTAACAGTTTATCAGTTGGTACAGTTATGCGTCCTGCATTTGATCAAAATAAAATTTCTAGGGCAAAACTGGCATATATATTAGATTCAACGGCAGCACCCGTATGTATACTTGCTCCTATATCAACTTGGGTTGTAACTGTTATGAGTTATATTAGAGATTCTGAAGGTTTTGAATCTTTAAATATAAGCGAATTTGTTTTCTTTATAAAAATGATACCATATTCTGTTTATCCTCTTCTTGCTTTGGCTTTTGTAGTTCTTATGTCTTTAGTATTTAAAGATTTCGGACCTATGAAAAGGAGTGAAGATGATGCTCAAAATGGAAAACTTTTTAATGAGGAATTATATGGAGCATGCCCTGGAAATATGGAAACTTCATCTAATAACAAAGCCAAATGGTATGATATGGTTATTGCTATAGTTATTCTTATAATAGTATGTATAGCTATGTTTCCTATTACCACATATATGGGGTTAGTTGGAAATGACGGAATAGAAACTTTTTCTCAGGCTATGTCAAGTATATCTTTAAATCAGGCATTTTTAGATACTGATGCTTCTAAAGCATTATTTTATGGGGCAGTAATTTCTCTTATGATAATGTATATATACTATGTAGTAAGAAAATTATTAAGCATACGTTCTGCTGGAAACTCTATAATGGAAGGTATAAAATCAATGGTTCCTGCCTTGGTAGTTCTTTCTCTTGCTTGGTCTATAGGAAGCGTAATAAAATCAAGTCCTGAAGACGGAGGTCTTGGGCTTGCTGCTTTTCTTTCTGAGGCTGTGAGAGGAGGAGGTTTTCCTCTTTGGATACTTCCTGCTATAGGATATTTGCTAGGATGTGTTATTGCTTTTTCTACTGGTACAAGCTGGGGAACTTTTGCAATACTTATACCTATAGTTATACCTATAGCTAATGGGCTTGCTATGGGAAACGGATATACTGGAGATGCTTTGCTTAATGTACTTTTAATAAGTGTAGGTTCTGTAGTTTCTGGTGCTGTATTTGGGGATCATTGCTCTCCTATATCTGATACTACAATACTTTCTTCTACTGGAAGCAACTGTCCTTTACTTGAGCATGTAGCAACACAGATTCCTTATGCTGGTTTGGTAGCTGTATCAGCATTTATAGGTGTTGTTGTAGGAGGTATTACTTTAAGCCCTATAGCTGCATTGTTAGTAGGATTTATAGTAATGTGTGTACTTGCTATACTTGCTTCTAATTTTTATGATAGAATATCAAAAATAAAATTATCATCTTCTAAATAATTTTTTATAAAATAAAAACCTCTGATATGATTAATTTTATATCGGAGGTTTTTTATCATTATATAAATTTTCTTTCGCAAGCGTATACGAGTTTTTAAAAAAACATTAATTGAGTAATCGGTTTAAAATTAAAATCCCAATCACTATTTACTGGTATTGTATGTACGTAACTGTTTTTAAAATAAAATGTTATATGGTTTTTATAATCTATGCTTATAGATGTTAAACTTATTGATTTTATGAATTCTTCTTTTTCTATATTATTAGGCTTAAATATACTTTCTGCCGCACACTCTTTTAATTTCCTATCAATATCTTTTTTATTAGCAAATATTTTTTTGATTATATCAATGCTTTTTTTATTAAACTCTTCATTGATATTGTCAAAGAAGATTAAAATATTATTGTTAGTCCAAGGCATATCTTTCTTAAAACTGTTTATATCCTTATTAAGTTCAAAATCTCCTAACTCTTCATCTTTATAATAAATAATCTTTGAATATTTTTCTAATATGATATTTAAATCGTCATCTTTATAATCATTGTCAACTATATCTTCAAGTAAAAAATTAATATAGAAGTCATCAGTATCTTTTTCTTTTCTCACCTTTAATCTTACTATGCTTTCATCTTTTAGTATTTTAAAATATTTTTCAGGCTCTTTAACTTTTTTATGAATTATAATATGAGTATTTTCTAAAACTACATTAGCGGCAATATTTTTTAAAGCAATAGCAGAAACAAATAAAGTATAATATTTTTCCCAAGGTATTTTACCGTATTTGCAGCATGATCTTTTAAGTATGAATGCTATGTCAAAAATTTCATCATCAAAATCTTTATTAAAATCTTCAATTTCTTTGTCCATTTTTATATCCTATCAATATAGTAATATGCTATGGAAAAATATCAATAATAAATTTTTAAACTTTTATTAATACACACCATTTATTCTATAAAACTATATTTCAAAAATTTGAACTTCAAATAAATACATATTTCTAATTTTATTCTGCATGCGGTAATAATTATATTAAAAATTATAATTATTTATTTTTATAAAATTCAATACCTGTACTGTCATTTTCCTTTTCAAGTTTCATAAGATATTTTTTAATTTTTTCTTTTAGTTCATCATCAGCAAATTTATATGCTTTTTCAAAATAAGATAAAGATTCAGCTTTTAATTTTTTATATTCTTCTTATTAGAATAAAAATATTATAAATATATAATTGACGGTATTTTATTTTTAAACAGATAATAAATATATTTATACAATATAGATAATGATAAATATTTGCAGATAGGTATATCAACTGCAATAAATTTTTCAGATTATAATTAAAAAATAACTATTTCAACATTAAGAAATATTCAATTTATAAATTAAAATCAAAAGGAAAGTAAATATGATGCTAATAGAATTGAATGTATAAAAATAAGATAGGATTTATACCTCCAATTATATAAATTACTCTATATGAAGTTATTCATCAAAGTACAAATCCTCCCTAATCAATATTATATAAAAAAGTTCTAAAAAATCAATAAATAATATCCTTTTACTGTTTATGATTGTTTATTGCTTTGATTTATCAATTTTTTATTGTAAAATAACTAATATATATATTATTTATTTGGAGTAAAAATGAAAGAAGAATTAAATAATGAGCAGTTAGAAAAAATATATGATGTAATGGAAAAAATGTACAATGGTGATATAAGCAGAAGTAAAGGTATTAAAGAGTGTTTGGATATAGATAATAAAAAAATATATGGAGGTAGTTCATTTGATTTATTATATGCAATGTATCAATGTATGAGAGGTGGTAAAAGATTTACAAGAAATTTCAAACACACAGTTATGAAATTTTTTATTGAAAAAATAGGAAATGTACATGGAATTGAAGAATTAAAAAAAGCATTAATATCTACAAAACAATATATGGAATATTCTTACGAAGTAACTAATAATAAGTCTAAAGGATTAGTAGAAATATGTGGAAAAATAATTGAAAAAAATAATATTAAAGATATATCATTTGATAATTTGTTTGAAGACGAAAAAACAGATGATGAAGAAAATCAATACATACAAACTAATGATAAATCGGATAATTCATATAGTAAAGAAAATTTCCTTAATGAAGTTTTTATATCCGAAGAAAAATACAATACTATCGCTAATTTATTAAAAAGAAAGAAGAATATTATTTTTCAAGGCTCGCCAGGAGTAGGTAAAACTTTTCTTGCCAAAAAATTAGCTTACTCAATCATTAAAGAATCTGATGACAGTAAAATAAAAATGGTGCAGTTTCATGAAAGCTATTCTTATGAAGATTTTATTATAGGTTATAAGCCTGCGGATAAAAACTTTGAATTAAAAAACGGTGTATTTTATGATTTTTGTCAGAAAGCCTCTTCTGATATGGATAATGATTATTTTTTTATAATAGATGAAATTAATCGAGGAAATATATCTAAAATATTCGGTGAGCTTTTAATGCTTATAGAACATGACAACAGAGATGCTGAAATTATACTTCCTTATAATAATGAGAGTTTCAGCGTGCCTAATAATTTGTATATTATAGGTATGATGAATACTGCAGACAGAAGCATCGCTGTTATTGATTATGCACTACGAAGAAGATTTTGCTTTGTAGATATTGAGCCTGCTTTCGGAAATGAAAAGTTTATAAACTATTTGAAAGAAAAGAGTATAAATGATAATCTTATAAATAAAATAAATACAAAGTTTATTGATTTAAATAATATTATAAAAAATGATAAAACCCTGGGCAGAGGCTGTACTATAGGGCATAGTTATTTCTGCAGTAAAATAGATGAGGCAGAATACAAAAATATTATAGAATATGAAATAGCTCCTACATTAAGAGAGTATTGGTTTGATAATGAGGAGAAAGCAGAGAAGGAAATAAAAAAGTTATTGGATATATAATAATATTGTTATTTTTAAATCATAATTATAATTTTTTATATATTAATAACTCATAATTTTAGATTTGTAAAATTGCAGTCTTTTTGGTTCTCGCCGTAGGCGGGCTTCGCCTGTGCCGCAAAAAGAACTGGGGTGCGGGGCAAAGCCCTGCAAATAAAAAATTACTTTTTGATAAATGAATAATAATATAAAAATACCTATTAAAAATATATACTATATGCTCTCTTATGCTTGGAATATTTGGAATATCATTGATGAAGATAATAATAAAGAAATCTTCGGCGATGAAAAGTTTGATAATATTTATAATGTTATGGGATATATTCTTAATATATTTTTAGAGAAATTAATTAAAAGAGGTTTTTATAGAGGATATATCATTTTGGAAGAAGATTTATCAGTATTAAAAGGAAAAATTAACTTCTCAGAATCTATAAAAAGAAATACTCTTAATTATAAAAAGCTAGTATGCAGTTATAATATACTTTCTAATGATATTCTCTTTAACCAAATAATAAAATACACTTTAAATAAACTTATTAATTACAAAAATATAGATAATGATATTAAAGAAAAATTAATAAAATTAAATCATTACTTTATAAAGATAAAAAATATAAATGTTAATAGCAGAAATTTCAAATCATTAAAATATAATAAAAACAATATGCATTACAAAATTATAATCAATATATGCAAATTCATACATAAAAATTTATTAATTAATAAAAATAGCAGTGAATATTCTTTTATAGACTTTAATGAAGAGAAAAGAATGCATATTCTATATGAGAAATTTGTTTTAAACTTTTATAAAATATATTTTTTTAATAATAAAAATATAAAAGTAAAAAACAAAACCATAAAATGGAATATAAATGATAATAAATATATACCTATAATGAAAACAGATATTATGATTTATAATAAAGAAAAATGTTTAATAATAGATACAAAGTTTTATAAAAATATATTAATAAAAAATAATGATAAAGTTTCTTTAAGAAGCAGCCATTTATATCAAATGTTTTCTTATATGTCTAATGTTAATAATTTTAATAAAAGATTTAAAACTATCAAAGGTGTTTTGCTTTATCCGTTGTGCGATGATAATATTAATAAAGAATACAAAATAGATGATAAATGTTTTGCCGTTAATACAATAGATTTAAACTCTGATTTTAAATTGATAAAACAGAAGTTAATTAATATTATAAATGATTTTTATTAAGGGCGGCATACTTTACAGGCTTCATATCCCATTGATACAGCTTTACTGAGTGATATTGCTGTTGTATTTGAATTTTTTGTTGTTCTGCAATATTCTCTATGATATTTTTTGCCTTTTTTTGTAATATAAACTGTTTTATCCTGAGAATATGATAAAGATGAAATTAATAACAGCAATAATAAAAATTTTAGAGTTTTCATATAATTATTGCTTTTAATATACAAAAAATATTTTTTTTATAAACATTATATAAAATGTTTTTATTAATTTATATCAATATATATTTCCCCAGTTTTGTTTTTTATTTTCTCCAGTATAAAGCTAGTTTTATTATGCATCTTCACGCAGTCAAATATTACAGTATTTCCTTTATGGTCAATAATATCTTCTTTTTTGCATTTAGAGCATCCAACAGCCATACTTTTTGGACAGAATGCAAAGTTCATAGCAGGTATAAAACCTTCTTTGATGCTTATAGTGTGTTTTAAAGTTTTACCTGCCTCAACAGCTGATATTACAGTATTAATACCTAATTTATATAAAAAGTTCACACTGTAATTATTAATAGCATTAAGTCCTATTCCAGCCCATAATACAGCTTTATCTTTTAATGCTTCAATATGTCCTAAATTATTGCATATTACTATCATACCCTCTGTTTTTTCTACTATATTTTTTATTACTTTAATATCTTTATCAAATGTTACATGAGGAAGTATTATACCGTCTATTTTTTTATTTTCAAAAAGTGTTATTATATTTTCATCATAAACTCTTGGAAATAATATCTTTTTATCATAATTAATATCAGAATATAGTTTTAATTTCTCTTCGCTATTTACAATCAAAACTTTTATATCAGTATTAGGATAATTAATATTATTAAAAATATTTTTATCATAATGAATTTCTTTAGACTTCATTAATATATTTTCTAATTTTTCTATTAATCCTCTTCTAGCTTCATTTAAAACTTTTACAGGTATAAAAGGATTTTTAAAATTCTCTTCTATAATAATATTTTCAAATTCAAATACAGTACCTCCTGTTTTTGAAAGAGAATTGAAAATATCTTCTTTAGCTGCTGATTTTGTTTTAGCCTCTTGAATAGTATAATCGCTTATATATTCTATATTGTTTAATCTCTCATCATATTTGCTATGAACTTCCAATTTTATTTTATCATTATCAAATCCGATTATGCATTTTAAATCAAGAATATGTTTAAAACTATCATTTTCAATTATTTTGTTCGCCTCATCAATCTGCAGTTTATCGGTAGTTCTATATACTTTATCTCCGACATTAACATTTTTTATAACAGCAGAAAAACTTAACTTTCCTTTGGCTCTTTTTACCCTCTCATTATCTTTATACAAATCAGAAATCTGCATTCCAACCGTTCCGCTCTCTCCGAATGAAAGTCCGTCATAAACATTTAATTCTTTATCTGCGTGTATATATATTTTATTTTTCTTGTATGCAGTAACCTCTCCTATATATTCTCCGTCATGGCTAGGCTTATAATTTTCAAAAATGTCCTTTGAATTATAATAATATCCTTGAGAAAATCCGCCTCTATTAAAAATCTTCATCAAACTTTCTCTATACTTCTCTATAGGTATATCCTTATTTTCCAAAGCCAAATCAATAGCATGCCTATATATAGAAGTTGTAATTGCGGCATATTCGCTTCTTTTAGCACGTCCTTCAATTTTAAAAGATGTTATTCCGCTTTTAAGTAGATTAGGAATTATATCAATAGTCATCAAATCTTTTGTGCTTAAAGGATAATTAGTTTTACCTCCTGTGTATTCCATTCTGCAAGGCTGAGCACATGCTCCTCTGTTGGCACTTCTTCCACCATGCAAATATGAATAGGCACATTGACCCGAAAAACTTACACATAAAGCCCCATGCACAAAAGTTTCAAGTTCTATATCAGTATTATCTCTAATATATTTTATATTATCCAAACTCATTTCACGGGCTAAAACTACTCTATCAAGTCCAATACTTTTTAAAAGTTTTACGCTATCTAAATTATTACAAGACATCTGCGTACTTGCATGCATAGCAATATTTAAATTATTTCTTACTATATCAATAATACCCAAGTCCTGCACTATAATAGCATCAGCTCCCATATTATAAACGCTTTTTATAAGAGGAAGAACCTTATCAATTTCATCATTATAAACTAAAGTATTAACCGTTATATAAACATTAACATCTCTTAATTTAGCAAATCTGATATTCTCTTCAAGTGCCTTTTCATCAAAGTTTTCAGCAGCACCAACTCTGGCATTAAAACTTTTAGTACCAAAATACACCGCATCAGCCCCAGCATTAACAGCAGCCTTCAAAGCTCTTTCATCTCCCACAGGGGCGAGTAATTCTATTTTTTTGTTTTGAGTTTTTATATTCAAATTATTTCCCATTATTTTTTAGTTTATTATTTTATGATTTAAACTATAGCATATAAGAGCATGAATTCAAGTGCTGAATAAATTTTTGATAATCTATATTTAAAATATATTTTAGACTTTATTTGATTTTTCCAACCGTAAAAGTTGAATAAAGTGAATTAAATATATTGTTTATAATTTTATTTACTGAAAATATATTGAGTATATTTATACCTTAATTAAACATTATGTTTTAGATTTATCATATAACTCCCATACAGTAATATTTATAATTACCAACATCTATACAATTTTGTTGTAAATTTATAATTTTATCTTTGTGAAAATTATCTATAAATACTTTATTTGAACAATATACATATATACTATCTTTTATATCTAATATAATATTTCCTGCTTGATTATTGGTTATATATAATAATTTTTTATTTTTCCAGTCATAATAATTTAAATCTTTTGATTTTGCATTACCAAATAGTGTAAGTTTAGGATTTAATAAGTATAAAAAATCATCATTACCACCTGATTTTCTACCATGATGTGGTGCTATTAAAACATCAATATTTTGAATTTCTTTTCTTAATTTTTGATTACTCATTAATATGTTCCAAGATTTTTCTTCAGAATCTCCAGCAAATAATATTTTTTTATTTTTATTCTTATATAAAATAATATAAGATAAATCATTGTAATTGTTGCTATTATCTTTATTAACTTTATATATTAATTCTTTTGTTGGAGAAAGAATATAAAGTTCATCTCCATTAATGTTGGGATAGTCATTTTTATTATAAAATTTACCACATTCTCCTTCATAAATGTTTAATACTTTAGGATTTTTAGATTTTTTACGTATTTCTTGATAGTAATCCCAATCTTCTTTATTATACTGTCCAAAATTTCCGTCTTCTATAACTTTATTATTAGCAGTATCCCAAAAATTTAAAACGTTAAAGTTTTCAAATAATTCTTTTAATCCATCCATATGATCCATATCAGGATGTGTTAATATAAATCTAAATATGTATTTTATACCCATTGATTTGATATATTGTATTGGGTTTGTTGGATATTCTTTTTGATTATAATTTCCTTTTGGAATTTTTGATGAAAAATAAACACTTTCGTATGATTTATCTTCTCCATTACCATTACATATATCCATAATACTTATATTATTAGAGTCATGTTGAATTATAGAACAATCACCTTCTAAAACATTTAAAAAATGAATTCTTCCCATAGCAATACTCCTTAATTAATATTTTGTTTAACTTTTTTTACTATATAAGAAGTTTGTTTTCTATAAGAGAATAAAAATAGTATAAAACATACAAAAATAAAACCATATAAATATAAATTATTTAAAGATATTTTATGAAATTTTAAAATGTTAACAACACTAATCAATATCAAAATAAAAAAACTAGCAGAAAATGTTCTATACATATTGTTTACCTCTAATAAAATATTTATTTTAGAATCTTTTTCCTCTGCTTTTGAATAATCTGAATAGTCAGCATAAACAACAAATTTAAATGTTTTACAAATAGGTTCAATAATTAGTGAACCTATTCTGCTACATAATAATCCAATAAAATAGTAAATGAATATTTCTCCTAAAATAGAAAAATCCGGTATATTTAAATGTGTTAACATTTTTAATATATAATATGTTACGGCTCCAGGTAATATATTATTTAGTAAATTATACGATGTTATTTTATCAAGAAATTTATCCATAATAGTACCTCAATAAATATTATTTATAATATATTATAAATAAGTAAATATATATTATTTGAAGATATTTTCTAAAAAGTTTTTTAAATCATTCAAATAAATATTATCAAAATCCACATAAGGAGTCAAATCAAACTCTTCTGCTTTAATATTATTAAAACCAAATCCGCTCATATAGGCAAATACTTTTGATTTTTTAGCCTGATGTTTTAAATTCGGTATTTCATTAATTAAATTATCTATACAGCTTTTATAATTGTCATAACAATGAAGCACTTCTTTATGTATTGCTATTTCTTCAATTAATTTTTCTAAATTACCATTATCTTTATTGTTTGGAAATAGGAATATTTTATCATTTTTTATACCTAATTTATCAATCTGATTTTCTATATTAATTTTTGATTTATTGTAATCGTCATCAGCATCGAATATTATTATAAAATCTTCTTTTTTTAATTCAGCATGATTTATAATATTATCCTTTCCGCCTATTGGTACTATTTTAGTATAATTTGTAATATTTAAATATTTTAAATAGCATTCTAAAAATTTTTTATCTGAATCACCTTCAACAATAATTCTCATTATTAGTCCCTCATTTCATTATTATTTTCTATGAGGTTTGAAAAATTTTCCTGACTATAATTTATAACATCAATATTATTTTCTCTATTATAATATAAATTATAAACCGAAAGCATGTCTTTATAATCTTTTTCTATTAAACAGTCATTTAAAATTTCAAGCAGTTCCTTATTATGAGTAGTTATAAAAAATTGAAGCCCGTATTCTTTAGATAAAGATAAAATATTTTCAAGCAGTATTTTTATGCTTTCAAAATGCATTCCATTTTCAATTTCATCAATTATAATATATTTTTTTTATATATCATAGAAGCTATTATAGTTAAATATTTCTGAAATCCCTGCCCCATATTCTTTATATTAATAGTATGTTTTAAATCTTTTATTTCAATCATTAATCTATCATCAACAAATATGATATCATTAATTTTAGAATCGAATTGACAGCATATATTTTTTAAAATATTTCTTTTTTCATTATCTGAAAAAAATTGATTTAAAAATAAATAGAATACTTGTTGTATAATTAAATACAGAAATAAATTCTGCATCATGTTTTTTTATTTGTATATTTTCTTCTTTTTTATTTAGAACTTTAAATTCAAATTTATAGTCATTTTTTTCTTCAATTTTATTTATACTTGTATCATATCCTTTTTTATTTTTTATTTTATAAACAATATAATTTAGTTTATTTACAGCGTCTATATTATTTATAGACACGGTAAGTTTATCATAATCTTTATAATCTGAACTTATTTCAAGTTCAAAAAGTTCATTATCTATTAAAGAATTAATTGTTATAATATTATCTGCATTGTGGTCATAAAATAATGCCTCAAACGCATCATCATCTTTTTCAATATCTCTTGCATATAATAAATTTAAAAAAGATAAAGCATTTCTTGAAAATCCTGTGTATATAGCTTCAAGCAGAGAAGTCTTTGAAGTGTTAGCCTTGCCTATAAAAAAATTAATATTTTTGAAATTGTCTATTTTTAATTTCTTTATTCCTCTGAAATTTTTTATCTCTAAACTTTCTAACATTTTTATTTAAATTCTCTTAATTTTTTATTTATATTATATATTTGTTTATGATTACATGCAATATATTATTTTTATATCATTAACAGTTTTTATAAATAGTAATGATATAAAGTTTAGAAAAAACATTGAAATATTTTTAATTATATATATTATTATTTCAAATAAAAAATTAGGATAAATAATATTATGAAAAGGATTATAGTAACAGGCGGAGCTGGATTTTTAGGCTCGCATTTATGCGAAAGATTATTGAAAGAAGGAAATTATGTAATATCAATAGATAATTTTTTTACAGGTTCAAATGAAAATATAGCACATTTAATAAATAATAAAAATTTTGAAAATATAAGGCATGACATAACTGAACCTATACATATAGAGTGTGATGAGATATATAATTTTGCCTGTCCTGCATCTCCTATACATTATCAGATAAATCCAGTTCATACTTTTAAAACCAGCGTTTTTGGTATACTAAATATGCTTAATTTAGCAAGGGGCTGCAATGCAAGAATACTTCAGGCATCTACAAGCGAAGTTTACGGAGATCCTTTAGAGCATCCTCAGAAAGAGAGCTATTGGGGGCATGTTAATCCTAATGGTATAAGAAGCTGTTATGATGAGGGAAAAAGAGGTGCTGAAACTCTTATGATGGATTATTACAGACAATATAATACAGATATTAAAATTATTAGAATATTTAATACTTACGGACCTAGAATGAATGAAAATGATGGTAGGGTTGTTTCTAATTTTATCATACAGGCTCTTCAAAATATACCTATAACTGTTTATGGAGATGGTAGTCAGACTAGAAGTTTCTGCTACTGCGATGATTTAATTGATGGTGCGGTTAAAATGATGAATAGTGAAAATTTTATAGGACCTGTTAATTTAGGTAATCCTTATGAGATGACAGTTCTTGAATTTGCAAAAAAGATAATAGAAATTACTAATTCAAAATCGGAAATTGTATTTAAAGAACTTCCTAAGGATGATCCTATAAAAAGGCAGCCTAATATAAGTTTAGCCAAAGATAAACTCAATTGGAGTCCTGATTATAAACTTGAAGATGGGCTTAAAAAAACAATAGAATATTTTGATAATTATTTAAAATCTAAAAAATAGTTTTTTAATATTAATACGACTTTATAACTCTTGAAGTAAAAATAATTAAAAATAAAATTTGATTTTTTTTACTTTCATGCTAAAATTATAAGTAAACATAATATTAAGAGAGATTATTATACAATGAAAGAATTACCAAATTTAATTAGCTTAATCAATTCAATAAAGGGAGAAATTTGCTATTCTTATATAAATAGAATAGTTGCTATAGATAAAGAATATAAAGAAATGGAAGATGTAGAAGGTCAAAAGATTATAGATGTACTAAGATACGGCGGTTATATGCATTTTCAATTTTCGCAGGATGCTATGCTTGTGGATTTAGGTCCTAACGGATCATTCGTATTAACAGAAGATGATACTTATGAAAATAGTATTATTAAATTAGAAACGGATCATGGTAATTTTTTTGTAGTCGATGACAGCAAAGATAAAAAAGAAATTACAAAAATAATCCCTATATGGAAAGATTCTACTACTATGCCTCAGGTAGGTTATGATCCTTTAACAAAACAATTCAATTACAATTTATTCTGCCAATTATTAGCAGACAATGCCACAACAGTAGAAAAACTTATAAAAAATCCTTTAATATTAAGCGGTATAGGCGATACTTACGGCGATATGATATTAAAAAAGGCTTCTATAACCAAGAAAACAAAAACTTCAGAAATAAATAAAGTAAAAGCAAGAGAGATATTTGATGCTATAAAACAAGTTCTTAGAGAAGCATCAGGAAATACGGAAGAGGAAGAAAGCGATTCATTAGAAGAATAAATTTTTCTATATATTTATATGCAGCAGTTATAATAGGTATAATACAATAAACCCAATGTGTGTTATATCATTGGGTTTATCGTTTTTCATTAATATATTAAAATCATAGAAGCATTGTCAATTAATAGAATAGTTCAGGTTCAGCTCTTCTCTCGAATTTTTTCTCAAGATCATGCTGATGGAATAAATATCCGTCATCATCATAATATCTGCAGTGTTCAGGACATTTTTTCACACATGCACCGCATTTTATACATTTTCCTACATATTTTGTAATATCATCAAAATCTATGGAAGCCAATGGGCATACATGAGCACATGTTTTGCAGTTTGTACATTTAGATGTGTCAACTTTAGGCTTCACCTTTAAAATATCAATAGCATGCTCATTATCATCTCTTGGTATGTAATAAGGTCTTATAGGTTCATTTCCTCTTACTTTTATTGCTTCATTAGGGATATTATTTAAGTTTTTAATTTTCTCAACAACCTTATGAGCAAATTCAGAAGCTATAGCCATATCTTTTTCATCAGGTCTGTTAGCCCCAAGTACATAAGAAAAAGCATGCTCACCAATAAATCCAGCTCCAGCTATAGTATGAAATCCGTTTTCTTCCATAGTGTTTCTAAGCTCTATCAAAGAATCGTCGAAATTTCTGTTTCCATATAGAACAATAGGAACAGCTAATGCCCCATTAGCTTTTATATTATTTTTATAAAATGGAAGCATAACATTAGGTATTCTTCCAGCATAAGTAGGAGTACCACAAATTACTAAGTCGCCCTCTTCAAATTGTAATATAGTTTCTCTTTTTTTAGGAAGAGAAAAATTATATTTCTCAAATGGAATATTCAGTTCACTTGCTATTTTTTCTCCGACAAAAGAAACTATTTTTTGTGTTGTGCCTGTTGCACTATAATAGATAGAATATACTTTATTAATTATCATATAATATACCTTCTTTAAGTTTTTAACTATATAAATAATATTATGTAAATTTATATTAATATGTCAATATAAAAAGAAAAAAATTATTATTAAATAATAAAAAATATATTTTTGTGCTGTTTTGGAATATTATTATTATTATGCGAAATATATGTAATAATTTTATATTTAGCTATTGACATTTTTTTTGTTTTATGTTAGGATACTTAAATCTAAAGAGCTTGATTTTTTATATTTACGGGGGCCAGTAGCTCAGTCGGTTAGAGCAGATGACTCATAATCATCGGGTCCGGGGTTCAAGTCCCTGCTGGCCCACATTCCCTATATATTTTCCTTATTACATAATTTTATATTATTATTATTTCCTTTAAATTAAGGTTAGTAAATAGGGATAATTAAAAGACACTAAAAGTGTCTTTTAATTTTTATCTAGTTCTTAACAATAAAACTTTTTCTATTATATTTTATTTTAGTACCTAAAATATTTTTAGGTACTATTTTTTTATACTCTATTTAATGTTATATTTCTAGTTAAAATAATACTGCCATTAATCTTTTCTGGAAGCATTATATCTATTGATTTATCTGAATTAAATTTTATATCGAAATTAACTTTTTCAAAATTCATGCTGTAATCATCTTTGTCATAATCAGCTCCCAATGATATAGTATGACTTATTTTTCCGACAATAGGAGCTAAAGTATTTACGGTTATATCTCCATTTGAAGAAATGTTTGCTTCTATATCTAAATCAAAACTTAGAAAATTTTTTACTTTTGCATTTCCTTTATATACACCGCTTCTTTCTTTTAATAGCATAATATAATCTCCTAAAATATATTAATTTATATTATTAATAATAACATTTTTTTAAAAAAAGACAAATTTAAAAAAGTGTCTAAATATAATATTTTTATTTAAATAAAAAAAGAGTTCCTAAAATTATTAGAAACTCCTTAATTAAATATATTCTTAATTATTTAGTCAATTTAGCATAGAAAAATTTATGAGAACCAAGAGGATCATAAACAACATCAGTTAATTTTTTACTAATCATAATAGGGTCTGTATAGAAATAAAGCGGTATCAATCCCATATCTCCCATAAGTATATCTTCAGCTCTATGCATAGCATCCATTCTTGTTTTTGTATCTATAGTAGACATAGCAGTATTTAATTCATCATCAAAAGCTTTATTATTGTATCCTCCATTATTTTGCACGCTGTAGCTTAAAAATATTCCTAAAAAACTCATAGGATCATTATAATCAGCAATCCATCCATGACGTGCTATAACAAAATTCTTATGCTGTCTTGTATCTTGGAAAGTAGCCCATTCTTCCTGAGATATTGTAGAATCTATATTTAAAACTTCTTTCCACATCTGCTGAACAGCTTCAAATATTTGTATATGCTCTCCTGAATTTGATTTAAACTCTATAACAGGAAATCCTTCTCCATTTGTAAATCCAGCCTCAGCTAATAATCTTTTTGCCTCATCGCAATTCTTTTGATAATCATTTGATTTTACACTGTAATAATCACCTCCAACCTCTCTGAAATCCTTATTGTCAATGTCTTTAACCCCTGAAGGAACCCATCCTCCTGCAGGAAGCTGCCCTCCTCTTGTAACTTGCTCAACTAAATAATTTCTATCTATAGCCAATGATAATGCCTTACGTACATTTACATCTCTTAATACTTCATTAGTTATATTTAAACAATAATAGTATGTTCCCAAATATGGAGATATATGCATTAAGCCTTCGCTTTTTAAATTTTCAATATCCTGAAGAGGCGGATTATTGGCAAAATGTATAGAACCTTCTTTTATTCCAGCAACAGCAGCTGTTCCATTTTGCATAAGTATAAATACAAGTTTTTGAGGCACTATATTTTGAGAATTCCAATAATTAGTATTTTTTTCCATGATAAGTCTGTCATCAGTTCTTCTCTCTTTTAGTACAAAAGGACCATTTCCTATATAAGTTTCAGGAGAAAGTGTCCAATTATCTCCATTTTCTTCAATGATATCTTTTCTTATAGGATAGAATGTAGGAAAAGCAGCCAGCTCCAAAAAATATGCAGTAGGGGCATTCAATTTCACCTCAAAAGTTTTTTCATCTACTGCTCTTACACCTAATTCACTAACTTCTTTTTTTCCTGCATTAATATCCATAGCATTTAAAACAGGTTCAAATTGATAAGCATATTCGCATGCTGTTATAGGATCAACAGCTCTTTGCCATGCATAAACAAAATCATCAGCAGTTATATTTTTACCGTCAGACCATTTGGCATTTTCTCTTATATAAAAAGTATAAGTAAGTCCGTCATCGCTTACTTCCCATCTTTCAGCTGTACCGGGTATTATATTATTATCTTTATCTCTTGTAGCTAAGCCTTCAAAAGCATGCTGAATATAAATACTTCCATCTACGGCTGAGTTTAAAGCAGGATCAATAGTTTTAGGTTCATGACCTACATTTATATATATTGCTCCTTCATCCTTACTGCTTCCTCCGCATGATAATAGAAATGCCATTAAAAAACTTATCCCTATTAAAAATACATTTTTTTTCATTATAGTTCCCCTATATTTTTATTATATTAAAAGGATACATTTAATTATATTATTAGTCAATAATACATTTTTTTAGTATACAGTATATAGGTACTTGATATTTTTGTTCTTTTATATTATATTTCTCAAAATTATTTTTAAAGGAATATACATGGAAAAAGGAATAGTAAAAAATCCAGTTCAGGTCATTTTGCTCAGCATAGTTACATGCGGAATATACTATTATTATTGGCTTTATTTGACCACTAAAGAGATTAATGCTGCTGTAAATAATCAGATTTTAGATCCTATGAAAGTTATATTATTCAGCATAGTTACATGCGGAATATATACAATTTATTGGTACTATAAGATGTCTCCTGTGGTATTTAAAGAAATGGCTGAAAAATCTGGTGCTGCAGTTGAAGAAGATAAAATCAATCTTGTATTTATATTGTCTATATTTTTACAGATAGTTTCATGTTATTTTTTACAGATTAAATTGAATGAGATTTGGGAAAAATTGTCTTAATTAATAAAAAGGCTTGGGTATTTATTACTCAAGCCTTTTATTCTTTAATTATATAAAAATCTTTTTATTTTCTGAGTAGGACTTTTAATAAACTCTTCTTTTTGTATAGTAAATCCTGATATTCTTCCAAACTCAGGAAGTATTTTATTAACCTCTATTCTATTTTTTTCTATAGCATTATTAACTTCTTCTTCGCTTAAATTTTCTGCTTTTATTCTATCAGAGTCTAAATATATTAAAGCATGAAGTTTATTATCTCTTTGCAAAACTAGAGATTCTAATATATAAGGCATAGTATTTAATTTACTTTCAAGCTCTTCAGGATAAATATTTTGTCCGCTCGCACCAAGCAGCATATTTTTGCTTCTGCCCCTTATAAATATTCTGTTATTTTCTCCAAGAACTCCCAAATCACCAGTTCTAAGCCATCCGTCTTTTGAAAGAACATCAGCAGTAGCTTTGTAGTTTTTATAATATCCTAGCATAACATTTTCACCTCTAACCATTATCTCTCCGATTTCTCCTTCATTTTTGGCGTCTATTTTTACTTCCAATGTGTCTATTATGCATCCGCAGCTTCTTGCAACATGCTTATCCCAAGGTCCGTAGCTTATTAAAGGTCCGCATTCGGTCATACCGTAGCCTACAGTGAATTTAAATCCTATATCCATAAGAAATTTTTCAACATCCGCATTCAAAGCACTTCCTCCTATTATAAGCTCGTAAAAGTTTCCACCAAATGCCTTTGTTAAATTATTTCTAATTTTTGATTTTATCAAAGATGAAATAACAGGTATTTTTAATAAATTGGAAATTAAAGGCTTACTTACAGTTGGCAGTAATTTTTTCAAATAAATCTTTTCTATTATAAGAGGAACCATAAGTATTAGATTAGGTTTTACTTCATCTAATGCTTTTAATAAAATATTAGGACTTGGTATTGAACCTAGCATATATATGCAGGCTCCTCTCGAAAATGGAAATAAAAAGTCAAATAAGCATCCGAATGCATGAGCAAGCGGCAGAAAAGAGAGTATATGATCATTAGGTTTTACCGGCATATTATTTATAGCATATCTTATATTAGCAGAGATTGAATTATGATTAAGCATAACACCTTTGCTGAATCCTGTTGTTCCTGAAGTATATATAATAGTAGCTAATGTATCATTTTCAAATATTGTGAGATTAAATTTTTCTTTGCTTATATTTTCTATTTCTATATCATCAAATATATTCTCTTTTTTATCTTTATCATTTGAAACTGTATCAAAGCTATCCAAATAAAAAGATTTATTAAGAGAAGATAATGTTTTTTCATCTATTGATTTTATAATATTAGAATTTGCAAAAAGAAATTTTGCTCCAGAATCTCTTATAATGGATGCGATATCCTCTTTTGAAAATTCTACAAGTATAGGAACAACAACTGCTCCGTAGCTTATTATAGAGAGATAAGTTAAAGCCCAATTAACTGAATTTGATCCGCAGATGGCTATTTTTTCTCCTTTATGTATATCCAGTTTTTTAAAGGCTATATGCATTTTCATTATATTTTCTGCAACATCTGAATATTTTAGTATTTTGTTTGTTCCGTAATCAGCTAATGCATCTATATCCCAGTTATTTTTTATAGTGTCCTGAATATAATCGCTAAGTCTTTCTTTAATCATTTGTAGCCTCCTATATTAAAATATAATGCCTTTAGAATATATTTGCAACATATCTGAACATGAAAACTGCATGACATATATTAGATATTATTAGAAGAGAATAAAACAGAGGTAAAAATAATGTGTATCTTTTATTAGATTCATACATGGCAAGTCTGTAAAAAACCATTGCTACAGTTAAAAGCAGAAATCCTGTTAAATAAAGTATAGCTCCATATTCGCCCACAGCATTTGAAACTTTTGATATAGCTATAAGCCATACCCAATTTAATAGTAAATAGTATATTGTTTCTGTAAATCCACTCCATCTGTAAACGAATACACTCCTTAATGTTATACCTAATACGCAAAGCCCTGTAATGATTCCAAAAAAACTCCAGCCCCATCCATTTTTAAGTGATATAAGACATGGAGGTATATATACTCCCCATATCATCATTATAAAAAAAGCATGAGATAATATATAAAAAACTTTTTTAGCTTTATTATGAAATGGGAAAAAATGGTATATTGAGTTTATTATATAAAATATTATTAAAAAACTGGAATAGAGAGAGAATGATGTTATCTCTCTTGCTGTTTTGGAATTAACGATTAAAAGCACTAAAACAGCTACAGCAGAACTTGCACATATTATGCATATAACAGCACTTATTTTCGATACAGAATTTTTTATTTTATTATTGCCTGCATTTATAAATACATTAGTCATAGTAAATATATTAAACCTTATTTATAATAAAGTAAATGGTGATTTGTAACTATTTA
Source organism: uncultured Brachyspira sp. (assembly GCF_944388875.1). Lineage (GTDB taxonomy): Bacteria > Spirochaetota > Brachyspiria > Brachyspirales > Brachyspiraceae > Brachyspira. Next base: position 125,875 of record NZ_CALXKQ010000004.1, read on the forward strand.
TAAAAATAATTAAGAAAATAGAGTATCTGTTATATATTTCTTTTTTGCTATGCAGTATATTTAAATAAATTCTTTTTTGTGTATAATATAACTAAAAATATGTTTCTCATATATTATTGGATTAGTGTATGAATTATTATAACTTTATAAGTAACATGAAAGCTGATTCAAAGCTCAAATTTTTAAAGAAAGTTAAATTTGAAACATTAGAATATGAAAACTGTTTTTATTATGATTATATTGATAAATTAAAGGAAAATAATAATCGATTAAATATATGCTGTAAAAATATTGCTATAATTCAAAAGTTAACAGATTCCTATATAGATGAATGTGCTTATACTGGGGATGATGAAAGTTTTGAAAACGTTACAGGAAGTATTAATAATGTATTAAGACGCGATAGCAGAAATATTTATGCAAGAAACAAAGCTGGGTTTTTATACCTTACAAGATATATTTATAATTTTGATAATATATACTATGATATAGCTTTAGATCATATTAATTATATTATTCAATATAATAATGATATAAGTTATTTTATTTTAGCACTTTTATATCAGTTCAGATATATGCATATAAAAGATAATCAGTATTTTAGTAAATCTTTAGAATGCTACAAAAAAATTTCTAATATTTTTAAAGATGATATTAATATTAATTATAATGTTTATATGCTTTATAAAACTAAATATACTAATATAGATAAAGAAAAATATTTTGATATAGCAGCAGAAGTGTATTTAGAGATTTTGGATTTTAATAAAGAAAATACATTTGCATTATGTGAATTAGCCAAACTTTACAGAGATAAATTTTTATCATCTAAAAATTATGATTATTATTTAGAAGCTGTCAATTATTATATAGAGCTTTCTTATATAGGCAGAGATATTAATGTTCTTCTTAATTTAGGCTTTCTATATACAATGATGTTTAAATACAGCAATGATATTCATTTCTTTGATGATGCTGTTTATACATACAAAAAAATAGAAGAAAGCGAATCATTAAAAGATACAAATATACTTTATAATTTATTCGGATATGCTTATGCCGTTAAATACGACCTTACAGAAAGCAGGGAAGATTTTGCATTTGCTATGAATTATTATGACAGCAGCTATTTTAAAGCATATTTGTATTTATCAGCGTACAGCAAAACAAAAGATGATTTATATTTTGACGCTTCTCTTTCTTTTTTCAATCATTTAGATATTGATGAAACTGATGTGCTGAACTCTATTGCATATTTATATGAAATAAGATTTTCTTTAAATAAAGATAAAGAAGATTTTGATAATGCCTTGTACTATTATAATAGGGCATTGGCAATAGACAGGGATTATTTATATACTTATGTTAATAGATTTTATTTATATAAGCTTGCATATTATATATTTGAAAACTCTGATTATTTTACATTGGTGCTTAATGATTATGAAACTTTATTTAATGAAGGGGAGTTAATAAACAATAAATTACTATATGATTATATGAACTATAATATAGGTTGTTTTTATTATTCATTATACGAAGATAGTTTAAGAGATGAGTATTTATTTTCAAAATATAGTTTAAAAGATGAATTTTTTGATAAGGCTTTATTTTTCTTTTCACATACTAATTATAATTTAGCTATAAGTAATTTATACAGGCTTAAATATATTGATGAGCATAATAATAAATATTTTGATTTATCTTTGGAGTATATAAATAATAATTTTAAGTATGATATAAAAAATTTTTCTCAAAGGGCGATATTATATTATGAGAGGTATAAAATAGAACGCAGCAGTAAATATTTTGATGCCGCTTTAGAAGACTTTAATTATGCTTTAAATATAAATAATTATGATAAAACTTTATATTATAATTCAGCATTGCTTTATCATATCAAACTTATAGAAAATAAATTTGATAATTATAAAGATGCTGAGGAAAATTATCTTAAGGCAATAGAGCTTGATAATTCATATTCAAAAGCGATAGAGAATCTTGGGTTTTTATATTTGATTATATACAGCATATATAATATTAACGGCATATTTAATAATTCTTTATCATGCTATGAGAATATATTATATTACGATTCAGATTCTATTATAGCATTGGAGGCATTAGGATATTTATATTATCTTAAATCATCAAACATTAATATTGATAATGATGAGAGATATGATTATATTATGAAATCTATATATTATTATGAACATGCATTATCTTTTGGAATAGGAATAGATTCTATTTATGAAAAATTTAAAGATTCTTATATTGTCTTATTTAATTATTATTCTGATAGGGTTTCTATAGATGAATATTTTGAGAGGTATGTAAATATTCTTAAGTATGACAGAAGTTTAGCTAATAAGAATTTATTTATACTCAATAATGTTAAATATGATATGGATAAAAATGTTAAGCATTTAATTAAAGCTGGAAAATGTTTAAATAGCTTAAAAATGGATATATTCTCTATAAGATTATGCTATAGATTTTTCAAATTTTTATTTGAAACTACAAAGAAGGTAAAATACGGATTGCTTGCTGTATTTTATTTGGAATATATAACAAATATAGAAAAAAATAATGCTGATTATCATTTTGATTTAGGTATTTTGTATCATAGACTTTATTTAAAGACTAAAAACTATGAATATGTTATAAGTGCCTTTCATTGCTACAGCAGAGTATTAGATATAAATTCAAGCTATCCTAAATGCAATTATAATAGGGCATTGATGCTTAAATATTTATTTGAAAAGACTTTAAAGATAGATTATATAGAAAATGCTTTTGAGAATTTGGTACATTCTGTGAAGCTTGGGAATGTAGAGGCTTATTCTTTAATTGCAGATGTTTATATTCTGCTTTATAATAAACATGAAAAAAAGGAAGAATATTTAAATAGGGCTATAGATAATTATAATTTATCCATAAAGAATAATTTTTATGGAAGAAATAATTATGAGGTTTATTTTGGATTAGGACTTTGCTATTATTTAAAATATAAAATTCATAGAGAAATAGAAGATTATTTTAATAAATCTTTGGAATATTATAAATATGCTTTGAATGTTAATAAATATAATAGAAAAGTAAGGCGTTTTATCAGATATTTATACATAGTAAAGAAAATAATACCGCCTTCTTCATAAATATATTAGTCTAAAGTTGAAAAAAATAAAACTTATACTAAAATATAATTTGAAATCTAATTTGATAGAATAATAAATATATCTTTTTAAGAGGGGGAAATTTATGAAAAATATAAAAGCAAATAGTTTTAGAATATTTTTATTGAGTATTTTTATTTTGACATTAACAAATTTATTATATTCTAAGGATAGTAAAGTATATGTTATAAAAAAGCTTGAGTTTCAGGAAGTTAATAGATGGTATGCAGGATATATAAAAAAGGCAATAGATAAGGCTAATGAAGATAAGGCTGATTTAATAATACTAGAGCTTGATACTCCTGGAGGACTACTATCCTCTGCTTTATCTATTAAAAATTATATTATAGAAAGCGAAGTACCAGTTGCAGTTTATATTAATAAGAATGCATTATCTGCTGGGGCATTAATATCATTGAGTGCTAAGGAAATTTACATGTCTGACGGAAGTGTTATAGGGGCTGCAACTCCGATTTATTTAAATGGCAATGAGGTTAAAAAAGCTGGAGAAAAAGAGATAAGTGCTATGCGTGCTGCTATGAGGGCATCTGCAGAAACTACAAAAAAGAATACAAAAGCAGCTGAGGCTATGGTTGATGAAACTATTGTTTTAACTAAAGAAAAAGACGGCATTGATTTGGATGATAAAACTCTTCTTACTTTAAGTGCCGATGAAGCTGTTGAAATAAATATTGCAGACAAAAAAGCAAATTCTATAAAAGAGATAATAGATTTAAAAGGACTTTCTGATAATTCTGAAATTATAACTGTTGAAGAGGAGAAATATGATTCTGTATTAAGATTTTTATTAAATCCGTTTATTTTAAGTTTATTAATGTCAATAGGAATAGCAGGAATATATTTAGAGATAAAAACTCCAGGTTTCGGTGTAGGCGGAGTAACAGCTATTATAGCATTTTCAGTATTTTTCTTTGTTCAGTTTTTTTCAGGCGATAGTAATTTAATAGAGCCTGCTATATTTCTATTAGGTGCTGTTCTTCTTTGCATTGAAATATTTGTTATACCTGGTTTTGGAATTACAGGCATACTAGGAATAACAGCTATACTTGCAAGCGTATTTATGTCTTTCGGATTAAATAATATAGCTATAGCAACATTTGTCATATTTATCTCTCTTATAATAGATATAATTCTTATAGTACTTATAGCCAAATTTATGACTAAATCTAAAGAGTTTAATAATAAAATTACATTAAGCAGCGATACAGCAGGATATCATTCAAGTGTTTCTTATGATCATCTTCTTAATAAAGAAGGCATTGCTGATACATTTTTCAGACCTGCAGGATATATTATGATTGATAATAACAGATATGATGCTGTAAGCGAGGGAGAGTTCATAGATAAGGGAAGCAGTTTAAAAGTTGTTCTTGTTGAGGGAAATAGAATAGTAGTAAAAAAAATAAATTAGAAAATTAATATAAGCTAGAAATTTATTTTCTAGCTTAAATTTTATTTATATAATTCATGAAGTTCTCCAATGCTGAAAATCATATAATATATTTTAAGCAAGTGAACTGAAAGCTCTAACTGATGAAATATCTATTCTAAGCTGCAATACGTATCTTTTACCATCACGTCCAATAGCATAAGTATATCTGCTGGATAGAGGAGATATTCCGCTTCCTTGCTGACTTACCTTCTGAGGATTATTTATATTTTGAACTGATATACTTGATTTTGGAGCAGATGGTGATACAGTCTGCATATTGCCTATTTTATTAATTGTCATACTAATAACTCCTTTTACTTAGTACTTTAATCATCAATATTAACGGTAATATAAAAAAAAACTTGATAACTTTATTTTTACACAAAAATGTATTCTTTAATTTATTGATATAAATATTTTTTTATGTATAATTAATACATAAAAAAATGTTTTCAGTTAGGTTTTATTATGTCAAAAATTATAATTTTTTTACCTGTATTTATTGCATTAGTAGGAAAAATTTTTTCTAAAGGAACTCCTTTATTTATATCTAATTTTCAAATGAGTCATCCAATTATATATATGATAATATCATTGATTATTATTATTGCCTATATAGTATTATTATCATCATTATTTAATATTGAAATAGAAAGTCATAACAAATATTTATATATAATATTAATACCTATAGTATTTTATTTGATTTCTAGTTTACTAAATATTAAACCGCCTAGTTTTATTATTAATTTTGCTGACTCTCATACTGTAATATTTTCTATATTAGTTGGGATAATTACAGCTTTTTATTTACTGCTTATTATTATTGCCGCCTTTATGGTAATAATAAATAAAGACTATTATCCTTCTTCTATAATTATATTTGCTTTGATTCCATCAGCAGCTATTGTACTTCTATATATATTTAATATAGGTGTTCCGACTTTTATTATTAATTTTTATATAAATCATAAAGTATGGTTTTATATAGTTTTCTCAATTACAGCATTAACATATATAATAGTTTTATTTAATTTGTTATCTCTTTATAGACATGGTAAATCTGTTCTTATTTTTATTATAATATTTGCTGTATTAACTTTTATATTCAGAAATAATATATTATTTTTTAATACCAATAAAAATTCTGCTGCAGATGTAATAATAGAAGAAAATATAAAAGATAATAAAGAAAACACTGAAAATATAAGTGAAGTTACAAATATAGAGAGCATAAAAGGAAACACTGAAAATATAAGTGAAGCTACAAATATAGAAAGCATAAAAGAAAACACTGAAAATATAAGTGAAGTTACAAATATAGAGAGCATAAAAGGAAACACTGAAAATATAAGTGAAGCTACAAATATAGAAAGCATAAAAGAAAACACTGAAAATATAAGTGAAGTTACAAATATAGAGAGCATAAAAGAAAACACTGAAAATATAAGTGAAGCTACAAATATAGAAAGCATAAAAGAAAATACTGAAAATATAAGTGAAGCTGCAAATATAGAAAGCATAAAAGAAAACACTGAAAATATAAGTGAAGTTACAAATATAGAGAGCATAAAAGAAAACACT
>NZ_CALXKQ010000005.1 GCF_944388875.1 uncultured Brachyspira sp.
TGTTGTGTTGTGTTGTGTTGTGTTGTGTTGTGTTGTGTTGTGTTGTGTTGTGTTGTGTTGTGTTGTGTTGTGTTGTTTCATATTAAAATTGTATATTAAAAATAATATTATGTCAAATAAAATAAATTATTCATCACAAATAGAACCTAGCATATATTCCGCAAGGAAGTATAATATTTGAAGATTCTGTAGGCATGCCGATTTCTCCGCTTTCAAAAGTTCCATTATGCTTTACCAAAGTTGATAATATATTTTTTAAAGATACATGAGAAAAATTTGCAGTATAGCAATTTATCAAAAAAAGTATAGGTTCATCAGAAAGTAATTTAACGCATTCCTCTGTAAGTCTAGTTAAACTCGTTTCTATCTGCCACAATTCACCATTAGGTCCTCTGCCGTAAACAGGAGGATCCATTATTATAATATCATATTTTCTTTCACGTCTAACTTCTCTTAAAACGAATTTGATAACATCTTCTATAATAAATCTTACCTTCTTGTTCTGAAGATTATTAATTTCAATATTTCTTTTGGCATGTCCTACTATTTTTTTAGAAGCATCAACATGAACAATTTCATCGCAGCCAGCATAAGCACAAGCAACCGTTGCCCCGCCTGTATAGGCAAACAAATTTAAAGCCTTTATTTCTTTATTTTTATGAGAAGACAGCTTTTTTTCTTTTATTTTATCTATAATGAACTGCCAATTAACAGCCTGCTCTGGAAAAAGCCCTATATGTTTAAAATTTGTAAACTCTATCTGAAATGATAAATCCTGATATTTGATAATAAAATTGTCTTTTGGTTTATTAATATACTGCCAATAACCGCCGCCCTTATCTGAACGATGATATACAGCATCTAAATTATCCCACTTAGCTAATTGTTTAGACCAAATAACTTGAGAATCCGGACGTGATACTAAAAATCCGCCTATATTCTCAAGTTTTTCGCCTTCACCGCAATCTATAATTTTATAGTCTTTCCATTTATCAGCTAATAGCATATTAATTTTTAGTTAGGTTACCTCTGATTATAATAAGTAACATCATTTCTAACAATTACAATATCAACCCTTCTATTCAATGCACGCCCATCGGGTAAATCATTAGAAGCTACTGGTCTTGTATCTGCATAGCCTGCAACTGAGTATTTATTTCTATCTAACTTTCCTGCTTGATCATTTTCAAATAATTTTTCTAATATAACTATAGCTCTGGCAGAAGAAAGTCCCCAGTTGTTTCCAAATTTCTGCTCAGTCAAAGTTCCCGGTATTATAGCTCCAGAATCTGTATGACCTTCTATTCTAACATCATTAGGAACAGCACTAAGTACTGAAGCAAGTTTAATAAATGTTTCTGTATTATTTTGATTATCAATTAAATTTGTACTTCCAGATTCAAAATATTGGTCAGCACCTAAACTTATAACGAAACCTCTCTCATCCTCTTCTACCCTTACTTTCTTGCTTTTTATCTCTGCTTCCAATACAGCCATAGCTTTATCAATACTCTTACCCATAGAATAACCCCTGTCTGTTGAAGGCAAAGTATCAACATTAGCACCGCCGTACACTAATCTGCTTTGTGAAAGAGTAGCACCGCCAGGCATAACCCCAAATGATCCTTGGAATGCTGTAGCGATAAGCTGTATAGAAGAATCGTTAACGGAACTAGACATTGTTGCAAGAAGCATTACGAAGAATGTCAATACCAATGTTACGAAGTCTCCATAAGTTTGAAGCCATAAAGGGGCTGAAGGACCAGGTACCTGAGCCTTATCTCCGACTTTTTTAGCTTTTTTACCAAATTTAATAGTAGCCATTTATTTACCTCTAAAAATTATCTATCTCCAACTTGTTCATTTATTTTCTGACGCTGAGCAGGAGGCAAGAAAGATACTAATTTATCTTTTACTATTCTAGGGTTATCGCCTGCTTGTATAGAAAGTATACCTTCAAGCATGATGCTCTGAACTGTAGCTTCTGCAGCGTGTCTTGCAGCAAGTCTACCAGCTATAGGCAATGCAAAACCGTTAGCTATAACAGAACCGTAGTATGTAGTAATTAACGCTACCGCCATACCAGAACCGATGGCTTCAACACCACCGCCGCCTCCCAAGCTTCTTAACATGATTACAAGTCCGATTAATGTACCAATCATACCCCATGCAGGATATAATGAAGCAGCATCTTCAAAAACCTTTTTTACTGTATCGTGTCTTGCTTCTACGTTATCTATTTCTGTATTTAATATGTTTTTTACTAATTCAGGGTCTGTACCGTCTACAACAAGCTGCATGCCCTTTTTCAAAAACGGATCTGATACTTCCTGTATATCATCTTCCAATACTAATAAACCCTCTCTTCTAGCTTTCTCTGAAAAACTTAGAAGCGTTATGATAATTTGAGATTCATCATAATCAGGTTTTTTCAAAAGAACTTTTATAGCTTTAGGAACACCTAATATAGTTCCTAAGTCATTAGCAACTAAAAGCGAAGTTGTACCTCCCAAACCTGTAACAACTACAGATGCAAAGTCAACCATATGACCTACATTACCGCCTCCTGAAATGATACCGAATAAGTTAATAGCTATAACTAATACAACACCTAATGGTACAAATATATCCATATTTTGACCTCTAACTAAAATTTATTTTTTATTTTACTAATCTTCATTACCATAGAATGAAGGTTTTTTTACACTATTTTCATTAACTATTCTAGTTCTATACTCTATTATCCTATTAAGCACAGTATCAAAACTATCTTTAGTTACTACCTTCCTTCCAGATAACATTGTTATTACCAAATCAGGAGTCTCCTCCATGAATTCTATTTGATGCGGATTAACATATAATATACTTCCATCAAATCTTGTTATATGTATCATAATATCAGAAACTCCTAACTCTATTATACTATAAAATTATAAATAAGTCTAATACCTAAAATTATCTCTTAAGTGCTATAACTTCCTGAAGCATTTGATCTGCTGTAGTTATAGTTCTGGCATTAGATTGGAAACCTCTTTGAGTTACTATCATATCTGTAAATTGCTCACTCAAGTCAACGTTAGACATCTCTAAAGCACCTGCTTTGATTGATCCTCTGCCTTCTGCTGCAGCTGGTCCTATGTTAGCAGCACCTGAGTTATTGCTTGCTACAAATAAAGTATCTCCTGCTTTTTCTAAACCGCCTGCATTATTGAATTTAGCTAAAGCAACCTGTCCTAAAGTTTTTCTGTTTCCATTAGTAAATACGCCTGTTATTACTCCGCTGTCATCAAAACTAAAGCCTTCAAGCATACCCATAGTATAACCGTCTTGTTCTATAGCTTTAGTAGTTGAAGGTGATTCAAACTGAGTAATACCATTGAATAAACCAACCTCTCCCATTGTTAAATTAATAGTTTGATTTACTTCGCCTTCAGTTCCCTGATAAGTGAAAGATACATTAGGCATTAACATACCTTCTGTTTGTGTATTAGTACCATCGCTTACTGATATTAATGAACCAGCATCATTGAATACTAATTGGAAAGTATTGTTTCCGCCGCCTTCTACTGGATCTCCTGCTGATACGCTTACGCTTCCTTCTGTAGCATCAGGTATATCTATTGTCATATCCCATCTGTTAACATCTGTTCTAGTGAAAGTTGCTCTTAATTGACGAGGTATTCCTGTAGAATCATATATAGTTAAATCTGACTGATGTGTTTCTCCTGTTTTTTGCAAGTTACAGAAATAATGTGTATTTGCTGTAGCTCTTGCTGGGTCTTTTGAACCTACTGGTATAATCAAGTCTTCTACACCAGCTGCAGTATTTAATTCCATTTCACCTGTTTCTGGATTAAGTACAGCATTCCAGCCTTGTACCTTATAACCTATAGAAGGGTTAACTAAGTAACCATCTCTATCTAAAGAAAAAGCACCGTTTCTTGTATAATAAGAGTTGTTGCCTCTTTTTTCAATAAAGAATCCTTCTCCTTGTATAGCCAAATCAGTGTTTACACCAGTAACTTGTAAAGCACCTTGAGTATGTATAGTGTCTATAGTTGCAACCATCATACCTAATCCTACTTGCTGAGGATTGATACCGCCTCTATCCTCTTGGGGTTTAGCTGCCCCGCTTAAAGATTGGCTTATCATATCCTTAAAAGTAACTCTGCCTCTTTTAAATCCATAAGTATTAACGTTAGCAATGTTATTTCCAACTACATCCATTCGAGTTTGATGATTTTGTAAACCAGACACGCCGGCAAATAATGAACGCATCATAAGGCGTATTCCTCCAAAAATTTTAATATTTCTTATAAAATATTTTCGGTATAATTAAAATTTGCTTAATACTTTTTTAATGCTTAAATAAATATATATTTATCATAAAAGCCTAATACGAATAAAACATATTAGACTTTTATTATTTAAATACTGTTTTTGTTTTACAATGCTGTTTGTATTTATTATACGATAATCCGAATATACATGCTGTCTCTACTTCTTTTCCTGATTCTATATCTTTTATTTTTTCTTTTGCTTCATTATTATCTTTATCTATTTCTAAAATCCTTTTATATGTTTTTAAAGCATTATCTTTTTGATTTAATTTTATATAAAGCTGTGCAATAGATTTTAAATAAAATATACTATCTTCATCATCTGTTATATTTTCTTTATATATTTTTATAAGCTCTTCATAAATAGGTATGCTTTTATCTGGTTTTGAAACTTTTTGATAGAAAAATGCTAAATATGATAAATCTTCCATATAAGAACTTATTTTATTTTTATCATCATTATCTGAAATCGATATTTTTTTATTTTCAAAACTTTTTATCTTTTTAAGGCATACTTCTATAGCTTTATTGTATGTTTCTAATGCACTTTCTTTATCATCAATTTTCAAATATAAATCTGCCTGTATTTCAAAAAGCTCATAATCATTTTTATTTCTTGATATTTCTTTATTATACTTTTTTATTAAGTCATTATATATTTCAAATGCTTTTTCTTTATTTCCTATTTTTATATAAATATCTGCTATTTTTTCTAAATATTCTTTTTCGCTTCTCTTATCTTTTTTTATGAGTTCTCTGTATTTTTCAATAGATTTTTCATAATATAAATTCCTATTTTTTATATCATTAAGTTTATCATATAAAGAAGCAATCTTTTTTAATATATCAAGTTTACTGCCATTTATATATAATATATATTGGTATAGTATATCATCAGCTATTTTAAAATATTCTTTATATGCTTCTATAGCATTATTATATTTTCCAAGCCTTTCATAACATTCTGCTAATTTTTCATGATATTTGCATGGCTCATTTAAAATTTCTATAGCTTTATTATAATAATTAACAGCTTCTTCATAGTTTTCTAATTTTTTATATATTTCAGCAATATTAATATAATATTCTGAATTTTCACTGTCAATTTCTATAGCTTTATTGTAATAATCAATAGCCTCATTATAATTTTCTGCCTCTTCATAAGTACGTGCAATATCAATATAACAATTCAATGCATTATCAGGATACATTTTTATAATCATTTTATATGTATCTATTGCCTTTTTATAATTTTTGCCTTCTCTATATGTTTTAGCTATATTTTTATAATTTTCTATAGATATTTGATTATATAATTCTATAGCTTTATCATATTCTCCATATCTTATATAAAGTTCTGCAAGCATTTCTCGGTATGCTGCAGCTGAATGACAATAATGCCAACTATCATTATATGCCTGAACTATATCATTATAAGTTTCGCTTCCTTTAAAATCCTTATCACAAAAAGGTATAATCATAAATGGTGCTGATATATCTTTTTCTATACTATTTTTCAAAGTATATATAGCTTCATCATTTTTACCGAGTTTTTTATATAAATCATACAATGATTTTAATGCCTTTAAACAATCATAAAAATAATCATCTAACTCGCTTCTTACATTTATATATAATGCCTTTTCATAACTTTCCAAAGCTTCATCATACTGTCCGTTTTTTTCATAGCTTAATCCTAAATAATGCCAACAATCAGACGCTTTATAAAAATCATTAAAATAATCTATTGAATCTTTTATAGCTTTTTTAAAATTCTCTATAGCCTCTTGGCTTTTTCCTAAATATAAATTTATTTTCCCCAATGTATAATAATAATATTCTTTATAGTTATTAATTGTTTCTGTATAATTTATTTCAGCTGCTTTTTTATGAAACTCTATAGCTTTATCATAATCTTTTATAACAAAGAAATGTACTTTTCCAAGTAAATACCAATATTCAGAATCTTTATTATTTAATTCAATAGCATTTTCTAATAATTCAATAATTTCTTTCTGTATTTTTTTATTATCATCATAATCACTGTCATAATAATATGATGCTGCTAAATAGTATAATACTTTATCTTTTTTATAATTAAGATTTAAAAGTTTTTTCAATGTTATTCTTAATTTTTTATATCCATCATTAAAATATGAACCATCATACTGCACCAGAGCTAATAAAAATAATAATTCTTTATTATTAGGATCATTTTTTAAATGCTTCTTTAATATTTCTTGAGTTTCTTCATAATAAATCACATCGTCATCTTCAAGTTCTTCATTATTTATTTTTTTATTTATTAATTCTTTTATTTCTTCTATTGTGTAATTTTTTTTATTATCTTGCATTTTATTCTCCTCTTTTTTCTAAAAAATTAATTTATAACTTTATTACTCATCAAAATTATTTGTATTAATTCCTATATCTTTTGCCATGTTCAATATTTCTTTTGCCAAATCATCTTTATTTAATTTTTTATAACAGCTGTAAAGTCTATGATAAATGCCTATTTTTTCATCATAAGAATATTTATTTAGAACATCAAAATATATAAATAAAGCTTCTTCATACATTTCTAATTCTTCAAATATTTCTCCAATTTCAATAGAAGTTATATAACCATCATTATAATGAAATTTATTCATGTATATTTTTATATTTTTACTTTCAAAAAAATGTATATCTTTTTTATTATTATCTTTTTCTCTGTATATGTAATCATTAAAAACTTCTTTTATTTTTTGATATTCTTCTAAATCTTTATAGCTTAATAATGTGTATAATAATTCTTCTTTACTAAGTCTTTCATATTTCCAATCTGTATTATGAAAATTTTCTTTTTCTTCTTCTGTTTTACAGTACTTATACAGATTTTTATAATAAAAGTTTTTATATATTTCCGATCTGTTTTCAAAATTACTTATTAATTTATTGTATATTTTATAAGCCTTTTTATCTTTTCCCTGTTTTTTATAACTTGCTGCAAGATAATATAAAGGAACTCTATAGTCTTTATCTATTTCTAATGCTTCTTTTGCTGCTTCTATTGCTCTGTCATAATCATTAGATAAAAATCTGTATTTTGATAAATAAGCCCAGTTTATTTCTTCATCAGGATCAATATTAGCCATTTGTTCTCTCATATATGCTGCTTTAGAATATTTTTTAGAAGCCTCATAAATTTTAGCTAATCTTTCCATATAAGCTAGCATATAAAAATGTTTATCATTATCTTTAGCCAATTTCAGTATTTTCATTGCTTTTTTACTGTATCCTAAAAATAAATATATATAAGCTAATTTATATCCGTAATCGTTATAATCCATATATATATTTTTTCTGCAAATTTTTGCTGCTTCTTTGAATTGATTTGTTGAGTATAGATATATATTTAAAAGTGATTTTTCATCATCTAATAATTTATATAACTCTAAAGCATTATCATAACTATGTACTGTTTCATAAATATATGCTAATTGTTCAGTTAAAGATTTTGAATAATAGTTTTTGTAAAAATTTTCAAGCAGATTAATAGCTTCATCATATTTGTTTATCAAACATAGAATATTTGATATTTCTATTGTCATTTTTTCATCGCTGCTTTTTAATTCAATAGCTTTTTGTATAGTTTTATAGGCATTATCTTTATCATCTAATTTAATATAAGTTCTTGCTAAATTAGCAAATACTCTTATGTCTTTATCATTAATTTCAAGAGCCTTCAAATAGGCTTTTTCAGCTTCTTTAAAATTATTATCATCATTATTCAAGTAATTACCTAATATTTTCCAAGCATTATAATCGTTTTTTTCTATCTCCAAATACTTCTTTAAATATATTTTTGATTTTTTATAATCTTCAATTTGCATATATGATGTGTATAGTGTTTTTAATGCTTCTTTATTTTCTGCTTCATTTGATAATATTTCTTTTGCTTCTTTAATTTTTTCTTTTCTAGTTTTATACATAATCATTAGCTCCTATTAACTCTTTATTAATATTATAAAGTAATGCTATGACAAAAACTGTCGCAAAATAATGCAAAAAAAGAGGCTTAAAAATTAATATTTCTAAGCCTCTTAATTAATCACAATTATAATATAAAACTTACCACCATTTTTTACTTAAGTCAGGTTTTCTTATATATTCAGGCAATACTAATTTAGTATTATTTTCAGGTATATATTCGGTATTGCCTCTTAAATAAGCCGCTATATTATCATATCCGTTATCAGCAGCCAAATCAGCAGCAGTAAATCCGTCGCTGTCTTTTAATGTCTTATCTGCATTGCATTTTTCAACTAAAGTCATAACAGCATCTATATTTCCATAAGCAGCAGCATAATGAAGAGCAGTATCCTTAGCTGTATCAGTTGTATTAACATCAGCATTTCCTTTTTGAACTAAAACTACTAAAGCATCAACATTATTTTCCAAAGCAGCATAATGTATAGGATATATTCCCTCATCATTAGCCATATTCACGCTTGACTTATCAGAAGAAATTATGTTCTCTATAACTTCAGCAGAAGCATACATAGCAGCATAATGCAAAGCTGTATTTCCGTCAGAGTTCTTTATTTTTGTATCTGCACCGTATTTCAAAAGAAGAGCAACGGTACTAGGCTTATCTTTCATAGAAGCCCAATGCAAAGGAGTATCTCCTCCGTTATTATCAAGTTCATTAACCAATGTTTTATCTTTTTCCAATAATAATATAACCGCATCATCATTTCCATTAGCTGAAGCTACATGTATAGGCATAGATCCGTCTATATCATCTCTTGCCTTGATATCGCATCCTGCATTGATAAGCGTATAAACTATATCAGCATTTCCAATATATGAAGCAACTATTAAAGGAGTAGCTCCTCCCAAATACCAGCTGTCTAAAGTAGCCTCGTAAGGAAGTTTTGCCTCTTTGTTTATATCTTTATAAGAAAGTAAAGCTTCAACAGAATCAAGACTATTATTAATAACAGCCAAATGAAGAGGATAATATCCATTCTCATCAGCAAAATTAGGATTAACTCCTTCTTTTATTAGATTATTCAATGCTATTATATCATTATTTTTTACAGCAACTAAAAGTTCAAGCTGTTTAACATCAAGAGTTTGATTTTCCTGATTTTTAGCATAAGTATCTCCGCCTTCCTGTATGGATTTATCGGGAACATCTTCTTCAGCCATTTCTTCATCTTCTGCTATTTCTTCTTCAGCCATTTCCTCTTCTGCAGTATTATTATCAGCTAAAACAGTTTCTTCTTCCAAATTTTCTTCTTCAGCATCTTCCCTTTTTATATTATCATTTCCAGCTAAATAATTTTTCACATCATCTTGTCTTGCATAGTCCATAGGATTGCTTCCGTCTTTTGCCTTACTTTCTTTATCAGCTCCCAAATCAACAAGAGTCTGAACAGTATCAACAGAAGAAAAAGCTGCAGCATAATGAAGAGGCGTCCATCCGTCAGCATCCTTAGCCTCTATATCTGCACCATTTTCCATTAAAAGCTCGATAGTATCCTTCTTATCCTTCATAGCAGCCCAATGCAATGGAGTATTATCTCTATTATCTACTATATTCACTAATTGAGGATCTTTAGCAAGCAAAACTTTTATTACATCATTTCTTCCATTAGCAGCAGCAAGGTGTATAGCCATAGCTCCGTCAACGCCATCTCTAGCTCTTATATTAGCCTTATTATCTAATAGCAAAGAAACAATATCAGCATTCCCCATAAATGCAGCCAATATCATAGGGGTAGAACCGCCTAAAAACCAATTATCTATACTTACTTTCATATCCAATTTGGAATCTATATTTATATTTCTTACTTTTAAAAGTTCATTTATAGTATTTATATCACTGTTATAAACTGCTCTATGCAAAGGACTATATCCTTCATTATCTAATATATTAATATCTATATCACTAGAAGCTGATAAAATACTTGATACATCGGCGGAATTCTTAGAATTAATAGCCTGAAATAATTTTTCCTCATCTGCTGTTAATGCAAATATAGAATAACTAAGAATTAAAAATACCGCTAAAAATTTAATATGTTTCACCTTTGATACTCCAATCTCAGAAAATAATACTTTTTATAAGTATATTAGATAATAAATAAATATCAAGTACATCAATAAATTTATTGTTGAGGTGTATGAGTTTTTATGGATTTTTTAAAACAAAAAAATAATATACTTATTATAGTATTCTTGCTTATAAAATTAAAGTAAGTATACTGCTATGAGTAAAAATTATACTTTTGACTTTTCATTATCTATAGTTCAAAATCATTAAAAGATAATAATATTTAACTCTTCTTAAAAGATGTTTATGACACTATAAAAAATTATTTAAGTTTTACTTATTAGGTATTGTTTCAAAAATAAAATACCAATAAATAATAATACATATTTTCTAAATAGTATATTATCATATTTTACAGAAAAAAGGTTTGTTTAATAAAGTAAAACTTTTGAATGTATAGAAATATTGTTTTTTTGTTTGAGCATAAAATTATACATTATTAGTGAGATAATTACATATCAATGAAAAAATAGTCAATTTTATTATCTTTTATAACTATTAAAATTTATAAAAAATATAAAAGAAAAAATACCAGTTAAAATTTCAGCAGCAGGAAAAGAAAGCCATACACCTATCATATTAAAGATTGAAGAGAGGATAAATATAGAAGGCATTATAAATATAAAACCTCTAAGCATAGATATTATAAATGAAGGCTTAGCTTTATCCATAGCAGAAAAATATACGCATGTAATAATGTTATATCCTACAAATATAAAAGCAGTAAAATATAAATAAAGTCCTTCAACTGCTATTCTTTGAAGCTCCATATCATTATCCTTATTAAATGCACTTGTTATATCATCAGCAAATACAGATGTTATTATATAAACTATTACCGCAATAGATGAAGATAAAATCAAAGCATATTTATATATTTTATTAATATTTTTTATGTTTCCAAAATTGCTGCTTATTATAGGCTGTATACCTTGTCCTGTTCCAGTAAATATAGCTATAATAACCAAGGCAATATTTGCTATTATACCGTAAGCTGCAACACCAATATTACCTGCTATTTTAAGTATTACAATATTAAAAGCTATTATAACAAATCCTGAAGAAACTTCTGTTATTAAAAATGAAATTCCTAATGAAGCCGTTTCAAAAAATTTTTTAAAATTTATATTAGGCCTTGTAATTGAAAAAGTGTTTTCCCTTCTTATAAATAAAATTGATAAAATAAACATGCTTACAATAGGAGAAAAACCAGTAGCCAAAGCAGCGCCGAATATTCCCATTTTAAAAGGAAATATAAAAACATAATCAAATATTATATTAAATAAACTACCCATAATCATTCCAAGCATTGCAAGTTTAGGATGATTATCATTTCTTACAAATCCAAGAAGCAAGTTATTAAGCATAAACATAGGTGAAAAAAACAATATTACTTTTAAATATATATCAGTCATAATATAAACATTATCCCTAGCCCCTAAAACATAAGCTATTTTCTGAGTAAAAAAAACGGCTGCAATAATAAAGAATGCAGAGAAAAATATAATATAAATAAAAGCATTAGAAAATATTATATTAGCTTCATTATTTTTATTCTGTGTTTTTAGTATTGAATATTTAGTAGCAGAACCCATACCAATCATAAGACCGAAACCATTAACGAAATTATAAATAGGTATAGCAATATTTAAAGCAGCAAGACCTTCAGAACCTGTACCTCTTGCAACAAAAAAAGTATCTGCAAGTATATAGCATGATAAACCAATCATTCCTATTATATTTAAAGATACATACTTAATAAATAAATTTAATATATTCATAAAAAATACCCCATAATAAAAAAACGTTTGCGTTCATACTTTCTAAGGCCTACGGTATGAATACAAACGTTAAAAAAAATTTATCCGGCGACAAATTTTATTATTTCTATAAATTATTTAATAATATTATTATATAACAAC
Source organism: uncultured Brachyspira sp. (assembly GCF_944388875.1). GTDB lineage: Bacteria > Spirochaetota > Brachyspiria > Brachyspirales > Brachyspiraceae > Brachyspira. Next base: position 12,366 of record NZ_CALXKQ010000005.1, read on the forward strand.
AAATAATATAAGTCAATTTTTTTTATTATATTGTTAACTTGCCTAATTAATATTAATTAAGTATAATAAGTAAATGATAATAGATATTCTGACACTTTTTCCTAAATTCTATGAAAGCCCTATTTCCGTGGGACTGATAGGAAGTGCCGTTAAAGAAAATAAAATAAATTTAAATATTATTGACATGAGAGTATATGGCGAAGGCAATTATAAAAGATGCGATGATTATCCTTACGGCGGCGGACCTGGAATGATTATGACTTATAATATTTTCAAAAAATACTTTGACAATAATAAAAATGGATATACTTTATTTTTCTCTCCTTCTGGAAAAACTCTTACTCAAAAAAAAATAAAAGAGCTTTCTAATAAAGAACATATAACAATGATACTTGGGCATTATGAGGGAATAGATTATAGAGTTGAACATAAATACGCTGATGAAGCTTTAAGTATAGGAGATTATGTATTAAGCGGAGGTGAGATACCTGCTTTGCTTATTGTAGATGCAATTTCAAGATATAAGGGAATTTTGAATAATGATGCATCTGTACCAAGCGACACTTTTGAAGAAAATTCTATGGGACTTTTAGAATATGAACAGTATACAAGACCAGCTGAAATAGATAATATGAAAGTACCTGAAGTATTAATATCTGGAAATCATAAAAATATAGATGAATATAGAAGAGAGAGAAGTTTGATAAAAACATTTATAAATAGGGCTGATTTGTTTTCAAAAATAGATTTGAATAAAAAAGATTTAAAAATTATATTTGATTATTTAAAAAATAAAAATATTTAATATCAGGAGCATTATAATTACATGTTAATAAGAAAAGCTAATTATGAAGATATTGATAAATTATCAGAAATATTTGAATATGCAAGAAAATTTATGAAAGAAAATAATAATCCAAATCAATGGACTAATGGATACCCTTCAAAAGATGACATAAAGTCAGATATAGATAAAGGACATAGTTATGTATGTTTGGATGACAGCAATAATATAATATGCACTTTTTGTTTTTATATTGGAATAGATAATAATTATAATAATATATACAATGGTGCTTGGCTTAATAATGATAAATATGCTGTTGTACACAGAATAGCATCATTGCATGGAAGAAAAGGTGCTGCTTCTTTTTGTATAAATTATTGTTTTAATATTCATAATAATATAAGAATAGATACTCATAAAGATAATATACCTATGCAGAAATTTTTGGAGAAAGAAGGATTCATAAAATGCGGTATAATTAAACTTCAAAGAAATAATGATGAGAGAATAGCATTTCAAAAAGTTAAATAATTAAATAAAAAAATAAACACATAACATAAAAATGCTATGTGTTTTTATTAAGATATAAATATTCTATATTAAACTTGCTTATTTACTAATACTGATAATTTTCTATTAACAACATGCTCTTTGCCTTTATTGTTATATCCCACTTTTTTACTTTCATGCAAAACTTCTTTCATATTTGCAAATAGATCCAAAGCTTCATCAAAAAGTTTAGGAGCTAATTTGTTTAAATGTCTTAAACGTGCCATCAATGTTACTAACTCAAGACGCAATGCAGATATTTTTGCAGTTTTATTTAGAGGTATTCTTCTAATGATATCTGATAATGTTGCGGTTTCTGAAAGATGAGGAAATTTATTCAATACTATTAAATCTATAACACTTTCTCTTAATTTTCTAAGTTCATTAGCCTCTGTCATTTTTTCATTCTGATGATCGCAGTATAAATGTATATCCTGCAGTCTAGTATTGATGATAGAATTAACCTTCTTTTCTTCATCATCCAATATAATTTTATAAACTTCTATTTCTTTAGAAAGAAGTATCTCTATTTTTGTAAGCTCTTCATATAAGTTAAACATAAAATACCACCTTTAAGTTAATAGCCAACCTAATTATTAGTTAACTATAATAAAATTCTCGGTATTTGTTATGATTACTTTACATAATTTTTCTTAATTTTCTATCTCTATTGATTTTATAGCTTCTATACAGATGTCCCTGTTTTCTTTACCTGAATAAGTAAACCAAGCAAGCAATGCTAGTTTTTTTGTAACAGCAGCAAGAGTAATCATATAATCATCCTCTTCAAGACTCTTCTCATAAACTAAACTCTCTATATTGCTGCTTTCTATTTTAACATCTATAGCATCGCCTTTATATTCTCCTGCTATATCTATTTGTTTTAATACATATTCCATTATAACATCAAGCTCTTCATTGGCAAAAGAATAAACCTGCATGGCTATATATACATTTATATCTTTAAACTCTATTAAAGTTTTATCATTTTTAAATACATTCATACGCATAGGAAGTTTTATACTAAATCCTGCTGCTATTGAATAACGTGCCTGTTCAAGTCTAAAACCTATTTCCATATTAGGCTGATGAGTATTTTTCTTAGATTCTATAAATTTAACCATGTTTTCATCATCTAAATAATTAGCTATACTGATAAGTATGTCCCATGGATATTTTAAATTACTGTCTTTTTTATATGCCTCTTGAAAAGAATACATAATCTTTTTATACATGGTTCTTTCTCTGTCATCTATAATTTCTCTAAATGGAAAATAAAGCCAAATCATACTAATAAAACTTTTAAACCAAAAATTAGCATTCATCTCTTCAGTATTCCATATAAAGAAATCTTCAGCTAATGTTAATCTGTCTTCTTCATTTGCTTCTATTAAATCTGTAAACCAACTTTTGCCCCAATATCCCAAAGATGAGAGAGCAAAATACTCTTTTTCTATCATAGGATAATCATAAGGCATTGATATCATAAAATTGCTGAAGCCGTTGTCATGATGAGCTATAAGCATTTGGGCATAACTTGCTAATGAGTTTATAAAGAATCTTTGCAAGGATTTAAAATCTCTGTCCCTAAAATATCCGCTAGGGTCTTTATGGGCATCATCTTCTCTAAACTCAATATCAAGTCTTCTTGCTATTCTGTCTAAAACACTTACTATAAATCTATGATATCCAGCACCGAATGTACCAGTACTTATTGTTATAAAAATAGTATCATTTTTGAACTCAAAATATATAGGGTCTGATGACGGATGAAAAGAGTATATTAATGTATTGCCATCCTCTATTATAGAAAACTCTGACAGCATTACTAAAGGGTTTATATTAACTTCATTTAAAGAGGATACTATTGCTCTGAATAATCTGTCTTGCGTAGGAATAACCCTTCTATTATCAAATTTAGCCGAAAGTAAAAATTCTATATTCATATATATATTCTATTTTTTTAGTATTTTACTAAAATATAATAACATTTTTTATTATTTTAGCAACATTTATTTTATAATTATACCAATTTACAGCATAAAACACAGGAATTTGAAATACTTATATATACCATTGAAAAAACTTTTATATATGTTATAATTTAAAAATACAAAATAAAAAAGGATTTTTGGAAATATTATGGATGATATAAAAGAAACTGCTGAAAATGTTGCTGAAGCTGAAAAAAAAGAAGATGCTGCTGTTCAATCAGAAAAAAATACCTTAGAAATAGATGACTCTGTTTTATCCAATAAGGAAGAGCTTGAAAGAGTAATGGAAGCTGTAATATATGTGGAAGGCAGTATAGATATAGCCAGATTAAGAAATCTTTTTAAATGTGAAAATTCTGATATAATAAATTATATAGAAAATATTAACAAAAAATACAGAAATGCAGGAAGTGCTATAGAAATACTTGAAGTTGGAAATTCTATTATTATGACTATAATACCTTCAACTTTTGGTACATTATCTGCAATTTATGATAAAAAACGTAAGAAAAAAATATCTAAAGCAATGCTCCAAACCCTATCAATAATAGCATACAAACAGCCTCTTACAAAAGCTGAGATAGATGATATAAGACAAAGCGACAGCGGTTATCATTTAAAGGCACTTATGGAAGACGGATTTATAGCTTGGAAGGGAAGAAAGAATTATTTAGATAAAAGACAAACATACGGAACTACTGATAAATTCCTTATGCATTTTGGTATAAACAGTTTAGATGATCTTCCTAAATTAAGAGAATTAAAAGATTTAGAATTCAATAAAAATGAATAATTATAGTTTTTAATTTAAATAAATTGAAAATATGTTCATAGTTTATTAAACTTGTTTCAAAGCTAGATTAATAGATAAATTATACTATTCTAATTTGGTAATCTTATCAAGTACTTTTGAAACAGTATATTAAATAAAAAAATATTTACGCATAAAATTTATAAAAACAAATAATACAATGGAGAGTCTTCTTTAACATAAGGTTTTAACTCATCAAAAGTAAAACTTATCTCAGTTACACCTGTAGAGTAAGGAGCTATATCATAAGCCTGCCATACAAAATTAATGGAATTTGGAAGTATTCTAAATGTTGAGCTTTCTAATGTTATAGAATTAAAATCAAAATAATCCTCTTTTGTACTTCCTGTTTTAAGTATTTTATCTCTCATTACAGATATTAAATTAGTATTATTAAAGTCTGAAATTAAATCTCTTATTGTAATAAGGTTTGAACTTTCCAAAGAATATACTTCCTGAATATTTGCTTTCTCTCCATGTGCTCCGCCTGTATACATTGATGAATAATTATCAAGAGCTATTACTCTGCTGTCTATATAGCCTACATTCACAGTATTATCTATCTCATAAGTTGTATTGGAATTAACTCCGTCTGCCAAAAGTGTTTTCCATTCATTATAATAATTTTCACATTCTTCCTTAGCATAATTAATAGATGATTCCATATCTAATGAATTATTATCATTGTTTTTACTAAATAAAAGCAAAGTTCTATGATAAGAAAATATTGCATTGCCTTCGCTTTCATTTTTATAGTAATCAGCTATATCAGCGGAATATACTGGGATATTTCTATTTAGAGAAAATGACATATCTTTTACAGTATTATCTTCATCGTATCTTATTTCAGCATTAAAATCTATATTATCACTCAAACTTCCCTTTATGCTTGCATGTATATTATTATTTTCATCTATTTCCTGCAAATTAAGCTTATTATTATTAATTTTTCCTGTAATCATTGCTTTTTTATTTTTTGTATAATAATATCCGCTTACAGAATTATTATTTTTATTAACATATAAATACATTGAAGCATCTTCGCCTGATATATTGCCAGAAAGCAAATAGAATTTTGATTTTTGTATTTCTGATTTATCATCGATTTTAGAAACTGTTTCAGTTTTATTATTGCATGAAATTAAAAACATAATAGCAAATAAATATATAATTTTTTTAGGCATATACAAACCTCTATTTCTTTATAACATTTAATATATAGAATTATACAAAATAATCAATAGCAATTTAAAAAATTCACTATTTATTCAAATATTTTTGAAGATTTTTTTCATCTATATTAATAGAAATGAGTTTTTTGCTGTTTTTCTCTCCCTTTAATATTTCAACATCTCTTTTTTTTATATTAAGCTCATCAGCCAAAAAATCTATTATAGCCTTATTAGCCTTGCCGTCTATAGCCTTAGCCATAATACGAATGGAATAGGCACCATTCTCGAATTTAAAACTATTGGATTTAGCTCCCGCTGTTACTTTAATTTCTATATTCATAATTTTGTATAATAGTCTACATATAAATTAATAACTTCTTCTAAATGTTTTTCACAAGTTTCTTCATTCCATTCTTTATTTGTAAATATCAACAATGATTTTAATGATTCTATATTTCCTTTATCGAGGATATTAGTTATAAATTTAGCTAACTTCTCATGATATGGTTTATTACTATATTCTGAATTAAGTCCTTGACTAATAAGAACCAAATTCCCAAAATTATCCAAATATATATCTTCCCATTTTGGTGAGTTTTCAGGATTTTGAGGATATACATGTTCTATAGAATTTTTAGCTGTAATTCTGAAATTTGGGAGTATATCATTTAATTTATTATTCTTATATTCAAAAAAATCATTATTCTTATTCCAATAATACCATAAAATAAATTCTAATTTGTAAAACCAATATCTATAAAATTTTAATCCTTTTGGCATTTTGAGCTCTTCTATTAATAGAGCTTTTATTGTATCAATATTCTTATTATAGTAGGCATTAATTTTTTCAGAACACATATTTCTAGTTCTTTCACTTAAATTTTTATCACTCTCATAAAAATATAATAAATTATCTAATTTCATTAAATATCTATATAAAATATCTTCATTTGTATCGTTATTTAGCATTTTATTTAAAAAAGGTGTTAACCAATACTGTGTTATATATTCCTGTGAATGATACAGCATAGTTTGAAGCATAGTAAATCCATCTGCATTTATATTATGTCTTCTTTGTATTACTTTGGAATTATCATTTTTTACACAATATATTTTACTAATATTTAACACCTCTTTATCATTTATATATACCCATTTAACTACATATTTATCAAATCTTACTCTAACTTTCCATAAAAGCTTTAAAAAATTTTTGATATCTTTGCTTTTAGTTTTCTTCGTAAATACCTTTCTAAATATATTAATAAGTTCTTTTTCTTTTACATCAATTAACTCATCTGTTATTTTATATTTAAGAACAAAAATTCTTAAAGTATGTAATAAAAGCATTGGGAAACTTATTATACTTCTTATATTTGGTGCTTCATATTCATTTTCATCATCTTCATTTTTGTCAAAATAAAAATCATTATTCTTATCTAAAATTTCATATAAATTATAATTATTGGGATTATTATTTATATTACTGCTTTTTATTAAATCTTTCACATATTTTATATTATCAGATATATCTTCCTCCCTTTCACTATTTGCCTTAATATTGGAAGTATTAATAATTTTTTGTTTACTATCGATAAACTCCTTCCAAGTAATATTTAGAGCATCTTTTAAATTCTTTTCAATATAATTATCCATTATAGAACAACAATCCCATATAATAGAATATACATATTTTTTATCTTTTTCAATTTTTTCTAATAATTTGGCTTTCAATATTTCATGTTGCTTTAATTGTACACCTCTATTATTAAAAGTTTCAAATAATTTATTAACATCTGTATTTTCAGGCATTTGGGTTATTATAAATATTAATTTTGTAGAAATAAAGTCTATAAAGTCATTTAAATTAATATTATTATTTGTATCTTCAAAAAAACCTTTTATTACGTTTATAGCTTGAAAAAATGGAGATAACAATTCCTTTTCTTCATTGCTGTTGTTTTGATCATCTATATTAACTTTTTTAAAAAAATCATCAGCAAATTTTCTAGCTCTAAATAATAATCTAACATTATTTTCTCCATATAAAAAATTATTAATAAATAATAAATTTTTATCATTTATTCTATCTGTAAATATTTCTTTTATAGTTTTAAATAATATAAATATTGTTGTAAAACGCTGCTGTCCATCTATTAAATCATACCTTTTATCATCAGATTTTAATATTATTAAAGATCCTATATAATAATTTTCTTTTTTATCTTCAATTGCAGTTTTTATATCTTGCAAAAGTTTTAATATTTGCTCTTCTTTCCAAACATATAATCTTTGGTAAATAGGAATTGAAAAATATTGTTTTTCTTTGATAATTTTATCTAAAGAAAATTGCTCTGAGCTTAATTCATGCATAAATAATTCTCCATTAATTATAACTTATTTGATACTACTAATGATTGTACTAATAATGTTTTCTTTATCTAAATCATTTTCTAAATTTATACCTATATCATTTATAAAATTAATATAACTTTTTCTATACTGCCCTATTACACCTTTATCAGTTACTTCTAAGTAATTAGTAATTTTTGGAATATTCTCTTTAATAAAAGATATAATATCTTTTGTGTCAAATGCCATAAATATAACATCTATAATATTTTCACTGCTGTCTTTTATTATTTTTATAATACTTTCTTTATATATCTTTTTTTAATTATACGATGATTTCCTATTAGATAATCACAATATAAAGCAAATTTTAAAAAATCATTTTCCTTAAATTTATCATAATACACAACACAAAGCATCTCAAAAAAATATTTAAAATAATTACTTATGTTATTTTTATAAACATGATTATATAAATTATAAAAGTATTGAAATTGTTTATCATTACTTTCATTAGAATTAAATAGATAATCATGTATAGCATTATATTTATCTGTATATAAGAAAAAGTTAATACCTTTTACTATAGGCTGTCTTAACATAAAATAATACTCTTTTTCATTATCATTTTTACTAAAATCAGTTATACTATTTTCTACACATAATTTATTTTGATTTTTATAAAAATCACACAAATTATTAATTTGATAACAATATCTAATTTTATCATCTCCATAATTTTTATGTGTGTTTTTCTGAAATTCTTTTAATATTTCATCTTTACTTTCAAAATAAAGATTATTTCCTTTCCATTTTCTTGCTCTCCATAATATATTATAAAATAATATGTTAAGATTATTATTTTCCCTATCATTTTTTATTCTATTGTTTTTATCCCATTTTTGTGCTATGTCATTTAACAAATCTGTATTTTTTATTGCTCTTAAATGATATGCTTTTAAATAATCAACAGCTGATAAATTTACCCCCCTGCCATTTTGAGTATCAAAAAAAGTAAAAGCATCATCTTCTGATTTTGTATATATTACTGTAAACACTATTCTATTTAAAAATTCTTTTGGAAGTATATTTTCAATTTTTTCTGAACATAGATAATTAAAATTATTCTTAATATTTTTTAAAGTAATATTAGCATTAAATTTGGCTGTAATTTTAAATTTCTTCTTTTTTAAAATATAAGCAATTATTAATAAACTTATTATTCTTTGCTGCCCATCTATTATATTATATATTCTTTTATTGGTATTTTTTTTAATTTCTAAATGAAGTAAAATTGTACCTAAATAATATTTATTAAAATCTCCTTTATTATTTTCAAAAAAGTATTTAAAATCATCTATCAGTTCTTTTATTTTTTCTTTATCCCATACATAAAATCTTTGGTATTCAGGAATAACTAATCTTTTTCTCAATAATTTTTTTAAAGTTACAACATTTACATCAATATCTTTTTTTATTTTTTCATCATTCATATATAAAAACCTTTTTAATATAATGCTATAAGTATAGTAAATTTTAAGTTTATAGTCAATGTTTTTATGCTTTATTTGTTAATTTTGCATATATTTGTAAACCCAGCAGTAGGCACTCCCAAAGCCCTTATAAGCCTTGCCCAGTAATTTACCTGTGCGGCAGTGGAGGCTAGTATTAATATTGCACGCTCTGAATACTCTTTTTTTATTTCTGTTATTAACTCTTCTGATATTATTACTGGTGTTTTTGTGATGGCTGAAATATATTTTAAAGCAATCTTTTCTTTGCTTGACATTGTAGGACATGAATCTATATCTTTATTTTGTAAATACTTTATTTCTTCTTCAGTTACATTTTCTTTATCGTATTCAAAGCTGTTCATATCTATACAAAATGGGCAGGCTATGTCTATAGATATTTGTATTCTTATAAGTTTTAAAAGTCTTTTAGGTACTTCCTTATCATCATGTGTAATTAATGCCTCCATTATGCCAGAGCTTATTGCGGTTTTGGGATTCCAAGCTAAAATCTTTGGAAGAAGCAAATCTTTTTTTACTTTCTTTTTCGCTATCCACATTGGAAGTCTTAAAAAGAATGATATTTTTTTAGGCGGTTTAATATATGCATCTATATCGCTTTCAAAATAGTTGTCTTTGTCTTTAATCTTAAAAAATGTTAAACTCTTCATTATTTCTTATCCTAATATGTTTTTCTATACCTAAAATATAACATTTTATTAAAATTATTCTAATATAAATATTTAAACAACATATCATACATATTATTAAGTTGTAATTTATACAAAAATTTGTATATTATTAATAATTGTATAAAATTACAAAACTTAAAAGGTTTAAATTTCTAAATAATCATTTATAATATAATTTTATTAGATGAAAGTGAGATTATGAAAAATATTAATAAATATCTGCAAGAAATAGATGAATTTATAAATGATAAAAATTATGATGATGCATTTACCTTATGCAATAATGTTTTAGATAATATCGATTCTAATAATATAGAAGCTATATTTAAAGCAGGATACTGCTGTTATAAATTGCAGAAATATGATACAGCAATGATGAACTTTACAAAAGTTCTATATTTAGAAAAAAATTCTAGAAACAAAGCTATATACAAATACTATATAGGAAGATGCTATGATATATTTCACTCACATAAAGAAGCATTAGAATGTTTTATAGAGGCATATAATTTGGATTCCTCCAACAAATATTATACATTATGGCTAGGCATCACTTATGCTAAAAATGCTGATTATAATAATGCTTTAATATATTTGTCAATGTCATTAGGTTCAGAAGATTATCTAGTATACGGATATTTGGGATACTGCCATATAAAATTGAAGAATTATGATGCAGCTGTTATGCATTTAGAAAAATCTGTTTCATTAAAAGATGATGATTATCTTATAAGATATTATCTAGGTTCAGCTTATTTTCTTCTTCAAATATATGACAAAGCATTAAAACATTTAAATGAATCTATAAGATTGAAGGATGATGAATTTGATACTTGGTTTACTATAGGAGAACTTTATCAGGTTATAGAAGATGACACTCTATCAAAAGAATGCTTTGAAAAAGCAAGAAATATTGCTCTAGAATATGAAGATATAGAAAAAGCAGCTGAATGTTTTACAAGACTTATGGAAGTACAAGAAAATGAGTACTTAAATCATTTATATCTTGGTATTTGCTATGCAAGATTAGAAAGCTATAAGGATGCTGTACATCATCTTTTGGAATCAATAGATATAAATGAGAAAAATGATAATGAAAACAATTATTTAGCATTTTACTGGATTGGATATATTAATTATATAGACAGCGAATATGAAGAGGCTATAAAATACTTAGAAAAATCAATAAAATTGAATGATGACAAAGATAATTATTTAAATAGGCTATGGCTAGGAAATTCCTATTTTAAATTAGGAAATCATAAAAAAGCATTATTTAATTTAAATAGATCCATAGACCTAAAATATGATGAAGCAGAAACTCATAAATCAATAGCAAAAATATATATGTCCATTGGTCAAAAAGATAAATACAACGAATATATAAATATATATAAGAAATTATTAAAGCAGGAAAAGCAAGATAGAAAAAATTACGATGATTTTAAAAAAATTGATTCCGAATCTGAAAGCAGTATTATATTTAATAATGAAAATGTAAGTCATAATAACCCTTCTTCAGAATTTATTAACAGCATAATGTCATTCAATGAAACAAAAAAAATAGATATAATATACTTTATAAATTTTTTATTTCAAAGAATAGAAGATTCTGATTTATACAATTTGTATTCTTCAAACACAGAAAAAAAAGATTATATAAATTTTGATGATTTCAATATAGATAATTTTCTATCTTATAAAAATATTATAGAAAATACTCTAAATGAAAATTTCACAAATGATAATAAAATAAGTATTATAAAAAATATCACTCCGAACTTTTATGATGATTATAAAATAAAATCTAATGAAAAGCATATAAAAGAAACTATAAAAAACATAGAAGAATTATTCCAATATATATCAGAGTGTATATTAAATTCTATGCAGAATTATTATAATAAATATGATATAGAACTTTATTATATACTTATGAATTTAATAACAACTCATCTATAATTATTATTTTTCAAGATAGTAGCTATTATATAAAATTTAATTCTATCTAAATGATTATTAATAGGATCCATATTCAATACATCCTTAATCTTTTTCATCCTATAAAGAATAGTATTCCTATGAACGGCTAGTTTTTCACAAGTTTTATTTATATTCATATCAAATTTACTCATAGTTATTATAGTTTCTTTTAATGTCATATTTTTATTTATAATATTTAATATATTTCTTAATATCATACTAGAACTAAAATATCCCTCATTTAAAATAATATACTCCAAAACATAATCCTCTATAAAATAAATCTTATTATTTGTTTGTTCTATATAGTTAAATAGAAAATTAGCCTGTTCAAAACTATCATGTATCCCTTCCAAGTCATTTACTATACATCCGCACATAACAGAAAATTTAATATCTATTTTTACAGCTTCTTTAAGACTCTTAAAAAATGAAATAATTATCTTTTTTTTATCATGTATTTTCTCTTTATCATTGAAACTTTTTATTATAATAAATTGTCTATTTCCAATATATGTTATAATATCTTGTTTATAAAAATATTTTATAACTTGAAGTTTATTTATTATATATTCTGATATTTTGTACATATCATATTTATCATTTTTTTCAATTTTTATTAAACATACAGTTCTATCTATAGAAAATGAATAGTTATTATTTTCAGCCCAAATATTGATAGAAGATATATAATTATGACTTTCCTTTGAAATAATTTTATATATATAATTATTTAAAGTGGTTTGTTTTAATATCTGCTTATCTATATCTATTTCCCTTTCTATCAATATTTCAGTAATCATTTTAACCATATTTGCTATTAATCTAATTTCTTTTGGATTTCCAGTAACACCTACAACACCAATAATTTCACCATTTATAAACAATGGTATATTAACACCTGGCTTGCTGCTTTCTGTATCATTATCTATATAATCAAAATACTCCATACTTTTAGAATTCTTTATCACCTCTAATGCCCCCAAATGTATTTTGCCTATTCTCTTTTCATCTCCGCTTGCTATAATTTCCCCATATTCATTCATAATATTAATATTTACCTCATAATTAATATTATCCATTATTTTTTTAATAATCTTTGTGCTATTTTTATATCAATAGACATAATAATTGTTCCTTATAATCGATTTTATATATAGACATTCCTTATAAAATATAACCAGTCATTATAATAAAAAAGAAAAATACATATTATTATTATGTAATTTTATCTTAATTTGTATATATCATACAAAAAACACTTCAATTATTATATACAATGTATAAAGATAATATGTCCGATTTGAATATAATTAAAATTATAAAATTAAGATTTTTTAATGGACATAAAAATGAAAATAATAGCTTATTCCGTTCGTGAAGAAGAAATAGAAATATTTAATTCAATTTCTTCCAAATTAAATTTAGAAATAAAACTGGTAACAGATCATTTAAATGAAAATAGTATTAATGCTTCAAAAGGATTTGATGCTGTAATATTTACAGGCTCAGGAAATGTAAATAGAAACGTAATAGAATGTATGCATGATTTTAATATAAAATTTGCTGCAACAAAATCTGCTGGTACTGACAATATAGATTTGAAATCGGCAAAAGAATTTGGTATAAGATTTGCTAATGTTCCAAGCTATTCTCCTAATTCTGTAAGTGAGTACGCTGTTTTATGTGTTCTTTCTTTACTTAGAAATTATAACAAATACATATTGAGAGTTCAAAATCAGGATTTCACAATAAAAAATTTATTAGCAAAAGAAATAAGAAATCAGGTTATAGGTGTTGTAGGTGCAGGAAAGATAGGCTCTCTTACTGTAAAAACTTTAAGCGGATTTTCTCCCAAAAAAATATTTATAAACGATGCATTTGAAAAAGATGAATTAAAATCAATAGCTCAATATGTATCATTAGATGAATTATACAATAATAGCGATGTGATAATTTATCATGTTCCATTATTAAAAGAAACTAAATATTTAATTAACTCTGATTCTATATCAAAAATGAAAGACGGAGTATTTATAGTAAATCTTTCAAGAGGTGAAATATTAAATACTAAAGATGCTTTTAATGCCATAGAAAGCGGAAAAATAGCAGGTATGGCATTGGATGTTTATGAGAATGAAAATAAATATTTTAGATTCGATTACAGAGAAAAATACATAGAAGATGATATTTTCTCAAAACTCTTAAGACATCCTAATATTATTGTAACACCGCATATTGGATTTTTTACAGATGAGGCTGTAAGAAATCAAATAGAAACTTCATTAAATAATGTTTTAGCATTTTTAAAAACAGATAACTGCCAAAATGAAATAATTATTAAATAAAAAAAATAAATAAAAAAGGAGTACAAAATGAAAATAGGATTTATAGGACTAGGAATCATGGGAAAACCTATGAGCAAAAATTTAATAAAAGCAGGACATGAACTTGTTGTCTATAACAGATCAAAAGCATCTATGGATGAGCTTGCTAAAGAAGGAGCAAAAACAGCTAATAATCCTTCTGAAGTTGCTAAGGAATGCGAAATCATAATAACTATGCTTCCAAACTCACCTCAAGTTAGAGAAGTTTGTTTAGCTGAAAATGGAATTATAGAAGGAGCTAAAAACGGAACTATAGTTATAGATATGAGTTCAATAGACCCAGTAGAATCAAAAGCTATAGGGGCAGAACTTGCTAAAAAAGGCATAGAACTTTTAGATGCACCAGTATCTGGCGGAGAACCTAAAGCTATAGACGGAACTTTATCTGTTATGGTTGGCGGTAAAAAAGAAATATTTGATAAAGTTGAAAGTTTAATAAAACCTATGGCTGCATCTGTTGTTTATGTTGGTGATTTAGGTTCTGGTAATGTTGCTAAATTAGCTAATCAGGTTGTAGTTGCCATCAATATTTCAGCTGTTTCAGAAGCATTAATATTAGCTAAAAAATTAGGTGCTGATCCTGAATTAGTTTATAAAGCTATAAGAGGCGGACTTGCTGGTTCTACAGTAATGGATGCTAAAGCTCCTATGATGCTTGAATATAATTTTAAACCTGGTTTTAGAATTGAACTTCATATAAAAGATTTAAATAATGCTTTAAATGCTTCTCATGCTGTGAATTCTTATTCGCCTTTAACTGCTCAAGTTATGGAAATAATGCAGTATTTAAAATCTGACGGCTGTGCTGCTGATGACCATAGTGCCATATTAAAATACTATGAAAAAATAACAAATGTTTCTTTAAAAAAATAAATAAAAAAGTTTAGGGGGATAAAATATTATGAGTATTGATATAAAAATTGAAAAAATGGATATATACCCTGTAGCTGGTAAAGACAGTATGCTTTTAAACCTAAGCGGTGCTCATGCTCCATATTTTACAAGAAATGTAGTTATACTAAAAGACAGCGAAGGTAAAATAGGTGTTGGTGAAGTTCCAGGCGGAGAAAAAATCACTAAGGGACTTGAAAGCATAAAATCAATAGTTGAAGGAAGCCGTATAGGAGAATATAAAAATACTCTTATAAAAATACAAAATTCTTTAAAAGATGAAAATGATGTAAGAGGAGCACAGACATTTGATTTAAGAACAGGTGTTCATGTTATGACAGCCGTAGAAGCTCCTTTATTAGATTTATTAGGTCAGACATTAGGAGTTCCTGTTGCCTCTCTTTTGGGAAACGGACAATTAAGAGATAAAGTATTAATGTTAGGCTACTTATTTTATGTAGGCGACAGAAAGAAAACAGATTTAGAATATTATCATAATGAAAGTGCTGCTAACAAATGGTATAAAATCAGACATGAAGAAGCTCTTACACCTGAAGCTATAGTAGAATTAGCTAAAGCCTCAAAGGAATTATACGGCTTTAATGATTTCAAATTAAAAGGCGGTGTTTTAGAAGGCAAAGAAGAGATAAAAGCTATAAAAGCATTAAAAAAAGCATATCCTGATGCAAGAATTACATTAGACCCTAACGGCGGATGGCTTTTAAAAGAAGCTATAGAAATATGTAAAGATATGCATGGAATATTAACATACTGTGAAGATCCCTGCGGAGCTGAAGGCGTATTTTCAGCAAGAGAAATAATGGCAGAGTTTAGAAAAGCAACAGGTCTTCCTACAGCTACTAATATGATAGCTACAGACTGGAGAGAGATGAGCCACTCTATTATACTTCAGTCAGTAGACATTCCTTTGGCAGATCCTCATTTCTGGACTATGTCTGGTTCTGTAAGAGTAGGTCAGCTTTGCCATGATTTCGGCTTGACTTGGGGATCGCATTCAAACAACCACTTTGATATTTCTCTAGCTATGTTCTCTCATACTGCAGCTGCTGTACCTGGAAATATTAATGCTATAGATACTCATTGGATATGGCAGGAAGGTATAGAAAGACTTACAAAAGAACCTTTAAAAATAGAAAACGGATATGTGAATATACCTAAAAAACCTGGTTTAGGAATAGAACCAGATATGGATCAAATATTAAAAGCAAATGAACTATATAAAGAAAAATGCTTAGGTGCTAGAGATGATTCTATAGGAATGCAGTATTTAATTCCTAATTGGAAATTCAACCCTAAAAAACCTTGCTTAGTAAGATAAAAACTAATTAATAAAAAACTAATAAATTATTAAAGAGGTATTAATATGGATGAAGCAACAAGAATGATATTAGGTCTTATACTAGGTGTAGGCATAATGATATTTTTGGTAATGTGCACAAAAATACATACATTCATAGCTTTATTAATAGCAGCTATGATAACAGGTATAATAGGAGGCATGCCTATAACTGATATGACAAATGCCGACGGCAAAAAAATAACAGGATTAATAACAGCTATACAATCTGGTTTTGGAAGTACTTTATCCAGCACAGGAATCATTATAGGTTTAGGTGTTATGATGGGAGGTATATTAGAAAAATCAGGAGGAGCTGAAAGGCTTGCATTTACATTTATAAAATTTATCGGAAAGAAAAAAGAAGAATGGGCTTTAGGTATTACAGGATTAATAGTATCTATACCAGTATTTGCTGATTCAGCACTTTTAATTTTTACACCTTTATTAAAGGGTATGTCGCAGGTTACTGGAAAATCAGTTGTAGGTTTAGCACTTTCATTGGCTGCTGGACTTCAATTATCACATTCTTTAATACCGCCTACACCAGGACCTCTTACAGCAGCAGGACTCCTTAATGTAGATATGGGAGCTATGATACTTACAGGTATTATAGTATCTATTGTTCCTCTTATTGCTGCTATATTTTATACAAAATGGCTTGGTACAAAAATATATCAAGTTCCAAATGAACAAGGCGGATTTGACAGAAAAGAATTCAAAGCAGAATATATACGTTCTATGTCAGAACTTGAAAAACTAATGGGAACTAAACAATTACCTCCTTTTATTATGTCATTAGCTCCTATAGTAGTGCCTTTAATATTAATTTTTGCTAAAACTATCTTTGATGTAGCAAATATAGAAGCAGGTGTTTTAAATAGTATTATAGATTTTTTAGGAAGTCCTATAGTAGCTTTGATGATAGGAACTCTTATAGCTATTTATGGGCTTGCTTTTAAATACAGTAAAAAAGATGTATTAAAAGTTTTGGAAGATTCAGTAAAATCCACTGGTATGATAATGCTTATTACAGGAGCAGGCGGATGTTTAGGTAATGTAATAAAAGTAAGCGGATTAGGAGATGTATTGGGAGATGCTGTAGTTAATATGCCAATACCTGCTTTATTAATACCTTTTGTAATAGCAGCATTAATGAGAATAGCTTTAGGATCTGCAACCGTTGCAATTACAACTGCAGCTACTCTAACAGCACCTTTAATGTCTAGTTTAGGAGCTTCTCCTATACTATTGGCTCAGGCTTGCTGTGCTGGTGCTATATCTTTCTCATATTTTAATGACAGCGGTTTCTGGGTATTTAATGGTATGTTTGGTATAAATGAATTAAAAGATCAAGTTATGTGTAAATTTGCTGTATCTATGATAATGTCAATATTAGCTTTGGCAGTATTATTCATAATGCAGATATTTGTTAAATAAAAAATTATTCGGAGGATATAATTATGAGTTTTGAACCAAAAGGAATTATTCCGCCTATAGTAACTCCTATAGACGATAATGGAAATATTAATTATAAAGTTTTAGAAGAATTATCTGATCACTTAATAAAAGAAGGTGTTCATGGTCTATTCCCTATGGGAACTACAGGAGAGTTTTATGCTGTTGATGAAGAAGAATATAGAAAAGTTTTGGAAACTGTAAAAAAAGCAGCGGCTGGAAGAGTACCTGTTTACGGCGGGGTTAATAGCATATCTACAAGGGGTGCTTTAAGATTATTAAAAATATGTGAAGATGTAGGTATGGATGCCATTTCTGTACTAACACCTATGTTTATATCTCAAACACAAGATGAATTATATCAGCATTATAAAACTATAGCTTCTCATTCTTCATTGCCTATAGTAATGTATAATAATAAACCTAAAACCAATATTACTATAGAGCCTAGTACAGTTGTTAAACTTGCTAAAATAGAAAATATAGTAGGTGTAAAAGATAGTACTGGGGATATGACTAATACAACAGAATATATACGTTTAACTAGAGATAATGAGAATTTCAGTGTTCTTTTAGGAAGAGATACTTTAATATATGCTGGATTATGCTGCGGAGCTAAAGGTGCTATAGCTTCATGTGCTAATGTTGCTCCTAGACTAACTGCTGATATATATGATAAGTTTATGGCAGGAGATTTAAAAGGCTCTTTGGATGCTCAGTTTGCTCTTGCTCCTATCAGAATAATAAGCAATATGGGTACTTTCCCTGCTGTTATAAAAGAAGGTCTTGTACAGCAAGGAATAAATGTTGGAAAATGTTTAGACCCTATACAAAGACTTAAAGATGATGAGATAGAAAAATTAAGAGCTGTATTAAGAGAAGCAGGATTAATAAAATAATTATTATTAAATTGATTTATTAAAAGAGGGCGATAATGAAAAAGTCTTTTATAAAAATTAATGAAAATGATAATGTAGTTGTAGCAATTAAGGATTTGAAAAAAGATTCTTATATAGATGACGGCTTTAAGATTAACGATGATATACCTCAGTCCCATAAAATAGCTTTGAGAGATATAAAAAAAGATGAGCCTATTATAAGATATGGTATTTGTATTGGCTATGCTTTAAAAGACATAAATAAAGGTGATTGGGTAAATGAACATATATTGAGGCTTCCTTCTGCACCTAAATTAGATGATTTAGTATTTGCCAAAAATATTATTACTCAATTGCCTAAGCCTTCAAGAACTACATTTTATGGTTATGATAATGGTGATGACAGATTCGCAGGTACTAGGAATATACTTGCTATAAGTACTACAGTGCAGTGCGTTGCTGGAGTATTGAATGCTGCTTTGAAAGAGATTAAAGAGAAACTTCTTCCTAAGTATAAAAATGTTGATGATGTTGTAGCTATTAATCATGCTTATGGATGCGGTGTAGCAATAAATGCCAAAAACTCAGATATTCCTATAAGATCTTTAAGAAATTTAGTAAAAAATCCTAATTTTGGTTCTGAAGTTATGGTAATAGGATTAGGCTGTGAAAAGCTTACTGTAGATAAGTTATTAGATGAAAAATTGATAAATGATGATAATGTTATTATACTTCAGGATAAAAAAGGTTTTCATAGTATGATGAACTCTATTATGGAAATGGCAGAAAAGAAACTTGATAGATTAAATCAAAGAAAGCGAACATCTTTGCCTTTATCTAAACTTTGCATAGGTATGCAATGCGGGGGAAGTGATGCTTTTTCTGGAATAAGTGCTAATCCTTCAGCAGGTTATGCTTCGGATATGCTTGTATCTGGAGGTGCTACTGTTATGTTTTCAGAAGTTACAGAAGCAAGAGATGGTGTTCATATATTGGCGGAAAGATGTATAAATGATGAGGTAGGAAAAAAATTAGCTTCAGAGATGAAATGGTATGATGAATATTTATCTGTTGGAGAAGCAGATAGAAGTGCAAACCCAACACCAGGAAATAAAAAGGGAGGGCTTGCAAATATTGTTGAAAAGGCTATAGGTTCTATTGCTAAATCTGGAACTGCTCCTATAATTGAAGTTCTTTCTCCTGGTGAAGTTCCTACCAAGCATGGTTTAATATACGCTGCTACTCCTTCAAGCGATATAGTATGCGGTCCTTCTCAGTTGGCTTCTGGAATTACATTACAGGTATTTATGACTGGAAGAGGTACTCCATACGGATTGGCTGAAGCTCCTGTTATAAAAGTATCTTCAAGAAATGATTTGAGAGATATGTGGAGCGACTTAATAGATTTTAGTGCTGGAGATATTGTTACTGGAGATGCTGATATAAAAGAAGTTGGAGAGAAGCTGTTTAATGAAATAATAGATGTGGCAAGCGGAACAAAGAAGACATTTGCTGAAAAATATCATCTTTCTAATGATATGTGTATATTTAATCCTGCACCTATAACTTAATTAATATTGAAGTTTAATAAGACTTGTTTCATAATTATGATATCTTAATTAGTATGAAACAAGTCTATTTATAATAAATTTTATTCTAATATTATGAAAAAATAAAACTTATGATAAAATAATAGTGATTATTAATTATAATTAAGAGGAAATATAATGAAAAAGATAATAATAATACCAGATTCATTTAAAGGAAGTGCAAGCAGCATGGAAGTTTGCGATTGTATAGAAAGAGGTATATTAAAGGTGTTTAATGATGCCAATATAAAAAAAATACCTGTTGCAGACGGAGGTGAAGGCACAGTTGACTCAATACTTTATGCTGCAGGAGGAAATATAAGAAAAATAAAAGTAAAAAATCCTGAAGGAAAAATTGTAGAAGCTAAATATGGTATTATTAATAAAGATAAGGCTGTTATAGAAATGGCTGAAGCATCAGGTATTACTTTGGTTGATGATAAAAACAGAGAACCTTTAAAATATTCTACTTATGGTACTGGTGAGCTTATAAAGGATGCTATTAATAATAATATAAAAGAAATATTAATAGGAATAGGCGGAAGTGCCACTAATGACTGCGGAATCGGAATGGCTAATGCTTTGGGCTATAGATTTTTAGATAAGGATAACAATGAACTTGATGCTATTGCTGAAAATATGATAAAAGTTTCTGCTATAGATGACAGCAATGTAGATAAAAGAATATTTGATATAAAAATAAGTGCTGCATGCGATGTTAAAAATCCTCTTTACGGAGAAAACGGAGCTACTGCAATATATGGCAAGCAAAAAGGAGTTACTGAAGCGAGTTTTGATATACTTGATAATGGTCTTAAAAATATAGCTAGAGTTGTAAAAGAAAAATATGGTAAAGAAATAGATTATATAGAAGGGGCAGGTGCTGCAGGAGGACTTGGAGGCGGACTTTTAGCTTTCTGCAATGCTGAGTTAAAAAGCGGTATAGATGCTGTACTTGATATTATAGATTTTGAGGATCAAATAAAAGATGCTTCTCTTATTATAACTGGAGAGGGTGCTATTGACGGACAAACTAAAAAAGGAAAAGTTCCTGTAGGTGTTGCCAGAAGAGCCAATGGAATACCAGTAATTGCTATAGTAGGAGATATAAGGGACGGTGCTGAAGCTGTTTATAATATGGGTATTGCTTCAATTATGCCTGCTTTAAAAAGAGCTATGCCATTGGAAGAAGCTATAAAAAATTCTAAACTTTTAATAGAAGATGCCGCAGAAAGAGCATGCCGATTTATATCTATAAATATATAATTGACAAAATATATTTTATAATATAATTTTATTTCTATAATTACTTTCATTTTAAGGACGTTTTTATGGAAAATAAACCATTAAGTGCATTAAGTTCTCCTAGATTCTGCAATACAGGAAACTTTATGAGACTTCCTAAAGCTTCTGATTTAAGCAGTTTAGATTTTGCTATAATAGGCATACCTTTTGATACTGCATGCTCATACAGAACAGGAGCAAGATTCGGTCCTAGTGCTATAAGGCAAATATCAACAATGATTAAGCCCAATAATGTTATATTTGAAGTTAACGTTTTAAAAGAATTAAATGGTGCTGATTATGGTGATATTAATATAATACCTGGATACATTTTAGAAACTTATAAAAATATAGAATCCGAAATGGATGAAATATTGAAAAATGATGTTATACCTATTTCACTCGGAGGAGATCACTGCATTACTTTGGCAGAATTAAGGTCTATAGCTAAAAAACATGGTCCTGTATCATTAATACATTTTGATTCTCATGCTGATATAAATGATTTGGTATTCGGACAGAAATATAATCATGGAACACCTTTTAGACGTGCTATAGAAGAAAATTTAATAGATCCTCATAAATCTATACAAATAGGAATGAGAGGTTCTTTGTATGATCCTGATGAGTTTAAAAAGGCCGCTGAACTTGGTTTAAAACTCATACCAGCACATAAAGTAAGAGAAATGGGATTTGAAAAATTAAATGAGGAAATACTAAACAGAGTAAGAAATAATAAAACTTTCTTAACATTTGATATAGATTTTGTTGATCCTGCTTATGCCCCAGGTACTGGAACTCCTGAAGTTGGAGGATTTACTTCTTATGAAACTTTAACTATGATAAGAGCTTTATCAAATGTTAATTATGTGGGATTTGATGTAGTAGAAGTTGCTCCTTGTTATGACAGTTCTGAAATAACTTCTTATTTAGCAGCCAATATAGCTTTTGAGTTTATTTCAATACTTGCTTTGAAGAAAAAAACTAAATCTTAAATTACAGCTGATAGCTTTATTTTTTATAAGTTATCAGCTATTAATTATTTTTCAAATTATCTGTAAAACCGTATATATTAAAGTATCTAACTTCAATATCTTCTATATCATCATCTATATTCCTTAATGTAAATTTTAAATTAAGTCCCATTAAATAATTATTATTTAAGGCAATATATCTCTCTTTTTTATTATCATCCTTACTTGAATAATCATATATAATCATATTAACATCTATATGAACATCTGAAATAACATAACCTTCTTCAAAAATTTCTGTTGTAATAAGAGTATAATCGCTTAAATATTCATATTCTGCAGATGCCGTACTAGGATAAAGCTGCTTCATTATAGAGTCCAAATAATTTTCTACACCATCTTTTATAGCAATCTCAATATTTTTATCTTTATAAACTTTATCCCTAACCTGCTCCTTAGTCATTCTTGAATTGTAATTTCCTAAATCATGTACATTAAAATTTTCTAAAGTTCCCATTATTAACTCCTAATATAATAATTATATATCAAATCTATAAAACTTTATATATAGATATTGAAAAAAAATTAAAGCATCATTATATTATATAATAAATAATATTATTTTAGGAGATTAAAATAAAATGAGAACTTCACATATTGAAAGAGATACAAAAGAAACAAAAATCAAAATTGAATTAAATATAGATGGAACAGGTAAATATGAGAATAATACACATATCGGTTTTTTTAATCACATGCTTGATTTATTTGCAAAACATGGAAGATTCGATTTAAATACGGAATGCTTTGGAGATATAGAGGTGGATTATCATCATTCTGTTGAGGATGTGGGAATAGTTTTGGGAAAATGTTTTTCTGAGGCTTTAGGAGATATGAAAGGTATAAAAAGATACGGCAATTTCTGCATGCCTATGTGTGAGGCTTTAACATTGGCTGCTGTTGATATATGCGGCAGAAGTCATTTAGTTTTTGAAAGCGATTTAAAACATGAAAAAGTCGGAGATTTTGATACGGAGCTTGTAAAAGAATTTTTTACTGCTTTTGTAAACTCTATGAATATAACTTTGCATATAAAAACTTTTCATGGAGAAAATACTCACCATATAATAGAATCTATTTTTAAAGGAGTGGCACGTGCTTTGGCTCAGGCTTGTGAAATAGATGAAAGATATAAGGATGAAGTATTATCAACAAAAGGAATGATTGAAAATAATTAATAGATTTTGACTTTTATATTTTATTTCAGTATAATAGCTTAAATAGATTTTAATTAACAATTAGGACATTAATATGACAGCTATAATAGATTACGGAGTTGGAAATTTATTTTCACTTATGTCATCACTTGAATATGTTGGAATAAATACCAAACTTACAGATGATGAAAAAATTATAAAAAATGCTGATTCAATTATACTTCCTGGGGTAGGAGCTTTCAGGGATGCCATAGAAAAATTAGAGAAAAGAAATAACGGAGTTCTTAAAAACACTATAATAGATGAAGCTAAAAATGGAAAATTAATTCTAGGTATATGTTTAGGTATGCAGATGTTTTTTGATAAAAGCTATGAATATGGTGAATATAACGGACTTGGTTTAATAAAAGGAAGCATTTGTCCTATAGATAAGGATTTAAAAAATAAATCTCTAAAAGTGCCTCATATGGGATGGAATAATTTAAATATCAAAAAAGAAGATAAATTATTCAAATACATTAATAGTATGGAATACGTTTATTTCGTTCATTCATATTATGGAAAATACTGTGAAGAAAGCATAATAGCAGACAGCGAATATGAAATAAATATACCTGCTGTAGTAAAAAATGATAATGTATACGGCATACAATTCCACCCTGAAAAAAGCGGAAGTACTGGTCTTAATATATTAAAAGGCTTTAAAGAATTAATATAATAAAATAATAAAAAAGAGCAGAGATTATAATTCTGCTCTTTTATAGTTTTTATAATATTAAAATAGTGAAACTCTAGCCCTCTTTATTTCTGTTCTGTATCTTTTTATTTCCCATTCAAGTCTTTCTTTACTCCAGCCTAAAATATTAGCCATCTCTTCTGCAATATGTTCAGCTATCAATGTTCCGCAGTCATTTTCAGTCAATATAAATCTTAATCTTCTCATCATAATATCATCTAAATGAACAGCATGTTCAACTTCTACAAAATACTTTATTAACCCCCTATTGATTCTATAATCAAGACCAACTTCAACAAGTAAAGAAGAATCATTTTTGCAAAAATCATTAAGGCGTAACACCAAATCAACAGAGCCGTAATAATCTATTAAAAATTTCACAATGCCGTCATTAAGCACCCATTCAATGTTCCTTTCTAATTTATTTGTCATTATTTTTTGATTGCTGAACCATTTATAAGGCTTTCCGTACATCTTTATTAAAGTCTTAACTGCAACTAAAGACGAAGTTGTAAAATTACCGCCTTCAACCAAAAATAACCTATAATTAGGGTGAGCATGTATTCTTATATCTGAAGGATTTACAGGCATCATACCAGACTGAGTGGTTACTATATGATTTTTATTAACTATAGAACTAAAATACGTATTATAAACATCAAGCAAATACTCAGCCTCATCGCTTGCCGCATATATGCAGTCCAAATCTGAATTATATTTTTTTATAGTAGGACCTATTATCGTTGTATTTTTCCAACGCATTAAAAAAACATTAGGTCTTGATTTTATCTTAGGAAGCACAACTGCCTTATTAATATGAATAGCATCGCTGTCAATAATTAAATGAGTACCTTTGACATAAGAAACCCTATTCTCAAAATATCCATTAGGAACTAAAGAGCTAATCTTATTTCCCCAAGCTCCAGCAGCTATAAGTATAGTTTTAGCAGAAGCAGTATAAATTTTTTTAGTAACATTATCACTGAATACAACATTTTGTATCTCTTTTTGATTATATTCAAATGCTTTTACCTCTGCATAATTCAGTATATCAGCACCATAACTCTCAGCCTTTAAAAGTATTTCCATAACATATCTAGAATCATCTAGTAAACCTTCGTTATACTCTATAGAAGCTATTACATCATTATTAATTAAGTCTGGCAGACATTCTAAAGTGGAATTTCTGCTGTGAGAAACATGCCTTTTGGTTTTTCCGAATAATGATAATACATCATATAAGGAAGCTTTAATTTCTTCTCTAAATATTCCGCTTCCTCCATGATCATATATAGGATTTACAATTCCAAATGAACCAAAAGAACTTTTATACATTAGATTATTTCTTTCTTTAACTTTAAAAGCGGTAGATATAATATTCCTGCTGTTCATATCATTGAATCCGCCCGTAAGCATCTTAGAAGTACGCGAAGAAGCACCGTAAGAAAAGTCATGTTTTTCTAAAAGAAGTGTTGAAATTCCTACACGTGATGTTTTTAATGCCACTGTAGCACCTATAACACCTCCGCCTATAATAATGATATCGTAATTTTTATCATTATGGAGTATATCAGACCTTGTTCTTGCCATAAATGAATCTCCTTTTATATAAAAACACAATAAAATTAATCTAATATATCATAAACCTTCTAGTATATAGTATAGAACAAAATTTTTATAAATACAAATATTTTAACAAATCTCTTAAATTTAATCTATTTTTATTAATCTTCAAAAATGAAGGCATTTCTTTTTTCTTTCCATGCCTGTCTATATAATGTCCGCTAAACTCTCCTAAACCTGATATTGGAAAAGCTAAATATGCATTATACGCCAATACAGAAAAACATGGACTAAATACTATATAATTTCCTTTATGCTTCTTGGAAAAAGATATTATTTCATCATTATTATCATCCAAAACATCTCCTAGTATTATATATTTACTGTATTTATCATCATTAATATTAGCATCATAATCCTTATTTTTTAACTCTTTGATAGAAAAATCATTAATATTTGTATAATTATCTCTTATAACTTCAGAATTTGTAGCCATTCTATTTTTTTTACAAATAATATTAAGTATACCGTTAGAATAAATCAATTCATCAAAAGCCTTAATATCCTCTATAGGATACATGCTCGAATATATACCCAAACATGAATCAATATCTATATCCTCCATAAATTTTAGGTACATATCTTTAGCATCTTTAAAATTACACTGAATACCATTATTTAAAGGAAGCTCAAATGTATTATTTGAATAATAATCCATTTTTCTTCCGTAATCGCATAATCCGTACTTTTTACCAAAAGGAGAAGAAATATCCTTTATACTGTTATTAATATATATATAATCGGCATCGCATAAACTATTGCATCCTATACAAAAACTTCTTATGCTTTTAGGTTTGCTTAAATCATCTTTTATTTTATCGTCTATAGGTCTTACTGCATAAAATACATGAGTAGGACAAAAATCTGCTATCATAGAACTATAACCGCATATAGTTTTATAATCTTCGCATATTCCGCAGCTGATACATCTGTCATAATCTGCCTTAATATATTCAGGCAAACCTATATTTGATATAATACTTTTTATTTCATCTATATTGATATTATCAGCAGATGCATTTTCTGATGCTTCTATAGAAATATTATAAATATCTAAATATTTTTTTAATCTGCAAATATAATCAGCATCGCAGCTTTCACATATAGGCTTATGCATATAAAGTATTGAATTTAATAATGCCGTTCTGTATTTTATTATATCCTCATCATTATTATTTAATACGCTCATGCCGTTTTCAACTATCTCATTGCATGCATATTTTAAACTATAGCTTTCCTCATTCTTTTTTTTTACCTTAACAACACATAATCTGCATCTAAGCAAATTATTTTTTTCTTCAAAAGTATTAGTGCTGTTTATCTTGTATGAACATAAATGCGGTACATCTATATTGGCGTATGATAAAGCCTGTAATATAGTATATCCTCTTTGGGCAGAAACTGTTTTTCCATCTGCAGTAAATTTTATTATCATAATAAAATCCCCAAAAATAATGATTTTTTATATAAAACTATACAAAGTTATCTTATTTTCTACGGCATAAAGAAATTCATCTTTAAACATTTCTATAGTTGATAATATACAATGAGCTAAAGATTTTATATATAAACATGATGACATATTATGTATCATTGCAGCAGTATCTTTTAAATTTGAATAATCACTAAAAATAGATTTCCCTAAAAGTATTCTATTGATATAATACTCGCATAAATCAAAACCATAATTACAAGGCATGCATTTGCCGCATGATATACTTTTGGCAAATTTAACTATCTTTAATACAACCCTTATCATGCATCTGTCCTCTCTTATAAAGCATATACCGCCATTTCCAATAATTGTATTAAAGCTATAGTCTAAATTCATTTTTAAAAATGTATCAATATCCATAGGAGGATTTAAAAAACCATTTGTAAATACGCACTTTATACTGTAATCTTTATCAAAATTTCCTGCAGTTTTTACTATATCCTTAAATGATCTGCCAATTTCAAATTCATATATATCTGGTTCTTTAATATCTCCTGATAAAGACAGTATATATGTTCCTTTTATATCAGAAGAACCGCTCAGTTCTCCTATATGTGCTAAATATGTAAATTGAGCTATAGTTTCTAAATCAAATACATATTTTTTGCTTTCTAAATATGAAGGTGTTATTCTGATTTTTTTATCTTTATAATATGAATCTTCATCATATATAGAAATATTTATTTTATATTTAAAATCTGCATCTTCAAATTCAGCAATAGCCTTTAATAATATATCTTTTTCTTCTAAATAATAATCTTTTAATACTATATCTAAATTGCTTATATTAAGCATCTTAGCTATGAATACTGAACCGTCTAAAATAAGATGAGGATTATTTTTTATTAAAAACTTATCTTTAAAAACTAAATAATCAAATGAACAGGCATTTATTAAAATATTATCTTCTTTTTTGCTGCCATTATCTTTTATTAATATTTCATATAGAGAATTCTGAAAAATATCCCTAGTAAATATAGGATAATTCTCAAGGTCTTTCAATATGCTTTCAACAAGCACTTCATTTATCAAATAATCCCCAAAATGATCTTTGTATAAACTAATATTATTGATACAATTTCGGGTATGCAGTACAAACTCTTTCATCTTTTTCTTACATGTACAGCTTCTATATACTTTATAATACTTTTATAAGACGATTTTGTACATTCCATACCATTAACAAGTACAGGCACGGCATTACGGCAATCATGCATACATTCCATCTCTTTAAGCAGCATACCATCGGAAGACGGCACGCCTATTTCTAAGTCATAATGAGAACGAATAGCCTCTAAAAGAGCATAAGCACCATTCATAGAGCAATGAAGCCCCACACATACTTCTATAACAGTATTTACATTAACTGCCATAATATTCTTTCCCAATAAATAACTATAAATTCAAGAGATGAAAACATTATATTGAGTATAATGTTATATAAAATATATTATTTCTTTTTATGCCTATTTTTGCGTAAACGTTTTTTGCGTTTATGCGTAGCCATCTTTTGACGAAGTCTTTTTCTTCCTGAAGGCATATACACTCCCATTTTTATCTAATTTGAACATTCATTATAACATTTTACATAAATAATTTCAAGTTTAAACTTGAAAAACTAATTTTTATTTTTATAATTATTATTAGGAGGGCAAATAGAAATGAAAGAATTAGAAAAAATGATTAAAGGAATGGAGTATTACAGCTCAGATAAAGATTTAGAAAAAATGAGGAACAAGGCTAAGGATTTATGTCTTGAATATAATTTTTTAAAATCAAATCAGTCAAAGGAAAGAGAAGATATTATAAGAAAGTTATTCGGTAAAATAGGAAAAGATTTTTTTATTACAGCACCTTTTTATTGTGATTATGGATTTAATATAGAAACAGGAAATAACTTTTATGTTAATCATAATTGTGTAATATTAGATTGTGCAAATGTGAAATTCGGAGATAATATTTTTATAGCACCAAACTGCGGTTTTTATACAGCAGGTCATCCTTTAGATATAGAAAGAAGAAACAGCTATATAGAATATGCTTACCCTATAACTATTGGGAATGATGTATGGATTGGTGCTAATACTATTGTTTTGGGCGGGGTAAAAATAGGAAACGGTGCTGTAATTGGTGCTGGAAGTGTTGTTGTAAAAGATATACCTGATAATGTAGTTGCTTTTGGAAATCCTTGCAAGGTGATTAGGGATATAACTGATAAAGATAGAGAAAAAAGCTTAAATTGGGAAAATATAAAAAAATAATCATAACAAATTGATTATGCTATGATTATTTTTTAAAAAATTAAAATATATTTTGTTATTTAATTAAAATTTATCTATATCAACAAGTTTTTCTACTGTTTTAGCAAGAAGATAAACCCCAACACCTGTACCGCCTTTTGTAATATATTTGTTTGATGCATTACTGTATGATGTGCATGCTATATCCAAATGTGCCCATCTTGAACCTTCTGTAAAATATGATAAGAATTGTGCTGCTGTAATAGTTCCAGCCTCTCTTCCGCCTGTATTTTTTATATCTGCTATATCCGATTTGATTTGTTCTTTATACTCATCAAACATAGGAAGTTCCCAAACTCTTTCATAAGTATCATCGCCTGCTTCTTTTATAGCATTTGCCAAAGCTTTATCATTAGACATTAAACCTGTGGCATGCTTACCTAAAGCTATGGAGCAAGCACCTGTTAAAGTAGCTATATCTATAACAAAGTCTGGATTATATTTTTTTATTCCATAAGATAAAGCATCAGCAAGTATTAGTCTTCCCTCAGCATCTGTATTTACAACCTCTACAGTTACGCCATTATGCATTTTTAATATATCTCCAGGATTTATTGCTCCGCTTCCTGTTTTATTGTCAGTTAAAGGACATATAACAGTAACATTGGCATCCAATCCCATATCTGATATTAAAAATAATGCCCCGCATACAGCAGCAGCTCCAGACATATCGTCCTTCATTCC
This sequence comes from uncultured Brachyspira sp., assembly GCF_944388875.1. Lineage (GTDB taxonomy): Bacteria > Spirochaetota > Brachyspiria > Brachyspirales > Brachyspiraceae > Brachyspira. The sequence goes on from NZ_CALXKQ010000005.1 coordinate 43,090, forward strand.
AAGCATACTATCAGCAGGTTTTAATGACATTCCGCCTGTATCGAAAGTTATTCCCTTTCCAACCAATAAAATATTTCTTTTTGCTTTAGCTTTTTTATATTGTGCTATAAATACTCTAGGAGGATTCTTACTTCCAGCATTAACGCCTAATATTCCATTCATATTTGCAGATTTTAATTCTTTTTCTGTTAATATCGTTGTTGTAATTTTTCTGCTTTCAGCCTGCTTTTTAGCTCTGTCTGCGAATGTTAATGAGTTTATAACATTGCTTGGTTCATTAATCATATCTCTAGCCCAGAATATATTATCTGCTATCTGACTTGCCTTAGCTATTGCATTTTCAGTATCTTTTTTATGTTCAGAAACCAAAAGAATATTTTTTATAGGAGTCTGCTCTTTTAATCTTTTATCACCTAGGTAATTATCAAAACTATATGAAGAAAGTATAATTCCTAAACAAAACTGTATATAAGATTCCTCAGAAGCTATTTCAGAAAACAATTCAGCCATATCAACTTCTATATCATCAATATGCAAATCTTTCATTATTTTTATTAAAGAAGCTCCCGCATTTTTCCAAGTTTCATACATATAATTTTTTACTTCCTTATATGTAATAAAAATAACTCTAGTATTGCTTGCAAAAGCGAAAGCAAAAGGAGTAGAAGTTGTATAATATTTATCTTTCACCAAACTATTAAATAACTTTATATATTCTTCATTGAATGTACATACTTTAGGTTCCTCTTTTTCAACTTTTACAAAAACAGCTACAGTATGTTTTTTAATAAAATTGATTGTATGTTTGAGTTTCATTTTAGATCCTTGATTTTAAATAAGATAATATTAGTTAATAATTATATATAATGTTTATTTTATGTCAATTATAATCTTAAAAATTCTAATAAACCATATTGAAATATGATATTAAAAATATATAATTTACATAATTTAAAGATTAATTATACATATAATCTTAATAAATAGGAGATACTTATGATAAAAAAAATATTAATTATAATCTTTATTTCTTCATTATTATTTATAACTTCATGCGGAACTGGTATCAGTAAAAACAATCCAGAAGGCTGGATAAATAATGATACTTTCAGAGTAATGGGTATGGGTTCTCCTTCAAAAGATATATCAGACAAATTCAGAAGAGAAGTAAATGCTAAACAGGCAGCTGAATTAGACGGAAAAAACAAAATAGCAGCCAAAATAGTAGGCTCTTATATAGAATCATTAAGTTCAACTGAAAAAGGCATGATAGATGAATATGTTATACAGGAAAGAGTCGCAGGAAGGGTAAGAGGATTATCAGTTATAGAAAGCAAATGGGATTATCAGCAAAACTGTACTGTTATTATGGAATTGTATTCTAAAGGTCTTAAAAACAAGATGGATGAGTTGGTTTCTCAATATCTTAATGAAGTTGGAATGCAGTATACGGCTCAGGATGTTGCTGGTATGGTTAGAACTTATGAGTAATAGCAAATAATAATCTTTTATAAATAAATTTAAAATAATCCGATAAATAATGCATATTTATATTATACTATAGATATTAATTTGTAATTACTATTGCAATATAATATTCATAATATATAATATATATAATAATATAGTTTTGAGAAAGGAGGAGTTTTATGAAAAAACATATAAAATACTATATTACTGCCCTAGCACTATCATTATTTATAATGTCATGCGGAACAGGAATAAGCAAAAGCAGCCCTGAAGGATGGATTAATGATGATACATTTAGAGTAATGGGAATGGGTTCTCCTGCTGCTGATATAGAATCAACTGATAAGTTTAGAAGAGAATTAACTTCTAAACAGGCTGCTGAATTGGATGCAAAAAATAAAATAGTAGCTAAGATAGTAGGTTCTTATGTAGAATCATTAAGCTCCACAGAAAAAGGTATGATAGATGAATATGTTATACAGGAAAGAGTGGGCGGAAGAATAAGAGGAGCTTCTGTTGTAGAAAGCAAATGGGATTCTCAGCAGAACTGTACTGTAGTTATGGAATTGTATTCTAAAGGACTTAAAAGTCAAATGGATGCTTTGGTTTCTAAATACCTAAATGAAGTTGGAATGCAGTACACAGCTCAGGATGTTGCAGGCATGGTTAGAACTTATGAATAATAATAATCATTACTATGTATAAAAATACAAGGGATATATTTATAAAAATATATCCCTTTTTGTTTAATAAAAAATATTTTTTATATGCTATTGCAATATAGCATTCAAAATATATAATACTGCAAATAATTATTAAATTTATAGTAAAAATTGGGAGTCATAAATGTATACAGAAAATATAAGCGGAAGATTAGCGTTTGTATCAGGTGCTAGTGCGGGTATTGGAAAGGCTGTTGCTAAAATGCTTGCTTCTAATGGTGTTAATCTAATTTTAACTGCTAGAAGAATAGAAAAACTTAATGAATTAAAATCATCATTTGAAAAAAATTATAATATAAAAGTAAAAGTAATAAAGATTGACTATTCAAAAACAGATGAAATAATTAATGCTGTGAACAATCTTGAAGATGAGTGGAAAAATATTGACATACTTATAAATAATGCTGGATTAGCTTTAGGAAAAGATGTATATTCTAATAATAGTATGGAAGATGTTTTACAGATGATAAGAGTTAATTGCGAAGGCTTTGCAGTATTAACTAGAATGCTTCTTCCTTTCATAATAAAAAGCAAACATGGACATATAGTAAATTTATCATCTACTGCTGCCGATGAAGGTTACAGCGGAGGAGCTATATATTGTGCTACAAAGTCATTTGTCGAGATGTTTGGAGATAGTATAAGAGTTGAATTAATAGATAAACCTGTAAAAGTAACAAATATTAAGCCTGGTGCCGTTAATACAGAATTTTCTACTGTAAGATTTAAGGGTGATAAAGAAAAAGCAGATAATGTGTATAAAGGATTTAATCCTTTATATGCTGAAGATATAGCCGATAATATAGAGTATGTATTAACTCGCAAAAGTCATGTTCAAATATCAAGCATGACTATTATGGCAGAAAACCAAGGTACTGCTACTATAATACATAGAGAAAAATAAAATATAATTTATTAATAAAGGGAGCTATTTTTCTATGGGTGATATAGACAATACTAGAGATAGATTAAAATTAGATAATCTTGAACAAAATACAAGAAAAGACTTGTTTAATAAATTTGTCGATGCAGGCGGTGAGGTAATAGCAGATAAAAAGAAAGTAAATACAGGGGTAGTAGGAGGCTCAAGAAGAAGAAGCAGTACTTCATCAGATTCAAGAGGAAAATCGGATTCATCTTCTAATAATAGATCTTTGCCTTCTGATAATAAAGCAAAAACAAAAACATCTGCTTCTAATAATACTATTACTCTTAAAAAAGATAACGGCGTATTTTATAATATGAAATTATGGTTCAATGCTCTTAGTGCAGGTGTTATTACATTTGTAGGAGGAAATGTTAATCCTAAATTTCTAAACTTTATAGATAAAAATGTAATAGCTGCTTTACTTGAAATGGATACCCTAATTTTTAATGCTTTAAATCCTGTTGAATCTTCAAATATAGATTCTAAGATTAAGCATGATAAAATAGTATCTCAGTTTGCCAAAGATTTGGAAGATTTAGAGCTTTTGGAGAGAATAAAAGATCAATATGATGAAAAACTTTATAAAGATTTTTTAAGACCATATAAAGAACTAAATACTAATGTTATGGCTGAAAGTTATGTAAAAGAAATAAAAGCTATGTTCAGACCATTATATGTACTTCATACTTATTCTTCAAGAATGAAGATAGCTGGGGAAAAGGCAATGTTTGCTTATGCTATGGTTGATAATATCAGCAAAGGAATAGTAAATTCAAGAATATCAGCATTCAAAAGAGCTGTTGAGCTTATATATTCAAAATATTATCCTAAGTTATTTGCTTTATTACAATATGCGTCTAAAGAAAAACTTGAAACTATAAATGATTTTAACCGATTTTTTAATATTACTGAAGCTGATATATTAGGATATCACACAAAATTGAAAAAAGATAAAGAAAAACTTCAGGAAATAAAAATAGAAGAAGCAAAAGAAAACATAGGAAAAAATAAAGAAGGTTCAGAAGAAGATAAATTAAGCAAAGTTGAATCTATAGGTGTTAAACTTATCAATAAATGCGTATCTTTCAAGAAAGAAGACAATGGAATAGAATATGAAGCAGACCCTTTCTTTGTTGTTTCTACTAAAGATAAAATTTACAGAATAAAAGTATTAATAGATTTCTTGGACAGAGAATATTCTGCTGTATTTGTATCTAATAAGGTTAGATATAATTTAGTGTATGATAATCAGGTTAGAACAGATTATAAAAATGATTTTAATAATATATTCTTGTCATTATCAGATACTAATTCTAGATTAAATGAATACAGTGAACTTTGCAAAACAATAGAAAAAGTAGAAGCTGATAAAACTATGCGTTTTGAGCAAAGAGTATCAATGCTTTCAGATAAAAATGGTCAGCGTTCATATTTAGCTAAAAATCTAAGAAATACTTTTGTTTCTATAATAACACCGTTCAAGAAAAAATTAGATAAACTTTTATTAGATAAAGAGGAAAGAGAAAGAATAATAGAAAATCCTAATGATATATTAACTTTCTCTGCTGATATAGGTAAAAGCAAAAAAAGAATACAAGGCTATAATGTTATGAAAGCATTAACTGAAGCCTATTACTTTATATCTGGTTTTAATTACTTAATCACTCAGGGAGAATTATCTGGAGCTGGGATATTAATTGAGGGAGCTGATGAAGAAGAGCCTATAATTGGATCTATAACAGATGAGCCTATAAAAGATGATTCTGTAAAAGAAGAAAATTCTGCAAATACAGAAACTATTAAAGAAGAAAAAGAAGCAGAAGAAAATGACAATAGTAATAATGAAGAAGAAATTAAAACAGAAGATAATGATGATAATAAAGACACAGAAAATAATAATGAAGAACAGATAAAAGATGAACCAGGGGATGGATTTGATGAAAGTGAAGAAGATAAAAAATAATTTCGTGCTGATGTGAGGTTTTATTTTGGCTTATAAATCACCAAAAGTTATTATGCTTGAATATGTTCCATTACGCATACTAATGGAAATAATATCATTTATGCCTTATATAATTGTTGTATTATTTGCTAAATTAATGGGCATATTAATGTATATTTTTGCTTTTAAAAGCAGAAAGGTAGCTTTAATAAATTTGAAGCAGGCATTTCCTGAAAAAAGTTTTCATGAAAGAAAAAGAATTGCAAAGCGTTCTATGGAATCAATGCTTATGACTTTTGCCGAATTTATAAAAGCATCAAGAATGTCTAATGAGCAGATTTTAAAACGTATAAAGATAGAAGGTCAGGATATTTTTGATAAAGCTATGCATGAAAAGAATAGAGGAATCATAGCTATTACAGGTCATATTGGAAATTGGGAATATATAGCATTTTATTTTGCAATACATGGATATGATCCAAGTGTTATAGTAAGACCTCTTGATAATCCTAAATTAGATGCCTATATGAAATCATGGAGAGAAAAAAGAGGCATGACATGCATATCAAGATGGGGAGATTTAAGAGATATATTTCATGCCTTAAACAAAAATACTCCTGTAGCTTTTTTATCTGATCAAAATTATACACAAGGAATATTTGTAGACTTCTTTGGATATCCATGTGCAACAGCTGTTGGACCTGTTGCAATAGCCATGAAAACAAAACTTCCTATGGCTATACTTTATGATTTGCCAGACAGATACGGACATCATAAAATTATAGTTTATGATATTATGTATATAGAAGAAAAAGAAACAAAAGAAGAAACATTAAGACATAATGTGCAAAGATACACAAAAAAGCTGGAAGAAATTATTGCTAAGCATCCTGAAAATTGGCTTTGGGTTCATACTAGGTGGAATACAAGACCAAAAGGCGAACCTGAAATATTTTATGATAATAATAATTATAAATAATATTTTTACCTTGTTTTTTTGATTTAGGTTTATATTATATACTAAAACTGATATGATTGTCATTATTTTGTTTCTTAGGGGATTACATTTCATATAATTTTTTTATAAATATTAATTTTAACTGTTATAAATTTGACAATTCATATAATTTTTAGTAATTTAAAAAAGGTTAATATATATTATATATTTATGGAGGTTATGCATATATGGAGCAAAAAAAACGTTCTTTTATGTTCTTTTTAAATCTTGGACTTACTTTTACTTTAGTTGGAATCATAATTTCATTCTTTATTTTTTCTTATGAAAAAAATTATAAGAAAGATGAATTCTTGGTTCATGCACAGGCAGCACCTGAAAAAACAGCTTTTTCTGGTTCATTAGATGGAGCTTTAGAAGTTGAAAGTGCTATAAGAGATGTAGTTGATAGAAATATGCCTGCTGTTGTTAATATATCCACAGAAATTGAAGCAGGTCAGACTGAACAAGACAGATATGCTGATGATTTCTTTAGATTCTTCTTTGGAGATCAGGTACCTAGACAAAGAAGAAGCCAAAAATCTTTAGGAAGCGGTTTTATAATTAATGAAGATGGTTATGTGCTTTCTAATTATCATGTAGTTAAAGGTGCTACTAAAATAATGATAACTCTTTATGGAGAGGACGGAGAGCTTCCTGCACAGTTAATAGGGTATGATGAAGCTTATGATTTAGCTTTATTAAAAATAGAAGCTGATAACAGAACTTTCCCTTATGTTGCTTTAGGCGACAGCGACGCTATAGAGCCAGGTGAGTTTGCCATTGCTATTGGAAACCCTTATGGTCTTAATAATACTGTAACATTCGGTATTGTAAGTGCTAAAGGAAGAAGCGATGTAGGAGCTAACAAATACCAAAGATATATACAGACTGATGTTGCTATAAACCCTGGTAATTCAGGAGGACCTTTATTTAATATTCATGGTCAGGTTATAGGAATTAATACTTTAATATACTCTACTTCAGGCGGAAGTATTGGTATAGGTTTCGCTACCCCTATTAATCTTGCCACTTCTGTTATGACAGATTTAAAAGAAAACGGAAAAGTAACTAGAGGATATTTAGGTATATACCTTCAGGATATTGATGAAAATCTATCAAGAGGACTTAATGTTAAGCAAAACAGCGGTGTTTATGTAAGCGAAGTTATACCTGATTCTCCTGCTTCTAAAGGCGGTTTGGAAGACGGTGATATAATTATAGAATTTGACGGCGAAAAAATGACTAGATCAGGTGATTTATTCAATAAAGTAGCAACTACAAAAGTAGGAAAAGAGGTTACTGTTAAATATTTAAGAAACGGCAGAGAAAGATCAACTAAAGTAACTATTGAAGCTAGAGTTGATGATGAAGCAGTTGTTCCTAACAGAACTTTGCAAAATAACGGACAAGGCAATGCACGTTCTTGGATGGGATTAGATGTTTCTGATATAACTCCTGAAATATCTCAAAGACTTCAAATTAGAAGCAATGAAAGAGGTGTTGTTGTACTTAATATGACTCAAAACTCTAAAGCATATCAGTCTGGACTTAGACCAGGTGATGTTATTAAAGCTATAAATGGAATAACAATATCTAATACTAATGATTATAATGAGTTTGTTAAATCTTACGGCAATGATAAGTCTTTCACTATAACAATTAAACGTGCTAGAATGACTTATGTAATAATAATAGAATAGTTATTAAATTAATATAATAAAAAAGGGATTTGCTAATTTTATAATAAGTAAATCCCTTTTCTTATGTTTTTACTTTTATTAGTAAATGTTTAATAATTATATATATATGAATTATTAGGCGTTCATATGTAATTTAAATTTTTTAAAATTATTTAAGTATGATTTTTTATTAATAGAGTTAATATTTAAATAAAAAATAGAAATAAATTTTTAATTATGAAATATAACTAAATAGTACTTCAATGTGTATTTAAGAAATCTATTTTATATGCAAAAGAAAATGAAAAATATTAATATCTGCTGCTCGTTGACAAATATATATTATTTATTTATAATTACAAAGTAAATTTGTTATAATTAAGTTTTTAGAATCGCAGTAAATGATATATTTATAAATGCAAAGTTTATTGTTATGAAAAATATATAGGCTATAATATCGGAGTTCTTATATGAATAAACCTGTGCTTTTTTTAATTTTTAATAGAGAGGAATTAACTAATAGAGTTTTTGAAGCTATAAGAGAAGCAAAACCTCCTCGCTTATACGTAGTAGCCGATGGTCCTAGAAATAATGTAGAAAATGAATATGAAAAGTGTATGGCTACTAGGAAAATTATTGAAAAAGTTGATTGGGATTGTGAAGTAAAAACTTTATTTAGAGATGTTAATATAGGCTGCCGCAGATCTATATCAGAAGGTATTAATTGGTTTTTTGAAAATGAAGAAGATGGAATAATACTTGAAGATGATTGTCTGCCTAGTCAGTCTTTTTTTTATTTTTGCGAAGAACTTTTAGATTATTATAAAGATAATGAAAGAATTATGAGTATAGGAGGATTTCATTATGGAGAGCCTTGTTCAGAATATACTTATTATTTTTCATCTATAATGCAGTGCTGGGGCTGGGCTACTTGGAGAAGAGCTTGGAAACATTATGATACAAATTTAGATAAATATAGTTATGAAGATATATGCAAAAAAATAGATAATATTTATAAAGATGCATATATGAGAATGTACTGGAAAGATAAGTTTATATGATGAAACATCCTGAAGTACAAAAAGAGAGAAAAATTGACAGTTGGTCATATACTTGGACTATTTCAATAATTCAAGATGACGGTATATGTATAGATCCTAATATTAATTTAGTAAGTAATATAGGTTGGGGAATAGATAGTGTTCATTGCAAATATAAAGATCATTATTTAGGTAATACTGAAACCTATAATATAGATACAATAAATCATCCAAAAGTGATAGAAACTAATACAGATATAGATGAATATGTATGTTATTATAGATTTAGTTTAAAAAATGCTGATGAGTATATAACATATTTAGAGGATATAAAGAATAATTTTGATAAATCTTCTAAAAAAATAAAAGAAATAATAAATAAAATATGTTGGTATATTCCTATTAGAAAATTAAGAGATAAATTTAGGGATAATTTATATAAAAAGATTGGATTATGAAATTCATATTTTGTAATATAAAAAAAATTATATATTAGTTTAAAGAAATCATTATGAAACGAGTATTAATTGTATATAAAGAGCTTTGCAATGTATTTTGTGAAGCTCTTTTTAATTAGTAATCAAAAAATTATGTTAACTATTTTTAGCTTTTTACTTGCATTCATAATTAATTTAGTATATTATTAATAGGAAATTAATATATAAAAACATTATTATAGTGTTCATATAATGGGGAGAATTAAAATATGACACATTTAGAATTAAGAGAAAAATTTAAAGAGTTTTTTAAAAGTAAAAATCATGCTATAGAAAAATCATCTTCATTAATACCAATAGATGACCCTAGTCTTTTATTTACAACTGCAGGAATGCTTCAATTTAAGCCGTACTATGCTGGGATAAAAAAAGCTCCTTATTCAAGGGTTGCTACTATACAAAAATGCTTCAGACTTTCTGATTTAGAAAATATAGGAAAAACTGCAAGACATCATACATTTTTTGAGATGTTTGGTAATTTCTGCTTTATGGGAGATTATTTCAAAAAAGAGGCTATTGAATTTGCTTGGGAATTTTCTACTCAGGTTATAAAACTTCCTATAGAAAAAATATATGTTTCAATTTATGAAAAGGATGATGATGCTTTTAAGATTTGGAATGAGCATATAGGAGTTCCTAAAGAAAAAATAGTAAGACTTGGCAAAAAAGATAATTTCTGGGGACCTGCTGGGGATTCTGGAGCTTGCGGACCTTGCAGTGAGCTTTACATTGATATGGGTGAAGAGAAAGGATGCGGAAAACCTGATTGTTTTGTTGGATGCGATTGTGAGAGATATTTGGAGTTTTGGAATTTGGTATTTAACGAGTTTTTCCAAGATGTTGATGGAAACTTATCGCCTCTTCCAAATGTAGGTATAGATACTGGAATGGGACTTGAAAGACTTTGCTATATAACGCAGGGAGTAGAAAGCAATTATCAAACTGATGTAATGAAGCCTATAGTTGATGCTATAGTAAAAAAATTAAATGTTAAATATGATGATAAAAATAAAACTAAAATTAATTTAATAGCTGATCATTTAAGAGCATTGGTTTTTGTAATAGCTGAAGGATGCACTCCGTCCAATGAAGGCAGAGGATATGTATTAAGAAGACTTTTAAGAAGAGCTTTAAAAACGGCTAATGATTTTGGTTATAAGTCTGATTTTTTGAATGAGCTTACTGGTTCTGTTGTCGGAGTATACGGAACTATATATGATAATCTTCCTAAAGAAGAAGAAAATGTGAAAAGAATATTAAAAGAAGAAGAAAATAAATTTATAAATACAATATCTGCTGGAATGAATAAACTTTATGCTGTAATGGAAGAAAATAAAGAGAGTAAAATAATAAAAGGCTCTGATGCATTTATGCTTTTTGACACCTATGGACTTCCTCTTGATATAACAGAAGAAGAGGCTTCAGATCATGGTTTTACTGTAGATAAAGCTGGCTTTGAAGAGGCTATGGAAGAGCAGAAAAAAAGAAGCAGAGGTGCAGACAGCGATAAAAAATCTAAATTTGGATATGTAGAAAAAATCGAAACCAAATATGTAGGCGAAGATTATCAGGCTATGATTAAAGGTATCAATGCCAAAATAGAAGCAATATATGAAGAAGGAAATAAGAAGGACAGTACTTCAAGTTCTAAAGCTGTTATAATTACAGATGTATCTCCTTTCTACGGAGAAATGGGAGGACAGGTTGGAGATAACGGATATATAGAAAACTCTAAAGGAGAAATATCAAAAGTTGTAGATACACAGAAAAAAGAAAACACTGTTATAATGATAGTTGATTGCGATAATCATACTTTGAAAGTAGGAGAAGAAGTAAAGCTGTTCGTTAATATAGACAGAAGAAACTCTATAAGAAAGAATCATACAGCAACACATATATTACAGAAAGTTCTTGAACTTACTCTTGGAAGCCATGTAAATCAGGCTGGAAGTTTTGTATGCGAGGATTATCTAAGATTCGACTTTACTCATCCAGACTCCATATCAGAAGATACATTAATGATCATAGAAAATCAGGTTAATGATGTAGTATTTAAATCAATGCCTGCTGTTATAAAATACATGCCTAAAGAGGAAGCTATTTCATGCGGTGCTAAGGCATTATTCGGAGAAAAATATCCTGATACTGTAAGAATACTCAATATTGGAGATGGTTTTTCAGTTGAGCTTTGCGGAGGAAGTCATTTGACAAATACATCCGAAGTTGGTTATTTCCATATAGTCAGCGAGGGTTCTGTGGCAAGCGGAGTAAGACGTATAGAAGCTATAACTGGGCTTAAGGCAGCAAGAGAAGCTACAAAATTATTTAATAAAGTAAAAGGATTAACTCATATACTTGGTGCTACTAAAGTAGATGAACTCAGCATAAGAGCTGAAAACTTACAAAATGAAGTAAAAAAACTTCAAAAAGAAAATAAGCAGTTAAAAACTTCAGGAGCTTCTGCTGTTTCATTTATGGAGAATTTTGAAGATTTAAATGGAATTAGATTCTATAACTTGGAGTTTAATGAAGATATAAAAGGTGTAAGACTTTATGCTGATACTATAAAAGAAAGGGTAAAAGATGGTATTAGTATAATGATAAGCAAAACTGATTCATCTAACTCTATACTTGTACAGGTTACTGGAAAAGCTTTAAAAGAAAAAAATATATCAGCAAATAATATAATAAAAGATATTATTGCTGCTGCAGGCGGACGCGGAGGCGGAAAAGATACATTTGCACAAGGTTCTATAGAGAATGTACAAAAAGCTAAAGATGAGATTAACAAAATAAAAAGTAAATGGTTATAAAATATAGATGATTATAAATAAGAATTTAAGTATTTTAATTTTCATAATAGCTTCTATGCTGTTATTATCATGTTCTGAAAAGGATGTTACTTTAAGAAGGCTTGATGATGTTCATAAGGCGGAGAAAAAACTTGCTAAAAACCCAAATGATGAAGAGGTTATATTAGAAGTTATTAATGCTGCACAAAATGGCGGGAGAGAGGTGCGTGCTGAGGCTGTATGGCTTTTAGGAAATATAGAGGCTGATATTGCTTATAGTGATTTTCTGCGTGCAAGTGTTGAAGACCCTGATTTTAATGTAAGATGCTTAGCTGTGCTTGGGCTTGGAAAATTAGATGCTAAAAATGCTGAGGCTATAGATAGGATAAAGAGAGCGATTTCTGATACAGATTTGCAGGTACAAATAGAGGGATTAAAAGTTGCAGGACGTTTGCAGGCTAATGAGCTTTTAAACCCAATACTTGAAAGTTTATCAAGTAAAAATAAATGGGTTAGAATGGCTGCTATTGAAGCTTTGAAAGATTATGATGATGCCAGAGTTGACAGATCTCTTAATTTGCTGTCTTCTACTGATCAGGATATAGCTGTTAGAGCTCTAATAAAACAGGTTATAAGCTATAGAGAAGAAAATAATAATAACGCAGAGGAATAGGAAATAATAAGAAATGAAGATAAAAATTTATATATTAGCTATAACAGCATTATTTATATTTGTTTCATGTGCCAGCAAATATTCTTATGTGAGAGTTGATGAGATTATAAATAAACAAAGAACAATTGCAGTTGCATCTTTTACATTTCCAAAAAGCATGACAAATCAGTATTATGACAGACTTAAATATTTAAACACAGAAATTTATACAGATTTTGTATTAAACAGTTTCATAAGCAATTTTAATTCTCAAAATGAAATGGTTAAACTTGTAACCTTAAAAGAGGCTATAGGAGATGATGAATTTGCATCTCTTCCTAGTGATTATTATTATGTATTAGGGTCTGATTATGTGGCGGCTACTGGAACGCTTGCAGTTGACGGCGATGTTTTTTCACTTTTAAAAGAAAAAAATATTGACGGTCTAATGTATGCTCATGCTTCTATGTCTTTTTGGTCCCAGAAGGTTAATATAGATTTTGAGATTTATGATAATGAGGGTAACTATTTATGGATAGATTACTTGGATGGAGATTCATATCATATTATAGGCGACACAGGAGCTCCTACAAGGCAGACGGCTTATGAAATAGTTATTGCAGATGTAATGAAATATCAGCAAAGACATGCCGAAGAGCTATATATCATTATAGATCAAGCTATATCGAATGGTGTAAGCAAACTCAAAGGCAAAACACCGTATGCATTTAACACCAATGATATTTTATTTACACAAAAAACATTTAGTTTAACCAATGAAGATTATGCAAAAAAGGCAGGTATAAATTAATGGCACAAAAACAAAAAGTTGAATTAAACTTCAGCGATGTAGATGATTTTCATTTTAAAGCTCCTTTAAAAGGATATATAACTAAAATAGCTGACGATCACTTTGTTATTAATAATGATGACTTGGCTATAAAGGGAAACGGAAAAACTCCTAAAGAGGCGGCAGAAATGCTAAAGGAACAATTTATAGTACTTGCTAATGATGTTATGTACAAATCAAAATATGCTCCTTTAAGTGAAAGAGAAAGAAAGAAGGTTAATATTATAAAGTCTATATGCGATATTTTATAATATTAACTTTATTTTTATAATTAATATTGCCGAAAATTCTAAAATTAATATATAATAATTTTTTATGGTATAAAAAATATGGTAAAAAGACTTACACTTAAAAACGGTATCAGGGTTGTTCTTGAGAGAATGCCTATGCTTGACACCGTATCAATAGGATTCGTATTCCTAACAGGCAGTGCTAATGAATCTAAAGATGAAAATGGATATACTCATTTTATAGAGCATATGCTATTTAAAGGAACTCATGATCTTACAGCTAAAGATATAATAAGACATATAGAAGGCGTAGGCGGAATATTTAATGCTTTTACCTCAAGACATTTAACAACATTCTATATAAATATAATATCTAAATATTTTAACAGAGCCATAGATACATTGGAAAATGTTATAATGAACTCAGCATTTAGAGAAGATGATATAGAAAAAGAAAAAAAAGTAATTATAGAAGAATTAAAAATGTCAAATGATACTCCTGAGGAAATAACAGCAAATCAATTTTTTGCAAATGCCTATAAAGGAACATCTATGAGTTTTCCTATAGGAGGAAATATAAGCAATATAAAAAAAATAAGCAGAGATAAAGTATACAGTTATTTTAAAGAACATTTTAATTCAAATAATTTGATAATATCAGTAGCTGGAAATTTTGATGTAGAATATGCTGTAAAAAGATTATCAAAAATACAGTTAGAAAAAAAATCTAAAACGCTTAATGAAAGTCTGCCTTTTTACTATAAAACAATAACTAAAGAAAAAAAAGAGCTTCATCAGGTTTATTTTTCATTGGTAAAGCCTTCATACAATGCATGCGATAGCAAAAAAAGATATGCCATGAACATAGTTAATGATATATTTGGAGGAAGTGCTTATTCAAGACTGTTTCAGGCTATAAGGGAAAATAAAGGTCTATGCTACAGTATATACAGCTATAATTCAAGCTTCATAAATGGCGGTACTTTTGAGATACATGGCTCTACCAGCTTAGACAGATACAAAGAAACTATAGAAAGCATTTATTATGAGGTAGAAAAACTTCTTAGTGAAAGAATATCAGAAGAAGAACTTGAAGAGGCTAAAGAAAGCTATAAAAGTTCTATGGCATTTAGCAAATTTAATGCAGAATCTATAATGAATAAAAATGCCAGAAATGAATTGTACGCTTCTAAATATATTTCATTTAAAGATATTTATAAATATATAGACAGTGTAAATCTAAAATTGGTTAATGAAGTTATAGATGAAAAATTATCAGATAAAAAATTCTTTTTAACATCAGTAGGCGAATCAGGAACTAAAGATATAAGCAATAAATTAACTAAAAAATTAAAGCTTAATTAATTTTCATATATGCTTTTCAATCCATTCATATCGTTTTTTAAGCTCACGCTCCTCGCCTATATCAACAGGATCATAATAATTTTTCTTTATGCCTTTTTCTAAATAATCCTGCTTTACTATATGATAAGGAAAATCATGAGGATATTTATATTCTTCATCGCTTTTTTTATCGAATGATGCCGAATGATTATCCTTTAAATAATTTGGAATAGAATATAACTCACCATTTCTTATATCTCTCATAGCCTTATTAATAGCATTATAAGCAGAGTTTGATTTTGGGCATAATGCCAAATATATTGTAACTTCTGCCAGAGGTATTCTTCCTTCAGGCATTCCTATAAAATCAATAATGCTCACAAGAGAAGCAGCAATATTCATAGCATTAGGTTCAGCCAAACCTATATCTTCCGAAGCTAATATGCATAAACGTCTTGCTATATATCTAGGGTCTTCTCCTGATTCAAGCATTCTAGCCAAATAATAAACGGCAGCATTAACATCGCTTCCCCTTACACTTTTTATAAAAGCACTTATCGTATTATAATGCTCATCCTCATCAAATGTTAATGACTGCTTGCTTGTAACATCTTTTACTATCTCTTCAGTAATAGTAAGTCTTTCTTTGGTTTCATCTATCTGAGTTGCTAAATATGAAGCCTCAAGATATGTAAAAGCCTTTCTAACATCCCCATGAGAATAGCGTACTATTAAATTTACAGCTTCCTCTTCAATATCAACATCCGACTCCCCTAACCCTCTTTTATCTTTAACAGCTTTTTCTATGGCTTCTCTAATATCATTATCATCCAAATTTTTAAACTCGAAAAGCATTATACGTGAAAGCAGAGCATTATTAAGATAAAAATACGGGTTTTGAGTTGTGCTTCCTATAAGTATTACAGAACCATTTTCAACAGCTGGAAGAAGAGCATCCTGCTGACTCTTATTAAATCTGTGTATCTCATCTATAAAAAGAATGGTCTTTTTTCTATTTTCTAAATTCTTTTCTGCCTTTTTAATAGCCTCTCTTATTTCAGATACATTTGAAAGCACAGCATTAAGTTTTATATATTCGCTTTTAGTTTTTTTTGCTATTATTGAAGCTACAGTTGATTTCCCTACACCTGGAGGACCGAAGAAAACCATAGATGTAATTTTATCTTTATCTATCATTTTCCTTAAAGTTTTATCAGGAGCTAATATATGTTTCTGACCGAAAACTTCTTCTATTGAAAGAGGACGCATTCTCTCAGCCATAGGCTTAAAAGAATTATCGCTTTCTTCAAAATCAAACATTGAGTTTTTCAATATGTTCCTCTACAAGCGGTATATAATTCATTATATTTTCTATTCTTTCTTTTATTTCATATTCAAGTAAATCTGCTATTGATATATAATCTTCATTAGCAAATGCTTCTAAAACATTATTCATCATATCATTAAAATCACTTATAGCATCAGAAAGAGTAACAGAATTCAAAGAAATCTGAGAATAATCTATTGAATAGATAGCAGCTGCTGTTGAAAGTATGCTGAATGAAAAACTTACTATACGTGAAAATTTTTCTGCATATATAAAGGCATCCTTATCATTTCCAGACTGAAGTTTATTAACAATAGATTCTAATATATCCAATATCAAAGGAAGAAATTTAGGAAGACTTCCAATTTTATATAATGCATTGCTGCTTGTAATATTGCTTGCAAATAAAGCTATAGTATTTATTTTAGCCTCTTCTATAACAAGCTCCATAGCAGGAATCATTTTTTCTTTCAAAAACGGCTTGAACTCCTCATTAAAGAACTCTATGTTTTTTTCTAAATTATCAGATAAAGAATTAAATCTTTCCAATTTCACTTCAAGCATTTTTATTAAATGTATAATTCCGTAAGACTCCAAACTCATATTAAATAAGAATATGGCTCTAGGCACTGAATCAAGTATCCAAGATATTCCGTCTTTTAATGCTTCAATATCTTTCTGAGTTAAAGACTCGCCCGCTGTATTGCATACATTTTCAATATATTCCATTATTGACATAATAGAATAAAGAGAATACTCAGCATGACTTAATGCTTCAACTTCTATTTTTTCTATTCCATCTATAGGTATTGTTTCATATTCTTCATCTATATATGGCTGAAGCTCCCTTTCATCTATAATAACCTTGTTAATAAGAAAATCATTAGAATTACACCATTCTTCTATTGGCTTTAATATTTCATAAGCATTTTCTTCATTTTCTAACATTACTGATAATTCTTTGCCGTTTATAAATATTTTCATCTTGGTACCATAAAATTAAATTTTTTTATCATAATAAATTTCGGATTTTTTAAACTTATCAATAATTATTTTTAAATTTATATAAGAAATTAAAGAATATAAAAATAAAAATTAACTTTACTAAACTTAATATACATTACATTTTTTTATACAAAAACATATAACCTGCTATAGTTTTTTTACAAATATTAGTCAAAATTCAGACAATATAAAAAAGTTATTGAAAATATAAAAATAATTATTAGATTATAGTTCGATAAATATGAAAATATTGAATATGGGAGCGGATTGACTTATGAAACATTTTAACAGCTTAGCAGTGAAGGTACCAGTTATTCTATGCATTGTTACAACTATATTAATAACAATACTTCTAATAATTTCTCTTACCATAGCTGGAAACGGAATATCAAAAAGCAGATTTGAAGGATTTGAAACAACAGTAAGAGGATACTCATCCGTATTTGATGCTTGGTTTAGAACGCAGTCTTATATACTTGAAACTTATGCTTCTATACCTATAGTAGGAGAATATCTAGTAAATCAAGACCCAACTAGAACAGCAAGAGTAAATACAACATTAAAAACCTTCAGAGAAAAAAATGCATGTGCCATACATGTAGGAATGGTTGATAAAAATGGAATTATAATTACAGACAGTGATTATCCTCAGGCTATAGGTACAAAATTTAATGAAAGCAATCCATATATATGGAGCAAGCTTAAAAACAAAGAATATGGTTATGGAAGTGTGAGCTACGGAGATGGTCTTAGTACTTCATCTGTTAATGGGGAATTATCATTTATGTTTGCTACACCAGTAAAATACGGCAATAAAGAATTTGGGTATTTATATACTGTTTTTAATTGGAGAGAATTTTATAAAAACTATATAGAAGGCATACAGTTAGGAAAAACAGGAGGATTGGATGTAATTGCTCCTAATTTGAAAGTACTTATGAACACAGATTATAATAAAGTTAATAGCGATGCTCCTCTAGCATACAAAGAAGCATTTGATAAAAATTTATCTAAAGGTGTTGTTGCTTATATGGCTAACAATCATAAAATGATGGGGTCTTATACTAAAATGAAATATGTTCCTTGGATTACTTCTATGACTATGACTTCAGAAGAAATATATGCTGAAAATAGAAAAGCTGTTTTAAGCGGCATAATACTAGGAATAATAACTATAATATCTATAGCAATATTCATAAATATATTTATACGCTCTATAACAAAACCTTTATCTATAGTTGTTCATGAGGCACAAAAAATAGAAAAAGGAGATTTAACTTCAAGCGAAAATAAAATAAAAAATAGAAACGATGAAATAGGAATATTATCCAATTCATTTATGAACATGAGAAATAAATTAGTAGAAACTATAAAAGAAGTTAATGATGCTTCTATATGTATTATGAATGCTTCGCAAAAATTAGCTAAAGGAAATGTAGAATTATCAAGAAGAACAGAAGCTCAGGCTGCTAGCTTACAGCAGACAGCTGCATCTATGGAGCAAATGGCTTCTACGATAAAATCATCTACAGAATATTCTATTAATGGAAATAATATGATGATAGCTTCTAAAGAATCAATAGATGATGCAGGAGATATAATCATACAGACAACAGAAAATATAGAAGAAGTTTATCAGGCAAGCACAAAAATAAAAAATATTACTAAGATTATTGAAGATATAGCTTTTCAAACAAATATACTTGCTCTTAATGCTGCCGTTGAAGCTGCACGTGCAGGAGATATGGGTAAAGGTTTTGCTGTGGTTGCAAGCGAGGTTAGAAATTTGGCTCAAACTACTCAGTCATCAGTTAAAGACATTACAGATTTGGTGGACAATGCTTATAAAAAAATTAACAAAGCAACAGAAACAGCTCATCAGTCGCAGGAGATATTTGTTGAATTAAGAGGAAAAATAGATGAAACAGCTAATATAATGAAAGGCATAAGTTCAGCAGCAGTAGAACAGCAGGCTGGAGTAGAACAGGTTAATAAAGCCGTATCAGAAATGGATGGTGCTACTCAGTTAAATAATGCTTTAGTAAATGATGCAGAAACTGCTTCAAAAGATTTAGTAGTTCAGGCTCATTCTTTACAGGAAGCTATGAGTTTCTTTAAGTTTTAATTATATTTATAAATTAAGAAAGGATATGTATAATCATATCCTTTTTTTATTTTTAAAATAAAGTTCTATTTTCTTTTATTATTTAATTTATTTATGTGAAAAAAGTATAAAAAAAATTCTATACAAAGTATTGATATTTTTATTTTTTCATATATTATGCAAGATTAACAAATAGAAAATCAAAAAGAGGAGATGAAAGATGAGTCATCATCATCACAGGGGACAGTGGGGAACAAGAGCAGGCTTTATATTAGCTGCTATTGGCTCTGCTGTAGGTTTAGGTAATATATGGCGTTTCCCATATATGGTAGCATCCAATGGAGGCGGAGCTTTTATGATAGTATTCCTTTTGGCTATGCTTACAGCAGGAATACCTATAATGATATTGGAATTCTCTATAGGTCATAAAACACATAAAAGTGCACCAGGTGCTTTAAAAGCTTTGAATCCTTCTTGGGAATGGTTAGGCTGGCTTCAGGTATTTACATGTTTTGCAATAGTTGTTTATTATTCTGTCATTATTGCTTGGTCATTATCTTATGGACTATTTTCTATTCAAGGCTTAAAATGGGGAACTGATACAGCGGGATTTTTTACTAACGAATATTTAAAACTTCAAAGCGGTTTTTCACTAAGTAATTTTAATATTGGTGTTGCTATACCTTTAATTATTGTTTGGGCTATAATACTTATTTCTGTTATTGGCGGTGTTAAAGATGGTATAGAAAAAGCTAATAAAATATTTATGCCTTTATTAGCCATTTTAGTAGTAATTATTCTTATAAGAGGAATCACTTTACCTGGTGCTTTGGCTGGGCTTGATTATATGTTTAAACCTGATTTTTCTAAACTTACTAATCCAAAAATTTGGATAGATGCCTATGGTCAGGTATTTTACAGTATGTCTGTAGCTTTTGGTATAATGATAACATATTCAAGCTATCTTCCAGATGATTCTGATATAGCAAATAATGCATTTATGACTGGTTTTGCTGATACTAGTTTTAGTTTATTTGCAGGTATTACAGTATTTAGTATAATAGGTTATATGGCTCATTCTCAGGGAAAAGAGGTTGCTGAAGTAGCTGGAAACGGCGGTATAGGTTTGGCATTTATGGTATTCCCTGAAGCTATAAACTCTCTTCCTGGTTTAAATGGAATATTTGGATTAGTATTTTTCTTAGTTCTTGCATTTGCAGGTCTTACTTCTGCTATATCGCTTGCTGAAGTTGTTATATCTTCATTTATAGATAAATTCCACTTCAATAGAAAGAAAGTAAGTATTATTATTATTGTAATACAAGGTGCTATATCTATGGTATATGCTACTGGAAGCGGACTTTCTATACTTGATATAGTGGACGCTTTTGTAAACAATTATAATATTGTAGTAAGCGGACTTATAGAGATTATATTGGTTGCTTGGGTATATAAACTTGGTTCATTTAAAGAAACTATCAATACTGTAAGTGAGTTTAAAGTAGGTGTTTGGTGGGATTTCTGCTTGAAATTCTTAACTCCTATATTCTTAGCTGTAATGTTATCATTAAAGCTAATAAATGATTTCAAAACTCCTTATGGCGGTTATCCTACTTGGGCTTTAGTTGCTTTAGGATGGTCTATGCCTGTTATAGCATTCATAGTTGGTATATTGTTTGCTAAGTTCAAAGACAGAGAGCCTAATATACCTACTGGAAATAAGTAATCAATAATATTTACAAAAAAGGAGATAGAAATTATGGGAATAGATTCTGCTATATTTATGGGACTTAGTCTGCTTGTTATATGGGGAGGATTTGCATTCTTTTTAAGTATAGCTATCAGAAAAATGTAAGAAAATGTTCTATATTTGGTATAAACTTTTAATAAAGTTTATACCAATTTTTATACTTGATTTTTTGGTTTGTTAGTATATAATGTATGGAGGTATATTATTATATTTTTTTAGAATAAAAGAATTTGACTTAGTTTAAAAAGGGTTATATGTATAAAGTAAATACTTATGTGGTATATCCTATGTACGGAATATGTAAAGTTATAGGTATATCTGATAATAAAGTAAATTCCAACCTAGTAGAATGTTATGTTTTAGAATGTGAAGGAGAAAATATCACATTAAAGGTTCCTATAAATAGAGTCAAAGAATATCGTATACGTAAAATAATATCAAAAGCTGAAGCGGAAAATCTTTTGAATGTTTTGCAGACAAAAATAAATGATATAGAGAATAATTGGAAAATAAGATATCAGGAAAATGAGGAAAAACTAAGAAGCGGTGATATTAAATATACGATAGAAGTTGCTAGAAGTTTGTTCACAAGAAATAAGCTTAAAGAACTTTCTGCTAGTGAAAAAAGATTATATGAAAAAGCTTATATGTTTATTGTTAATGAAATTAGTATAGCACTTAAAAAAGATAAAGATGAAATTGAAGATATAGTATCCAATGCTTTGGAAAAATCTGCTAAAAAATTTAAAACTAAGCCTTTAGAAAAAGAAAAAATTGTAAAGGAAAGCACCAAAAATAGTAAAAAGAAGAAAAAGGATACTGATGAAGAATAGCTGTATTCATCTTAATTAGTTTTTATTCCATTAAAAAATAATATATATATCAGTGTATAAATTGAGGAGGAATTATGTGGAGAATAGTATACTTTGTTGTGTCTTTTTTAATTGCTTTAATAGATTATTTTCAGCTTAAATCTTTTAATAAAGGAACTTTATTTATATTTTTATTAAGTTCTGCTTTAATATTTTTATTTGAATTTTTATTTATTAGGAAAAAATCATCTAAAATTACGCTGGCATTTTTTATATCATTTTTTCTAACTATGGTAACGGTAGTGCTTACTTTAACTGCTATTAATATAATAGGAATAGCATTATCTTTAAATGAAAAATTAATTATACTTTTTATAGAAGGATATTTAACTTTTGGTATTATCACAGCATTTATACCAAATATATCAAATATGCTTAAGCTGACAAAACCAGATAAAACTAAAACAGCTAAAATACTGGATACATCTGTTATAGTTGATGGAAGAATATATGATATAGCAGAAAAAAAATTTTTTGACGGACTTTTAATACTTCCTGAATTTGTTATAAAAGAAGTTCAATTCCTAAGCGATGCAAGAGATCCTCAAAAAAGAATAAGAGGAAGAAGGGCTTTAGAAATATTAAATAAAATGAAATCTTCTAAAAATATACTTCTATCAATAACAGATATAGATTTTCCAAATATAAAAGAAGTCGATTTAAAACTTATAGAGCTTGCTAAAAAAATGGATGCCAAAGTAATAACTAATGATTTTAATTTAATGAAGGTTGCATCTATACATGAAGTAGATATATTAAATATAAACGATTTAGCTAATTCTCTTCATGTTGTTGTTCTTCCGGGTGAAACTATAAAAATAGATCTTATAAGAGAAGGTAAGGATAAACAGGCACTTGGATATTTAGAAGACGGTACTATGATAGTTGTTGATAATGCTAAACACCTAATAGGAAAAAATGTTGATATAGAAATAGATAATGTGCTTCCTAAAGAGGCTGGAAGAGTTATATTTGCTTCTCTTGCTGGAGCGAATAAAAATAATAATACAAACAATAAAAAAAGGCATGATCACAGCAATAAATAATAGGCTACATTATTATGATAATAGATTTTTCCGCTTCTATATACGATAAAATTCTGCCTTTTCCAAGTGATCCTGAAGTATCTGTAAAAAACAAAGATTATATAAAGGTATGCGGATTTTATGTAACTAGTATTTCCATGAGTGTTCATACAGGCACACATGTTGATACGCCATTGCATTGTATTAATGGAAAGCCAAGCACAGAAAATATTGATTTATCATATTATGTAGGAAGGGCATACTGCATAGATACCCCTACTAAAAAAATGAAGCTATAAAATTTCCTGAAAACTTTGAATTTAATAAATTAAATGGAAATGATATCATTATATTTAGAACAGGCTGGGAAGAAAAAATTGGTACTGAGGAGTATTTTAATTTATGGCCTTATATAGAAGAAAATACGGCTAAAAAATTAGCTGAATTAAAATAAAAACTGTAGGGATAGATACTCCTTCAGTTGATTCTCTTGAGAATAATAATTTGATTCATAAAATTCTGTTTTCAAATGATATATGCATTATAGAATCTTTAGTGAATTTAGATAAAGTAATAGATAAGAGTTTCTTTTTTAGTGCAGCACCTTTAAAAATAAGAAATTCAGAAGGCTCTCCAGTAAGAGCCTATGGAATAATAGATTAAAAAAACATGCTTAAATTATTTAAGCATGTTTTTTATTTATTTTTATATTAGAATCTAACTCCTAATTGTCCGCCTATATCAAGTCCTCCGAAACTTACTTTAGGAATAGAATCTTTATATTCCATTAAAGGGAAATCATAAGAAACATAAACTCCCAAAGTAAAATTATAGAGAAGAAGAAAATCTATACTCGCTCTAAGATAAGGTATATAAAGATTATAAAATTGATTTTGAAGCTCTTTTAAATTATATTGAAACATATATTCACTTCCATTATTTTCTTTAGAACGGCTGCTTCCGCCAAGAGGAAATTTAACACCAGCACCTACCCCTATAGACATAAACAAAATATCAATTTTAGGCATCAAACCTATACTTAAACTATCAAAAGTAACACTTCCTTTGCTTAAATCTGACTTATATGCAAAAACATCTCTTTGATATCCTAAATCTAAAGATATTCCAAGAGATAAAATACTCAAATCAAAATAATAATTAGGTTTTAAATAAACACCGAATTCAAAAGCTCCGTCAGGTTTTATAGTTTCGCTTTGTTTTCCCTCTTCTAGATAAAAACCTATGCCTGCACCAAGAGGTACTGTTAAATCAACACCCCATCCGCTTTTAGCCATAAGACTTCCGCTTATTGTAGTTATAAATAGCATTGTCATTAATATAATTTTTTTCATTCTTACTCCTTATTCATTATAACTATATTATAACACATAATTTACTATTTTAATACAATAATATTTTCGGAATTTTTAATGATTGAAATAAATATAAAAACCTCTGCACTTTTATAAGTACAGAGGTTATAACTTTTTTATTGTTTTAATACTATATAAATTTAAGAAACTAAATTTTTAACAGCATCTCGTCCTGCATTTAATGCTTTTTCATTGCTGGGTAGAAAATCTTTCTTACGTTCACCAAATACTTTTAAAAATGCCTGCTGAACACTATCAAATGATACTATATTATGAAGTGTAAGCAAAGCCCCAAGCATTACCATGTTTGCTGATTTTGGATTGCCTATATCACCAGCTATTTTATTAGCTTCAACATAAGCTACTTTTATGTCATCTCTTGAAGCCTTTTTATCTATAAGAGATGAGTTTATAAGAAGTATTCCATTAGGTACAATATCTTTTTCAAATTTAGAAAGCGAAGGAAGATTCATTATAACAGCAGCATTAGCATCATGTGAAATAATAGGAGAACCTACAAGCTCATCGCTTACTACAACAGAACAGTTGGCAGTACCTCCTCTCATTTCAGGACCATAAGAAGGACACCAAGTAACATGCTTATTTTCAATCATGCCAGCATAAGCTATCATCTGTCCCATAGACATAACTCCCTGACCTCCAAATCCAGCAAAAATTATTCTTTCCGTACTCATAAATACTCCTTTTTAAGCGTCATTTCTAAAATTGCCTAAAGGATAATGAAGTATCATATAATCTCTTATCCATTTATGCGAATCTGTAGGAGATATCCCCCAGTTTGTAGTGCAGCTTGTAAGCATCTCTACTATAGAAAAACCTTTTCCTGCAATCTGATGTTCAAAAGCCTTTTTAGTAGCCATTTTAGCCTTTCTAATATTAGCAGGACTGTCTAAAGATACTCTCTCAACAAATGTAGCTCCCTCTATAGTAGCAAGCATTTCGCATACTCTTATAGGCTTTCCAGCTTTGTGAAAATCTCTTCCTGCCTGAGTTGTTGTTGTTCTCTGTCCCTCTAATGTTGTAGGAGCCATCTGACCGCCTGTCATACCATAAATTGCATTATTTAAAAATATAACAGTAATATTTTCACCTCTTGCTGCAGCATGTATTATTTCTGCAGTACCAATAGCAGCTAAATCTCCATCACCTTGAAGAGTAAATACAATACTGTCTGGAACTGCCCTCTTAACTCCAGTAGCAACTGCAGGTGCTCTTCCATGTGCTGCCTGCTGCATATCGCAGCTAAAATATTTATAAGCAAGTACAGAACATCCCACAGAAGCTATACCTACTGTTCTATCCAATACTCCAAGCTCCTCTAAACATTCTGCAACTATTCTTTGTGAAGTCCCATGCATACATCCAGGACAATAATGCGTTCTTGTATCAGTTAATCCTTTAGACTTTTCAAATACTATCATATAATACCTCCAGCGAAATTTCTAACATTATCTATTATCTCATGAGCAGAAGGTACTATTCCTCCAGCTTTACCGTAAAACTTAACAGGTACTTTGCATTCAGAAGCAAGCCTTATATCATCAATCATCTGTCCCATACTCATTTCTATACTTACATACATTTTGCAATTAGGATTATCAAATGCTTTTACTGGGAAAGGCCATAAAGTTAATGGACGTATCATCCCAGCTTTTTTTCCTTCCTCTCTAAGTTTATCAACTACTCCCCTTACAACCCTAGACATAGTTCCGTAAGAAACAAATATTAATTCAGCATCATCTGTATGATATTTTTCAGCTCTAGCCTCTTTTTCTTTTATCTCAGCATATTTTTCCTGCAAATGCACATTATGTTCATGCAGTAATTCAGGCTCTAAATAAAGAGAGTTTACAACATTTTTTTCTCTCTTTCCTCTTGTGCCGTTTGAAGCCCAAGTTTTCTCTTTTATCTCATATTTAGGTTTATAAATTATCTCTACAGGCTCCATCATCTGACCTATAAATCCGTCAGCAGCAACATAAACAGGTGTTCTGTAATGATCAGCAATATCAAAAGCCTCCATTATCATATCAGCTGCTTCCTGTAAATTAGCAGGTGCTAAAACAGGACAGTTATAATCTCCATCACCTCCGCCTCTAGTCATCATACTGTAATCGCTTTGAGCAGGCTGTATGCTTCCTAGCCCAGGTCCTCCACGCATAACATTAAGTATAACTGCAGGCACTTCAGCTCCAGCCAAATATGATATTCCCTCCTGCTTTAAAGCAATTCCCGGTGAAGAAGAAGAAGTCATAGCCCTCACTCCTGCTCCGCCAGCCCCATAAACCATATTAATAGCAGCTACCTCACTTTCTGCCTGAACAAAAGATCCGCCTGATTCATACATAGCTTTAGACATAAACTCAGGTATCTCATTCTGAGGCGTAATTGGATAGCCAAAAAAACATTTACATCCTGCCGCAATTGCCGCAGTAGCCATAGCTTCATTTCCTTTCATCAACTTTCTAGCCATTATTTACCGCCCTCCTCTCTGTCCAATCTTTCTACTTTTATACATATATCAGGACACATCATAGCACAATTAGCACAGCCTATACATTTTTCCATATCAGTAACAGCTGCTGGATAATAACCCCATGAATTCATATTCTCTTTATCTAAATATAGTATTTTGGTTGGGCAAACGGATATGCAATTTGAACAGCCTTTGCATGCTTCAGAATCTATTTCAACTCTACCTTTTCCTGCCATAATTTCCTCCTTAAAATTAGTACTAACCGTACATTATAAATTATATTAAAAAAAGTATCTTTGTCAATGAATAATACTAACTATAATGTATAGTAATAACTATCTAAAATTGATTTTTATGTTACATTAATAATAAAATTTATATTGTATATAGTAATTATTATCATTTATTATATAATAATAAAAAATGAATGGTTATAATAAGAGTTATACAGTATGAATAATAATAATGATGCTAGAACGAATATTGAAAGATTATTTAATTTAGGGCATGATGCTTTTAATAATAATGATTATGAAAAAGCTATAGAGTACTTAGATGAGATTATAGATATTTATAATAAATATATTATTGCATATTCTGACGGAGAGTTTATCATATACAGCGATGTTAATGATAATGAAGATGAAGAGAGAAATACATATAATGAAGAAATAGATAGTACTCATAATACATTAGTTGATTCCTATTATAATAGAGGCTTATCAAAATTAAATTTAAAAAATTATGAAGAAGCAATTAAGGATTTTGATAAGGTAATAGAATTATCCCCTGATAAAATTAATGCTTATTACAACAGAGGACATTCAAAATCCTATTTAGGAAGATATAAAGAAGGTATTGAAGATTTTAAAAAGGTTTTAGAACTTAGCGAAGATGATGCTGAAGCTGTATATTATGTTGGTTTGGGTTATTTTTATTTAGAAAACTATGAAGAGGCTTTAAATCATTTTGATAAAGCAATATTGCTGGATAATGAAATAGAAGATGCATACTATTATAGAGGGCGTTCAAAATCTTATTTGGGAAGAGATGAAGAGGCTCTGTCTGATTTTAAAAAACTTATAGAATTAAGAGAAGATGACAGCGAGGCTTTTTATTTTAAGGCATTAACTGAGTTTTATTTAGGTTTATATGAAGAGGCTGTAAATGATTTTGATACATCAATTAATTTAGATTCAAATTCTTCTAATGCTTATTATTTTAGAGGGCTTTCAAAAAACAGTTTAGAATTATATGATGAAGCTAAGGAAGATTATAAGAAGGCTATAGAATTCGGACAGGATAATATAATAAGTATTTATAATGATTTAGGACTTCTTGAATATAAATTAGGCAACTATAAGGAAGCAATTAATTATTATACAAAGATGTTAGAAAATGATGATGGTATTTATTATGCATATTATAATAGAGCTTTAGCTAAAGAGGCTTTAGATTTATATGATGAGGCTTTGGAAGATTATAATAAGGCTATAGAATTAAATCCAAGTGATACTTATTCTTATAATAACGGAGCACTTATAGAAAATGAAAAGCAGATGTATGAGGAGGCATTAGAAGATTATAATAAGGCTATAGAACTAGAGAAAAAAGATGCTTATATATACAATAACAGAGCTTTATTAAAAGGAAGAATGCATTTATATAAAGAAGCTTTGGAAGACTTTGATAAGGCTATAGAATTATATGATGCTGACAGTGAGTTTTATTATTTTAGGGCTATTACTAATTCTAATTTGAATGAATATGAAGAGGCTATAAAATATCTTGATAAAGCTATTGAACTGGATAATGATTATATTAATGCATATAATGAAAGAGGATTAATATATTACAGACTTGGAGATTATGATACTGCTGTAAATAATTTAAAAAAAGTAATAGAACTTGATAATGATAATATGTATGCTTATTATAATATAGCTTTATCTTATGATGCTTTAGAACAATATGAAGAGGCTGTAAAATATTATTCAAAAGTTGTTGAAATAGATCCGTCTTTTTTGGATGCATACTATAATAAAGCTTTAAGTGAAATGGAGATAGATTTATATTATGAAGCAATAGATGATTTTAATAAAGTATTAAATTTAAATAACAATAATCCTGATTCTTATTTTAATATAGCAATATGTTATGATTATTTAAAAGAATATAAAAAAGCTATTAATTATTATACAAAAGTTATTGAGATTGATAATTCTTCTCTCGATGCTTACTATAATAGAGGATTAAGCAAAGCAGAACTAAAACTTTACGATGATGCTTTTGAAGATTATAAAAAATTATTGGAGATAAATCCTCAATATATAAATGCTTATAATGGTATAGGGTTTTCAAAAACTAAATATTCAAATGATGAGTTCAAAAAAGGAAATACTGATAAAGCTATTAAACTTCTTAATGAAGCATTAGAATATTATAAAATAGGATTAGATTTAAATATAAATGATAATTTAACAAATTCTTCTATATATAACAGTATGGGCTACTCAATTACAAAATTAGCTAATATATATTCATCTATTAATGATAAGTATAATGCCGTAGAATATTATAATAAAGCGAGGGAATGTTTTTATAAGTCAATAGAATTAAATAATACTCATGCTTTAGCTCATAATAGTTTAGCTTATATTGATATACAATTTGACAAAATGAATAATATTTATGACATTATAAATGATGAAGCATACAAATATTTTGAAAAAGCGTATAACTTATCTAATAAAGAAGATAAAAAATTAATAGTAAAATGTCTTATATCGCTTTCAAAAGAGAATATAAAGACTGCTTTAGAGTTTTGTATTAAAAATAAAATTAATTAAAAAAGCCCCAGCATTATTGCTAATGATGAGGCATTTAACTTTCTAATATTGAAATTATTGTTCTTTATTATAAGGTCTGAATCTTAATGATAATTGGAAGCCAAAATCCACGCTGTCAATTCCTGATCCTGCCTCTCTAAGTCCTATATCATAACCTAAATATAATCCCAAATCAGCTGAAGATTTAGCTGTATTAAACATAGTATAATCAAAAGTTAATCTTATATAAGGAATTACACTGAGAGTTGAATAATTATTTTGCAAATCTCTCAAAAACAATCTAGTTGTTGTAGTTGTACTCACTAAAGCTCCTGCAGATCCATCTAATGCTCTTGAATATAAAGTTCCGCCTAAAGGAAGTTTTACTCCTATACCAAGACCTATAGAATATTTATCGTATAAATTTACTTTAGGTAGAAATCCTATTTTAATACTATGTAAATTTAAACCGTCTATTTGTCTTATATTATTTCCTGCAGTCGCTCCTGCAACTCTAAAAGTATCATAGCTGTATCCTAAATCAGCATAAAAACCCATGCCTACAACATCATTAAATGAAGTTCTATATCCAAGCAAAAGATTAAATCCTCCTTCTAAAGCGAAAGAATTATTTTTATCTGTCATTCCCATAGGAAATCCTGTAGAAAATCCAATAGGTAAAGAAAAACCATACTCAAAAAAACCTTTGGCAAAAACAGATAAACTTGTAAATATGAATATAGAAATAATTAAGAATACTTTTTTCATCGTAATCCCCTTAAATATAATATAATTTTATGTAATTATACTATATAATATAAAAAATTCAATATATTTTAGTAATAATTATATTTTTTTATATATAAAATTTGTCTTTTACATTATTTAGAATATAATATTTGATTATTTAAATATAAAAAGGCTTATAAGATACGAATATACAAATCTTATAAGCCTATAAAATTAAATTATATAATAACTTTAATTATTCAGATTTAAATAAACTAACTGCCTCATCTTTAGCACTATTAACAGCTGTAACTACAGAAGTAGATGATATTGTAGCTCCGCTTATAGCAGCGATTTCAGATTCTCCTGCTTCTTCAGGTTTTATGCCCTTAGCAACAGTTAAAGCAATGACAGAACTTTTATCTTTAAACTGATCTCTGAAACTAGCCTCTGTAATTTTATCACCAAGCCCAGGAGTTTCAGCCTGTTCTGTAACAACTATAGCTGTAATTTTAGTAACATCAGCATCAAAACCAACTAATACCTTATTCTGTCCATTATATCCGCCAGCTGAAGAAAGCATTGCATAACCAACAACTGTACCGTCAGATTTTTTTCCTATGTAATAAGGATATGTTGAGTTTTCTGTTAAAGGACCTTCCAATTCATCAGCACCATTTATAACAGCCTTAACACCATTTAATACTGTTTTTTCATTGTTGGCTAAAATATCTTTCTCAAAAGAAGAATATACAAAAGAAAGCAAAAAACCAGCAAGCAATGCTGTAATAGTAACAGATATAACCGCAGTATAACCAACTTCTTTTTTCATTATTATTTTCCTCCTTCTTTTTGGAGATTAGCTTTATTTATAGCAATTAATTCTTTTTTACCAACAGGCATAGGACGTGTAAGTATAGAAATCAAAGGCATAAACATATTTCCTATAAGTATAGAATACATCATATATTCAGGTGAAGAACCAAATGCTCTTAATACAGCAAGTACAGCACCTATTAAAAGAGCATATATCCAAGCACCTAAATGACTTGAAGGACAAGTAACCATATCAGTAGCCATAAAGAAAGCACCTAAACCAAAACCTCCTGCCAATACTTGATAAATAGGAGAACCTATTTTACCAGGCATAGCTAAACATAAAAAGAAACTTACTACAACTAAAGAAATAAACATTCCTAGAGGTATTCTCCAATCTATAGTTTTAGTAACAAGCAGGAATATTCCGCCTATTAAAAGGAGAAGAAAAGAAGTTTCTCCTATAGCACCTGCTGTACTTCCTAAAAGCATTTGCAAGTAATAATGAGATTCTATTTGTATTTGCGAAGCTAAAGAACCTCCGAAATCAATAGCATTATATTTAAGGAAAGTCAAAGGAGTTGCAGAAGTTAAAGCACTTACAGCATCCAAAGACTGAGTAGCTCCTGAAACAGTTAAAGTTAAATCTTTTACTATATTTTCAAATACACCTAAAAAAGGCACATTTGTAGGAGCTGAATACATACTCATTTGAGCAGGAAAAGCAACCTGTAAAAAAGCCCTTCCAACTAAAGCAGGGTTGAATATATTAGAACCTAAACCTCCAAAAACTTCTTTAGCAAATACTATAGCAACAACGCTTCCTATAACAACCATAGTTATACTTGATGCTGGAGGAAGAGTCATAACAAGAAGTATCGCAGTTACACATACTGCATAATCAGGAAGTAAAGGTTTTTTTCTAACTTTTTTTACTATTACAGTACAAAGTACGCAAGTTATAATTGCTGCTAAATATAGAGTTATAACTCTAGCTCCAAATAAAACTATACTATATATAACAGCAGGCAAAAGAGCTATAATAACTCTTAGCATTATCTTATTAGTAGTATCTCCATCTTTTATATGCGGAGAAGATTCTGTATAAAATTTCATTATTATCTCCTTAAATCATCTTCTTAATAAATCTTTACCAAATCTAATCCACTGAGCCAAAGGTATTTTTGAAGGACATATATAAGAACAGCAGCCGCATTCAAAACAAGTTACTATATCTAAATCATTCAATTTATCTTTAATCTTAGCTTTAGCAGTATGTGCTATCTCAGTAGGAGATAATTTAAGCGGACAAGCATGAGAACATCTGCCGCATTTTATGCATGGATATTCTACTTCTTTAGGCATTTTATCTTTATCCAAGAAAAGAAGAGAGTTAGTACCTTTATTAACACATTGATCCAAACTAGGAACACTGGCTCCCATCATAGGACCGCCTGCAAGTACAAGTACATTTTCAGAGATAATTCCGCCGCATTCTTCTACAACATGAGAAATAGGCGTACCTAAAGGAAGCCATAAATTTTTATGTTCTTTTATGGCATCTCCTGATACTGTAACAAGTCTTTCCATAAGAGGCTTATCCTTAGCAACAGCCTCATATATAGCATAAAGTGTAGCTATATTTATAACCAAAACTCCTACATCCATAGGCAGCTTGCTTACTGGTACTGTTCTGCCTGTAGTAGCATCAATAAGCATTTTTTCAGCCCCCTGAGGATATCTTAATCTTAGAGGCATAACTTCTACATTGCATGTTTTTCCAATTTTAGTCATCTCTTCTATAGCTAAAGGCTTATTTGCTTCTATTCCAATAACAGTTCTTTTTACAGAAGGTATAATCTTTCTTAAAATTTCAATTCCTTTAAACAAGTCCTGAGTATATTCAACCATAAGCCTATAATCGCTTGTGATGTACGGCTCACATTCAACACCATTAATGATTAAAGTATCTCCGCCGCCCTTAGCAGCACCATCAACTTTAACACTAGTAGGAAATGTTGCTCCTCCCATACCAACTATACCAGCTTTTTGAATCTTTTTAGACATTTCTTCAGCCGATAAAGACATATAGTTAGTATCTTCTGAATAAGCTAAATTAGCAGCACTGGAATCAACATTAATAAGCAAAGCATTAGCACCCCTTCCAAGAGGAGGAGCTGCTATCTCTACAGAAGCCACAGTTCCAGTAACAGATGAATAAACATTGCCTGATACATATCCGCCAGCCTCTCCAATAAGCTCGCCTCTTTCAACCTTATCACCCTTATTTTTTAACATCTTAGCAGGAGCACCTATATGCTGTGCCATAGATATTAATACTGTTTTAGGTGCTTGTGAAAGATTTGATGAAACAATATCGGCAGTATCCTTACTGTCATGCGGATGAACCCCGCCAAAACGAAATTTACCTAATTTCATGTTACTAATCCTTCATTTAATAAAATTAATGTAAATTACTACACTATTATAATTAATTTATAGAAATAACCGCTACAGACCTAGTATAACCACTTCCATAGCTGCATAAAGCAACTTTACTATTTTTCTTTATAAAACCATCTTCCAAAGCCATAGATAATGCTACCCCTGATGAAGCACTTAAAGATGAATGAGCATTCTCCATTTTAGAATACACAATATCCTTATTAACTGATAAAGCATCTACGAAAATATTATAAGCTTCCTGAGTAGAATAAGAAGGTATATAAATATTAGGCTCTATATGATTAGCAGATAATACATCCTTAACATATAAAGCTGCCTTTTTAGCCTCATCCTCAAAAACACTGCTGTTTTTTATAGATATAAAATGCTCCTTATTTAATACCCCTTCTTTCGTATAAGGCTTAGCCGTTCCTCCCATAGGAATATAACAATTCTCTAAAGCATTTCCATCAGTTTCAGAATCAATAAAATCTATTTGAATATCTGATTTTTCATTAGTAACAAGTGCGGCTACACTAGCATCATCAAATCTATTTTCATCATCACATATATAAAATGACTCTGAAGCAACAACTA
The DNA here is from genome assembly GCF_944388875.1 of uncultured Brachyspira sp. Lineage (GTDB taxonomy): Bacteria > Spirochaetota > Brachyspiria > Brachyspirales > Brachyspiraceae > Brachyspira. Next base: position 77,601 of record NZ_CALXKQ010000005.1, read on the forward strand.
AAATATTTTTATATCTATTACTTTTTATAAAAGCATAAGCTAATCTTAATGCTGACAAAAAACCTGTAAAATCGCTTTCTATATCAAAACAAAAAGCATTGGCTGCTTTAATTTTTCCAGCCAATATACATGCTGTTGAAGGATAAACATAATCTTTAGTAACAGTAGCACATATAATAGCATCTATTTTATTAGTATCAAACCCATTTATTACTTCATTTATTGGAATCAAAGCCAAATCTGATGCTGCCATATTAGTCTTTTGATTCTTATAAGTGCCTTTACAAGATTTAATGTATACCATTATAAAATTCCTTTATATTAAAAATTAGAATATTCTTCTCTTAACTCCTGAATCATAAAGTTCTTTGGATATCTTCTCATTAATTTTAGCATCTAAAAATCTATACATATTAAGTACAGCGTTTTTTACCCCTACTCCGCTGGTTTTTCCATGTCCCACAAATGCTCCGCCGTTCAACCCCAACAGTATAGCAGAACCATAAGAATCAGAACTCAATTTAGTTTTTAAATTATTAAATACAGGCTTCATCATAAGCCCGCCCATTACACTAACAGGATTTTTCTTTATTTCTGTTTTTAATGCATTAACAACCATAGATGCTGTTCCTTCTATAGTCTTTAATACTATATTTCCATCGAATCCGTCTGCTATAACAACATCAACAGCGTCTGATTTAAGCATATCATTAGGCTCTATATTACCTATAAAATTTATCTTTTTCATTTTCTGCAGACGCTCAAATGTTTTTTTACTGGCAGCATTGCCTTTAGAATCTTCCTCCCCTATATTAAGAAGACCTACTCTAGGATTATTTATTTGTAAATACCTTTTAGCAAATACTCTGCCCATAACAGCAAATTGAACCATATAATCAGGCGTACAATCTACATTAGCACCCATATCAAGCATACAAAACTCACCATTAAATTTAGGCAAAGTAGATATTAAAGGCGGACGCATAACACCTTTCAAACGTCCTATTTCTGTTAATGCCGCTGCCAAAGTAGCACCTGTATTACCAGGAGAAAAGAAACCATCAGCTGTTTTATCCGAAACTAAACGTGCCGCTAATAAAACCGAAGCATTTTTCTTATGTTTTATTCCATTAGCAGGACTTTCATTCATATCTATGATCTCATCTGTATGTTTAACATCCACTCGATTACGATCATATTTAGCTCCTGATAAAGCCTTTGCTATATATCTTTCATTACCTACCAATATTAAATTAATATCATTATTTTCAGGTAAAGCACTGACTGCTCCTAATACCAATTCTTCAACAGGTTTTTCTCCGCTGGCTACATCTATGGCTAAATTCATAATAATTCCTAATTATCCTGCATTTTGAGTTTTTGGTGCCTTTACTACTCTATCTTTATAAAATCCGCATTCAGGACATATTCTATGCGGCATTCTTTCTGCTCCGCATTGAGGACATATTGACAAAGAACCTAAAAATCTTTTATCATTAGCTGCTTGTCTTGATCTTTTTTTCGCTTTCGACTTTCTATGCTTTGGTACTGCCATATTTATTCTCTCCTTAAAAATTTATTACAGACAATTATAAAAAATTAATATAATTGTCGCTATTGTACAATATAAAGTTTAAGCTATCATACTATAAAGTATCAATTTTGTCAAGCTAAATTAACATAATACAAAGATTCTATTTCCTTAATATATTACCGTTGCTTATCATAATATATCTTTTTTCTAATATTTCTTCTGTAAAATTTATATTACATAACTTGGCTGCATCTGTATTAAGAAGCAGTCTGTAAGCATCTTCTACTTTAACAAAATCTATACCATCTGTACTGCCGTTATTATCAATAACTTTAGAAAGTAATAAAGCTAATTGTCGGCCTAAATAATAATAATTAAAATCCAAAGAAAATAAAATACCAACATTCAAAGCTGACTCCAAATCGGTATTTATCATTGGTATTGCATATTTATCACATATAAAATCTATATTATATATATTATCATTTATGTATTTTTCACGTGCCAAATATAAATAATCTATATTTTTTGAAGTAATCATTCTTTCTACATCATTAATATCATCATCTTCTTCAATTATTAAGGGATAATAATTAATATTACTGTTTGAACAATAATTCATAAGTTCATCAGATACATGCGGAGAAATCCTTGAATGCTTTGAATATAAATATGCAAAACTGCTTACTTTTTTCGTTGATATTATATCCAAATATTTAGTAATATCCAAAACCCCATAAACTCCAGTTATATTATTATTTTGAATCTTACTCTTTTTTATAGATTCCAATGAATGAGGATCTAAACATCCTGCAAATATAATAGACTGCGGAACTATTACATTCATAGATACCAAAGCAGCATTTTCACCCATTACTATAGCTATAGTTGAATTATCATCTCTAACCTTGTTGGCTATTTCTATAATAGATAAATCATCTCCATTTGATGTATAAAAATTCATATGAACATCCAGATTATCTAAATGTATCTGATCAAGAAAGCCTTTTTCTATAGAATCGAATTTTCTTGTATTATTTTCCTTAATTATACTTATTATAACTTTATCGCCGAATGACTCTTCATCAGTACATGATACAAAAATTAAAGATGCCATCAAAAAAAATATAGATTTAATAAATATGTTCATCAAACTCAAACCTAAAAAATATTTTTATTTCTCATTTCTTTTTCTTATTTTTTACAATGTGCAAAGAAATATATATTATGTCCAATAGCCCTCATTTTCTCCTCATACAATGTAACTCCATACCCATCAAGTTTATGAACATAATCATTATCCAAAATATTATTAAAATTATTAGATTCTTTATATATTGGATTCATTATTTCCAATGCATAATTATCATCATCTGTAACAGAATAAAATATACCGTCATCTTTAAGAAGCGGATGCATTTTATTAAGAAACTCTTTATTAAAAATTCTTCTATGGGCATGTTTTTTCTTAGGCCATGGATCTGGGAAGTTTAAATATATTTTATCAAAAAAATACTTATCTTTTAAATATTCATCTATAACCTTATTAGCTTCTCCGAATATAATAGTAAGATTTTTTATATCTCTTTTATAAGCCTTTGAAACCGCCTTTTTAGCAGCCTTATAAGAATATTCAAGTCCGATAAAATATGTATCTTTATTATTCATAGCAAGTTCCACTATAAATTTGCCGTTGCCTGAACCTATTTCAAGTTCTTTTGTTTTATAATCAGAAGTTCTTTTTAATAATTCCTCAGATATGATGCTTTTATCTTCTGTATTAAATTCATCCAGTAAATATTTGCTTAATATTTCATCATCAAGATTTAAACTTCTCAAGTATATTCTCCTAATATTTTACTTGAATGATATATTAGTTAATTTTAATGTCAATACAGCACGCACGTACAATAAACTTATATATATAATTTAAATTGTATTTATAATTAATTTACATATTTGATTTAAATTTTGCGTGCGGGCTAGAAGTTCTAAATTTAAAAACCGCTTGGGCGGGCGTTATCATTACAATAGAAATTATAAAGAATAATAAAACAAAAATAATAAAATGAAATTAAAAGTCTATAGGGCGGGCAAATGTAATATAGTTTTAAAACTAAAAATACATACCCCGCCCTTTATTCTTTACTGCTTTATTTTGAAATTCTAATTCTTATTATTTTACTGCCTAATTAGAAAAAGCATACCCGCCCAAATGCTTTATAATTTATAATTTTGTTCACATTGTGTAAAAAGTTTATTTTAAGCTGATTTAATTATAACTTGATTATTAAATCATTATATTTATCTATATCTAAATTGATTTCATTAGTATTTTACGCATTAAAGGTCTTGATATCACTTTACTTGAATGAAAAGGAAGTACTGTACATCTTCCGTCTTTATGTTTATAGAATACATGACTTCCTTTTTGCCTATCCTTCATGAAACCTAATAGCAATAAAAGTTTTTCAACAGTTTTAGCATCTTTTAATATAAGTTTGCTCATACTAATTCTATTTCTTCAATTTTGACAAATTCAGGTATAGTATTGATTTCATCACTATCCATTTCTTCAAGACATAAATCTAAAACTTCTTTTAACTTTATATATAATTCTTCCAAAGTATGAGCCCCTGCTATTGAAGGAATATATCCGACATATACATCGGTTTCTTTATCGTACTCTATATATGCAAAGAATTTTTTATTCATAAGTTTAGCCTCTTGTTAATAAGCATATTATAACAATAATTAGCATAAATTACCAGCGATGCTGTATTTATCTCAATCCATATTCATTTTGAATATTTTTTATATTTTCTCTAGCTGTATCGTTGTTAGGGTCTAATTCTAAAGCCTTTTTATAATCTTTCAATGCCTCTTGATACTGCCCTAAATTCTTTTTAGACACCCCTCTATTATTATAAGCGGCACTATAATTAGGGTCTATCTCTATAGCTTTATCATAGTCTTTTATAGCTTCTTCATACTGTCCTAGATTTTCTTTAGATATTCCTCTGTTATTATAAGCGGCACTATAATTAGGGTCTAGCTCTATAGCCTTATCATAGTCTTTTATAGCTTCTTCATACTGCCCTAAATTACCCTTAGCATTTCCTCTATTATAATAAGCATCACTATCATTAGGGTCTAGCTCTATAAACTTATCATAGTCTTTTAAGGCATCTTCATACTGTCCTAGATTTTCTTTAGATATTCCTCTGTTATTATAAGCGGCACTATAATTAGGGTCTAGCTCTATAGCCTTATCATAGTCTTTTATAGCTTCTTCATACTGTCCTAAATCATCTTTAGCATTTCCTCTGTTATTATAAGCATAACTATAATTAGGGTCTAGCTCTATAGCCTTATCATAGTCTTTAATAGCTTCTTCATACTGTCCTAAATATTTTTTAGCATTTCCTCTATTATTATAAGCGGCACTATCATTAGGGTCTAGCTCTATAGCCTTATCATAGTCTTTTATAGCTTCTTCATACTGTCCTAAATCATCTTTAGCATTTCCTCTGCTATAATAAGCGTTTCTATAATTAGGGTCTATCTCTATAGCCTTATCATAGTCTTTAATAGCTTCTTTATACTGTCCTAAATTACCCTTAGCATTTCCTCTGTTATTATAAGCGGTACTATTATTAGGATCTATCTCTATAGCCTTATCATAGTCTTTAATAGCTTCTTCATACTGTCCTAAACCATATTTAGCAAGTCCTCTGTTATTATAAGCGGCACTATTATTAGGGTCTAGCTCTATAGTTTTACTGTAATATACTATAGATTCTTTATATTTTCCTTCCTCATAAAATTTATATGCCTTATCAAAATAATATCCTGAATCTTTGCCAGAGTCATTTTCTATTAATGAATTATTATTAATAAAATTATGAATATCTAAATCGTTTTCAGTTCTTTTTAATGCCTGCTTGGCTTCATTATAATTTGGGTTTAATTCTATAGCCTTTTTATAATCATCTATTGCCTCATTATAAAGTCCAAGCTCAGCTCTTAAATCGCCTCTTTCCTTATAAAGCTCAAAATCATCATCTGATTTTTCAATTAGTTTATCAAATCTTTTTAATTGTTTTATATCTCTTTCATCTGCATTATTAAACTTATTCTCATCATAAGAAAAATAGCTGATAAAATCTGTATATGTATAATAATCTTCTTCATTTACATCAGGCATAACATAAACTAAAGAAGATATATTGGCACTAAATTTCATTATTCTGTTAAGCTCATCATTTAAAGTTTTTATCATGCCGTTAAATTGATTAAAGTTAGAATACCCCCCTGCATCAATGCCGTCTAAAAAAGTTTTAGCACCATTTACATATTGTTTGGTTTCCGCTCTCAAATCTTCTCTTACATCTTTGAATCTATTTTTCTCAAAATCTTCTAATTCTTTTTTACATCTCTCTACATGTTTTTCAAAAAAGTAGTTAATAACAGACATATAAAATTCCTAGTATAAAATTATTTATATTATAATACAAAACTTAGTTAAATACTAGAATAATACAGTATAGAACTTTTTCTATAATTAAAATTCAGTTTATAATTGTTTTGATTATAAGATATTATTATGTGTTTGTAAGTTTATTAAATTAATATTGAATATTTTTTATATTTTTTTTAAATAATTTATTGTTTGGATCTAATTCTAATGCCTTTTCATAATCTTTCAATGCCTCTTGATACTGCCCTAAATTCTTTTTAGACACTCCTCTATTATTATAAGCCAAACTATAATTAGGGTCTAACTCTATAGCTTTATCATAGTCTTTGATAGCTTCAAAATCTTTCCCTAAATAATTTTTAGCATTTCCTCTACTATTATAAGTGACACTATTATTAGGGTCTAGCTCTATAGCCTTATCATAATCTTTAATAGCTTCTTCATATTGTCCTAAATAATCTTTAATATTTCCTTTGGCAATATAAGCCAAACTATTATTAGGATTTAACTCTATAGCTTTATCAAAAGATTTTAATGCTTCATTATGTTTTTTGGCATTATTATAATTAATACCTTCTTTATAAAATTCTTCGCTATATTTATTTAATATATTTATAGTTTTTATATTTTGATTTATTTCATATTCTGTATTTACCATTTCTATATTAGAGTTAGTTTTGATTTCTGTATTAATAGTTTTTGTATTTGTTAGTTTTTTATTAATTTCTTCCAATGCTTGTTTAGCTTCTCCATAATCCGTATTTAATTCTATAGATTTTTTATAATCATCTATAGCTTCATTATAAAGTCCAAGCTCAGCTCTTAAATCGCCTCTTTCCTTATAAACTTCAAAATCATCGTTTATTTTTTCTAAATACTTATCTAGTAATTTTAAATATTTTATATCTCTTTCATCTGCATTATTAAACTTATTCTCATCATAAGAAAAATAGCTGATAAAATCTGTATATGTATAATAATCTTCTTCATTTACATCAGGCATAACATAAACTAAAGAAGATATATTGGCACTAAATTTCATTATTCTGTTAAGCTCATCATTTAAAGTTTTTATCATGCCGTTAAATTGATTAAAGTTAGAATACCCCCCTGCATCAATGCCGTCTAAAAAAGTTTTAGCACCATTTATATATTGTTTGGTTTCTGTTCTCAAATCTTCTCTTACATCTTTGAATCTATTTTTCTCAAAATCTTCTAATTCTTTTTTACATCTCTCTATATGTTTTTCAAAAAAGTAGTTAATAACTGACATATAAAATTCCTAGTGTAAATTTATTATATTATAATACAAAAAATAATTTAATACCATAATAAATAATGTCAAAATTACGCACGTTAAACTAAATTTCATATACAGCAAAAACTAAAATTCACAATATGCATATATTTTAATTTCTCTCTGCGTGCGGACTAATACATTATAAATTTAAAAAAACTCTAGGGCGGGCATTATAATTACAATAGAAATTATAAAGAATAATAAAACAAAAATGACAAAATGAAATTAAAAGACTATCAGGGTGGGCAAATGTAATATAGTTTTAAAACTTAAAATACATACCCCACCCTTTATTCTTTACTGCTTTATCTTGAAATTCTAATTCTTATTATTTTACTGCCTAATTAGAAAAAGCATACCCACCCAAGTGATTATTAGATTTTAAAAATTTATTTAACGTGCGTTTAATTAAAATACAGCCTTCATAGCTATATAATACCTTCCGTCAGTAGAACCCTGAAAACCAAAATACACAGGATCAAATTTAACATAAGCACTGTACTCAAGACAAAATAAATCTTTGCTCTTATCAAATCTCCTGCCGTAATGATTATCATCATCATAATTAACAGGTATATAAAATAAAGGTCTGATAGCAAGATTAAGCATTTTCCATTCAAGCCCAAGTTCAAACCTTAAATAATGAGCATCATTATCTCTCCAAGTATACTCTCCAAGCATATTAACCCATAACTGCCTGTCAAGTAAAGGAAGCCTTCCCATAGCTGATAATTGAACCAAATGATGAGTATAATCATTGTAGTAGAAATTTTCGTAGTTTTCTGGAGAAAGAGAATTATTTTTATTGTACTGATACAAGAACTGGGCTCTAAAATAATCACCGTTTATTTTTAGTAAAACAGCTAAAGGATTAGAATCTTCTGAATACCCTTGAGAATATGATATCTCATAATAATACCCTATAAAACCAGCCCTAAAACCCATTTCATTTTTAACTCTAGGCAAATACCAATGCGGAGCAAATGCTGCTGACTCGCTGTCTACAACAGAAGGAAGAAGCATGAATGTAGAGCCGTTAATATCATTAACTGCCTTCATCCTAAATGATAATAATATTCTAGTTAATGTTACTGTTTCTATACCAGCATCATATAACCCTATACTTCCAGAAGCATTATTTTTACTGAAAACATCAAATTTAGAAGTCATTGTTACAAAAGGAGTAGCTGAAAACATCCAGTCAAAATGAAAACTCTTGCCAACAGACAAATACATATTAGGCATGCTGAAATGTCCGCTTCTTAAATTCACTCCTATTAAAGTATTCATGTGAATCTCTATAGTTGAAAGCTCATATAGAAGTCTTGATGAATATGCTGTTTTTACTACGCTTTCCCTCTTATGGCTTTCATGTATATAATCAAAAGGCATATAGCTCTCTGTAGGTCTTACAGGCTCTAATCCTATATAAGGCCAAATAGTTACTATATTCTTAAGCATCTTCTGATCTTTTTCAGTATATGGGGATTGGGCATATATTATGTTTAAAGAATAACATACAGAAAATATTATTATAAAAAGCTTTTTCATAATTATTTATTTTATTGTTACTTTATTATTAATATTATAATTTTATCATATAAATAAAAAATTGACAATTGAATTTATATGTGATATAATTTTAAATAGCTTTTTTGGGGGGAAAAAATTGAAAGAGTTCACTATTTTAGAAGAAAAAATTAAAGATTTCTTAGATGAATATCAAACCGTATCATCAGATAATAAAGAGTTACTACAGATAATAGAAAATCTTAAAAATGAAAAAGAACAGTTAAATATCAGTCTAAATAATATTAAAGATACTCTTAATTCTATAAAAGAAGAAAAAACAATACTTGAAGCTGATAAAAGAAACGTTACTGATAATTATAACTCCATAAAAGAAGAAAAAGATAATCTAATAAAACAATTAGAAGCTACAAGAATAGAAAGAGATACATTAAAATCTAATTTGGAAAGTATTGAAAAAGATTCTGAAACATTAATAGAAGAAAATGATAATGTAAAAAAAGCGTTAGAAAATGCTAATAAAACTATAGAAACTCTAACAAAAGAAAATGAGCAGTTAAAAGAAAATCTAAGTATTCTTATAGAAAAAATAGATAGTGTAAGAAAAATTAATGATATAAAAAGAACTCATAGTCAAATAGTTAATAATAATAATCAAGTAAAAGAAATAAAAGAAGAAATCAATAATATTAAAGAAGAAGTTAAAACAATAGAGAAAGAAGTTAAAACAATAGAGAATATAGATAGTATGGAGAAATCAGAAAAAGCAGAAGTAATAGAAGAAGATATTGATCCGTTCAGTGATAATGATAATAATATATTTGATAATGAATATGAGGAATACAAAGAGAGTGCTTCTGATGTAAAAGAGATTAAAGAAGTAAAAGAAATCAAAAAAGAAGAAACTATAAAAGAAATTAAGACTGCTTCTAATATTAAAGTATCAGAAGATGAAGATCCTTTTTCAAATGCTTCCGATTCCAGCTGGGATAATGATATAAAAAAAGATGATGAAAAAAAGCAGCAAGAAGAAGTAAATAATAAAGAAACAGAATCAAATCACAGCAAAGAAGATAATTATGAGTTTGATATAAACGAAGACGATCAATATATGTTCGGCGATGATGATGAAGAAGATTTCTTTTTTGACAATGAATCAAAATAATATATTAAAATAGGTAAATAATTATGAATAATTCTTTAGAGGTTACGATATACGGCAGAACTTTAAATATAAAATCTAATGAGGAAAACTCTGAGTATTTAAAAGAGCTTGCTGATTTCGTAAATGAAAGCATGAATGATATAGCAGAGCATTACGGCAGCAATTATCCAAGAGATACTATAGCAATACTGGCATGTCTTAATATAGCAGACCTTTTAAAAAGAGAAATAGCGAGCAGCAAAGCAGGAAGAGATACATTATCAGCTCTTAAAGAAAGTATAGCATCAAGAAGCAATGAACTTATAAAACTTATAGATGAAACTAAAGGCATTCAATAATCACTTTTATAAAAAAGGCATTAAAAATGAAATATAATATAGCATTAACAGGTGCAACTGGAAATATGGGTCTTGAAACATTAAGACAATTAATGGAGATAAAAGATATTAAATTAGTAAAGGTACTTGTAAGAAAAGAAAGTCAAAAAGCAGCTGATAAATTCAAAAGACAGTATGGAGATAGAGTCGAAATTATTATAGGATATTTATATGAAAGAGATGACTGCGAAAAACTAATAAAAGACTGTCATTATGTACTTAATCTCGCTGCAGTTATACCTCCTAACTCTGATAAATATCCTAAACTTGCACATCTAACTAACTTTGTAGGTGTTAAGCATATAGTTGATATAATAGAAAAAACGTCTAAAGAAAATCGTCCTAAACTTGTTCATATATCAACGGTAGCTCTTTATGGAAACCGCAATGAAAAACACCCTTGGGGAAGAGTTGGTGATCCTTTATTAATAAGTCCTTATGATGCATATTCTTTTTCAAAATTAAAAGGAGAAAGATATGTTCTAGATTCATCATTAGAAAATAGAGCTATAATAAGACAAACTGCCATGCTTCATAATAGAATGCTTACTGACAATATGAGTGATGGGCTTATGTTTCATACTTGCTATAATGCTCCTCTTGAATGGGCTACTGCGAGAGATAGTGGGCTTTTAATGAAGAGAATTATTGAAGAGGATATAAAAGGAAAATTAGATGATTATTTTTGGAAAGGCTGTTTTAATTTGGGAAGCAAGGCTGAAAATAGACTTGTTGGATACGATACTTTTAATGATGGATTCAAACTCATTGGGGGATCTACAAAAAAATATATGAAGCCTAATTGGAATGCTACAAGAAATTTTCATGGGCTTTGGTATTATGACGGATACAAATTAGAAGAATTATTTTCTTATCAGAAGGAATCCGTTACAGATTATTGGAATGAAATAGGAAAAACTCATTGGTATTATGCTTTCGGTAAACTTGTGCCTCCTTCTATAATATCATTTTTTGCTATACAAAGGCTTTTATCTCACCCTAATTCACCTACATATTGGAGAAAAAACGGAGAGAAAGGAAAAGTTATAGCGACTTTCGGAAGCGAAGAGGTTTTTGATAATTTGCCTAAAAAATGGGAAGATTTTAATCTGCTTTTTGAAAATAAAGATTCTAAAGGCAATTATATAGATTATAAGGCTTTGCTTGATATAAATAATGCCGAACTTCTTAATCATGGCTATGATGAAAGCAAAAAAGACAGCGAAATAGATTTAGATGATTTGAAAAAGGCAGCAGAGTTTAGAGGAGGCAAACTTTTAAGCACTAGTATGACAAAAGGAGATTTGCATACAAAATTAAGATGGGCTTGTACTGAAGGGCATGAATTTGAGGCTTCTCCATTTACAGTTATAAAAGCAGGTCATTGGTGTATGGAATGCATGCCGGACTATACTTGGAACTTTGACATTCTTGCTAAAAAAAATCCTTTCTTTGCTCAGGTTTGGTATGATTCTCATGAAAAAGATGAGAATATGCTTTATTATTTTGACGAGGATTTTAAGGCTCATTATAAAAAGGTCGATTAATTTGACAATGTATAATGATGTTATATCCTACAATATAAAAGATTTTAGTTCTATTTCTTTAGACTATTCTTGGTCTTTTTCCGATAAAACTATAAAAGATACAGCATATATTACGCATAATTATTATACTTATCCTGCTAAATTTATTCCGCAGTTAGTTTCAAGGCTTATAAATACCTATACAAAAGGAAAAGAACTAGTTGTTGATCCTTTTATGGGAAGCGGTACCACTATTATTGAAAGTATTGTAAATAAGAGATATGCATGCGGAGTTGATATAAATGAAATAGCGTATCTTATATCTAAAGTGAAAACTACGCCGCTTGATATAGAATTGCTAAAAAAAGAATATCTAATATTAGAAGAAAAATTTACAAATTATAGTGTATTAGTAGAAAAAGATATTTTAGTAAAAGCAAAAAATATTGTACCTGAAAATGATAGAATAGATTATTGGTTTAAGCCCAAACAAAAAGAAGAATTATCTCTAATTTTTTATTCTATATTTGAAATAGAAAATATAGATATAAGAGATTTTTATCTTGCGGCATTTGCTCAAATATTAAAAACAGCTTCTATATGGCTTCAAAAAAGCATAAAGCCTACAAGGGATATGAAGAAAAAAGAGCAAGATTGTTATAATTTATTTTTATGTCAGGCAAAAAGAATGATAAAAAGGCATGAAGTATATAATACCATGCTTGATAAAGATTTTATTTCTGATATAAATAAATATAGAAAAATAAAATGTGGGGATTCTAGGTTTTTGCCTTTAAAAGATGAAGAGGCTGATTTTATTGTAACAAGCCCTCCTTATGTAACTAGCTATGAATACGCAGATTTGCATCAGCTTCCTTCATTATGGTTTGGATATTTGGATACTTTACCAGAGTTTAGAGAAAAGTTTATAGGAAGTAGTTATAAAAATAGGGATGATATAGATAATATTGATTTAAAAAGTAATATAATCATTGAAACCATAAATAAATTTTCAAATAATAATAAAAAAAAGATAAGAGAAATAAAAAATTATTATGCTGATATGCTTGAAAGTTTTATTGAAATGAAAAGGGTATTGAAATCTGGAGGAAAGGCTGCTATTGTAATAGGAAATACTCAATTTAAAAATGTTGATATATTGAATGCAGAAATTTTTTGCGAACAAATGCTTAATATAGGCTTTAAAGTTTTTGATATTATACATAGAGAAATACCTTCAAAAATGCTTCCTTCTACTAGGGATTCTTCCACAGGAAGATTTGCTAAAACTTCATCTATGGATAAGTTGGTTTATCCTACTGAGTATATTTTAATTATGGAGAAAGTATGACATTTGAAGATTTGATAAATCTTTACGAAGACAAGAAAAAAATATATAGAGATAATACTTATAAGTATATTTCAGATATTTTAAAAGAAGCCAAAGAAAAACATAAACAATTTGCATTGCATAATGGCATAACTGATACAGAACAATCATGGAGAGCTTTTAAAGGTAAAAATCTTGAGAAAATGATAGAATATATTATTACTGATGAAGTAAAAAAAATTGGATTATCTATAATAAATGGTAATAAATTAGAGAGAAAAAAAATTTTTGAAGACAAAACTTTAGATTTACTAAAAAGAAATTTATGTGTAGATTATGGAGAGTATAGACTTCATTTGCCAGATATTGATATAATAATTTATGATGAAAAAACTATTGAAATAATATCTGTACTTTCAATAAAGGTTACTTTAAGGGAAAGAATAGCACAAACTGGTTATTGGAAATTAAAGCTCATGCAGTCATCTGTTACAAAACATATAAAAGTATTATTCATCACTTTAGATGAAGATGAAACTTTATCTAAAAAGAAGCCTGCTAAAAAAGGTCGTGCTATTGCTGAGATAGATACAGATGGATGTTATATACTTACAGAAAATAATGTGGAAGAAAGTAAGAAAGTCAAATTATTTTCTGATTTTATTAATGATTTAACAAATATGATAAAATAATAAAACAATTAAAAATGGAGTTAGATACATGGAAAATAAAAAGGCTGTAATATATTGTTTTTCTGGTACTGGAAATACTGAGAAAGTTGCTAGAGAGTATAAAAAAATATTTGAAGAAAACGGCATTGAAACTTTACTTTATAGTGTAAGCGATAATTTTGATAATATGCCTAATATTAGAGATTATGATTATGCTGGTATTGCTTATCCTATTCATGGTTTTAATGCTCCCTACCCTATTTTTGACTTGATAAAACTTTTTCCTAAATTTGATAATGAGAAGAAAAAAATATTTATTATAAAAACTTCAGGAGAGCCTCTAACTATTAATAATATATCTTCAGAGCCTTTAATGGCAAGACTTAAATCAAAAGGCTATATTCTTACTAATGAATATCATTATGTAATGCCTTATAATATAATATTCAGACATACCGATGAGTTTGCTGCAAAGATGTGGAAGACAGCTAAGGCTTTATGCGTTATAGAGGCTAATGAGGTTTTAGACGGACGAGAAAGTTTTTTAAAGAAATTTCCTTTCGGCAGATTTATAGCATTTTTATTTAGAATAGAACACCCAGCTATGAAAGTTAACGGACATTTATTTAAAGTAAAAAAAATATGTACACATTGTAATTTATGCGTTAAGAAATGTCCTGTTAATAATATTTATAATGATGAAAAAGGAGATATTAAGTTTAAAAATAAATGTGTAATGTGTACAAGCTGTGCTTTCAGATGTCCTGTTGATGCTATAACTATAGGCATACTTAATGGCTGGAGAGTTAATGGTGCTTATAAATTTGAAAATCCTCCTACAGGTGTAAAAAGCAAACATGATGCTTACTGCAAAAAGGCTTATGAAAGATATTTTGCTGATGCTGATAAAAAAATACATAATTACAGCGATAATGCTGAAGATAAATACAGACAAAAATTATACTATAAAAATATAGAAAATTATATCAATTCTTAATATTAATGTTCTAACGCTTTTTTTATAATTTCCGAAAAATATAAAAAATAGTTTTGGAGCAGAAAATGATTAAGAAGTCATTGTTAACTTTAACAGCGATATTATTAGTTTTTTCAATATCATGTAAAAAACCAGATCAGAACAGTATCGAAGAAAATTATATAAATGAAATAGAAAAAGAATATCAGAATTCTCCAAGTAATGATGTTGTGGTGGAAACAAATAATGGAATAGATAATAATAGCAGTACAGTACAAAATAATAATAAACCTACTCAAAATACACAAGTAAATAGTAATAATAATAATTATAATACTGCTCAGACACAGATATACGATTATAATACAACTCCTAAAAGAAGACCTATAAAAGCTACTATAGACACTTTTTACAGCCCTTGGACTTCTAAAGATGATCCTTTGATAATTAGAGAAATAAGAGTTATGATAGCAAATAAAGAATATACTCAGGCTCTAAACTATATAAATAAATTAGATTTTAATAATTTGCCTTCTGATGTTGATGTAGGGCATTTATATCAATTTAAAGGCATTGTTTATTATTTTCTATCTAAAAGCAATAAATCAAATATAGCATTGGCAGATGAATGCTTTAAACAAGTTGCTGGAATAACTAAAATAGAAAAATTCAAACCTCTTTCATTATTATGGAATGGAATGCTTTATCAAACATATTCTACAGATGAAAATCAATTAAAAGAAGCTATATCTTTATTTGATAGAGTTATTACAGAATATCCTAGAACAAGATTTGCTAATGATGCTGTATTTTATAAGGCTGTTACAATGAAAAAATTAGGAATGCCTGAAAATGAATACAATGATTTATTCTTATCAATAAAAAGAGGCGGATTTGTTGATACTTTAGTGTTCTCACAAGTTATTAATGATTATGTTCCTGCTAATGATTTAGTTGATAGAGAAATGTTAAAATAAAAAATATTTATTTTATTATAAATATAAAAACAGCAATAGTACTTAATTAATACTACTGCTGTTTTTTTATTTATAAATTTTCATCCTTAAGCAAATTATTAAATTGATTTCTTGAATAAACTGTAATTTTATCATTATGCGATGCATAGCTTTTAGCACTTTTACTTAATTTGACAGGTACTATTAAAATGCCATTTTTTGCCCCCGCTTCATTAACCATCATAAGAAAATCTCTAATCATTAATTCTCCAATCTCAACCTTTTTCCAACGCTTAAATGATATCAAAGTAATATCTTTCTTATTTCCTTTAACATGATAAGTTAAATAATTAACTTCATCGCCGTAATCAGTATTTGCTACATTATCGGTATATTCCTGTATTATAGAATAAGCTAATCTTGAACGTATTATATTCTGACATAATTTCTTAAAATCCACCTTATTCAGATTATATATTTTATCAACCTTTTTGACAATTCTTAAATCCATTTCATTATTATGAGTATCATCTATTTTCAATTCCTCCAATATCTTTTCTATATCCATAGTTTTTTCAACATCTACTAATGATACTATATAATCTATATCAATGAATGAACCCTCCCAAAAATCAATAGCAGCTTCCCAGTTTTCAATATCTTCTTTTTCCACATATTTTTCATAATTATCATTTTTAGAATTATCCAATTTCATTGCATTTCTAAGTTTATTAAGCTGAGATGTAGCGTTATTTATTTCTGACAAATACTTAAGTATACTGTCAATATTATAAACTTTAAGTTCAGGTAAATTAAAACTATTTAAAATCTCAAATGATCTTATAGAAAATCCCATATCTTTCAAAAAATACGAATAAAAACAATAGTCCAATATCAAAGTATAATAATTTTTATCATAATTATTAATCTTATATTTAATATATATCTTATCATACCATTCCTTAAACTTTTCATTATCAATAACTTTATATAATATGTATAAGTATATTTTATCAATATAAAATACATGGTTTTCATCATTATTTTTTTCTATAAGAATCTGCTCAACAAAACTCCTAGCAATATTAAGCTCATCAGATAATATATACATTGATATCAAACTTTTCTGCAAATTAGACAATTGTGCATAATCATCGCAGTCTTTATCTTTATATATTCTTTTATACAACTCCTCCAAAAACACAATACATTTCTTATACTCTTTTGTTTTAAAGAAACAGAAAATAGCCGTCTTAATATCTTCTATACTAAAATCATTCTTTGAAAGCAAAGCCTTATTAAAATAATCACAAGCTAATAAATAATTGCCCTCTTTTCCAAGTATATTTCCAACTTTTATAGCATAAATAGTATTATTAGTATCTAATCTGCTGATTTTTATTGTATACTTAAAAGACATTTCTTTATTGCCCAAGTCATTATAGTAATTCTCTACTTTTTTGCAAAAATCAATTTCTTCTTTACTCTCAAAGAAAGATGCATTTAAAAGCTCTTCATACATCTTTACAGCTGTTTCCATATTACCGATTTCATCTTCAAGCAAAGCTAATTGATACATAGTTACATAATCTTTTGGATTTGCCTCCAACTGCGTTCTTAATTTATCAGCTTTCTTTTTAATATTTTTTGATACTTTTTTGTTCTTTTTAGGATTCTTTATAATATTCCTTATAAGGAAAAAAGAAAGAAGCCCAAATACAATTATGGCTATTATAATATAAATAATATATTAAAATATAACAAAATAAATATTAAAATCTACTATCTCTAAGCATATAATTAAATTGATTTCTAGTATAAACTTTTATCTTGTTATTATGCAAAGCATAGCTCCTTGCGGTACTTGTAAGTTCCAAAGGCAATACCAATATGCCATTATTAGCACCTGCTTCATCAATAAGCATTATAAAATCTCTTATTATCAATTCCCCAACTTCCGTATTTCTCCAGCGTTTAAAAGATATTAATGTTAAATCTTTTTTGTTTTTATTTGAAGCAAATGCTAAATAGTTAACCTCATCTCCATAATCATAATTTATTAAATGATCATTATACTCCTGTACAGCAGAATACAATAATTTATTTTGTATTATATCCAAACAAATACTTTTAAATGATGCTAAAGTTATGTCGTATATCCTATCAACCTTTTTTATAATTGCATTATCTGAAGCAGATGCACTTTCATTTAAATCTAATTCTGATAATATTTTTGCAATATCCATAGTGGATTCTATATCTATTAATTGAAATATATTATCAATACTGTTAAATGAATCTTCCCATAATTTTACATTATTTTCCCAAATATCAATATATTTTTTATTAACATATTTTTCATAATTTTCATCTTTATACTTTTCATCATTATTAAGCTGCATAGAAGTTCTTGCTTTTTTAAGCTGCTCATTAGCCTTTGATATTTCCATCAGATACTTCAAAATACCGTTAAAATCATACATATCAAACTCAGGGGCATCAAACAGCCTCACATGTTCAAAATAACTTAAAGCACTATTGATATCTTTGATAAAATAACTATAAAAAGAAAAATCCAAAATAATATCAACTTTCTCTTTTTCTATTTCATTTATTCTATATTGACTGGAAAGTTTATTATATAAATCTGCAAAAGCATCATTATCACTGGATTTATATAATATATAAAGATACATTCTATTAATGAAAAATTTGTATAAAGGATCGCTATTAATATATCTTGAAGATAAAACATGCTCAGCAAAATTTCTAGCAGTATCTATTTCATCTGCAGCAATATATAATGATAATAATATTTTTTCTACTAATATCATTTCATCATAATCTTCTTCAATATTGCTTATATTTCTGCTAAGTCTTTTGTGAAGCTCCTCAAGCATTATAATAATTTTTTTATATTCATGGCTTACAAAATAACATAAAGAGGCTATTTTTAATTCATCTATTTCAAAATCGCTCTTATTATTAAGAACTCTATTAAAATATCCGCATGCCAAATTATAAGCGCCCTCCCTTCCCAATATAGCTGCCGCTTTTAATGAATAATAATTATCCTTAACATCTAATTGAGCTATTTTCAAAGTACATTTAAAACTTTCTTCCTTATTATCCAGCCTGTCATATATATCTTCCAGCTTCTTATATATATTTACTTCCTCACCCTCAAAATAACCACTGTCAATTAATTTTTTGTATTTTTCCAAAGCATTTTCTAAAAAATTATGCTGTTCTTCAAGATTGGCAAGTTCATATATAGAGTTATAATCTGATGGATTAGCCTTAATTTTTTTCTCAAGCTCTTCCATCTTCTTTTTTATATTTTTGGGTTTATAATAATTATTCGGTCTTAATACAGAATTGAAAAACATAATAATACCTATTACTACTATAATAGATATAGGCACTATAAAAATATAACTATATGTGTCCATCATAAATTACCCTAATTAAATTATAAATAAAAAAATTAAACAAATTTAATCTTTAAAAAAGAATTAAATTGACTTCTGGAATAAACTGTTATCTTATCATTATGCAAAGCATAGCTTTTAGCACTATTTGATAATCTAACAGGAAGAACTAATATTCCATTTTTTGCTCCGGCTTCATTTACCATAAGCATAAAATCTCTTAATATTAATTCTCCAACTTCCGTATTTTTCCAGCGTTTAAAAGATATTAATGTTAAATCCTTTTTGCTTTTATTTATATGATAAGCTAAAAAATTGACTTCATCCCCATATTCATAATTAATAATATTATCAGAATACTCCTGCAATATAGAATATGATAATTTTGTCTGAACAATATTCTGACATAATTTTTTAAAGTTGCTGTAGCTTAATTTATATATCTTATCTATCTCATTTATATTTCCTGTTTTAGCATTATCATAAGAACTTTTATTAGCATTAAAGTCTGATAATATCTTATCAATATCCATAGTTTTTTCTACTTCAGTTAATGATGTTATATAATCGAGATTAATAAAAGATGCCTCCCATAAACCTAAAACTTTCTCCCAAGTATCTATAGCATCCTTATCAACATATTTATCATATCTTTCATTTTTATATTTCTCATCATTCAATCCCATAGCACTTCTTAATTTATTTAATTGAGAGTACGCCTTATTCACCTCTGTTAAATAACTTAATACCTGATCCAAATAATATACACTGAACTCAAGCATATTGAATGATTTTAAAGTACTGAAATATTTTATAGATCTGTTAATATCTTTTAAAAAATAAGAATAAAAACCAAAGTCAAATATAAGACTGGCATATTTTCTGCTTCCTTTATCCAATTGGTAAATATTAATCAAATCATTATATAATTTATTAAATTTATCATTATCCGATAATTTATAAAGCATAAACATATACATTTTATCTATATGCATTCTGTGATCATGCTCTATTGAGTCATCAGTCAATATTTTTTCAACAAATGAAATACCATTATTAAGCTCATCGGCAGATATATACATGGATATTAATAAGTCTTCTAAATTATTAATATCATTTCTATTTTTATCCTTATCTTTACTGCTTTTAAATTCATTAAAAGATTTTTTATACAATTCCTCTAAAAATACTATAGATTTTTTATAATCCTTAACCATAAAAAATGATAAGCTGGCTATCTTTAATTCATCTATTTCAAACTCATTTTTAGAAAGCAAAGCCCTATTAAAATAATCGCATGCTATCTGATATTTACCTTCTTTGCCTAATATGCTGGCAATTTTAATTAAATAATAAATATTATTAGGCTCAGCTTTAGATATTAAAAGCATGTATTTTAAGCTATTTTCTTTATCATTCAATTCACTATATCCGCTCTCCAGCTTTTTGTATATTTCTATTTCTTCATTATAATCATCAGAAAAATATCTGGCTTCTATAAGAGCCTCATATTTTTCTAAAGCACTCTTTAAATCCCCATATTCCTCTTCTAATGAAGCAAGTTCATACAGAGAATCTAAATCTTTCAGATTAGAGGCAATATTATCTCTAAGCTCTTCCATTCTTTTCTTTATATTTTTTGAAGTTTTTTTAACAGGGGCTTTTTTGCCTTTAGAAAATATATTTCTTATCATAATAATAGTTGCAATTAATACAACCAAAAATAAAACTGCAGCTGCAATATACAGAATATTATCATTCATAATTTACCTCAAAATACTATTCATAGTTAAAAAAATATATAATATTATAAAGTATATATAAAAAAATTAAAAGTTTAAATAAACTATTAATTTTAATTATTTAATATTACTTGACTTTAATATCTAATATAGTATATTTTTTCATATTCATTACAAAATAAATATAGGAGTATAAACAAATGAAAAAAATTATAACTTTATTAATTGCATTGTCATTAACGGTGCTTTTTATAGTTTCTTGTAATGGTAATAAGGAGGCTCAAGGCAATTCCATAACGGTAATGGTTCCAGATTGGGCTGTACCTTCTGATGAAATGCTTAATGCCTTTACAAAGGAAACTGGCATTACTGTTAATATGAATGCTATGGCTTGGGAAAATATAAGAGATAAAATATCAATAGCTGCTGCTGGAGGAACTGCTGCTGCTGATGTTGTAGAAGTTGACTGGTCTTGGGTTGGAGAGTTTTACAGTGCTGATTGGCTTGAACCTATAGAATTAACTCAGGAAGAAATTGATGCTATGCCTTCTATACAGCCTTTCATAATAGACGGTAAAGTTTTAGCTCTTCCGTATGCTAATGATTTCCGTTTGGCTTATTACAATAAAAAACATTTTGAAACTGCCGGCATTACTGAAGCTCCAAAATCTTGGGACAATGTTTATGAAGATTTAAAAAAGATTAAAGCTGCTGGAGTAACTAAATATCCTTTCTCTATGCCTTTGAATGCTGATGAGTCATGCACTACTTCTTTAATATGGCTTACTTATTCAAAATATGGAATAGTATTTAATGAAGACGGCACTTTAAATAAAGATGCTGTACTTGGAGCATTACAATTTATTAATCAAATGGTTAATGTTGATAATTTGATTGACCCAGCATGCAAAACTTCTACTGGTATGGATGCATACAGAAGAATTAACTCAGGAGAAGCTAGTTTTATAGTAGGTCCTACTTCATTTGTAAGCAGAGTACAAGATACTAATGAATCTCAAGTTGTAGGAGATGTTATACCTATACTTCTTCCTGGTGCTACAGGACCTTCTCCAAAAACTTTTGCTTTACCAGAAGGTGTAGGAGTGATAAAACTATCTAAAAACAAAGAAGCAGCTATGAAATTCGTAAAATGGTTTAATTCTCCTGAAATACAAAAACAATTAAACTATGTACAAAATACTATGCCTACAAGAACTTCTGTAATGGAAGAGCTTATTAATGAAGGCAAATTAAAAAATACAGGTGCTTTACTTGAAGAGTCAAAATTAATATCTAGTCCATTCCCAAAAGGTGTTCCTAGCTATTATTCTGAAATGACTACTGCTATATTCAATGCGGTTAATGAAATGGTGCTTGGAGCAAAAACTCCAGAACAGGCTTTTGATGCAATGGATGCTAAAATAAAAGAATTAGCTGCTAGATAACAAATAAATATAAAAAAGGGTATTGCTAAAATGCAATGCCCTTATTTTTTTAATTTTAACGCACGTAAAATACGCTTTTTTATACAATCAAAATTAGAATTCAAATTCGTTTATATATCAAAATTCTATTCTGCGTGCGGTGATCAAGATTTTAAATTTAAACAACATTGGGCGGGTGTGATTTTTCTTTGTACGCAATAAAATAAATTAAATAAGAAATACAAAATAAAGCATCAAAATTTAAAGGGCGGGAGTCTAAATAATTTTCAAAAATTATACTTTGGCATTTGTAAATGAGATACAAAGAGTAGAAAATCAATCGTTTGTATATAGAAGTTTATATTATTGAGCTAAATGTTATACTGCAAATTTGATAAATAATGAAAAATATAATGATTTTAAACAGGTTATAGTTATTAATATTTTAGACTTTAATTTATTAAAGGTTATTGATAAAGAACATAGCTGCTATGTTATAAAATAGATTGATACCAATCATAACTTACAAATCATTTCGAAATGCACTTCCTAGAATTACAGTGGGGTTTTGGAAAAGACATAACTATAATTAAAAAAATATTAAATAAAAAACTGTAAGTATTAAGAAATTGAGTTTTGAAACAAGTCTAATATATAAAAATTACTGAGCTTTATTCCAAATATTATTAAGTTTATCCTGCATTATAAGAGAAGAGATATTTACTATAAAAATTAATCCAGTTGGAAAAAGAGTAAAAAGCATAATTAAATTTTCTATTTTTGCTGGAGAACTGATTAATGTTAATGATAAAATAATAATATTGAAGAAGATATTAAAAAAATAAATAACAGCAACTGAAATATCAATAATCACAAGAACCATTGTTTTATCTTCAGTATTATTCATACCAACTTTTAAAGGCATTTCTTTATAAACTATCTTTCCATATTTATAATACCAATACTTAAAATAAAGTCCTCCTGTAACTATACCTAATATTACTTCTAATGCTGGATTCAAATCTTCTCTTTCAGTAAAATTTCTTATTTCAGATGAAGTATGATATATCCAATAAATATAATACCAACCGCAAGTAACAATATTCAATAAAAACACCATTGGTATAGTTCTTACAGTACCTTTTTTCATAAATAAGTCCGTAAATGCATTTTATGTAAAAATTCTCGAAACTTTTTATATTTTGTTTAATTAATTTAATATAATTTTATTTTGTCAAATCTTAGTTATTTATGAATGTAATAATAATTTGCTGGAAATACAAAATTATAAAAATACTAGAAATAAAATAGTATAAATATTTATTAATCTATTTTAAAAAAGTATAATAAAACTATTTTATAAAAATAATAATTCATTTGACAAATTTTAATAGTTTAGTTATATTTTATAGACAATTACAAATTATTTTTGGATTATGAAAAAGAGTAAAATTTTACCCTATATACTAATATCGCCAGCATTTATTATTATGGCTGTCTTCGTGCTGTATCCAGTGATAGTAACATTTTTTTACAGCTTAAGAAAAATGAAATTAACCGCCCCAAAAGATACAGCATTCATAGGATTTAATAATTATATCACAACTTTAAAATCTTTTGATTTTTGGTATTCGCTTCAAAACAGCATGATGATAATGATTATAGTTATAGTAGTATGTGTTTTATTCGGCTTATTTTCAGCTGTGATTTTAGATGCTGACAGCAAATTAAAAAATATATTAATGGCTATTGCTGTTATACCTTGGGCATTACCTCCTGTTGTAAATGGAATACTTTGGAAATGGATATTTTATCCGGGATATGGTTTTATGAACAAAATTTTATATAATCTTAATCTTATAGAAGAGCCTATACAATACTTATCCAATAGATATTCTCTAATGCTTATTGTAGGAATAGTTATAGCATGGCGTAATATACCTTTTTGTTCTATAGTATTGCTTTCATCTATAAGAGCTATACCTGATGTTGTATATGATGCCGCTAGTATAGACGGAGCTAATAGATTTCAAATGTTTATGAGAATAACATTGCCTCTATTAATGCCAGCATTCGGTATAATACTAACATTTACATCCATATCGGCTATTAATGTATTTGATGAAGTTGTATCAATATCAGGATACAGTAATTTAGGAAAAACTATACTTCTTGAAGATTATATGATAACTTTTTCATTTTTGGATTTTGGAAGGGGAAGTTCTTTAACATATTTAGTTATGCTTGCAGCTGGAACTTTGGGAATGCTTTATATAAGAGCTATGTCCAAAAAGATTGATTATATATAAAATTGATAATACAGAATAAATTAAGTTAAGTAATAAAATTATGAAAAATAAAAAAAGAAGCAAAAGAATAAATTTTTTGTATTACATATCAGTAATATTTTTTGTAATAATTATTTTAGGACCTATCATTTGGGCTGTAATTGTAAGCTTTACACCAGAATATGAAATGTTTAAAAACACTTCAACTTTTCTGCCTAAAAATCCCACAATAGATAATTATGTCAAACTATTTACAGCATCTGACAGACAGTCAAAAATGTTTTTTATAGGTATAATTAACTCTATAAAAACAGCATTCATAACAATATTTTTATGCATACCATGTTCTGTAATGTGTGCCTATGCAATATCAAAAATGAAATTTAAAGGCAGAAATATAGTAAAAACTTTAATACTTGTATCTATGGCAATACCTGCATTTACAACAATTATACCTCTTTACAGAATGTTCTCATTGTTATCATTGCTTGATAATTTATTTTCCTTATCTTTAATATATGTAACATCATTTTTACCTATCAATACTTGGATGATATCAAATTATTTTGATACAATACCAGTGGATATAGAAGAAGCCGCCTATATAGACGGATGCAATGAAATGGACGTATTATTTAGAGTAATGCTTCCTATATCAGCTCCTATTATTCTATCAGCTTTTCTGCTTGTTTTTCTCATGTCTTGGGGACAATTTCAAATACCGCTTATATTGGCAAGCTCTCCTGCTACAAAGCCTATATCAATAGTAGCATCTGAGTTCGTTTCTAAAGACAGTATACAATACGGCATAACAACAGCGGCAGGTTTATTGGCTATATTCCCTCCTGCATTACTTGCAATAATATTTAGAAAATTTCTGGTTAGAGGCATGACTGGAGGTGCTACTAAATAATACAAAGTTCGATATATTATATAAAAAGTTAAATAAATAATATAATTTTGCAAATATTGACTTTTTAAATATATTGTGTATAATATGGTCTGGAATTAATATATTTAAGGTTGTTTTTTTATTGTGTTTGGTAATTTAACAAAATCTATATCTAATGTATTCTCTAAAATACGTGATAAAAAAGTTTTGTCTGATAAAGATATAACAGACAGTCTTATAACTATTAAAGAAGCACTTTTATCAGCTGATGTATCTTTGGAAGCTGCTGATAAATTCCTAGAAGAAGCTACAAAAAGAGCAATAGGAAAAGAAAAATTGGAAGGGGTAGACCCTGCCAATCAATTCATAGCAGATGTACATGATACATTAGTTAATATGATAGGCGAAGGTGAAAGCGGCTTAAAATTAGAGCCTGTAGAAAAAACAACTATCACACTCCTCTTTGGTTTGCAAGGTTCTGGTAAAACTACAACTTCTGCTAAATTAGCTAAATACTATAAAGATAAAAGACGCGTTATGTTGGTAGGTTTGGATGTTCACAGACCTGCAGCTATGGAGCAGCTTGCCGTTTTAGCTAAAGAGGTAGGCGTTCCTTATCATATAGACACCAAAGAAAAAAAAGCATATAAAATACTCAAGAAAGCTCTTGCTATTGCCAAAAAAGAACAGTACAACATGATTCTTGTTGATACTGCAGGACGTTTGGAAATAGACGATGAAATGATGCTTGAGCTTAGACGTGTTGTAAACTCTGCTAATGTTACAGAAAAATTATTAGTTGTAGATTCTACAGCAGGTCAAAGCGTTTATGATGTTGCAAAAAATTTCCAAAGCAATATAGGAATAGACGGAGTAATACTCACTAAATTTGATTCAGGTACAAGAGGCGGTGCTGCATTATCTCTTAGATATGCTACAGGATCATCTGTAAAATTTGTGGGTATCGGTGAGCATTTGGATGATATAGATGTATTTGATCCTAAAAGAGTAGCAGGTCAAATACTAGGCATGGGAGATATTGTAAAACTTGTAGAAAAAGCCCGTGCTGCTATAAGTGAAAAAGAAGCTCATGAAATGCTTCAAAAAGTTATAGAAAATAATTTTGACTATAATGATTTTCTCAAACAAATAGAAGCTACTGCCAAAATGGGCGGCATAACTAAAATGACTTCAATGATTCCAGGAATGGCTAATATAGATACGGAATTATTAAGCCGTGAAGAAGAAAAATTTAAAAAGTATAAAGCCATTATACAGTCTATGACTAAAAAAGAAAGACTAGCCCTATTTCCTTTAAATAATTCAAGAAAAATGAGAATATCTAAAGGAAGCGGTCAAAGTGTTTATGATGTAAATCAGCTAATAAAACAATTTACTATGATGAAAAACATGATGGGCAGCACTAAAAAGATGGATAAGCTCGCAAAATCCCTAGAGGGTATGGGTATGTCTATAGATGATTTAAATAAATTAATGTAATAAAAGTTTGGAGGAAAAAAAAGGTGGTAAAGTTAAGATTAAAACGTATAGGTCGCAAGCATGAGCCTCATTATCGTATTGTAGCAGCAGATGCTCGTTTCCCACGCGATGGTCGTTTTATTGAAGAGCTAGGTTGGTTTAACCCTAAAGCTAAGGATGTTCTATATAAGTTAAACGTAGACAGTATAAAAAAATGGCTTTCTAACGGAGCACAGCCAACTTATGTAGTAAAAAGTATTCTTGTGAAAGAAGGTTTGATGGAGAAAGATAAAGGTGCTCCTCTTGAACGCAAAAAGAGAAAAGCATTAAAAAATCCTGAAAAAAGACGCAAACATCGTAAACAAGCTAAGCCTGAAGCAAGCGAGGCTTAATTTACGTCTTATAATATATAAAGGAGTGTGCTATGACGGAAGAAAAAGAGCTTATTGAGTATTTGGCTAAAAAATTGGTTGATGAGCCTGAAGGTGTGAGTGTTAAGGTTATTGAGGGTGAGAAGAGTACGATTCTGGAATTGAAAGTAAACCAAAGCGACATAGGTAAAATTATAGGTAAAAGAGGTCGTATTGCTCATGCATTACGCACTATTCTTTTTGCAGCTTCCATGAAAAGTGGTAAACGTGTAATGCTTGAGATTATTGACAATTGATTATTTTTTATGCAAAAATCACAGGTATACATGGTTTAAAAGGAGAGGTTGAAATAGCTTTTGCTGATAAAAGTTATTTTGCCTCTCTTCCTGTTTTAAATAAAGATATACCTATTATAATTAATAATAAAACATTTAATCTTACAAATGTTAAGAAAAAAAATAAAGCTTTTGTATTAGCTATTGAAAATATAAACACTATAGAACAAGCAAAAGAGATGATAGGCTTAGATATATTTGTTGACTCTTCATATCTTCCAGACCTTGATGATGATACTTTTTATGAGGCAGAAATTATAGGCTATAAGGTTATGGATTTAGATAATAATTTATACGGAGAAATTGTTGATGTTTACAGTCTGCCATCAAATTATGTATTTGATATAAAATTAAAAGAAAACGGAAATATAGTATCCATTCCTTATGTGCATGCCTATTTCGGAAAGGCAGACAAATTAAATAAGACAATAGAAATAGTTGAAAAACCTATTTTCGATGATGCTTGAAATTACTCAGGCAATAATACAATTATAATTCATTCAAATATTTCATAGCCCATTCGCTCATTAAAACAGAAGGCTGATACAATTTAGATTCATCTATTTCAAATTTACTGTTATGATGAGCTATATTCTTCTCTGTCATAGTAGAAAATAATATAAATGCCCCTTTAATCTCTTCAAGATAATCAGCAAAATCTTCTCCAGCCATAGATAAAACATGATTATCATGCTTTTTAAATCCAAGTTCTCTACAAACTTCATTTAACTGCTTAGCTATTTTTTTATCATTAATAACAGGTGCCCCTCTTCTTTTTATTACAACCTCTGCTTTTGCTCTATTAGCACAAGCAATAGACTGAGCTATTTCTTTTATTCTTTCTGTTATAAATGCCCTATTTTTTTCGCTGAATGTTCTGAAAGTCCCTTCAATATTTACCTCTGAAGGAATTATATTATACTGACTTCCTGCATGCACCATGCATATTGAAATTATTACAGGTTCAGTTGCAAGTATCTCTCTGCTTTTTATATTATATATTCCCTGTATTATCTGACTTGCAGTCAATATTGGGTCTATTGAAAAATGAGGATAAGCTCCATGTGCATCCTTCCCTATAACCTTAATAAAAATTCTATCATTAGAAGCCATTAAAGCCCCCTCCTGAAGCACAAACTCACCGCTTGGAACATTTGAAGCTAAAGTGCCTATATGAGTACCAACTATAGCCTTAACTCCATTAAGTAATCCAGAATTAAGCATATTATGAGCCCCCCTAGCTAATTCTTCAGCAGCCTGAAAAACTAATCTTACACATCCGTTTATCTTTGCTCTATTTTCAAGCAAATAATACGCAGCACCTAAAAGACATGCAGTATGAGCATCATGTCCGCATGCATGCATGTTTCCATTTTTGGAAGCATATTCTAATCCCGTTTCCTCCTCTATAGGAAGTCCGTCCATATCCGCCCTTACAGCAACTATATTTCCGCTGCCTGCATCTCCTATATCACAAATAAGTCCTGAATCTATAGATGACTCTTTATAAGAAAGTCCAAGCTCTTTTAATTTATTTATTACATAATTTTTTGTTTGAGGAAGCTCAGTTCCAACTTCTGGTATTCTATGCAAATCTCTTCTCATAGAAACTATAATATCATTCAGCTTATTATAATCCATTTTTCGCTCCTAATTTTCTAAAAATGATTAAAAAATTATATCATAAAAAAGTATTATTGATACAAATATTTAATAAAATACTATTGACAAAAAATTAATTTAGTATTATAGTACCAATATACTAAATTAGTAATAACAGGAATAAAAAATGATTCCAATATCAGAAGCCTCAGCTATAGCACTTCACTCTGCAGTGTATATATCTATTAAAGAGTTTGCCTCTCTTAAAGATATAGCAGAAAGATTTGAAGTATCACCAAATCATTTATCAAAGGTTCTTCAGGCACTTGTAAAGGCTGGATATCTTACTTCATCAAAAGGACCTGCAGGCGGATTTAAAATTGCTGAGGGTAAAGAAAATAGTTCTTTTTTGGAGATATATGAAACTATAGAGGGTAAAAATTGGCAAAGAAGCTGCTTATTTCATTCTAAATGCGATAAATACTGTTCAAACTGTATAATGGGTGATTTAGTTAATGATATAAACAGAAAGTTCAAAAACTATATGGAAAGCCATACAATCAAAGATCATTATCTGCTTGATGATGATTTCAAGATAAATAAAACAGATGATAAAAAATCAAAACAAAAAAAATAAATGGAGGATTAAATGGACAATAAAATGTTTTGTTATCAATGTCAGGAAACAATGAATAATACAGGCTGCGTTACTTCAGGCGTATGCGGTAAAAAACCAGATTTAGCCTATTTAGAAGACTTACTAGTTCATGTAACCAAAGGGCTTTCTAATATAACAACTGCTATAAGAAAAGAAGGCGGTAAAGTAGATAAAAAAGTTAATCATGATGTAACATTCAATTTATTTACTACTATAACAAATGCCAATTTTGATAAAGAAGTTTTTTATAAAAGAATAGAATACACTTCAAAACTTTGTAATGAATTAGCAAATCAGGTAAAAGACAAATCGCTTATAATTGAAGAATCTTTATGGACTCCTAAAAGCAAAGATGATATGGATGCTAAATCAAAAACAGTAGGCGTATTAGAAGAGAAAAATGAAGATATAAGAAGCCTTAAAGAAACTGTTATATACGGCATTAAAGGATTAAGTGCTTATATCAGACATGCTAATATGCTTGATTATGAGAATGAAGAGGTTGATGCTTTTATACAGAGAGCTTTGAATGAAACATTAAGAAATGATATAAACGCTGATGAACTTTTAGCTTTGGTACTTGAAACAGGCAAAAACGGTGTTGATGGAATGGCACTTCTTGATAAGGCTAATACTTCTACTTACGGTAACCCTGAAATTACAAAAGTTAATATAGGTGTAGGAAAAAATCCTGGAATATTGGTATCTGGTCATGATTTAAAAGATATAGAAATATTATTAAAACAAACAGAAGGCACAGGAGTAGATGTATATACTCATTCTGAAATGCTTCCTGCTCACTATTACCCAGAATTAAAAAAATATAAGCATTTTGTAGGCAATTACGGCGGAGCTTGGTGGGATCAAAGAAAAGATTTTGAAAGTTTTAACGGACCTATACTAATGACTACAAACTGTATAGTAACTCCTCTTGCAAGTTATAAAGACAGAGTATACACAACAGGAGCTGCAGGTTTTGAAGGATTAAAACATATAGAAAGCCATACAGGAAAAGAAAGCGATAAAGATTTTACTCCTATAATAGAGCATGCGAAAAAATGCGAAGCTCCTAAAGAAATAGAAAGCGGTTTTATAGTGGGAGGATTTGCTCATAATCAGGTATTATCACTTAAAGATAAAATTGCTGAAGCTGTAAAATCTGGTGCTATAAAAAGATTTATCGTAATGGGCGGATGCGATGGAAGACATAAAGAGAGAGAATACTATACTGAATTTGCAAAAAAACTTCCTAAAGATACTGTAATATTAACTGCAGGATGTGCTAAATACAGATACAATAAATTAGATTTAGGAGATATTAACGGCATACCTAGAGTATTAGATGCAGGACAATGTAATGACTCCTACTCATTAGCTGTTATTGCTTTGGGACTTAAAGACTTATTCGGTTTAGATGATATTAATGATTTGCCTATAGTTTATAATATAGCTTGGTATGAACAGAAGGCTGTTATAGTTTTACTCTCATTATTATACTTGGGAGTAAAAAATATACATTTAGGTCCTACAGTTCCAGGATTCTTATCACCTAATGTTGTTAATATATTAGTTTCAAAATTTGGAATTGCTGGAATAGGAAGCGTTGATGAAGATTTAAAGAAATTTAATCTAATAGCATAAAAAACAGTCATATAATTCTTTTTAATTGTTTTACTAGACGGTATTAAATACCATCTAGTAAAAACATATTTTCATAAAAAATCCTAATTAAACGATAAAAAATCACAAATTCAAAAATAAATTTGACAAATTATAAATATTTTTATATCATATAAAAATATGAGGTGTATATATGAATAATAGTATAAGTAAATTAATTGATCATACCATGTTAAAACCAGAGGCTTCAGTAGAAGAAATAAGAAAATTATGTATAGAGGCAAAAGAATTTGGGTTTCACTTAGTATGCGTAAACTCTGCTTATGTTAATGTAGCTTATAATTTTCTAATTCATTCTAATGTAAAAGTATGCTCGGTAGTTGGTTTTCCTTTGGGAGCTATGATGAAAGAGGCAAAGGCTTATGAGGCTAAATTTGCTGTTGACAGCGGTGCTGATGAAATAGATATGGTTATGAATATTGGATTTTTAAAAAGCAGAAAAATTGATCTTTTTGAACGTGATATAAAAAAAGTACGCGATGCATGTTCTGCAAGCATTTTAAAAGTTATAATAGAAACATGTCTTCTTACAGACGAAGAAAAAATTTTAGCATGCAAAATAGCTAAAGAATGCGGTGCTGATTTTGTTAAAACTTCCACAGGATTCTCTAAAGGAGGAGCTGAAGAACATGATGTAAAAATCATGCGTGAGGCTGTAGGCAAAGACTTTGGTGTTAAGGCTTCAGGCGGAATAAAAACTTATGATGATGCACTAAAAATGATTAATGCAGGAGCAAACAGAATTGGAACAAGCAATGGCGTTGCTATAGTAAAAGCAGAAAAACAATAAATTATAACTGCTTGGAGTATATTATGGCAAATGCATTTTATGATGAAGAAGCTGAAAGAAAAGGACTGCTTACATATCATACAAAATTAAAAAAAGGCGATACTGCAAGATATGTGCTTCTTCCAGGAGATCCTAAAAGAGTAGGATATATAGCTGAATTTTTAAATGATGTTAAATTAAAAGCTGATTACAGAGAATATGTTACAGCTACGGGAAAATATAAAAATGTCTGCGTATCTGCAACTTCTACTGGAATAGGAGGACCTTCTGCATCAATAGCCGTTGAAGAGCTTATAACAATTGGAGCTGATACTTTTATACGTGTAGGTACAGCAGGAGGATTAAGTTTGAAAGTAAAGCCTAATGACTTGGCAATAGCACAGGCTGCTATAAGAGATGAAGGAACTTCAAGAGAGTATATGCCTATAGAGTATCCTGCAATTGCAAATACAGATATAGTGTTTGCATTAAGAGATGCTGCTAGAAAAAGAAATCATAATTATCATATAGGAGTGGTTCATAGCAAAGATTGTTTTTATGGAGAGCTTGAACCTCAAAATTCATTTTTTAGAGAAAAATTTGAAAACAATCTAAAATATTATACATTATGCGGTGCAATAGCATCTGAAATGGAATGTGCTTCTATATTTTCATGCTCTTTATTAAGAAAAGTCAGAGCTGGAGGAATAATGCATATTGTTGAAAATACTATGATAGACAGAATGGGTACACGTTTAGAATACAGTGATAATATAGAAAATATGATATTAACAGCATTAGAAGCTGTAGTATTATTGAATGAAAAAGACAACAAAAAGGATAAATGATGTTTCCTAAGGCTTATTATCAGGAAAATGAAAATCTTGTTCATCATCTTAAAATAAAAAAGGGCGATGTAGGTAAATATGTTATAATCACTGGGGACCCTAAAAGATGCGTAAAAATAGCTGATAAATTTGATAATGCTGAACTAATAGCCGATTACAGAGAATATATAACCTATACAGGATATATAAACGAAACAAAAATATCAGTAGTATCTCATGGAATAGGAGGTCCTTCTGCTGCTATAGCTTTAGAAGAACTCATAAAAGCGGGGGCAGATACATTTATAAGAATAGGAACATGCGGAACTTCAAATATTAATGTGCATGCAGGAGATATCATTATAGTTAATGGTGCTGTAAAAATTGGAGGTACAATGGATAATTATATACCTAAGGAATTTCCTTGCGTGCCGAATATAGATATACTTGAAGCAATGATAGAAGAAAGTGAAAAAACTAAATTAAAAACTCATATTGGTATTGTTCAATGCAAGGATGCACTTTACAGTGATAAAGAACTATTATATAAAGATAATATTTTGGCATCAGAAATGGAATCTGCATCCATTTTTGCTGTAGGAGCTTCTAAAAATGTACGTACTGGTTCTGCTCTCTTTGTTATGCACAATCATAAAATATCAGAAAACAATAATCAAAACTGTACTATTGAAGAGGCTATAGATTTCACAATAGAAACTATTAAAATTTTAATAAATAATGATAAAAATAGGAGCAAATAATGAATAAAAAACTTATTATTTTATTTTTAATGTCAGTATTTCTATTTTCCTGCGGCAATGGTGAGGATGAAACTGATAATGGTTATGAAATAGCAGTTTTAATAGATTTAGGTCCTGTTGATGACCGATCTTTCAATCAGGGTTCTTGGGAAGGAGCAAAAGAATACGGAGAAAAAAACGGAATAACACATAAATATTATAAAGTTCCAGACAAAGATTTAACTTCATATATGAATACTGTTGAGCTTGCTGTTACAGGAGGTGCTAAGTTAATAGTAACTCCAGGATATATGTTCGAACCTGTTGTTTATAAGGCACAGGATATGTATACTAATATAAATTTTATATTAATAGACGGTACTCCTCAGGACGGAACTTATTCTAATTATAAAACAGCAGATAATACGATTGCAATTCTATATGCTGAGGAAGAAGCTGGATTTTTAGCAGGGTATGCTGTTGTAAAAGACGGTTACACTAATTTAGGAGTTATAGGCGGTGTTGCTCATCCTGCAGTTGTAAGATTCGGATACGGATTTGTTCAGGGAGCAGATTATGCAGCCATGGAATTGGAAATGCCTAAAGATTCCATAAATATAAAATATACTTATACTGGAAATTATGATGCTACACCTGAAAATCAAACTTTGGCTACAGCTTGGTATAGAAGCGGAGTGCAGGTAATATTTGCACCTGCTGGGGCTGCTGCCTATTCTGTTATGAGTGCTGCCGAAAATAATAACGGATTAGTTGTGGGAGTAGATGCAGATCAAAGTTTTGAATCCCCTACGGTAATTACTTCTGCTATAAAAATGATAAGGGAATCTGTTTATAACGCTGTTGCTTCATATTATAATAATAATTTTTACGGCGGTAAAAATGTTGTATTGGATGCTAAAGTAAACGGTGTTGGCTTACCGATAAAAACTTCAAAGTTCAATACTTTTACTGAAGCTGACTATAATTACATATATAATCAGCTTATAAGCGGTAAAATAAAAATATTAAAAGATACTGATGTAAATGATGTAAAAGAATTACCTTTAAATATTGTAAAAGTTGAATATATTAATTAAAAAATAAATAATTTAAAAAAGGAGATAAAATGAAAAAAATTCTTATCTTAATTACTATCTTTATGATATTTATTGTATCATGCGGATTAAAAAATAAAAAATCTGGCGGATATGAGCTTGCATTGATTACAGATGTCAGTACTATAGATGACAGAGCATTCAATCAAGGTTCTTGGGAAGGATTAACAAAATATGCATCAGAAAAAAGCATATCTCATAAATACTATCAGCCTGCTCAAAAAAATACAGATGCTTATATTGATGCTATAGATTTAGCAGTTACCGCAGGTGCAAAATTAATAGTAACTCCAGGATATTTATTTGAGCCTGCAATCTATAAGGCACAGGACACTCATCCAGATGTTAGTTTTGTACTTTTAGACGGCACTCCTCAGGACGGTACTTACAGCGATTTTAGAATAGAAACTAATGTTTACTCTGTGCTTTATGCTGAAGAACAGGCTGGATTTTTAGCAGGATATGCTGTAGTAAAAGAAGGATATACAAATTTAGGAGTTATGGCTGGAATGGCTGTACCTGCTGTTATGAGATTCGGATACGGATTTTTACAAGGTGCTAATTATGCTGCTAAAGAGATGAATATGCCTGTTGGAGCAATAAATGCAAATTACACTTATTTAGGAAACTTTGATCCTACTCCTGAAAATCAGACTTTAGCTAATTCTTGGTATCAAAGCGGAATACAGGTAATATTTGCCCCTGCAGGAGGAGCTGGAAACTCTGTTATGAGTGCTGCTGAACAAAATAATGCTTTAGTTGTTGGTGTTGATATAGATCAAAGTACTGAATCTTCAACTGTTATTACTTCTGCTATGAAAATGCTTGGAGAATCTGTTTATAATGCTATAGATGATTTTTATAATGGAAAGTTCCCTGGAGGAAAATCTGTAATACTTGATGCTAAAGTTAATGGTATAGGTCTTCCTATGGAAACATCAAGATTCCAAAAATTTAATCAAAATGATTATGATACTATATATCAAAAATTAGTTGCAGGAGAAATACAGGTTCTTACTGAAAAAACAATTAAGGATGTTACTTATCTTCCTTTAGATATAGTAAAAGTTAACTTTATACAATAATATTTGTTTTATATAAAAGAGATACTGAATAAAAATCGGTATCTCTATTTTTTAATAGGACTTAAATTAAATTATGGAAAACTCACAATATGTGGTTGAAATGCTTAATATAACAAAACGCTTCAAAGGTATAGCAGCTAATGATAATATCACTATACAGTTAAAACGAGGTGAAATACATGCTTTGCTTGGAGAAAATGGAGCTGGAAAATCTACTTTGATGAGCGTTCTTTTCGGACTTTATAAGCAGGAAGAAGGAATCATTAAAGTTAATGGAAAAGAGGTAAATATTGATAATCCTAATACTGCCAATGCTTTGGGTATAGGAATGGTTCATCAGCATTTTAAACTTGTTCATAATTTTACTGCTTTGGAAAATATTATGCTTGGAGTTGAAACTGTTAAAAACGGAATACTTCAAGTTGATGATGCTAGAAAAAGAGTAATGGAATTGAGTAAAACTTATGGGCTTGAAATTTATCCAGACTCTCTTATAAGCGATTTAACTGTAGGCATGCAGCAGAGGGTAGAAATATTAAAAATGCTTTATAGAAATAATGATATACTTATTTTTGATGAGCCTACTGCAGTACTTACTCCAAATGAAATTGAAGAGCTTATAAAAATAATGAAGTCATTAGTAAAAGAAGGAAAATCTATACTGTTTATTACGCATAAATTAAATGAAATAAAAGAAGCTGCGGATAGATGTTCTGTTCTTCGTAAGGGAAAATATGTAGGCACTATTGATGTAAAAAGCACTACCAAAGAAGAGATGTCAGAAATGATGGTGGGAAGGAAGGTTTCTTTAATTGTTGAAAAAACTGAAGCTAAGCCTAAAGATATAATACTTTCTGTAAAGAATTTAAATGTTAAATCTCATCATAACAAAAGCGAAAAAAATTTAGTAAAAAATGTTTCTTTTGATGTTCATGCTGGAGAGATAGTATGCATTGCTGGTATTGACGGAAACGGACAAAGCGAGCTTATATATGCTCTTACAGGACTTATGGATATGTCAAGCGGAACTGTTACATTAAACGGCAAAGATATTACCAATTTATCTATAAGAAAAAAAACTTTAAGCGGAATAGGACATATTCCAGAGGACAGACATAAACATGGACTTGTTCTTGATTACACTTTAGCTGAAAATACTATACTTCAAACATATTTTACAGATAGATTTCAAAAAAATGGATTTTTAAAGTTTAAAGAAATAGGTAATTATGCTGATGAATTAATAAAAAGATTTGATATAAGAAGTGCTGAAGGCTCTAAAACTATAGCAAGAAGCATGTCTGGAGGAAATCAGCAGAAAGTAATTATAGCAAGGGAGATAGACAGAAATCCAGACTTACTTATAGCGGTTCAGCCCACAAGGGGACTTGATGTTGGGGCTATAGAGTATATACATAAAGAATTAATAAGGCAGCGTGATAATGGAAAGGCTATTTTACTTGTATCTTTAGAGCTTGATGAGGTAATGAATTTAAGCGA
The DNA here is from genome assembly GCF_944388875.1 of uncultured Brachyspira sp. GTDB lineage: Bacteria > Spirochaetota > Brachyspiria > Brachyspirales > Brachyspiraceae > Brachyspira. The sequence continues at coordinate 115,384 of NZ_CALXKQ010000005.1, forward strand.
CAGAATATTAGTTATATATGAGGGTGAGATAGTAGCTAATGTTCTTAATAAAGATTTAACTATTAATGAACTTGGTCTTTATATGTCTGGCTCTAAGAGGAGAGCATAATATTATTTAGGTTTGTTTTTTATGAGAAATATTAACAGAATGAACGATTATTTTGTGCGTTATCTCTTAGGCTCTCTTGGTAATGAAGATATATTAGAAAATATAGTAAACTGTGTACTTAGAGATTCAAAATTTGAGGAAGTTCATGATTTGGAGATTATTAATCCTCATAATCTGCCTGAAAATATTAATTTAAAAGAATCTGTTCTTGATGT
>NZ_CALXKQ010000006.1 GCF_944388875.1 uncultured Brachyspira sp.
CGATAGTCGATAGTCGATAGTCGATAGTCGATAGTCGATAGTCGATAGTCGATAGTCGATAGTCGATAGTCGATAGTCGATAGTATTATTTTATGCATACCGTTAGTATATATATAATTATTCTATTTGTCAATATAAATATATCATATATGAACAATTTTTTAATATTTAAATACTAAAAATATAATATCACTTTTTCATATAATAAAATATATATAATAAACTTAATATAACGGAATCAATAACTATTATAATAAATAATAGTTATTGATTGAATAATAAAAATAGGCATTGAAAGTATACTGTAATTATTCTATTTGTCAACACTTGTTAATATATTTTTTATTGTTTATTAAAATTATTTGATTTTTTTATAAACTTGTTATATTTGTATTTTTATATTAGAATACTAAATATATTATAAAGAATTGGCGGTCATTTATGGAAAATATAAAATATAAACTTAAAGAATTAATAAAAAAACAATATTTGATAATAGACGGAGCTACAGGCACAGAATTACAGAAAAAAGAAATAAGGAAAGAAGATTGGATTATAGACGGAAATAATTTAGAAGGATGCAATGAAGTACTAAATATAACAGCTCCAAATATAATGAAAGAAATACATATAGATTATTTAAATGCTAATGCCAATATAACAAAGACTAATAGTTTTGGGGCTATACCTTGGGTATTAAGTGAATATGATATTGCTGATAAAACTTATGAACTTGCTAATAAGGCTGCTTTAATAGCCAATGAAGCTAGAGAAGAATATTTAAAAAATCATAATTCTAAAGGAGATTTAAATAGAGATATTTTTATTGCAGGCAGTTTAGGACCTGGTGTAAAATTACCAAGTTTAGGACAAATTAGTTTCGATGAAATGTATAAAGGATATATAGAAGCTGCTAAGGGATTAATAGACGGAGGAGCAGACATTATACTTCTTGAAACAGCACAGGATGTTCTTCAGCTAAAATCTGCTATACTTGCAGTTAATGATGCAGCAAAAGAATTAAATAAAGAAATTCCAATAATGGTTTCTGTAACAATAGAAAAAGAAGGCACTATGCTTTTAGGCACTGATATAGAAACAGCATATACAATACTTTCAAATTTAGATATATTTTCTATAGGTATGAACTGCGGTACAGGACCTGATATGGCGATGCGTCATATAAAAAAACTTTCAGAAATATCATGTCTTCCAATATCAATACACAGCAATGCGGGACTTCCTGAAAACAGAGGAGGAAAAGCGTATTATAGTATGACTCCTGAAGAGTTTGCTGATATTAATAGTGAGTTTTTTAATTTGGACGGACTTGCATTTATAGGAGGCTGCTGCGGTACTACTCCTCTCCATATAGAATCATTGGCTAAAAAAGTAAAAGGAGTAAAACCTAAAAATCCTGCATTAGAAAAACCTAGACCTTATATAGCAAGTCTTTTTAATGTTGTGAGCATTAAGCAAGAACCTGCCCCTTTAATGATTGGAGAAAGAAGCAATGCTACTGGAAGCAAAGTATTCAGAGAGCTTATGATTGCAGGCGATATGGACGGAATGCTTGATGTTGGTATAAAACAGGTTAAGGCTGGAAGCCATGCTATAGATGTTAATGCTGCTTGGGCTGGACGCGATGAAATAGAAGATATTACAAAAATTATTTCAGCTTATGTTAAACAAATTTCTCTGCCATTGGTTATTGATGCAATAAAACCTAATGTAATAGAGGCAGCTTTAAAAGTATATGGAGGAAAGCCCATAATAAACTCGGCTAATATGGAGCAGGGAGAAGAAAAATTTGATGCAATATGTTCTCTTGCTAAAAGATACGGTGCTTCTGTAATGCTTCTTACAATAGACGAAAAGGCTATGGCATTAACTTGCGAGGATAAATTAAGAATGTGCAGCCGTATGTATGACAGAGCGGTTAATATACATAAAATTTTACCGCATGATATAATATTTGATCCTCTTACTTTTACGCTTGCAAGCGGCGATGAGAATAGTTTTTTAGCAGGTGTTGAAACTTTAAATGCTATAAAAGAATTATCAATTAAATATCCAGAAAGCTCAATAAGTTTAGGTGTATCAAATATTTCATTTGGTCTTAAAGAAGAAGCTAGAAAAATAATGAACTCAGTATTTTTATATGAAGCAATTAATCATGGACTTACTACTGCTATAGTTAATGTTGCTCAAATAATTCCTTTATCAAAAATAGATGAAAAAGAAATAGATCTGGCAAGAGAATTAATATATAATAAGAATAACAGCAAAGAGCCTCTTATAAATTATATAAATCATTTCTCTGACAAAAAAGAAAAGAAAGAATTAAACAGTGAAGAAAATATAAAAAAGCCTATAAGAGAAGCCATAAGAGATGCTATGCTTGACGGCGAATGGAAAGATATGCAGATTTTATTAAACGAAGTGAAAGAAAACAGCGAAGAGTTTGGAGGAGAAAAATTATTTGCTCAGGCTATAATAGATGAGATACTTCTTCCAACTATGGCTGATATCGGAGTAAAATTCGGAGAAGGTACTATACAGCTTCCATTTGTTTTGGGTTCTGCTGAAGTTATGAAAAAAAGTGTGGATTTTTTATCTGAGTTTTTGGAGAAGAAAAAGCAGGATAAAACAGCTAAAATAATACTTGGTACTGTGGCAGGAGATGTGCATGATGTTGGTAAAAATCTAGTTGAAATTATTATAAAAAATAACGGATTTGAAACAGTCAATCTTGGCACTAAAGTCCCTATAGAAAAGTTTTTAGAAGCATATCATGAACATAATGCTGACTGTATAGGTATGTCTGGACTTTTGGTAAAATCTACTGAAGTGATGAAGGATAATCTTGCATACATTAGAGATAAAGGATTAAAGATACCAATTCTGCTTGGAGGTGCAGCATTAACAAGAGAATTTGTAGAAAATGATTGTAAAAAAGTTTATGGGGACAGCGGTAAAATTTTCTACTGTAAAGATGGATTTGATGATATACTTGCAATAAAGGAGATAATAGCAGACAGGGATAAATGAAAATAAATTCGATAATGTATCCACTTTTTCTAGTTTGCTGACATAACAATGATAAAAAGTTATAATTAAAAAATAAGTATGAAGCCAGATAGCTTATTACAGGCGGATGCGACCAAGTAGGCACCCTTACAGGTGACATAACAACAAAAAAAGCGAGAACGAGCAGAAACTATACGGCGAGTTCGAGCATAATAATAAATAGAAGTGAGCCGAAGCCAGCTAGTGAGTTTACTCGCTAGCTTATTACAGGCGTAGGCGAATATAACAATAAAGGAAAGAATTATGCCAGAAATAAATCACAAAAATCATGAACATTATGTAAATAAGCCTCCTTTCTATGGAAGAAAAGTTTTTGAGTTTAATAAAGATATAGAAAAAGAAGCTTTTGATATGATTAATAAGGTTAGGCTTTTTAGAGTTGGTTTTGGCTACTCTGCTAAAAATCAGGATATGGAAAAATATAATGAGATGATTAAAACTAAAGTAGAGCCTAAATACGAAGAGATGAAAAAAAATATCATAGAAAATAATTTAATGGAAGTAGTAATGATTTACGGATTTTATAAAACTACTACAGAAAATGACAAATTATATATATATGATGTTGATTTTGATACTAATCAATTAAAAGATGAAAAAATAGAAATACCATTAGAGCGTATGGAAAATGAACCTTATAATTCTATAGTTGATTTCTTTGATAAGGAAGAAGATACTATAGGTTTTACTCTTGTAAGTCTTGGAACAAAATTTGCTGATTTTTTGAAAGGGCTATATGATAATGACGATTATAAGGATTATTATTTCTATAATGCTATAGGAATACATATTATAGAAAATTATGTGGATATACTTCAAACTAATATGGATAATCTTTTAAATTTAAAAAATAATGGAAAAAGAAAACATGTAGGATGCAGATATTCTTTCGGTTATAAGGCCCTAAAAAATATGTATGGAAACAGAATCATATTTGATAAATTAAAGCCAGAAGAGTTTAATGTTACGCTTACAGAAAGCTATATGATGTATCCAGAACTTAGTACATGTGCAATAGTTTCATTTTGCGAAGATGCTTATTATTTTGCTAATTAATATAATTAGTAATTTTATGGAATTAAGGTTTATTATTTGCATGTTCCGTTAATTATTGTTATGTTAACTTTAATTATGAAAAAGTAATAATTTTATATATATTTTATTCATATTAAATTATGTTTTATACATGAATTATGATATTAAATTGATATTTTATGTATAATATTGACTTTATATAGAAATATAATATTATAATACTTACATAACAATAATTAGAGGTATATGTCTATGTTATATAATAATTATAGAGATTTAATAAATAAGAGAATAGCTTGGTTTATACCTATAAAAAGTTTAAGGGATAAATTTAGAAATATATTAGATGATATAGTTAATACTATGTATAAAATAGAATATCTAGTAGATAAAAATAATACTTTAGAAAACAAAGATGAACGCTTATTTATAATATGGCAATGCGATGGTTTTGCAGGTCAAATATGGAAATATATATTGGGAGAATCTATAAAGCAGAATCAAAACAATATAAGAATAAAATATGATATAAGTTGGCATATAAATAATGGTAAAGATGCTTATGGTAAAGATAAAAGAGTTTTTGATTTAGTTAATTGTTTTCCAGATTTAAATATAGAGGTAGCAGAAAAAGAAGAATTAGAAATTTATAGAAGATTGTTTACATATAGAGGTCCATATAATTATGATATAGAAAACATAGTATTTACAAAAAAGAATGCATATCTTGATGGATATCCGAAGTTATTAAAACATGATATCAATATTATAAAAGAAAAACTTGATTTAGATAAGCATCTATTTCATAGACTTAAAGATGAAAATTTAAATGTATATAATATGATAGTTAACCATGAAGCATCTGTAACAGTTCATATTAGAAGAGGAGATATAAATTTACATGGAGAGTATGCTTTTTTTAATAATAGTGATAAAGTATATAAGGAATATATAATAAAAGCTATTAATAAGATGATTGATAAATTAAAACCTATTACCCCAAAATTTTTCTTTATTTCAAATGATATGAATTGGGTAAAAAATAATATATTAAATAATTTTAATAATTCTATTGATTATTATGAAGTGAAAGGAAATGATGATCAAGTATATTTTGATTTATATTTGTTATCAAAAGGAAAAAATATGATATTAACTATAGGAGGATTTTCACATTTTGGAAAATTTTTTAATAAAAATGAAAATCCTATAATTATTAGTCCAGATAATATAGATTCTATTTAATATTTTTTAATAAATTAACAACAAAATCATAATTGTTCATACTCATTATATGCATCTTTTTATGAACTTTAATCATACTGTTAAATAAATTAATAGATAATTCTTCCGCAGTCTTTTTTTCTTCTTCTGGAGATTTATCGCTGGCATCTTTTAATTTATTTAACCATTCTTCTGGTATATAAGCACCTGGAAGTTTATAATATATAAAATATGCAGTTTTGTAAGTTAATACTGGAAAAAATCCAGGTACAAGTATAGGTTTTTCTTTTAATGGAAGCTCATCTATCCATTTTAAAAATAATTCTAATTGACTAACCTCATATATTGGCTGTGTAAAAATTGCTTTTACCCCTGATCCAGCTTTTTTGGCTAATCTTAATTTTAATGTATCATTATTTTTAGCATAACTGTTTATAACACAAAACGGATATATAGGCTTCAATTCTTCTTTAAAAGTAAACTCCCCTAAACTTTTTGAATTATTTAAATTATTGATTATTTTTATTAATAGTTCTGAATTACCTTCAAATACTCCTTTAGCTTGTTTCTGATTTCCATTAGCTACAGCATCTCCAGTAACAGCAAGCACCATTCTTATATCAAAATAATTAGCTCCTATTAAATCATTCTGCAATGCTATTGAATTTTTATCTCTCATAGTCTGAGTTGTTATAAACGGTTTATCATTATTTAATCTTTGCTGTAATTGTAAAGCAGCAAGTATAGATGAAATTTTTAAATTGGCAAAAGGAGAGTCAGTTACAACAAATGCATTTATATATTCATCTATTTTTGATTTACTTATTTTATCTTCTATATAGCTTAAATCATATTTTGCCTGAGGTGAAATTTCCAATGTAAAAGTATATTCATTATTATTTTCTAATTTAGATATAAAATTTTCTACTTTATTATTCATACTTATTTATCCTAATTATTATGTTTACTTAAATATCGTACTAGAAAAATAAAAAAAGTCAAACAAAAAAATCATATTGAAGTTATATAAAAAAGGTATATACTTTGATATATTGCTTGGAATATATTTTATTAATAGGTATTTGATATGGAAAATGATATAGTTAATGATGATTATAAAAGGCAGGAATTAAAATATAAAGAATTAACGGAGAAACCTGTTGAAAAACTTGTAGCAAAAATGGCTGTTCCAACAATAATAAGCATGCTTACAACTTCATTCTATAATATGGCAGATACATTTTTCGTAAGCAAAATAAATACGCAATCAACAGCAGCCGTAGGTATAGTATTTTCTATGATGGCTGTTATACAGGCTATAGGCTTCTTTTTTGGACATGGTTCAGGTACATATATTTCTATAAAGCTAGGTGCTAAAGATACTGCAGAAGCATCTAAAATGGCAGCTACTGGTTTTGTTTCTTCTATTATTATAGTGGGACTTTTTATACTTATATTTGGAATAATATTTATAAAGCCCCTAGCCTATATTTTAGGATCAACAGAAACCATACTTCCTTATTCAATAGAATATATGAAGTATATTTTAATAGGTGCTCCGTACATGACAGCTTTATTGGTGCTTAATAATCAATTAAGACTGCAGGGTAATGCAATTTTTGCTATGGTTGGACTTATAACAGGTGCCATAACAAATATAATATTAGACCCCATACTTATATTTACTTTTTCTATGGGAATAAAAGGAGCGGCAATAGGAACTATAATAAGTCAGTTTATAGGTTTCTGTATATTGTTAGTAGGTACTAATGTTTGGGGTACTTTGCCTATAAATTTAAGAGATTTTTCACCTAGTTTTCAAAAATATAAGGCAATTATAGCAGGAGGACTTCCAAGTCTTTGCAGACAAAGCATTGCCAGTGTATCAACTATGCTTTTAAATACTGCAGCAGGTCCGTTTGGAGATGCTGCAATAGCTGCTATTTCAATAGTAAATAGAGTGGCAATGTTTACAAATTCAGCAGTTATAGGTTTTGGTCAAGGATTTCAGCCTGTATGCGGTTTTAATTATGGAGCTAAAAAATATGACAGAGTTATTAAAGCATATTATTTCTGCATAAAAATATCTACTATAATACTTTTAATATTTTCCAGTATTATATTTATAAATGCTTTTCATATAGCAATGTCTTTTAATGATAAAGATGCTTTGCTTGTAGAAATTGCTTCAAGAACATTGAGATATCAGGCATTAACCATTCCATTATGGGGATTAATAACATTATCAAGCATGATACTTCAGACAACAAGGAAAACATTTAGGGCTTCTTTACTTGCTGTATCAAAACAGGGGTTATTTTTAATACCAGTAATATTTATGCTTCCTAGATTTTTTGGATTAACTGGTATAGAAACGGCACAGCCTGTTGCTGATTTTCTAACTTTTTTGCTTTCAATACCTCTTGGATACAGCATAATAAGAGAGATGAAATTAGAAGTCAAAAACTCTGCAAAAATAGTTTAACATAATATATTATAAATTGTTATATTTATGAATATGCTTTATTTTTTACTAAAACTAATATAAAAAATTAATGCTTGAACTTTAATATTATAGGTATATAATAGAGAATTATGGAAATTAAAGATTCTACAAGAAGTGCATTGATTAGAAAAGGAAATGAGCTTTTTAATCAAAAGGATATAGATGGGGCTTACCGATGCTATTTAACAGCCTCATATTTTGGCGGTATAGAGAAAATTGCGGATTATTATAATTTTGAAAAGAAAAATATTATAAAAGCAATGCAGTTATATAAATTTATCTTAAAAGAAGACTCTAATCTAGGAGGTAATGTAAGAGCCAAGCAAAAATTGGATAAATTATCAGAATCTGTGGTTAAAGTTTTGAGAAAATGGCTTAAAGAAGATGAAACTTTTGATGCTGAAAATAAAAATACTAAACTTGAATTGGATAGTAAAAATGCTGTGCTTCCTTCTAATTATAAAAAAAATAGTTTGGAAGATATACTAAAAGAAAAAGAGAAATTGGATAAAAAAGCTGAAAAAGATTTAGAAAATAATAATAATGATTTTTATTCCAAAGCATCAAATATAAAAAAGCCAGTTTTTGAAAAAATATATACAAATAAACAAAATAAAAAATAAAAACTATTAAACATAAAAATTAGGAGTTCTCTTTATGGAAAAAAATGTAGTAGAAATAGAAAATGCCCTTGCTTCACTTTCATCAAAGTTCTCAAAAAATGATACTTTGGTTATTATATTGGCTGCTGGTCATGGTAAAAGAATAAGAAGCTCCACTTCAAAGATGCTTCATACTATATGGGGCGTTCCTAGTATAGAAAGAGTTAGACTTGCAGTTAGAAACGGCATGCCTAAAAGTAATATTACTATAGTTGTAGGAATAAAAGCATTGGATGTAGCTAATGCTGTTGGAAAACAAGCCAATACAAATTTTGCGTATCAGGAAGAGCAAAGAGGTACTGGACATGCTGTCAAAGTAGGACTTGAAAAAAGCGATTTAAAAAATATTAAATATTGTTATGTAATATATGCTGATATGGGACTTATAGATTCTGAAACTATGAAAGAATTTCATGAAGAGTTTATTAAATCTAAAACAGATATGATAGTTATGACTGCTTTATATGACGGACCTAAAGGCAGTAATTATTATGGAAGAATACTTAGAAGCAGAGGCTTAACATGTGATGGTAAAGTAAGTAAATATAAACAAAAATCTCAGGGTAATGTACTTGGTGTTATTGAATATAAAGATATACTTGCCATGAATGATGATGATAAACTTTATAAAACATATAAAGATGAAAAGTTTTCTTATGAAAAAGATGAATTATTGGACAATTTTAATGAATATGTAGCTGGTATATATGGTTTTAAAATGAAGCCTTTAGAAGAGCTGATACAAAAGTTAGAGGCTAATAATGCCCAAAATGAACTTTATTTAACGGATTTAATAGAAATATTTTTCAATAATAATTTATCTATTTCTACATACATGCCTAAAGACAGCAGAGTTGTTTTAGGATTTAATGATAAAACAGTTCTTAAAGAGATGGAATCTATTGCCAGAGCTAATGTTTATAATAAGTTAAAGAATATTATTACTATATATGATGCAGAAGATTTCTTTATTGATGATACTGTTGTAGAGCAAATACTTGAAAGAGATAAAGATGAAAAACCTCTTGATATATATGTTGGCAAAGGAGCATATATTGGAAAAGGAGTTACTCTTAATTATGGAGTTACCATATCTCATGGAGCTAAATTAGAAGGAAATGTTTATCTTGGAGAGCATACTTATATAGGAGATAATGCTCTTATTTCATGCTTAGAAAATCAAAAACTCATACTTGATGATGATGTTCAAATATATTCAGGAAACCAAATTAAAGGAAATGTTTATATAGGAAAGAATACAATATTAGAAAGAGGAGTAAATGTTACGGGAAGTGATAATCATCCTATAAATATAGGAAGCAATGTACTTATAAAGGGAGTTAGTTATCTGTATGGTTCTATTGTTGATGACAATGCTTATATAGAACATTGTATATTCTATTATTCACATATAAAGGCATTATTAGATGATAAAGGGAATGTAATAAAATGCCGATTTATAAGACCTAAGGAAGAAGGTTTAGAATCAGTAAGTAAGATAGAAGATGGTAAAAAAACTAAGAAAAAATAGTATATTATTTATAATAATAGCATTGATTATTTTTTTATGTGCTAGTTTAACTGCCCAATATCAAAAAGATTTAAGAAATGATGCTCCTCCTCTTACAGAGCATTATATAAGAATGAGCGGATTTGAGTCGTTGATTACATGGTCTGTTGCTTCTTTGAGGGAAGAGCCTAATATTACTGATTTATTTGTTGATATAAGAAATAATATACATTTTGCTTATTATGATAATGTGCTGAATACAGCAGTTTATGTTACTGGAAAAGACGGCAAGTTTACTAGAACCTTGCTTGATGATAATAGAGATTTAGGCGGATTAATTACTTTAGCCACCAATAATAATAATATTCATACAGCATATAACAGGTCAAGCAAATTATTATATGCTAATAATAACGGCGGTTCTTTTAATAATTATGATATGGATTTAACAGCAAATAAAAAAATAATAGACTTAAAATTAGTTGTATCTGCTTTCTATTATCCTACATTGTTTTTTATAGACAGCAGAGGAATTTTATCCGTATCAAGATTTTATAGAGATAATTTCTTCTCTGATTTCGTTTATACAAATAATATAGTTGATAGTGTATATCCAGTGGCAGAAAAGGACGGATATGCTTTATTTATACATGATTATGAAACAGGAAATATATTTTATGGTTCTAGAAAAACAAATACAGCATTTAGATTTTTTGATAACAGAGCCATAGTAACTAATTCTGATATTTATACGGTAATACATGAAGAGCATAACAGATTCAATGTACTTTACACAACAAAAGATAATCAAAATGAAATAAGATATATGAGATTTTATCATGGAAGTTTTAGTAATGGAGTAATAACAGAAGATGATAAAAAAATTACTTCATTAGATGCTACATTAAATTATGGTTATGAGGTAACAGCATTATATTTAAAAGAAGATGGTAATAAAAGTTTGTATATGGATGGAAGAGTTATAGATTTATCAATACTTGGAACAAGTAAAGGTAATGTGAAAGTTGCTGCTGCTCAATATCCGTATTTTTATCTTTTATATTATAATGATATATTTCAAGAATTGAGGGTAACTAAGATAAATATAAGTGATGTTGAAAAATCAAAATAAGACGATAATAAATTTGACATTTTTACATTTAAAATGTTTAATTAAATAATTGTAAGAAATAGGATGTTTTTATGAGTGATGAACAACCAAAAGTATCTTTTATAGAAAAAAATCCAAGAACTTGTCCTGTATGCAAGGGTGATTTTTACCATGAAATGCTTCTAAGCGGCGGCGGAAGATTAATAGCAGGACAATTAAGAAATGACTTAAGAAGAACCTATGAAAAGAGTAAAAGATATGGTACTGTATATCCATTAATATATGTAGTTGTGGTTTGTCCGCACTGTTTATATGCTGCTTTTCAGGAGGATTTTCAATTAATAGATCCTAAGAAAAAGGATGCTGCTTCAGATTCTGCTGTTAATAGAGCTAAGTATATGAAAGAATTTTTCGGAGATGATGTAGATTTTACAAGAAACAGAACATTGCTTGAAGGTGCGGCAAGTTATTTTTTAGCATTGGATGGCTATCATTATCATGGAAAAGATACTGCCCCTACTTTAAAAAAGGCTTTATGTTCTTTGAGATTAAGCTGGACATTAGAAGATTTGGCAAGTGTTTACCCTAATGAAAATTATGAAAGACTTATACCATTTTTTCAATATAAAGCAAGCGAATTATATTCAGCTTCTATAGAATGTATGCAAAACGGAAAAGAAAATTTTGAGAAATTAAAATCTTTCGGACCTGATATAGATAATAATTTTGGTTATGAAGGTATGCTTTATATGGGGGCTTTGCTTGGAATGGATGCCTCTAAATTTATACCAGACCCTAAGGTTAAAGCTCAAACTTTAGTACAGGCTAAAAGAAAAATAAGTAAAGTATTTGGTTCTGGTAAGACAAGCAAATCTAAACCTTCAGCATTGCTTGAAAAAATAAAAGAATTACATAATAATATAACAGATGAACTAAATCGTCTTAATGAAGAATATGGTATAGATGTGAGTTAATGAAGAAGCTAAATCTGTATTTATTAAAAGAGTTCCTTTCTTTTTTCTTTGGATCATTATTTTTATTTGTTATTTTAGTTACAATAGCAGATTTAAGCAGCAGATTATCTTTTTATACTGCACATCCTGAATTAATGAGATATTTTGTTACATACCATTTGGCAAGAGCACCTCATAATACATATTATATATTTCCAGTAGCTTTAATGTTCTCTTCTACATATGTACTAGGAACTTTCGTAAAAAATAAAGAAATGATAGCTGTTGAAAATTCTGGTATTAGTTTATTTAAATTTTCTAGTCCGATATTTATAATAGTTATATTTTTATGTTTATTTCTTGTATTTTTTTGGGAATTTGTAGCAGCTCCATTAAATAAAGTATCATTTGATGCTAATGATAAGATGCATGGAAATACTAAAAGTTCAAAAAGCGGTCCTTGGCAGCTGTTTGGAGGAAATAATTATATTTACTTTATAGATACATATTTTTATCAAGAACAATATATGACAAATACGATAATATTAAAATTGGATGATAGCGGATCTATAAAAATGAGAATATCAAGTCCTTATATTCAATGGAATAATAATGATAGAAAATGGTATGTATCCAGCGGAATATTAACTACATTTAGTGACAATAAGGAAATAACTGTTCAAGAGATAACAAATTATCAACTAGATGTTTTGGAAAGACCGGAACATTTTTACGGACGTCCTCCATTAGATTCTATGAGCATAAGTGAAGAAGCACGCATTATAAGATTACAGAAAGAAGTAAATATGAATACATCAAAATTAGAAACGGATTTGCATTATAGAATATCATACTGTTTTTCAGGATTTATTATAGTTTTATTAGCATCATTATTTTCTAAATTTTCTACTCAAAGTGTATTAGTTGTAAGTTTAGTATTGGTTATATTAGTAGCATTGTTTTATTATTCTATTGTTATGATATTCAGATCTATGGGTGAAGCCGGAAATATGAATGCTTTTATTGCTGCTTGGATGCCTAATATAATATTTGGCATACTATGTATATTGGCTTTTAAGAAATTCCACTAATTTTATCAATTTGTTTTTCCATTATAATAGCGTCAAATTGATTATTATAATATTTGTTTCTAATTGATATTTCTTTAAAACCATTTTTTATATAAAAGTTTTTAGCTATTATATTTTTTTCATGCAAATCTAATTTTATGCTGTTTACATTATTATTTTTGGCTTCATTAAATAAATATGATAATAATTTATTACCATATCCATTGTTATATGGATAAACTGCTATAAATATTATATCTATTTCTGGCGGAAGCAAAAAATATATTAAAAAACCAAATATAGATTTATCATTTTTTATTATAACAACCTTATTATATTCATCTTCTATATATTTTTTTATAGTTTCTTTTGATAAATTTATATATTCACTTTTTAAAGATATAGAAAAAATTGAATCTATGATATAATCATCAGAATTATTTATAAACTCAATATTTTCCATATATTATAATTTATTATTAATTTCATCAAATAATTCTTGTTTCTTTGTTTTCACATATTCTATTATTTCATCAGCTTTTACTTCAATAGTATTAGATGAATTTCTTAGTTTAAACTCTACTACCCCACGCTGAAGAGATTTTTTTCCAACCATTATTCTCATAGGTATTCCTATTAAATCACAATCATTAAGTTTAACTCCAAGCCTTTCCTTTCTATCATCAAATATAGTTTCAATACCAATATTATTTAAAGACTTATATATTTCTTCAGCCTTTTTAAATGATTCTTCACCTTCCTTATCAATAGCAACAACAATAGCTTCATAAGGAGCAACGCTTATAGGAAATATTATTCCTTTATCATCATAATTTTGTTCTATAATAGAAGCCAAAGCCCTAGTAACTCCAATCCCATAGCATCCCATTATAGGAATTATCTCTTTATTATTTTCATCCAAAACTTTGAAATTAAATGCTTCAGTATATTTATCGCCAAGTTTGAAAATATGACCTAGCTCCAAACCTTTCTTTTGATAAAGAACTTCTCCGCATTCAGGACATTTATCTCCTTCTTTAGCTAACCTGAAATCTCCCCATACATCAATATTAAAGTCCCTATTTATATTAACATTTTTTATATGCGTATCATCCTTATTTCCTCCAACTATAGCATCAGATACCGATTTTATAGTATTATCAGCAAAAACTCTAACTTTTTTCTTTAATCCTATAGGCGAAGCAAAACCGACTCTAGCACCTGTAACTTCTTTTACAGTATCTTCATCAGCAAGTTCTATTTCCAATCCTCCTAATGCATTGCAAAGTTTAGTTTCATTAATTTCTAAATCACCTCTAATTACAACAAGTATAACTTCTCCCTCTTCTGTTTTGTATATTATACTTTTTATAAAATTATCAGCAGTTGTATTGAAGAATTTTTCCAAATCATTAATAGTTCTTATGTCAGGTGTATATACTTCCTCTAAAGGCTCATCTGTATAAGAATTAGAATACTCTTCATCTTTAACATTAGCTTTCTCTACATTAGCTCTGTAGCTGCATTTAGAACAAAAAATTATTGTTTCCTCCCCTACTTCGCTTAAAACCATAAACTCTTCACTGCCTTCTCCTCCCATAGCACCGCTGTCAGCTTTAACACTTACTGTATCAAGCCCCATTCTTTTAAATATTTTTGTATATGCTCTGCTCATATCATTATAAGTTTTATCCAAGCATTCCTTGGTTATATGAAATGAGTATGCATCTTTCATTATAAATTCTTTTGATCTTATAACTCCAAATCTAGGACGTATTTCATCTCTGAATTTTGTATGTATTTGATATAAAGTTAAAGGAAAATCTTTATACGAATGTATTTCATTTTGTGCAGTTATAGTAAACGCTTCTTCATGAGTAGGTCCCATAGCCATATCAGCATTATTTCTATCTTTTAATCTGAATAATTCTTTTTTAAATCTTTCCCACCTTCCTGAAGGAGTAAGAAGTTCTTTTGAAACAAGTATAGGCATTATGCATTCATTGGAATCTATGGCATCCATCTCTTCACGTATTATATTTGATATTTTATTCAATACTCTTACACCTAAAGGCAAATATGAGTAAAGTCCATTGGATATTTTTCTAGCAAGCCCCGCTCTTAGCATTAATTTGTTTGAAGCTATTACTGCATCTCTAGGAGCTTCTTTCAATGTTGGAATAAACATTTTTGATAAACGCATAATATTCACCTCATAAAATTATATAAAATTGTATTAATAATATATTATAAAACTAAAATTATCAACTGTTAATATAAAATGGTTTTTAATAATTATTTTTTCATTGAATCTATCATCCAAGCAGTTTCTTTTCTTATCTCATTATCCATATTTATAATATTTTCTATAGTTAAAGGAATATTTATTTTTCTATTGCATATTTTACTTACTATATTAAATATATCAGTAAATCCTATTTTCTTTTCTAAAAATGAATAAACACATATTTCATTTGCAGCATTCAAAATGCATGGATAAAGACCGCCTTTTCTTCCGCATTCATAAGCTAGTTTAAGCATAATAAATTTATCTATATCCATTTTATAAAAGTTTATTTCAGGATGTTCATATAATCTTAATTTTTCAAAAGGCGTATTTTTAATCTCTGGATAAGTAAGTGCATGCTGTATAGGAAGCCTCATATCATTTTTTCCAATCTGAGCATAAATTTCTCCGTCAATAAATTCTGCCATAGAATGTATTAAACTTTGAGGATGAATTATTGTTTCTATCATATCATAATCTAAATTAAATAAATGATGAGCTTCTATAACTTCAAAACCCTTATTCATCATAGTAGCACTGTCAATAGTTATTTTGCTTCCCATTGACCAAGTAGGATGTTTTAATGCCATCTCTACCGTAACATTTTTTAATTCTTCTTTCGGAGTTCTAAAAAAAGGACCTCCTGAAGCTGTTATTATTATTTTTGAAAGAGCGTTTTTAGGGAAATGTCTAAGCATTTGGAATATTGCAGAATGTTCGCTATCTATTGGTATTAAACTAGCATTATGTTCTTTTAATAGTTCATTTATTATATCTCCTCCTACAACTAAGGTTTCTTTATTTGCCAATGCTATAGTCTTTCCTTTTTTTATGGCCTCTATTGTAGGAAGAAAACCAGCATATCCTGTAAGGGCATTTACTAGTATATCAAAATCTGTATGTTTTACAAAATCAGCTATGCTTCCTTCATAAATGTTTATATTATCGGTGCAGTCATAGTCTTTAAAAATGTTTAATGCATTTTTATCAGATATATTAACTGTTTTAGGTTTAAACTCTGTGCATAAAGTTCTCAATACATCTATTTTACTGTTTGAAGACATGCCAACTATTTCAAAATCATTATTAAACTCTCTCACAACAGAACAAGTATTAGTGCCTATAGAGCCTGTAGCTCCCAACAAAAGAATTCTTTTTTTCATTTTCAATATCCGTTATAATATATATTTAAATGTTGTTTAATTTTATCATTGTTTTTTATGCAAGTAAAGAAAATTATATAAAAATAATTTTATTAATAATTTTTTATTTTTATTTAGTAAATCACAAATAAACCGATACTTAATTGAAGAATTGTATATAAATTAACATAACTATTGAAATTTATACTGGTTTATATATAATACTTATTCAAATTAATAAAAAACGGATTATTAGCTAATGTCAAATAAAAAATTTAATTTAAAAATTGCAATGATAGCATCTTGGGTGTTATTATTTTTTGCTTGGATATTCTTTTATGCTGTAACTCAAACTCCAACTCCTGTATTTTGGGTTGTTCTTGTAATATCTGCTATTTTAACCATTACAACATTGGTTATAGATAGAAAAAATATAGTATCTCTTTTAAAAATGAGATTCGTACATAAAGCATTTTTTGGCATATTATCTCTAGTTATAATATTAGCAATACTTGTAGGACTTTACATTATAAGTATAAACTTCCCTATAAGGTTTGATTTGACTCAAAATAAATCTTATACGGTATCACAGCAGACTATGGATGTACTATCAAGAATAGACAGTCCCCTTTCTATAGTTGTATTAAGATCTCCCAGCACTGACCCTACTTCAGCAGATTGGAAAGCTGACTTGCTGTTAGAACAATATAAAAGAATAAATAAACATATAACCGTTGAATATATAAATCCAATAGAAAAGCCTTCAGCTAAAAGTAAATATCAAATGACTCAGGTTGGAGAGATAGTATTCACTTACGGACAGGGAAAACAGGTAAGAGTATATAGAAAAGATTTGACGACTCAGTCTAAGGTTACTTCAGATCCTTTATTTGTTGGGGAAGAAAAATTTACTCAGTCTATATATACATTATTAGATAATGAATCTTATGTTATATATTTTACAGTTGGTCATGGTGAAAGACAGCTTCAGGACAGAGGCGGAGAAGGTTTATCTTATGTGAAAACATACTTAGAAAATGAGAATTATAAAGTTAGAGATTTAAATATAATACTTGAAAATATACCTACTGATGCAGCTTTATTAGTTATTGCAGCTCCAGTTGAAACTTTCAGTGATTTTGAAATAGAAAAATTAAACAATTATGTAAAAACAGGAGGAAAACTTTTAGTTTTATATGATAGTTTCTTGGATAGAAGTAAATTTAATTGTAATTTAGGTGATTTCTTATCCGATTGGGGATTTAAAACTAAAAATGACTATATAATAGATACAGCTTCAAGTGTTGTTATACCAGTTAATATAGTTCCTCAATATACTTCTCATCCTATAACTCAGACGCTTAAAGAAGGCAATGTATTTGCATGCTTAGTTGTAGCAAGAAGTATATTAAGAGGAGAAAACAAATATAACGGCAGCTTTGAAGATATAATAACTACTACTCCTCAGGGATACGGTAAAGAGGAAGCAACATTTGATTTATCTAGGGCTAGATTTAATCCTAGAACAGATATTTCAGGTCCTGTGCCTTTGGCTATAAGCGGTACTTATGAGATAGAAGGAAGAAAAGAGCCTGCAAGAATAGTTGTATTTGGTGATGCCACTTTTGCTTTGAATGCATATATAAATCCTGAACAAGGTCAGTCTGTTGATATTGCTTTTGCAGGAAATAAGGATTTATTTATGAATACAGTTGCATATCTTTTGGAAGCAAGACAAAAAATTACTATAAGACCGAAAGAAGCAAGCATAAAAAATCTTACTCTCACTACTACGCAGACTAACTTTATCAGATATGTTGCTCAAATAGGTTTGCCTTGTTTATTCGGAATATTAGGTATATTAATTTGGTTCTTAAGAAGAAGATAATAATATTACTATAATAAAGGTTATTAAGTTAATATAGTATGAATAATATTAAAGAATTATATAAAAAATATTCATATTATATTAACTATGCCATGCTTGTATTTATAAATGGTATTGCAAGCGTACTAAATTATGTATCTTCAATCTATATAAATAGAAGTTTATCAATATCAGATTTCGCACACTATAATGGTATAATAAATATATATTCTATAATAGTTTTAACTGTATCAAGTTTCAGCTATTATATAATGCATCATTATAAAGATGATGAAGATGCAAGGGCTTATTGGGCTTATGGATATATACTTGCGGTAATAATATTTATAATTTATATTTTATCAATACCTTTAATGGATATATTATTCAATATAAAAAGCTATAGTTCTCTTTTGATAATGTCGGTCGGTATATTTGCTTCAATTTTGGTAATAGTTTCTCAGTCTATATTAAAAATTAATAATTATATAGCTTATGATTATGCGGCAAGTTTGGCGGCAATATTTATAGCTAAAATACTGCTGTTGGCATATTTCATTATTACAGGACTTACTTTAGACAGGGCTATTATATCAGTATCATTATTTTGCGTTTTATATCTTATAATAAATTTAATAGAATTAAAAAAAGTAAATCTGCCTTATTATGCATCTCTAAAAAATATTAGAATGTATTTTTCTTCTAAAAATTTGTCAGTGTTTTTAACATATATAATTAATATTGTAATTATTAACTTTATATTTAACTGGATATCATTAAGCGATGTTTTAATGGCAAACAGATATCTGGATAAAACAAGTGCAGGCTACTACTCTACTATATCATTGATAATAAAAATGTTTTTCTATATTGGCACTCCAATAGCTTCAGTAATGTTTTCTTATATATTAATAGCTATGAGAGAAAATAATAAAAGCAAAGAAAAAAAAGTTGTTTACTATTCCATAGCTCTTTTGGTATTAGCTTCGCTTTTTTTATCAATATTTTTGATTGTATTTGCAAAACGGATAGTATTAATACAATTTACAAGCAGATATGAGGCTATTATTCCATTAATTCCTCAGGCTGTGATATTTGGTTTTTCTCTAGCCTTTACAGTACTTACATTTAATTATGGGCTTGCTTATAAATTATTTGCCCCATTTTACGGTTATTTGGTCATATTTGCCTACGTATATTTTTCATTAAGAAACGGACTTAGAACATTTGAAAACTTTATGTTCATAATGAAAATATTTTTTATAGCTTTGCTTATATACAATATTTTAATTATATTAATACATAGAATAATATTAAAAACTAATAAAAAAGTAAAATAGAAAATTATATATGAATGTTATTAACTTTTAAATCGGCAATAATAAATTATTTTTTATTACTTAGCATATTTTTCAATAAGCATTTTTGATATTTCATCTTGCTTATAAATAATAGAGAACATTAAATGACTAATCCCATCCTCAATGTTAAGATTTATATTAATTTTTTTTATTATCCAAATAATATACTTGTTTCAAAACTAAATTTATTAATATTTATAAATTTTTAATTTAATATTTTTTTAATTATAGTTGGGGCTTTGCCCCAAACCCCACTTCTTTTGGACGCTGTCCGCTTTCGGTGTGGCACAAAGAAGCATACGAAGTACGCCTGTGGCGAAAGACTGCATATTTATATACTAAAATGATAGTTTACACAACATATAAAACATTACTTTTATAATCGGTAAATTACGGAATTTTTATATATAATCTTGTCAAGTACTTTTGAAACAAGTCTAATTTGAAACACCTTCACTATTACCATAAAATTATATATAATAGAAATTTTATCTTCACTTAGTTTATTAAGTTTTGTCTTATTAGAATATTTTAATAAAAAATAACAATATATAAAAATACATTCTTTATAAAATAAAGAAGCAAACAAAGTTTTCATCCTATACGCCATACATGGCAGTACCAAGAGACACTATGTTTGCTTCGTATTAGTATTCTTTAAAATTATAAATAAAATTACTTTTTATTACTTAGCACCTTTTTGAATGAGCAGATGCTCTATTTTAGAATTATTTTTCTCTCTTGCATAACCCAATGCTGTTTTTCCGTCTTTATCTTTAGCATTAATATCTGCCCCAGATTCTATTAATAATTCAGCTATTTCTGTATTATCAGCAACAATAAACAACATTAAAGGTGTAGCATTTTCTAATTTTATATCACCATTTTTACAAGATAATTTAAGATTAATATCAGCACCAGCATTTATTAATAATTTCGCTATTTCTTTATCTTGGTTAAGTATTAAAGGAGTAATATTTTTCATATACACCCCATTTTCATTTAATGAAGTTTTTATATTGACATCAGCTTTTTTTTCTATAAGGATTTTGGATATTTCTGTTCTATTATACATTATAGAATGTATTAGAGCGGTAAATCCAGACTTGTCTTTTACATTGATATTAGCACCTTTTTCTATGAGCATTTTTGCTATTTCATCTTGCTTAAAAATAATAGAAAATATTAATGGTGTAGCACTATTTTTTATTCTAGCATTTATATTAATTTTCTTATTATCTATAAAATTTGAAACTTCTTCAATATTACCAGATGCTATATATGATAAGAATTCTGCTTCATTTTCAGAGTTTGATGGATACAGTGCATTAAAACTAAATAAAGTATACAATACTGTCATTAATACAATTTTTTTCATATAAACCTCTTTTTTAAAAATTTTTATAAAAAAGTATATATTAATTATATTATTTTGTCAATATTGATATTTTATTCTCAATAATAAAAATCAATATTGAGTATTTTAGTATAATAATATTGTGAATTATAACGAGGTTAAAGTGAATATGCTAAAAAATATATATTTTAAATGATTATAATATTTTAATAAAAAAGCTTGTAACCTAAATAATCAGTTCTCAGTTTGAGCGAGCGAACAATTTTTATTAGCAATAATAAAAAAATAATAATTTTTTAAATATTAGAATGCCAAATATAAAAATTGTGAGCGTCTAGTAAATTTATTTACTAGAGTAAAATAGCGAACAATTTTTATTAGCAATAATAAGAAATTATGATCTCTTTCTTTTTAAATCAATTTGTCTTTGAATCTCTTTTAAGTTTCTTACATATATTGTATTTGTTTTAATATCAATTTTACCAGTTTTTGATAATGTATTTAAAACTTTTTGAACATCATTAACTTTAACACCGCACCAGTTAGCAATATCATTTATTGTAGCATTTAATTCCTGAGGTTCATAATATTGATCTCTAGGTATATTCTGAAGTTCAGCAAGCAAAAGCAAACAATCATATACTCTTAAATCTATTTCATTTAATTGAAGTATTAAAAGTCTTCTCTTAGCATCGAATATTCTTTTTGCGAACATTTTTGAAAGTTTAAGTGCCATAACAGTATTATTTGATAATATGGATTGGAAATTCTCTTTTCTAAGCTCTATTAATACAGTAGGTTCATTTGCTATTGCAGATGCACTTCTAGTGGTATCTTCTAATATAGCCATTTCCCCAAAAAACTCTCCCTGATAAACTATATCCAATAACTTTTCAACATCTTTAATAACTTTTGTGATTTTCACAGAACCGCTTTGAATCATGTAAAATTTATCACCTTTTTCATATTCTAAAAATATAATATCATCAGTGTTGTATTTCTTTGTATGTGAAGATATATTATTATCCATTTTTGTTCCTTTTATTAAAATTAATTAAAGTTTAGACACTCTGGCATTAGCTTCCTTAGAGAAATTATCCATAGGAGGCATAGAAATAACTTTTTGATAATATGCCTTGGCTTTGGTTTTGTCAGCTTTAGCTTCACATGTTTTAGCCAAAAACAGTATAGCCTCTTTAACATTTGAAGATTTAGGATATTTTTTTATTGCTGATAAAAGCACTGTAGAAGCATTATCATATCTATTTAAATTATAGTAGCATTTTCCCATAAAAAACATTGAATTTTCAACTACTTTTTCATTACTGTTTTTAAGAAGTGAATTAAATATTTTTATAGAAGCAACATAATCATTATTATTATATAATTCTACAGCTTTAGTATAATCAGGATTATTAATTTCTTCTTTTTGTTTATTATCGCCTTTAGAATATGAAACAGTATCAGGAGGCGGTGCTATATCGCTGTCATCAGTTATATCAAGTTCATCCTTACATTCTTCAATCTTTTCTTTCACAGTATTATAGTAAGATGAATCTTCATCAGCATATTGAACATATCTTTTATATGCATATAAGGCATTTTTAAATTTTTTATTTTTGAAATAGAACTCCCCTATACTGTATAATCCTTCCAAAGGATCAGGTCCTTCTTCATTTATATCATTTTCTACAAGAACTCTAACTCTTTTATTTATTCTTCTAAGCTGATTAGAAAATACTTTAAGCATTTTTATTATTATAGGCTTATTTTTTTCTATAAGACTTTCAAACTCTTCATAAGTTATGATAATTACCACACAGTCACTCAAGCACTGAACAGTATCTTCCTGAGGATATGTTCCTAGTATACTTTTTACTCCGAAAAATTCACCTATATTTATAAGTTCTCTTGTTTCATAACCAGTTTCCTCAGATAAAAATATACTCTGTGCCTGACCTTGTTTTAATATGTAAACTCTATCAGAAGTATCCCCAGCAAAATATACTATAGAACCTGCTTTATATACTCTTGTTTGCATTAAAATTTCCTCAAATAATATTTATTCTAATTAAAACTTCATAGAATATATTAAAGATTTTTTTATCATTAATTTATTCTATCACTTATGATACTTTTTTCAAGTTATTTTTTTTATTATTTTCTCATTTTATTAATCATAATGATTGTTTCATTATCGATTATTGTACCCCTATTCTTCAAGTCATTTATAATAATATTAATATCATTATCGGGAATATTTTGCCCAAATTTTGCTTTTGAAGTAATATTCTCGGCTTTTAAAACCCCTATAAGTACATTTTTTTGTGAATAATCAAAAATATCATTATTTATGGATAATGAATAGTTGTATGGTTCATATTTTTTCACTATTTCATAAAGTATTTCTTTTCTCTTATCTGTATTATTAATAATTTCAAATTGACCTTCAATAAATACCGAAAAGAAAAACTGTGTAGGAACCATTTTACCAAACATAAATGAGGATGGTATATAAGAATATAGTTTTGAAGCGGTAAAAGAAACTTTTGGATTATTTTTTAGAATTTCATATTTTCTTCCAGCCATTGCACCATGAAAATATACCTCATTATTTTTATAGCAAAAACTTATAGGAACAGCATAAGGAATTTTATCAGGCAATGCCATAACCCCAAATTCTATACTATTAAGAATGGCTTCTATTTCTTTAGTATCTTCAAAAATAAAATCTTTTCTTCTCATTTGATTTTCTTTCAATAAAAATGTATACTTAAATTAATATTTTTTGTTATATTGTTTATATATACGGTTATTTATTTAAATTATTTAATGTTTTATTTATGGAGTATGATATATGAAAATAGCAATTTCGCAATTAGAGATAATTCCATCTATGCCATGTGATAATACTGTTAGAATTATAAGTTTTATAAGCAAGGCTAAAAAAGAAAATGCTGATATAGTAATATTTCCAGAATTATGCATATCAGGATACTTAATAGGAGATATGTGGGAAAGCGAATCATTTATAAGAGAATGTGAGGAACTTGGAGAAGAAATTATAAAGGCTTCTAAAGGTATATATGTTATATTTGGAAATGTAGCTTCAGATAAAACTAAAAAGAATTTTGACGGCAGAATCAGAAAATATAATGCTATGTTTGTATCAAAAGACGGAAAATTAGTGCATAATAATTCAGCTCCTTATCCGTATATAATAAAAACATTGCTTCCTAATTATAAGGAATTTGAAGACCCTAGGCATTTTTATAGTTTAAAGGATTTAGCTTTTGAAAATGGTGCAGATATTAAAGAATATTTGAAACCTTTAGAAATAGAATGTAATAATGGAAAAAAAATCAATTTAGGATTAACTATATGCGAAGATGCTTGGAGTAAGAACTATTCTGTATCTCCTATGGATGTTATAAATAGAGATAAAAATGTTGATATATTTATAAATATTTCAAGTTCTCCTTATACTTTGATTAAAGATTCTAAACGTCATCAAATGTACGGAGAGATAGCATGCAGGCATAATGTTCCGCTTGTATACGTAAATAATGTGGGTATCCAAAATAATGGAAAGACTGTATATAGTTTTGATGGAGGAAGTTCTGTTTATGATAATAATGGAAGGCTTCTTATTTCTGGAGTGAGATATGAAGAAGATTTATATTTTGTAGATATTGATGTAAAAAATAAAATATTTCCAAAGTACATTGAAATAAAAGAGAATAATGAATATAAACTTATATATGATACAGTAATTTATGGTATAAGAAAGTTTTTGAAATCTATAGGAATTAATAAGGTTGTTATAGGGGTTTCTGGCGGTATAGATTCTGCATTATCATCTGCAGTATATGTTAATGCTATAGGCAAGGACAATGTTCTTCTTGTAAATATGCCTAGCAAATTCAATTCTGATACCACAAAAAATTTAGCTAAAACGCTTGCTGATAATTTGGGATGTGCTTATATGGTTGTTCCTATACAGGAATTTGTAGATTATACTGTAAAACAATTGGAAAGCTCACCTATTATAAGAGATAATAAAGAAGATCATTTAAAGGTGTCATCATTTGTTATAGAAAATATACAGGCTAGAGATAGATCATCAAGAGTCTTATCTGCAATTGCTGCGAGTTTTGGAGGAGTATTTACATGCAATGCAAATAAAACAGAAACTATGGTAGGATATTCAACCATGTACGGAGATGGAGCTGGATTTTTTGCATGCTTGGCGGATTTATGGAAGTATCAAATTTATGGTTTAGCTGATTATGTAAATAAGGAAGTTTTTAATAAAGAAATAATACCTGAAGGCACAATAAAGATAGTTCCAAGTGCGGAATTATCAACTTCTCAGGCTGTAGATGAAGGCAAAGGAGATCCAATAAAGTATGATTACCATGATTATCTATTCAAAACTTTGATGGAGTCATGGAATAGAGTTATATTAGAGGATGTTTTGTCTTGGTATATTGATGGAGTTTTAGAGGAAAAAATCGGCTGCAGAAAAGGTTTAGTAAAAGAATATTTTAAAAGCGATGCAGATTTTATAGATGATTTAGAGAAATGGTGGAAACAGTATATGGGTATGGCTGTTTCAAAAAGAATACAGGCACCGCCTATACTTGCTATAAGTAGAAGAAGTTTCGGATTTGGAAACAGAGAGGCACAGAACAGAGTTTATTATACGGCTAGATATTTATATTTGAAAAATAAAATACTGAATGAAAAATAAAATAATATTTACTATTTATGTAAAAAATTATTATAAAACTATAAACTAATTAAATATTTTACTTGCAAAAAGCAATAATAAATGTTATATTTAGTTTGTAATATTATTTAAATACAATAAAATGTTAGGATAGTATATAAGTGGCAGCATCTAGTGTTATAGATAACAACATACATCAAGACATACTTGATTATTCAGCAATACTTGAAACAACTGTAAAAGATATTCATTCTTTTTTGGATGAAGTAGGAAGAGTATATAGTTTTATAGGTGAGAAGTTTCCTATTATAGAACAGGAAATGAAAAATGAAAATGAAAAGGCAAATGAATTGCTGTCATACTTTACAGATAAAGAGAAAGGTAATAAAAACTTTTCAAATGATTTAGATGAGAATCAGGAAGACTTTTTTAGATCATTTGAAAGAATGCAGGGATTTATTAATCAGGATAATGAACTTTCAGATTCATTAGTAGAAGACGTTGGTAAAACAAGCAATATAATGGACTCTATTGAACAGATAAGAATGCTTGCAGATCAAATTAAAGTTTATTCATTAAATGCGATTATCATATCATCTAAATATGGTGCAGGCGGTAAAGCTTTTGGAGAGATATCAAAAAATATTATTAAAATGTCTGAAACTTCAAATGAACAAGCATATCAGATGAATAGAATTGGTAAGGAATTATTTGTTAGATTTGAGTCATTTAAAACAGAAATTCTTAAGGCAAATGAATTACAGAGGCAGAATTTTACTATAATGAGAGAACAGCTTGATAAAGAGCATAATAATATGGTTAACTCTTTTGCTGTATTTTCAAATATTATATCTGATATAATATCAAGAGTTGATAATACTTATGATTTTATATTTGAAATAATGATGGTTTTGCCTCGTGAGGATATTGTAAGACAGCAGACTGAGCATATTATTGAATCTATCAATTCCATAGTTTATGAAAATAGAAATTTTATAAATTCTTACGGCGAAAATGTTGATACAATGAATGCTGAAGATTTAGAAAAATCTGAAAATGAAACATTAGAGCATAAGTTATTGGATTTGCTTACATTTGACGATGTTGTTTTAACTCTTATTATTGAGAACTTCAAATCAATACATGAAGAGATAAATATGACTAATGCGGATATATATAAGAGTTTAAAAGGTTTAAAAGATGCTTTATCTGATATAGCTTCTGATAGAACAACTATTGTGGAATATATGATAGGCGGTGAGAACGGTAAATCAGAATTTCCATTTACCGTATCTGAGTCTTTATTTGAAGAATATATGGGATTTATTAAACTATATTTGGAAAATTTCAAATTGTTCTTAACTAATAAATATAGAATATCAGACAGTAATATAGCTATAATTGACTCTATTGAAGAATTGGAGAGCATGTTCTTAGAAACAAAAAATATAGCTAAAACGTTTAACTCAATTAACTTTTTGGCTAAAATAGAATTAGAGAAAAATAGTAATATATTCAATAACTCTCAAACTTTCTCTATTGAAAGCGTAGAGGCTATAGCTACAAATATTACTGATACGGTTGACGGATGTTTGGAGCAGTTTCATAATATTAAATCTGCAATATTTAGTTCTATTAATAAATTTAAATCTAATATTAATCATCAGTCAAGCGAACATACTTTTATAGAATCTATGACTGAGAGTGTAAGTAAGCGTCTTGATGAATCAAAATTTATTATTAATAATAATATAAAAAGATTGGAAAGTTATGCTAAGGAATTATTCGGACTTATAGATAAAACATTAATAGATTTAAGTTCTTTGAGTACATTATTGACTAAAATTAATGAAATTATAGAGATTTTCAATAGCATGAGAAATGTTATAAGAGATAAGAAAAATAAATATTATCAATCATTAGGTATTGATAATTGGAAAATAGAAAGCGATAAATATTTAGATATAGTTAATTCTTATACTATAAAGAAAGAGAGAGCTATTGCTAATAGTATTTTATCTGGCGAAGAGGCACCTGATGTCGATATAAATATAGATGTAGGTGCTGATAGCGGTGATTTTACTATGTTTTAATAAAAGTAATGGAGGTATTACAGTATGGCAGTTTTAGAAATTAGTGATAATCTTAATATTAGAACAATGAGTAAATATTTTAAGAATGTCATAAAAAGTGCAAATTATAATGAAGATATTACCGTAAAATTTAATTGCGAAGGTCCGGCCCATGTAGATTTAGCAGGTTTACAAATACTATATGCTATGAAAAAAGAACTTGCTAAAAATCAAAAAAACCTTATAGTAGAGGGTATGGATAATTTATTTGTAGAATATTTAAAAATAATTAATGATAAAAATAATTAATGATATAAGAGGTTAAATGTATGGCTAAAACAATACTAATTGTAGACGATTCAAATACAGCTAGAGCATCTGTTGAATATACCTTGAAAAAGGGCAGTTATAGCGTGGTATCTGCAGATGATGGTACTACAGGATTAGAGGTTCTAGGTAAAACACCAAATGTTGATATGATAATAACTGACCTTAATATGCCTAAAATGGATGGTATAGAATTCATTAAGCATGTAAGACAGGTAGATCAACATAAATATACCCCTATCCTTATGCTTACAACAGAATCTCAGGATGAGAAAAAGATGGAGGGTAAAGCTGCTGGAGCAAGCGGCTGGCTGGTAAAGCCATTTAACCCTACTCAACTTTTAGACGTTGTTAAACGTTTTTTAAATTGATGTTTGACACTACCCTATTATTAGGGATTTTATTAAAGGCAGAGGTATGATATATGTTTGATAGTGATGAATTTATTTCGATATTCTTAAGTGAAGCTAATGAGATAGTAGAAGGTCTTGAAAACGACTTGGTGCTTTTAGAGGATAACAAGAGTGATGAAGATCTTTTAAATAAAATATTTAGAAGTGCTCATACTTTAAAATCATCTGCAGGTACAGTTGGTTTTACTACTATGAGTGAATTAAACCACGTTGCTGAAAACTTGTTGGAAAAGGTAAGAAGCGGTAAATTAGATGTAACTCCTCAAATGATAACAGTTCTTTTAGAGTTTTTAGATACTGTTAAATTGATGCTTCAGAATATCGTTGATGGTAAGAGCGAAACTGAAGGTGTTACAAATATAGAATCTTTAAAAGCCAAAATAAAAGCTATAGCTGATGGAAATGATGTTAGTACAGCAGCTCCTGCAAAGCCTGCTCCTGAGCCTAAGAAGGAAGAGCCTAAAGCTGAAAATACTGAAGAAAATAAAACAGAGGAGAAAAAGGAGGAAACAAGCGGCGGTACTGGAGATAATTCTTTCCATATAGAAATGGGATTTAAAGCTACTATTTTTGATAATGGTATAGACCCTCTTATGTTTTTAAATGACCTTAGAGCTATTGGTACTATAAGTAATTTAAAAATAGAATGTGTTAGTTTGCCTACCATTTTAAATCTTGAAGATCCTTATATTTGTTATACTCAATTTTCATTAGATTTTGAAACTAATGCTCCTGAAGACCAAGTTCAAAATATATTCTTATTTGTAATAGATGATAATGATATTAATATAGTTAATACAAAAGCAGATATAAAAGATGATGAACCTGCAGAAGCACCTAAAAAAGAGGAAGCTCCTAAAACAGAGGAGGCTCATAAAACTGAAGAAAATAATAAAGCAGAATCTCCTGCGAATTCTTCTGCAGCTGCTGCAGGAAATAATCAGTCGCAAGCAGCTGCTCATAAAAAAGTTCAAGCTCCTTCAACTGTTAGGGTTGATACTAGAAAACTAGATAGTTTGATGAACCTTATAGGAGAACTTGTTATCGCCCAGTCAAGAATAATGCAGCTTACTCAGAGTCTTGATATAGATAATGGTTTAAAAGAAGCTGTTAGTTCAATGGATAGAACTTCAAGACAAATACAAGAAGAGGTTATGAACATTAGGATGATGCCTATAGGTCCTATATTCAATCAGTTCCATAGATATGTTAGGGACCTTAACTTGGAATTGAATAAAGAAGTTAAATTAGTTTTAAAAGGTGAAAGTACAGAAATAGATAAAAATATGTTAGAGCAATTATCCGACCCTCTTAAACACATGATAAGAAACTCTATGGACCATGGTATAGAAAAAACAAAAGAGGAAAGAATTGCAAGAGGAAAACCTGAGTACGGTACCATAACAATGTCAGCTGCACACCAAGAGGGACATGTTGTTATAGAGGTAGCTGATGATGGTAATGGATTAAATAAAGAAAAAATACTTAATAAGGCTATCGAAAAAGGTTTATTATCGAAAGATGGTAAATATTCAGATGTAGAAATATATAGAACTATATTCTATCCTGGCGTTTCAACTGCTGATAAAATTACTGACATATCAGGAAGAGGTGTTGGTATGGACGTTGTTAGAGCCAATGTTGAAAAAATGAAAGGTAAAATAGAAATTAAATCTGTAGAAGGTCAAGGCAGTACATTTATAGTAAAACTTCCTCTAACATTAGCCATTATTGAAGGTATTACTTTTGCTTTAGGAAAACAGATATATATAATGCCTCTTATATCTATTATTGAACAAATTAAAGTTAAAAATGAGCAGGTAAAACCTTTTGAAGGCAAAGGAGAAATGATAAAAATAAGAGATGAATATTTGCCTTTAATAAGACTTCACAAAGTTTTTGAAATAGATACGCAAGTTGAAAATATAGAAGATGGTATTGTTGTAGTAGTTGAAGCTGGTTATAGAAGATGTGCTATATTTGTTGATGAGTTATTGGATCAGCAGCAGGTAGTTATAAAATCTTTGGATTCTGCATTTAGTAAGCATGCAGGAATAGCGGGCGGTACAATACTTGGAGATGGAAGAATAGCTCTAATTATTGATATACAAGGGCTAGTTAATATGTCTTTACAAGGAAAAATAAACAACGGCGTTAAATAAAAGGATTTAAATATGTTAGATAATCAAAAAATAAATGCTGATAGTATACCTCAAGTTGGAGGAACTTCTTTAGATCATGAGGATAATATTTCTACTGAACCAAGTCAGCAATTTTTAGTGTTTAAAATTGATAATGAAGAATATGCCCTTGATGTATTGAGTATTGACGGTATAGTTGGCGTTACTAATATAACACCTGTACCTGGAAGTCCTAAATATATGAGAGGGTTAATGAATTTGAGAGGTAATATTCTTCATATAGTTGATATAAGAATCAGATTCGGATTAGCTAGAAGGGATGATCATTCTATTGAGGATGATGTTATTATTGTCATATCAACTACAAATAGGAAATTTGGAATATTAGCAGATATGGTAAGTGATGTTATTACAGTTTATGAAAGCCAAATGACAGAAACTCCTATAGATAATATGAGAGGACTTCAAATTTCTAATGTTATTAGATTGGAAAACAAGATTATAATGGTTCTTCCTATAGAAGAAATAATTAAATCTAATGATGAAGAAAATAAAACTTTATGATTTTATTTAAGGAATAAAAATGGATGATTTAAATGCCAGTATGCCTGCATTGACTGATTCCGAATTTGCTGAATTAGTTAAAATTATTTATGATAAAACTCGTATACAGATGTCTAATCATAAAAGAGCTTTGGTTACATCTAGATTAAGTAAAAGACTCAGAGCTTTACATATGGATTCTTTTAGGGAATACATAGATTTTGTAAAAAATGCTAAAGACGAAGAATTAACAAATTTTGTAAATGCTGTTACAACTAATAAAACAGATTTTTTTAGGGAAAATAAACATTTTGAATATATGAAAAGTACATTTCTTCCAGATTGGGAGAAAAATTTCAAAGCAGGCAAAGTTAAAAATCTTAGAATCTGGTCGGCAGCTTGTTCTACAGGGGAAGAACCTTATACAATACAAATGACATTACATGAATATTTTGGTTCTAATTATGACAGATACGATATTAAAGTATTAGCAAGCGATATAGATACCAATGTATTAGCTCATGGCAGAGCTGGTATTTATAGAGAAGAATCTGTTGACCCTATACAGGATAATATTTTAAGAAAATATTTTTTGAAAGGTACAGGGGATAAGGAAGGACTTTATAAGGTAAAAGATATTTTAAAGAAAAATTTATTTTTTAGACAATTAAATTTTAAAGATGAAGATTTTGATATACATACTCAATTTGATTTAATATTTTGCAGGAATGTTATAATTTATTTTGATAAAGAATTTCAAAAGGAATTATTTAATAAATTTCATAGATATTTAAAAGAAGATGGTTTGGTATTTATTGGTCACTCTGAAACTTTATTTGGAGTATCGGACAAGTTTAAATATGTAGCAAGCAATATTTATAAAAAGATTTAAAAATTATAGGGGTAATAATAATGATTGATTTTCCAGCAGCAGCCAATAGTAATTTTAAGAGAATAACTATTTATATAGGCGGTTATTATGCTTCTAAAGAGCCAGCTGTTATTAAAACTGTTTTGGGCAGTTGTATATCTGTTTGTCTCTTTGAGAACAAATTAAAATTTGGAGGTATGAACCATTTTATGCTGCCAGAAATGAGAGAATGGGAAAATCCAGCAGAAGACTATAACAATACCAGATACGGCGTATTTGCTATGGAAGTTTTGATAAATGAAATAATAAAATTGGGCGGAAAAAAAGAAAATCTTACAGCTAAGATATTTGGAGGCGGACATGTTTTATCAGGTATGACAAGTAATATACTTCAAGTTCCTGATAAAAATATACAATTTGCCAAAAAATTTCTAGCTGATGAAAAAATCCCTATAGTTAGCGAAGATATTGGAGGTTCTTGGCCTAGAAAGGTTTTTTTCTTTAATACTGAAAATAGAGTTCTTATGAAAAAACTAGAAGGAAAAACTAAAGAATTCTCAGCAGAACAAGAAATTAAATACTCTAAAAACTTACAGCATAAACTAGAGGAAAAATCAGATATCACACTGTTTTAATATATTAATAATTAGGAAGGATTTTTTATGGCTACAAAAATTAAAGTATTAGCTATTGATGATAGCGCATTAATTAGACAATTACTTACTAAAATAGTAAATTCAGATCCTGCATTGGAAATGGTTGGAACAGCAGCAAATCCTATTTTAGCAGAAAGTAAAGTTAAAAATCTTAAACCTGATATTATTACTTTGGATATAGAGATGCCTGAAATGGATGGTATTACATATCTTAAAAAATTAATGCTTAATAACCCTATTCCAGTAATAATGTTCAGTTCTTTATTAGATAAACATAGAGAATTAGCTTTGGATGCTTTAAATATAGGTGCTTTTGATTATGTTATAAAACCATCAGCTAATGTTAGAGATGGAGTTGAAGAATTAGCTACTGATTTAGTAGAAAAAATAAAAAATGCTTATGCAAATAGAGCAAAATTCTATAGAAAGCATGGTGTAAATATGCCTACAGAATCTGCTGCTTCAGTTTCTGATAAAGCACCTTTAAGTTTAGAAGCTCCTAAAACTTCAGGATTTAAAGTATATCAAAAAAATACAGCTGATATTATACTTCCTCTTACACCGTCTAGAGAAACGCCTATGGATAAAATTATTCTTATAGGTTCTTCTACTGGAGGTACAGAGGCTTTAATAGAATGTCTTAAAAATGTTACTCCTTCAGCACCTCCTATTGTAATAGCTCAGCACATGCCTGAACATTTTACTACTTCTTTTGCTAAGAGATTAAATAGTTTATTAAAGATAGATGTATTTGAATCTGAAGACGGTATGCCTGTTGGAAGAGGACAAGCTGTACTTGCACGCGGGGCAAAACATACTATGATTGAAGTTAGAGGCGGTAAATATTATATAAAAGTAAAAGACGGTGAACCTGTTACTAGACATAAACCTTCTGTAGATGTATTGTTTAGAAGCGGTGCTGTTTATGCTAAAAATAAAGCTATAGGTATAATATTAACTGGTATGGGTGATGATGGTGCTAATGGTATGAAAGAGATGAAAGATGCAGGTGCATATAATATAGCTCAAAATGAAGAAACTTGTACTGTATTTGGTATGCCTAGAGAAGCAATAGCTAGAGGCGGAGTTGATGAGGTTTTACCTTTAGATAAAATTCTTGCTGCTGCTTTAAAAAGAGTATAATAAAAAATGGATTATTCAAATATAGATTTATATCAATATATAAATAAATGGGTGGGTGGTACTGCCATCTACCCTGCTTATAAAATAGATAAACAGCTTGAAGCAGTATCAAAATTAATATCCTCACATAAATCTTTCAATAATATTTCTTTAATTGCAACTGGTGCCAAAAGAAACGGTACTAATATAAGCTATATGGAATATTTAAATATTTATATAATTTTGGATGATCCTTCCAATGGAACAGATACTAGAAAATTTAAAAATTCAATACTTGAACTCATTAAGAAAAATAATAATTATTCTGATAAAATTATAGAAATAACAAATTCATTAATTCTTGATTATGATAATGAAAAGATTGCATTATTTCCATGTTTTAGAATTATTGAAGAAAACAATGTTGAAGGTGTGCTTATTACATCTGTTGATGCTGTTAATTATATGGATTATCCTAAATTAGATAATAAGAATTTTGATAAGAAAGAACATGACTGCGGAAAAAATTTTATTAATTTAGTAAAAATATTTAAATATATATTTTCTAATTTTTCATCTGAAATTAAATCTATAAATGAGCTTTCTCCAAATATTGTTGAGGCACTTATTTGGAATTTACCTGATGAGTATTTTAAATTTAAAGATTATGATGAAGGAATAATTGATGCTATAGATTATATATATGAAGTAATAGCAAGCGATGATTATATGTCATTATCTGAAATTAATGATATAAAAGTTTTATTTTCAACTAGAAATAATCTTCATAGAAAAGAAATTCTAAAAGCATTGTATGAAATAAAAGACTTTATTCATAAAAATATTTAAAAAAATCTCTTTTTTATTAATTTTTTAAATAACTATTGATAGTAATATTGCATTAATTTTAAGTAATGATATAATAGAAAAAATTTATAATATAAATTTTTTTAGGAGAAAATACTAAAATGAAAAAAATACCAGAAATTTTTGGTAGTATGGTTTTTAATGATAATG
The DNA here is from genome assembly GCF_944388875.1 of uncultured Brachyspira sp. Lineage (GTDB taxonomy): Bacteria > Spirochaetota > Brachyspiria > Brachyspirales > Brachyspiraceae > Brachyspira. The sequence continues at coordinate 35,070 of NZ_CALXKQ010000006.1, forward strand.
TTATGAAGGATAAACTTCCTAAAGACATTTATAAAAAATTGATAAAAACCATAAAAAATGGAGAGCGTTTGAATTTGGAAGTTGCCAATGTTGTTGCTCATGCTATGAAAGAATGGGCTATAGAAAAGGGAGCTACACATTTTACACATTGGTTTCAGCCTATGACTGGGATAACAGCAGAAAAACACACTAGCTTTATAACTCAAACTGATGATGGTTCCATACGTATGGAATTTACAGGTAAAGAATTGGTGCAGGGAGAGCCTGATGCTTCAAGTTTTCCTTCAGGAGGTCTTAGGGCTACATTTGAAGCTAGAGGATATACTGCTTGGGACCCTACTTCTTATGCATTCATAAAAGATGATACTTTATGTATACCTAGTGCTTTCTGTGCTTACAGCGGCGAATCATTAGATAAAAAAACACCGCTTCTTAGATCTATGCAGGTTATAGAAAAAGAAGCTTTAAGGATATTAAAACTATTTGGACATAATGATGTTAATAGGGTATTTACTACTGTAGGAGCTGAGCAGGAATATTTTTTAATAGATAGAGAATTATATTTACAGCGACCTGATTTAAGATATTGTAAAAGAACATTATTTGGAGCTTGTCCTCCTAAAGGTCAGGAATTAGAGGATCATTATTTTGGAGCAATAAAACCAAGAGTATTGGCATTTATGAAAGAACTTGATAATGAACTTTGGAAATTAGGAATAGTTGCTAAAACAGAGCATAATGAAGTTGCTCCAGGTCAGTATGAATTAGCTCCTGAATTCACTATTACTAATATGGCTACAGATCAGAATCAAATTACTATGGAGCTTATGAAAGTAATAGCTGAAAAACATAACTTAGCATGTATACTGCATGAAAAACCATTTGCGGGAGTTAATGGAAGCGGAAAACATAATAATTGGTCTATAGCAACCGATACAGGAATTAATTTATTGGATCCTACTGATAATCCTTCTAAAAATAAACAGTTTTTATTATTCTTATCAGCTATTATTAAGGCGGTTGATGAGTATCAGGATTTACTTAGAATAACAACTGCAAGTGCAAGCAATGATCATAGGCTTGGTGCCGCTGAAGCTCCTCCTGCTATTATATCCATGTTTCTTGGAGATGAATTGACTGAGATATTAGAATCTATGGAAAATTCTAAAAAATATAAAGGAAAAGAAAAAGTTGAAATGGAAATGGGTGTTAATTCTCTGGCAAGATTAACTAAGGATACAACAGATAGAAACAGGACTTCACCTTTGGCATTTACTGGAAATAAATTTGAGTTTAGAATGGTTGGCTCAAGTCTTTCTGTTTCAGGTCCTAATATAATAATGAATACAATAGTAGCTGAGGCTTTATCTCAATTTGCAGATATACTTGAAAAATCTTCAGATTTTGAAAAAGATGTAAATAATCTGATTGTAGATACAATAAAAAAACATAAGAGAATAATTTATAATGGAAATAATTATTCTGAAGAATGGATTAAAGAAGCTTCTAAAAGAGGATTATTCAATTTAAAAACTACACCTGAAGCATTACCTCATTTTATAACTAAAAAAAATATAGACCTTCTAACTAAGCATAAAGTATTAACTGAAGCTGAAATTCGCTCAAGATATGAAATAGGTATGGAAGAATATGTTAAAGTAATTAATATAGAAGCTCTTACATTAATGGATATGGTTCATAAGCAGATACTACCCTATTCTATAGAATATACTGGAGAATTAGCTGATATTGCTGATAAAAAGAGAAATTTAAAACTTAAATTTGATGTTGAAAAAGATTTAATAAATAAACTTAATGAGTTAATAAAATTATTAGATTATAAATTAAATAAATTGGAAGTATATATTGCTGAAGCTAAAAAAATAAATGATATATCAAAATTAGCAAAATTCTATAGGGATAAAATATTTGAATGTTTAGAAGATATGAGAGTTACAATAGATGAATTAGAGAAAACTGTATCTAAGAAATATTGGAAACTGCCTACTTATGGGGATATGCTTTACAGTCTTTCATAAAAATTATATTAATAGGCATGAATATTTTTGATATTTATGCCTATTATTTTTCATTCATAATAGATAACGCATTATTAAGATATTCCACAAATTCTATGTGAAATTCTTTAGGAGATATAATCTTAAAATGTCCAAGCCATGGACTTAAAAATATTCTAAGTTCTGTAAAAGATGAAAAATCAAAATTAATTAATATAGATCCATCATCTAATTCTTTTTTTATTTTTTGATTAAATCCATAATCCCTGCTCTTGAAATAATGTGCAACATTGGAATTAAATTCAACTAAAGTTTTTATAATCTCATCATCATTCCAATATATACTTCTTTTACTTTCTAAATGTTTAATTAATTTCTCTCTTTTTTCAGATCTTATTTTATATTGATTATCATACTCTTCTTTTTCCTTTTGAGAGTGAAATTTTAATGGTTTATGAACCTCAATATTGGATATATTATTTATTATATATGTTTTAATTTTATTATGCTTATTGTCATTTGCAACTAAATACCATATACCTTGAAAATAGTATATTAAATATGCAGCAGCATTAACTTTATAAACAATATCTCCTCTTTGAAGATAATAATCAAAACTTATATCATTTAAATCTTTTACATAGCAAATTAATTTATCAATAACATCATTATCTATAGATATATTATTTATTTCATTATTTGCTATTATAATAACATCATAATATTCATTATCAATATTTTGAGGAAGGATTTTTGATACTGTAGAATTGGGTATCAATGATAAATTACTGCTTATTTTCTTTATAAATACAGAAAATAATTTATCAACATTCTCTTTCAAATCTTTATTATCTAAATTAACACCTTTTTTAAGCCTTTTTAAATCTTCTTTTTTTAGAAGATATTTATCTTTTTCTGAAACTAAATCTATTTTTAGATATTTCTGTATATCTTCAATATCTCTTTGAGATGTTCTTGTGGACATGTCGGATGAGTTCATAACTTTGTTTTTTGGAATAAAACCATCCAATATAAGAGAAGTGTATAGTTCAAATAATCTTTCAAATTTTTTCTTTTCAGGCATATTATTAACCTCCTAAAATACACTGTGTACAAATTCTTTAACAGCATTTCCGTTAATTTTAAATTGCTCATCATTTATTGTAAAATATCCGTCTAATATTCCATTTACTATTTCAACATCCATTTTCTTTAAAGTTCCAAATGAATCATATAAATATTTTCCAGCAGCATTAAATACAAAGCTAAATCCATTTTCTTTAGAATAATAATCTATAACATCTTTATATTCATGCGATTCAAAATTATTATATATATACCATTTGCCTTTATATAAAAATTTTATCATTTTAGAATTTTGAGATTCTGGCTTAGCATCATAAATAAATACTGCTATAGGCTCTGTTGTATATGAAGTATATACTAAAGCTGCTATAACATTATGTGTATATTTTGACGGAATTCTTCCTGCTGTATTAATTGCCAAAACAGAACTGGTATCAGTAATAACATTTTCACTTCCTGGAACAACTAAATAACCTGCTGGTGCTCCATAATAAAATGAGGTATATAATGCTCTGTTTCTTGCCCAATTTACCATAGAAGCACTGAAGTTTGTGAATTTAAATGAAAATTCTGTGTCTATTAAATTACTTATTGATGATTTTAAAGATATTTTTGTATTATAGAAATTTGGTATTTCTAAATTTAATTCTCCTATACTTTTCTTAAATTGAGAGCGTATAAAATTATCATAAAAATCTAAAAAATCTTTTTCATCTTCTTTTATTATAAAATTCTGAGAATCTCCGTCTAATATATTAAAGGCATTGTATGAAAAATATCTTTTAAGTCCGTATTTATATAACTTCCAAAATATTATATGATTATCATGAAACAAATATAAATACAAATTTTCTACCATATTTTTATTTATCTGTATAGATTTTGGTACCTCAGAAAAATTACCAGTATAATATATTCCTTTAGCATTTGTAATAGATGTTACAGTATTATCCAATATGGGCAGATCATTCCTGCTGTATGATTTATTTGGCATAACATTATAGTTAACATATATAAAAATGAATATTGATATTGCAATAAACAAAATCACAGATATTATTAGAATATATTTTTTTATATAACTGGAAGAATATTCATAATAATCATCTTTTGCTATAAGACGTTTTTTTATACGCATAACTTTTCTTCTAAATTAGATTGTCATTCAGATTTTTTTATATCGTTTTGTACATCTTCTTCTGTTCTATTTTCCACAGAATTATCCAAAAGTTTGCTTAATGCAAATAAAGCAACTTCTATTTCATCATCCTGAGGTCTTCTTGTAGTTATTTTCTGCAGCAATAAACCCGGTAATATTGCAAGCCTCATGAGAGGAAAATTATAAAATTTGAATCCCAATTTTAGTATCTCATAAGATATACCAGAAACAATAGGAAGCAGTATTATATTAATAGCAAGCACAGTTAAATTTCCTATTAATTTGGGAGGAGTATAAGAAGCATATATATATGTATAAACAAAATAGCTTGTAAACATATACAATAAAATAGATACAGTCAATACTAAGAACATAAATGTAGTTCCGCATCTAGGATGTATTGTAGTGTATTCTCTTATATTTCCAGTATCAGGATTAAGTCCATGTTCATAAGCATTAACAACCATGTGTTCTGCACCATGATATTCAAATACTCTTTTTATATCCTTAAAAAATGATATTACTAATAAATATATAACAAATATGGCTAATTTGATTGCCCCCCTTGCCAAATTAAAAATGACAAAATGTTCTTTTTCATTTATTCCGATAAGAGTTGTAATAAAATAAGGCAACGCTATAAAAAGTCCTACAGCAAAAGCCAAAGATACAAGCATACTTAAAGTCATTGCTATATTATCATTTTTTTCTGATTTGTTATTATCGTTTTTATTGTACTTTTTATTTTCTTCTTCAATTCCTGCAGTATTGGCAGAAAATACTAAAGTTTTATATCCTAATTTCATCATATCTATAAAATTAACAACACCTCTGAAAAAAGGCATTTTACTTAATTTATTTTTATTTTCAGGTATGCTTTGCTTTATAAAATCAATCTGCTTATCAGGTTTTCTAACAGCAACAACATAATGACTTCTGTTTCTAAGCATTATACCTTCTATAACAGCCTGACCTCCTACACCTTCTTTTATTCTATTTTCATCTAATTTTTTATTCATTCAATAAATATCCTTATATATTTAAATTTTAATATTAAGTAGATATATAATATAATAAATATTATATTCTTTCAAGTATAAAAAAATATTGAATTTGTTAAAAAAATAATATATTATAGAGGTATGAAATTTTTAGGAGTTATCGTATTTTTTATTACTATCACTTTTATTTCATGTAAAAGTACTAATACTCAAGCTGTATCATTAGTAGAATATCATAATAAAGAAAATATTTCGTATGTAAAAACAATAAAATTAAAAGATAGAAGCGGATTCTATATGAGTAAAAGTCCATATTTTACATTTAATATAGATTTAAAAGAAAACGGATATGCTGATGTGGTATTGAGAGGATGGATGGTTTATAAAGGTATAGTTAAAGTAGGAGATCCTGAATCAGAAAATAAAAAATTTATATTAGATATAGATAATGTTACACATGTTATAGTAGAGTTTAAAGATATGAGTAATGCAAAAGCCTCTATAGTATTAGAGGGAGTTGTTCAGCAGGTTTTGGATATGACAAAAATTTAATTTTTAGAAAAATCCTTCACTTTTAGCATCTTTGCTCATGAGTTCAGTTAAAGTACTCTGTATATTGGCATTATTAAATAGTATATTATATATTGCTTCTGTAATAGGCATATAAATATTATTTTTTTTAGCATATTCATAAGCTGCCGTTGTAGCATAAACACCTTCAGCAACCTGTCCATGATTTTCTGCTATTACCTGTTCATATTTTTTTCCTTTAGCAAGTTCACGTCCAAGCCTGTTATTTCTACTAAGTCCGCTTGAACAAGTTACTATTAAATCTCCTATTCCAGAAAGTCCGTACATAGTATCTATTCTAGCACCTTTGCTTAATGCAAATCTCACTATTTCATGCAGTCCTCTTGTTATAAGAGCAGCCTTTGTATTATCCCCAAGATGAAGTCCGTCTACTATACCGCCTGCAATTGCTATAATATTTTTTAACGCCCCCCCTATTTCAACACCTTTCTGATCTGTAGAATTATATATCCTAAATTTAGGCGGAACAGTTAAAGTATCTCTTACATATTCAGAAACTCCCTTCTCTCCGCCAATAACTACAGCAGTAGGTACTCCTTTGGCAACTTCTTCAGCATGCGAAGGACCAGAAAGTGTAAGTATTGATAAATCTCCTGATATTATACTTCTAGCAACTTCGCTCATAGTTTTCCCAGTTTTTCTATCAAGTCCTTTAGTTGCAGATACTAATATTTGATCATTGCTTATATATGGTTCTATATTTTCACATGCCTGAGAAAAAGCAAATGAGGGAGTTACTATTATGATTATTTCATTATCATTAACAGCTTCTCCGATATCCATTGTGAAGTTTATATTTTTATTTAATTCTATATTTTTAAGATAATTATCATTTCTATGAGTTATACTTAATAATTTATAGCTTTCTTCACTATGAACCCATACTTTAATATTATGTTTTTCAGAAAAAATATTTGCAAGAGCAAGTCCCCAACCGCCTGCCCCTATAATACCTACATTTGCCATACTCAGCCCTACTTCATTTTATAATACAGTATCTATTAGTATATATAAAAAATAATTATTATCAATATATAATTATAAAAAAATATTATGTAAACTTATTGCATTTTTATTTAAAAGATTTTTCAAGTAAAATGCATATATTATTAAGCAAATCTTCTTTTTTTATTTTATTGTCATCTTTTACCCAGCAGAATATAACAGATACTAATGCTCCTGAAAAAAATTGAGACATTATTTTAGCATTTTGAATATCATCACTTTTTATTGTTTCATCTAAATATTCAGTAAATATTTTATATAATGATGAAACAAATAATAATGTGTTGTTATAATCTATTAGAGATACATTAAAATACTGCTTATTGTCATCAAAATAATTAATAACTTTTTCTAATATTTTTCTATAGTTTTTTTTAAAATCATATATAGAATTATCTTTTCTTAATTCTTTTATGATATCTTCTTTTATATCTTCTATAATAGAGTTTAAAAGATCCTCTTTATTATTAAAATGATCATAAAATGTAACTCTGTTTACTAATGCATGTTCGCATATTTCTGTTACGCTTATATCTTTTAATGAATTACTTTTTAGAAGTTCAAGCAATGATTCTTTCAAAAGTTTTTGAGTTTTTAATATTCTTAAATCTTTTTTAATCTTTTTTTCTTTTCTCATTTATAAAGTATGCCATATATTAGAATAAAAATAAAGTTATTAAATAAAATTTATTTAATATATTGATATATTGTGTATTACATAGTATAATACAATATATAAAGGATTTAATGTTGAATCATGATGATATAGTATTAAATTTGATGCAGGAACTAAGACGAGGAACATTGATAATAGCAGTTCTAAGTCAATTAAAAAAAGAAGAATACGGATACAATTTAATTACTAAATTAAAAGAAAACGGCATCACTGTTGAAGCAAATACTTTATACCCTCTTTTAAGAAGATTAGAAAATCAGGGTATTTTAAAAAGTGAATGGAATACCAAAGAAGATAAGCCAAGAAAATATTATTCTATAACAAAAGACGGAAAAGAAGTTTTCAAAAAGGCTGTTCATAATTGGAAAGAATTTTCATATAATGTTAATAAAATAATAGATGAATAATTTTTTAATAATAGGAGTTTATATGATTGAAAATAAAGAAAATAAAAAAGTAGAAGATATTATTGAAAGATATATTTATACCGTTACAAAATCAATGCCCGATAAAATAAAAGAAGATGTTTCAAATGAAATAAGAACTCTTATTGATGATATAATAAAAGAAAGATTTTCAAACTCAGAGTATAAACTAAATGATATAAAAAATATTTTAATGGAAATCGGAAATCCTTATGAACTTGCCTACAAATATAATACTGATTACAATAAATGTTTAATAGGATATCCTTACTATATTTATTATAAACTTATACTAAAAATTGTTTTATCTTCTACATTGCTTGGAATAGTAGCTTCATCAATAATTAATATATTTATAAATAATGAAGTTTTAAATTTGATTAATATAGCAAGCAATATTTTTACTGCATTATTATTAGCATTTTCATTTGTAACATTAATATTTGTATTAATTTCAAATAAGATAGATATTTCTAGCTTTATAATAGATTTTGATAATCTTCAAAAACCTCCTAATAAAAAAATAAATTTCAATACTTCAATTATTAAAATATCAGCAGCAATTATATTTTTATTACTTTTATTATTATCTCCAAATTTATTTTCAATAAAAATAGATAATGAGTATTTGGCATTCTTTAATACAGATATTATAAAAGATACTTTTTTATTTCCTTTAATATTTATTTTAATGCTTATATCAAGAGAAATTATAAAAATGTTTTCAAATGCTTATAATAAAAAGACATATACATTTTTTATTAGTATTGATATAGTATCTGCTATTGTTTCATCATTATGGCTATTATCATACAATGTAATTAATAATAATTTTATAAATACATTAACAAAATTAGAATCAGACAATTTTATTACTTTCAATATATTTAATAATTTTCAGTTATTTTGTTTAATATTTATATTATTTGCTTTGCTGATTGATAGTATATATGTTATATTAAAACTAAAAAATAGCCTTGCATATAAAGGCTAATATATGCAAGACTATAATATTATAATAAAAATTTATATAAATGCTAAATTGTAAAATCATTTATATATTAAGCAAACTACTGTAAATATTTTCATATTTTATAAATAAGATAAGTTATTCAAAAATAATATTACAATAAAAATAAAATCTGTCAAAAAAATTTAATATTTAAATATTAAATTTTTTTTAATAAAAATATATTTAATTGTTGTTAAATAACTGTTATTATTTATAATAATTATAGTTTTATATTTTATTATAAGGTTTATAAATATGGGCTTATTTAATTATATAATACATAAAATTCTTGGAAATATATTTTATGGTGATTCTCTTAAAGGAAAAATTGGAGAACTAGAAGTAGATAATGCTTTAAATCCATATTTTTTTGGTAAAACAGAACATAAGCAAATAAATAATTTAGTAATAGTTGATGAAAATGGAAAAAGCCATCAAATAGATCATATAGAGATAAGATCAAATGGTATATTTTGTATAGAAACTAAAAACTATAGCGGATTAATATTTGGAAGTGAAAATAATAATAAATGGACTCAGTGTTTAAGAAGAGGAAAAAAGAATTATTTTTATAATCCAATAAAACAAAATAAATCTCATATATTCCATTTAAAAAAAATATTAGAAAATAAATATAATATAAATTCATTAATCGTATTTACACAAAATAATGCTGATAATATAAATATTAATAATGTTATAAATTTGATAGATTTAAAAACATATCTAAATAATTTTAATGACGGAACTAATTATACTTCTGAGGATATGGATTATATTTATAATAAGTTAATTTCAAGTAATAAAAATATTTCTAATTCAGAACATATAGAAAATATAAAGAATACTAAAGAAGAAATAAGAAGCGGAATATGTCCAAGATGCAAAGGAAAATTAATATTAAGAGAAGGAAAATATGGAGAGTTTTACGGATGCAGCAATTATCCATATTGTAAATTTACCATAAAAAATAATTAACAAAAATAAAAAAATGTAGTTTATAATACAATAGTAATTTTGTTGTACTTGAATATAAAGTATAAAAATAATAGAATATATACAATATTTTTGGCAGGTGTTAGAAAGTGTTAAGGAAATTGATATATATTATTTTTATACATTCAGTTATTTTTAATTTTATTATTTTTGCACAAAATACAAACACTATGGTTCTTCCGTATACACAATATATGGAAAGGATAAAAGTACTAATACCAGAGATGAAATTAACAGCCTCGCAGGAGAGCAATGCATATAATAATTTAACAAAAGCAAAAAGCTCCGGAGATGTAAAGTTTGATTTGCAGGCAGGAGCTATAGGAAAGCAGGCTCATTTTGACGAATACAGTTTTATACCTACATCAGACTTTTATTATAATGGTTTTAGAATAGGTGCAGGTTTCAGCGGACTTATACCCTACTCTGGAACTAGATGGTCCGTAGAAATTAAACATGACAGTTTCTTTGGAGATTTTAAAACTGGAGATATTGTATTGCCTGTAGATACAGCTCTTGGAACAGTAAGCGGCAGAATTCCTAATTTGGGTACAAATGATTTTAAATATTATTATCCAAGCGTTAAAATACAAATTGCTCAGCCAATATTAAGAGATTTTTTTGGTAAATTAGACAGATACCCTATTAAAGATGCAGAATATCAGCTTACAATAGCAAAATTAAAAAGAATGATAGATGACAACAGCGTATTAACTTCTTATCAGAAAATATATTATCAATGGATAATGTCAAGAAAATTAATAGCTCTGTATGATGCTATGATTAGAGAAGCCAGAAGTTTTGAAAATCAGGTTTATAAGAGATATTCAAGCGGAGTTATAGATAATGACTCTTATCAGAATGCAAGAAGACAAACTTTAAAATATATAGAAGCAAAAGATAAATCAGAATTAATGCTCAAAAAAATTATAAGAAATATAAAGTTTTTCATACCAGAAGAAAATATTATACCAAATGAAGACGATTGGACTCAGACGCTTGAAACTTCTATTAATGCAAAAGTTGATATAGTGCCGTTTTTAGAAAGTGCTCAGGGACAAATGGCTTATCAGTTAAAATTAAGAAGCGAATATGCACTATCAATAATGAAAAATAATGCATTGCCTGATTTATCAATAGTAGGAAGCGTATCATTATCAAGTTTGGATGACAGCGGATATTTTAAATCTTTTTCTACTATGACAAATGTTGATTATTTTGTAGGGCTTATGTTTTCTTATCCTATAGGAGGACGAGATGCCAAAGCCAAAATGGAAGATGCTTATGCGGCTTTGAATGCTGTTACTGCTGACTTTGACAGAGTTAATAGGGATTTTGATGTGCAGATAGGTACTTATTATGATGAGTTTGAGGCGTATAAAAAAATGCTTGAAAATAAAAAATTGGAAGTTAATGCTATAGTGTCAAGAATAAATACTCAAAATGCTAAATTCAGACAAGGACGCCTTCCTATAGATGAGATAATAAATGCTAGGCTTGATTTAGCACAGGCAAGAGCAGAACTTCTAAATCTTGAATATATGATAATAAGCACTGTTATGGATTATAATTCACTGGTGCTTCTTAGTAATTAGTAAATTATTAATTAGTTATTATTTAAATAATTGGAAAATAATATATGAATAAAATTATAGAACTATTTGCAAAAAACAGATTATTAGTTAATGTAATAATTTTGATAACTTTAGCAGTTGGAATATACTCTTATCTTAATATAAAAAAAGAAGCATTCCCATCTACAAACTTTGACGTTATGATAGTGCAGGTTATATATCCGGGTGCCTCTCCTGAAGATGTTGAACAATATGCTATGATACCAATAGAAGATGAGCTTCAAACTATAGCAGGAATTGATGAGTTTTATTCTATAATAATAGAAAATGCAGGAATACTCACCATAAGAATAGATATGAATCTCAAAGATTCAAGACCTGTAAAAGATGAAATATTTAGAAGACTTCAGAATGCTCCTAATGTATCAAAAGATGTTTCAGAAATAAAAATTTTTGAAGCCAATGCCAACAGAATGCCTATATACAATTTAGGTATAAGATTTAAAGAAGGACAGGAAGGAAGTGAAAAAGAACTTTATGATATATCCAAAAGATTTGAAAAAGAATTAAAATATGTAGACGGAGTTGCAAATGTAGAAGTATATGGAAGAACAGACCCAGAAATACAAATACTAGCAGACCCTTACAAATTAAGAGAATACTACACTTCATTAACAGAAATCATACAGGCATTATCTTTGAGAAATATACGCTCTACAAGCGGAAGTATGAAGCCTTTGGAAAGCGATGATTTGGAAGATAAAAATAAACTTCTAGTTACAACAGGACAATTTCAAGACCCATTATCAATTACAAATGTTATAGTGCGTTCTATATTTAATGGAAAGCCCGTAAGAATTGGAGATATTGCAAGAGTTGAAGAATTATTCGTTGATAAAAGTGTGTATATGAGAGTTAATAGCAAGCATGGATACTCTATAAACATAATAAAAAAAGAAGATGCTGACATATTAAAAACTATTGATAATGTTAATAAATATTTTGAAAAAAATAAATCTACTATTCCAAGCAATATAGAAATAGTTCCTATGGCTGATAACTCAAGAACTATTACAGATTTGCTTAATGCAGTTTCTTCAAATATTATAACAGGTTTTATCATCATATTTATAATACTTATTATATTTTTGGATTTTAAGAGTGCAATATTTACTTCTCTTGGAATGCTTATAGTTATATCTGTTTCTCTTATTTATATGACATATTCTGGAATTACTTTTAATATAATATCTCTTGGTGGAATCATAACCGTACTTGGTATGATAGTGGACAATTCCATAGTAGTTTCAGAAAATATTTTTAATTATCATCAAAGAGGTATAAAAGGGCTTGAAGCTACAAAAAATGCAGTAGGAGAAGTATTTATGCCTATGCTTGTTTCTACTCTTACAACAGTTGCATCATTTGCTCCTATAATATTTGTTACTGGTACTATGGGAAGATTAATCAATCAGTATCCTAGAGTTGTTATTGTGGCATTAGTAGTAAGTATATTTCAGGCTGTTTTGCTTCTTCCTAATAACTTAATCACTAAAGAAGAACTTACGGGAGAACATAAAAGAAAAAGATTTAATTTCAAAAATCCTCTTGATTTTGATAAAGATAAATTATTTGATAAATTAAAAATCCCTTTTGTTAAGTTTTTAAGATTTACATTAAAGTTTAGATATATTGTTCTTATATTTTTTATAGTTACACTTTTTATCACTCTTTTAATAGCTAAATCAATATTTGCAAAGTTTACTTTAGTTTATGATACAAGTGCAGATGTTATAGTCATTAATATAGATACAGGTGTTGGAAGCTCTATATACAAGACAGAAAAATATCTTCAGAAAGTAGAAAATATTATTTATGAAACTATAAATACAAATGATATAATAGCAGTTTATAGTTTACTTGGAAAACAATTAGATAAGAACACTGTAGAAGTATCAGAAGAGATGGACAATATTGCAGGCACTATGATATATTTAGTTCCAGCCAATAACAGAAAAAAAATAGCTTATGATATAGTTGATGATTTAAATCTTGCTATAGAAAAAAGCGGAATAAAAGATGAATTAGAACTTATAACAGTTAATACCAAGCTTCCAATAAATCCCGGTAAAGCAGTTGATATAAAAATAATAGGTAATGATACTCTTATGGTTAAAGAAGTAAAAGATAAAATGAAAGAACATCTTTTGAGTTTGGACGGAGTAGTTAATTATGATGATGATGATAAAATAGGACAGGAAGAATTAAGAGTAATATTTGATTATGACAGAATGTCTGAACTAGGAGTTAATGTTGCTTATGCAGCAAGAGAACTTAGAGCAGCTTATGCTGGAATAGTAGCTACTTCAATACAGCAGTTTGAAAATAAATTAGACTTTAGAGTAAGACTGGATAAGCAATATACTTATGATACTAATGTACTTAATAATCTTTTAATACCAAATACCTATTACAGACTTATACAATTAAAAGATATAGCAGATATATACATTACAAACAATCAGTCAAGCATAAGACACTATAATGGAAAAAAATCTATCACTATGACTGCTGATATTGAACAGGGTAAAAATACTGCTATACAAGTAACCTATGCAATGCAAGACTATTTTAATTCTATATCAAAAGATTATCCTAATATAAGCGTGGAGTTTGCAGGAGAGGTAAAAGAAACAAGAGGCTCTATAATCGGTATTGCTTGGGGATATGTTATTGCTATAATTGCAATATATGTAATACTTCTTCTTCAATTCAATAAATTTGTTCAGCCTTTCATGATTTTGGGTATAATACCTTTTGGAATAATCGGCGTTATACTTGGGTTTGCAGCTCATAGAATGCCTATGTCATTTGTTGGTGCTGTTGGTATAGTGGGACTTGCTGGTGTTGTTGTAAATAATGGTATTATAATGGTTGACTTAATAAACAGAATACTTGAAGGAGGCAATATACATGATAAACAAGATGTATTAAATGCCGTTGTGGAAGGTGCAGGCGACAGATTCAGAGCAATATTTCTCACAACTGTAACTACAATATTCGGACTTCTTCCAACTGTTTATGGTATAGGAGGACGTGCTGATTTGATAGTACCTATGGTTATGTCTATGGCTTATGGGCTTTTATTTGCTGCTCTTTTAACTTTAATACTTCTTCCATCTCTGTTTATGATATCTGCAGATTTGAAATTAATAAAGATAAACTATAAAAAATAAGGAGATGCATTATAAAATACAGCTCCTTAAATATTTACTAAAAATCAGTGCAGAAACCCTGATACTTTTCAATATATCCTACTGGATTATATGACATTTTAGCTTTTCTAAGTCCTAAATCTCCTACATCCTGTTCTCTGTTTACAAATTTAAATCTATTATCACTATCAGGCAAATTTTCTAAAAATAATCTATTAATAGCCTGATAGCTTCCTTTATAATCCCTATCCCCTCTTTCTGAATGAACAACTATAGTATCTCTCATGCTCAAATCAGCTATAGTATATGCTGCTATTTTTTTATTTATATAAATAACACCTCCAACTATATTATTAATGCTGTCCCAATTATCTAATAATGTTTTTATCATAGTTACATCAGCTTCTGCCCTAACCTCATGAGATAATAATTTTCCCTTTTCAAAAGCCTCGCATGATTCAGTATTATCATCATTTGATTCTGTATTTGTATTGCTATTAAGTTCATCTATTTCCCATTTGCTTTCAAAATCAAAAATTTTATCTACCATTGAGCTGTCTATAGGCTTATATTCAAAATCATTTTTCATAAATTGATTGTATAAGTTTTTCTTATTATGAAATTTTTTACCCGGTAATGTTTTAAGTTCATTAAAGTCATATATATATTCCCACTCATCTCTTGATTCTTTTACTTTTATTTTTGTGGTTTTTTCCCAAAATAATGCAAGCTCTTTAGGAATTCTTATTATACTTTCTCCTGAAATTTCACATGGACTCATTTCATCACAAAAATTAGTATCAAACCAATCTCCAACTGGTGCCCAATAAATTGTATATGGAGATTTTTGCCTTATCCATACTAATTTTTCAGTAAAAGCCCATTCAAGCATATATGTATCTTTAAGTCCAAATAAGTTCATAAATGTATAATCGGCTGACTGCTCTGGAGTTATAGAAAAATATTTATTATATAATTGCTGTTTATCTAATGATATAGGTTCAAAATTAAGCATATTAAAATTTTCCTTATAAAAAATCTAATTATTGAGGATATATTATATATTAAAAAAAATTAATGTAAATATTATATTATTAGCTTGCCCATTTCAAATGCCTTGTTTAACTCAATTTTACCATTAATATCTCCAATTCTAAAAACACCTCCTGCTATCAAATACCCTAAATCTTTCCATCCAAGATAATTTAATAAATATTTATAATATTCTATGACAGGCTTAGAATTATTTTCATCATTTCCCTCTGCTGCCATTAACATAAAACATTCTTTATACGGCGTATTATAATGAGGATCTATCTCTGTTACAGCAAATAATCTGTCTATAGCCATTTTTAATTGGGCACTGAAAGACCAATAATACATAGGAGAAGCCAATACTAGTATATCTGCTTCTTTATAATACGGATATATTTTTAACATATCATCTTTTTGGGTACATGGACTTTCCTTATCCTTTCCTCCTTTCAAACAGCCTTTGCAGCAATGTATATTCATTTTATCTAAATCAAATCTAACTACATCGTGTCCGCTGTATTTTAAACCTTTGCTGAATTCTCCTATTAAAGCAGAAGTATTTCCATTAACTCTAGGGCTTCCATTTAATATTAATATTTTTTTCATTATATACTCCTTATTTCTATTGATATAATTATTATAGTATTATATATTATTAATAACAAGTACGAACAGAAAAGTTATATACTTACTATAAGTAAAGTATCAGGAGTATTAAATATGGAAAAAAACAAATTAAAAGAAAAATATATGGAAGATACAGGATTTGCTTATACAATGTCATTAATATCTGGAAAGTATAAAATGATTATATTATATATATTATCAGAGCTTAAAGTTGTAAGATATAATGAACTAAAAAGAATAATATCCAATATATCTCATAAAACATTGAGCTTATCTCTAAAAGAATTAGAAAAAGATGATTTAATATCAAGAAAAGAGTATCCTCAAATACCTCCAAAAGTGGAATACAGCTTATCTAAACGAGGTAAATCTCTTATACCTATATTAGATGCTATATGTATTTGGGGCGAAAAGAATAAAAAATAATTTTTCTATTTTTTACTGTTTCTAATAAATTTTCTTATGTTTCTAAAAAAATCAGATTTGCCGTTTTCATCTATTAGAACGTATTTTAGCATAAATCTCAAATAAGGATGATAAACATATAAAGTTTCTTTTATAGTCATTTTAGTTCTATTATCATCAGCATCTTCTAATACATAAGTCCATAAAACAGTAAATTCATTTTCCATTTTTACTATTGATATTTCGCTGTTTTCAATGCTTCTAACCTCTACGAATTCCTGATATGTCCTTCTGTTAGTATAAGTCTGCATTACTTTTAATTTATTTCCATCCAATCTTTGAGTATTAACTATAGATATATATTTAAGCCATATAGGATAATTATCATAATCTTTAAGAAGGCTGTATAATTCATTTCTTTGTATATCTAATATTTCAGTTTTCTCTTTAGAAAAAGCAGGCGGCATTCTTTTGCCTATTGATGTAGGCAGTAATATCATAATACCCATTAAAAATAACGGTAAGATTATAAATATTGGAACTAAATAAAATAGCATTTCTATTGTCCTTTTTTAATTAAAGTGTAGAATTTAGAATTATAATATTTATAGAAAAAGTTTCTGGATATAATAAGTATTATACCGCAGAATGGAACTGCAAATAATACTCCAAGAAGTCCGAATAATACTCCCCCTATAATAGTACTGAACATTACTGCTATAGGATGTATCTGAACAGATTTTCCTAATATTTTAGGAGCCATTAATCCTGAATCAAGTATTTGTATAACTCCATATATTATTCCCATCTTTAATGCTCCATGCCACCATATAGGTTCTGTTATAATACCTACGAATACCGCAGCCAAAAATGCTATGAAAGGTCCTATAAAAGGTATATAGTTTAAAAGTCCTCTAAGTAATGCCAGCATAAAAGCATATTTTGTTGATGTTATGGACAATAATATATAGCTTATTATAAAAAATGATACAGCAAGTATTGTCATGCCTCTTATATAGCTGTTAATTATATCATTTGATTTAATTATTATATTGCTTATTGATGTCTGCCATCTCATAGGAAGAAGCCTAATGATTTTAGATTTTATATTCTGAAAATCAAGCATCAAATAAAAGGTAACAAATGGAAGTATAACAAAATATGAAAATATTATACTGAATATTTTTGTGATGCTGTTTATATTTTGAAATCTTAAATCTGTAACTCTTTTATATATCAAAGTTAGCATGCCGTTGCTTCCAAATAAGAAGTCTTTTATAGAGTCAGCATCTATTGCCATGTCTATATCAAAACTTTTTCCTACGGTTCTATTCAATCTTTCAGATAAATATATCAGCAATGAAGAAATAGAATTATATATTTTATCAACATACTGAGGTAAATTTCTTAATATAATATCCATCTCTTCAATAGTTCTAGGCAGAATAAACATAAAAAATATTATAGCAAATATTACTAATGGTATGAATATTAATAAAACCCCTATTATTCTAGGTATCTTTTTTTCCATTTTTGTAATTAGAGGATCAAACATATATGCTAAGAACATACCCCATAAAAATGGAGCAACTAAATATCCAGCCTCTTTTATTATCCAAAGCATAAACAAAAAAGATATTAAGCATATCATTGTCTTAGCCCATATATATTTCCAAAATGGAATTATTGCAGCTGTCAAAATGATAAATAATATAATAGGATTAATAACATTCTTTATTAAATAGCAAAAGTAAAAAAAACCTGATGATACGGCTAATACTAATAGTATTTCACCACCATTTATTAATATTTTATTATGATTGAGTATATGTCCATTTTTATCTTTTTTGAAGAAGCTTTTATCATTGTTATTTATCATATTACATTATCCCATTAACAGCTTTTAATAATACAGCAGAAATCTATTTTTTACAATATTTCATAAAAATAAAAATTATAAAAAATATTGTTTTTAATAAAAAAATACTTGATATTTTTTTTATAGTATGTTATATTCTAGTTCATATCGTTGATGATTAAAAGGGCCTGTAGCTCAGATGGCTAGAGCGTTCGACTGATAATCGAAAGGTCGGTGGTTCAATTCCTCCCAGGCCCACACGCTCAGGTCTTAAAAATCAATACGGGGGTTTAGCTCAGCTTGGGAGAGCGACTGCCTTGCACGCAGTAGGTCGTGGGTTCGATCCCCATAACCTCCACATCTTTTATAAACGATTCTTAAATCTCAATATTTAAGGATCGTTTTATTTTATTAACTTTTAAATATTAAAAGTTAAAGGAGATTCTTAATGATAAAAAAATTATTAATACCATTAATTATAATATCATTAATATTAACGCCTTTAAATACTATATATGCCCTAACTCAGGATGAAGAAACTTTTTTGGATGCTGCTGTATTCGGTGATGAAGATGTAATAAAAGATATACTTCAAAAAAATATTAATATCAATATTCAAGATGATGTAGGAAATACTGCATTAATATTAGCATGCATGGAAGGACATATTCAGGTTGTAAAACTCTTAGTAGAAGCTAATGCTGATAAATCTGTATTAAATAAACATGGAAATAATGCATTATTTTATGCAAAGCAAAAAAATTACTCTGATATAATAAAACTTATTGAATAATAAAATTATTTTTTTGTATTTTCATCTATTATAATTATTATTTCGGCTTCTTTATTAACTTCATAATCATGTTCTGGATTTAAAACTATATTAGATTTATATTTAATTCCTATAGAAATAATATTTTTTTCAAGCAATAAAATATAAATATTTTCAAAATTCATAGATTCATTATCAGGAAAATATTTTTTATAAGGAACCATAATAATATCATTTCCATTTTTAGTAAGCAGATCATTAAATATATAAAGCAAATCCGAATTATTAGAAGCTGTAGCCATAAGCATTCCTATTAATTTACCGCTTACTATAAAATCTCTTATATCATTAGAGTCTATTAGATTTCTATTTTCTATAGAACTCATTAAAGAAAGAATAGGAATATCATAGTGGTCTTTAACTATTCTTCTTATTATTAAAAGAATATTGATTGCTTTTATATCTGTTTCTAATGTTTCTGATATTAATACTATTTTACTTATTTTATTTTCAGCTATCTTTGATGCAATAAAATCCTTTTTTATTTCTGCATTTTCTATATCTTCATAATAAAGTTTTACTATTTTTTCCTTTTCTGTATATTGTGATATTTCTTTGATAATTTCATTTTCTTTTTTGGTATCTAATATTAAAAGAACATTATGATCATACATTATTTTATCTGTCATATGAATAGTTGTATCTATGTTTTTAATATTATCTTCTTTTTGATAAAGAATTACTAACTTTTCTTTTTCTTTTATTTTATCATAATAGTTTGGTATTAGAAGGCTCTTTTTTGGTTTTATTACTTTATTAATTTCTGCTATTTCTTCATGAACTAAACCCATTAATATTTCTCTTTTTTTTTAAATATATAGAGGATAGTTCTTCAAATGTTTTATTTTGATTATTGTATTCTATCCTTATATCTATTCCGCTAACATCAAATAATTCTTCATAAATACTGCTTAATCCTGTATATGTTATACTTTGTCCTATTAATTTGTAAAGTATTTCATATTTATAAATTATATGTATATCAAATAGCTCGCTGTCATTTATAGATGATATAATTTCTATACTTTCTTTTTTATTAACTAATATACATATATCTATTTTTTTTATATGAGATGCAGATTTTAATATTTTTTTTAATGATAGTAATATTTTTAATGATTTAACATCATCATCATTAACTATTGTAACACTATGAGCTCTTTCTATATTAAGCATTTTTAAATTTTCAAATATGCTTGGATTTCCTTCTCTTATTACTATATTTGTTTTTTTATAATTAGGAAAGAATGATATTCTTTTTTTTATTTCATCTGGATTTGCTTCAGATAATAATACTATTTTTTTTGCTCTTCCTGATATAAACTCACTTATAATAGTTAAAGCTTCTTCTCCATATCCAAGTATGATAGAATGATTTCTCTCCATTATGAAAGCATTTCCATTACTAAGATTTTTTATTCTCTCTTGCAATGAATTATTAATCATAGCAATTAATAAACCCCATCCGCATACACCAAAAAATGTTACTCCTAAAAAAATAATAACAACTCCATTGAAGCCTCTGTCAGCTTCAGCGGCTGATATATTACCTGTATCTATAAACTGCATTAAACTATCCCAAAATGCTTCTAAAATTGGATAGTTAAAGAAGATTCTCATTAATACAGATATGATAAATAATGATATTACTATAATTAGTGTTAATATCATTAATTGGTATAATAATCCTTTATTAAATACTCTGTCTATTTTATATTTTATATATTTTGATAATCTATCTATTAACATAAAATCATTCCTATTGTAATTAATATAAATTAAAAAATTAATTCTTCATTTTCTTCTTCTAAAATATAATTGGTTATAATTATAATTTCATCCTTATTGTCTAATAAGCATTCATTATTAGGATTTAAAATAACATCATTATATCTTTTTACCCCTATTATTACTATTTTTTTCTTTAATAAAGATAAATAAACATCCTGAAAAGTTTTAGATTCCTGAAAATAATCAGAATACGGAGACATTATTATATCTTTTCCATTTTTGCTTAAAAGACCGTAAAAAATATATAATATATTTGAACTCAATGAAGCCTGAGCCATAAGCATGCCTATAAGTTTTCCGCTTACTATAAAATCTCTTACATCATCTGAATATATTAGATTTCTCTTTTGTATAGAATTAAGCAAAGATAATATTGCTATATTCAAATTTTCTTTCCTAATGATTTGCCTTATTATTAAAAGTATATTTATGCTTTTTACATCGGTAATATTATCCTCAGATATCAAAACTATTTTTGTTATTCCTTCTTTTTTCAATTTTTCAAGCATGAATTTATATTTGTTTTTTTGGGACTTTATTAAATCATAACTAATCATAGCTATATTATTATTTTCTATATATTCTGAAATTTCTTTGATTATTTCATCATATCTTTTATCTTCGCATATTAGCAGAATATTATTTTTATATTTTATAATACTTGGTTTTATATCAGGGTATTCATTTATAGAATCATCATTATTATTTCTTGATAATATGACAAGTCTATTTTCTTTTTTTATAAAATTGTCATAATTTGGTATTAACAAAGGACTTCTATCTTCTTTAGTTATACCAAGAAGTATCATTCCCTTCTCAAGATATTTTAAAGCAGCATCTTCAAATTTACAATTATCAAAATTATGATCCGTTTCTATATAAAATACATTTCCGTCATTAGAAAATAAATCCTCATATACATTGCTTAATCCTGTATAAATAATACTTTGTGCTATAAGTTTATAAAGAATTTCATATTTATAAATTATATGTATAACAAAGTTTTTTTCTTCAATAGATTTTATTATTTCAATAGTATCTTCTTCATGAACTAATACGCATATATTTATTTTTTTATCAAGTTCTTCTTCTTCAATTATTTTTTTTAATGCGAGAAGTATATTTAATGATTCTGTATCATCATTATTTATTATTGATATGCTTGAAGATTTTGCTATATTAAGGAGTTTAATATTTTCTATCCTGCTGGTATTTCCCTCTCTTATTATAACATTACTCTTTTTATAACCTTTTATGAAAGATACCCTCTTTCTTATAACATCAACATTATGATCAGAAAGTATTATAATAGTTTTTACCTTTGCCATAATAAACTGCTCTACTATAGTTAAAGCCTCTTCTCCATATCCCAATATAATAGCA
The DNA here is from genome assembly GCF_944388875.1 of uncultured Brachyspira sp. Taxonomy (GTDB): domain Bacteria; phylum Spirochaetota; class Brachyspiria; order Brachyspirales; family Brachyspiraceae; genus Brachyspira. The sequence continues at coordinate 57,759 of NZ_CALXKQ010000006.1, forward strand.
TGATTTTTTTCCATAATAAATGCATTGCCTTTGCTAAGATTATTAATTCTATCCTGTAAAGCTTTATTTATCATGGCTATAAGAGAACCCCATCCGCATACACCGATAAAAGTAACCATTAAAAATGTTATCACTATACCAGTACTTCCTTCTACAGATGATATATTTCCAGTATCTATAAACTGCATTAAACTATCCCAAAATGCATCTTTAGGAGGGTATTGGAAAAAAACTATTATAAATATTGAAACTATTAAAAGAAGTATTATTATAGCAAAAACTAAAAGCATTAATTGATATAATAAGCCTTTATTAAGCATTCTGTCAATTAGATATTTAATGTATTTTGGTATATCTTTAATCATATTTCAATTCTAGTATTAATTTATATATAAAAATTATACTAAAGTATGTAAAAAATTTCAAAATAAATTTTATAAAAAAGGTGCAAACCTAAAGAAGATTTACACCTTTAATATTTGATAAATAATTCAACTATTAACCAAGTATAGCCAAAAGAACTCCTGCGGCAACCGCTGATCCAATAACACCAGCAACATTAGGACCCATAGCATGCATGAGTAAGAAGTTGTGAGGATTAGATTCCTGCCCTACTTTATTGGCAACTCTTGCAGACATAGGAACAGCAGATACACCAGCAGCACCAATAAGAGGATTAATTTTATCTTTACTAACTAAATTCATAAATTTAGCAAGAAGAACTCCTCCTGCTGTACCCATAGAGAAAGCAATTAAACCTAAAACTAATATACCAATAGTTTCAAAACGTAAAAACTTATCTGCAGCTAATTTACTTCCAACTGATAATCCTAGCATTATTGTAACTATATTAATCAATTCATTTTGAGCAGTTTTAGAAAGTCTGTCAGTAACACCAGATTCTTTAATTAAATTACCAAACATTAATGCACCTATAAGCGGAGCAGCATCAGGTAAAAGCAAGGCAACTAGTATAATAACAGAAAGAGGGAAAATAATTTTTTCTCTTTTACTAACAGGGCGTAACTGTTTCATTTCAATTTTTCTTTCTTTTTCAGTAGTAAGCCATTTCATAATAGGAGGCTGAATAATAGGAACTAAAGCCATATATGAATAAGCCGCAACAGCAATAGCACCTAATAGATGAGGCGATAATCTTGAAGCTGTGAATATAGCTGTAGGACCGTCAGCACCTCCTATAATACCTATAGAAGCAGCATCTTTTAATGTAAAAGAAATTACAGGTACATAAGCTGATATGAGCATTGCACCTAATAATGTTCCAAATATACCTATCTGAGCAGCAGCACCTAATAAAGCTGTTTTAGGATTAGCAATAAGAGGTCCGAAATCTGTCATTGCACCAACACCTATAAATATAAATAATGGGAATAAACCAGATTCAATACCAAAATTATATATCTGTCCTAAAAAACCTCCGCTGCTTAAAGTAACTGGTATACCATTAATAACTTCTACAACAGGCAATGCAGCAATATTGGCTATTGGAATATTTGCAAGTATTCCTCCCATACCTATAGGAATTAAAAGCAAAGGTTCAAATCCTTTAGAAATAGCCAGATAAACTAAAAGCAAGCCAACACAAATCATTATAATATTTTGCCATAGAGGAACTGTTTTAACTTTTATGTCGTTTAATTTAGTTTGATATTTTTCTTGTTTGCTTTTTTCAGCTTTAGCCTGAGCTTCTGCTATCTCTTGTTCACTTCTAGGAAAAAGTCCTCCAAAAGCAGTATTTCTCGCTAAAGAAATAAGCGAATCTTTTATATTAAGCGGCTTATCTGCACTTTCCTGAGGCAGTACAATTGATGCTGTCATAAAGATAAGTGCAAATACTAAAAATACTTTTCTCATTCTTTTATCTCCTTAAAACCAGCATCATCTATCAGCCAACTATAGCTAATTCCTGACCAGCAACTACAGCGTCCCCTGGTTTAACTTTAACTTCTTTAACAACTCCGCTGGCAGAAGATTTTATTTCTACTTCCATTTTCATAGCTTCCACAACTAATATTGTAGAACCATCTTGAACTTGTGTTCCAACTGGAGCTACTATTTTCACTACTGTACCAGGCAAACCTGCTGTAATAGGAGTAGCAGAACCACTTGAAGCAGGAGCAGCAGCTTGAGAACTTCCAGCAGCTATACCATCTTTAATAGTATAATCATAGCTTACTCCATCAACTATAGCTTTGCCGTTTTCTATTTTTATACCGTAACTAGAGCCTCCAACAGTAACTGTAACTTCATTGCTTGTAGCTTTTACACCATCAGAAGAAGCACCTCCTGCATTTTTTCTGATACCAAGTTTAGCTTCGCCTTTAAGGAATTGTATACCTTTTTCTTTACAAGCAGCAGCTATAAATACATTTTCATCTGAAAGATCAGTTATTCCAGCATCTTTTAATGCCTGTTCAGCAGCTTTTCTTCCTTTTTTAGGATTTTTATCATCTATATCCATAGGAAGTTCAGTAGTAGGCTGCAATCCCAATTGCTCGCTTGCAATTTTTACTATTTCAGGATCAGGTGTAGAAGGTGTTTTACCAAAATATCCTAATACCATTTTACCATAACCATCAGCTATTTTTTTCCAATCGCCCTGCATTACATTATTAAATGCTTGTTGGAAATAGAACTGTGATACAGGAGTTACAGATGTACCGAAACCTCCTTTTCTAACAACCTCAGTCATAGCTCTTATAACTTCTGGGAATCTGTTCATTACATTAATATCTCTCATCATTTGAGTATTAGCTGTTAAGGCACCGCCTGGCATTGGAGCAAATGGAATCATAGGTTCTACTGTTCTGCTTTCTGGAGGAAGGAAGTAATCTTTCATACATTCTTTAAATACTTCTTCAGCTTCTCTGATTTTATCTATATCTATACCCAAATGATATTCTGTACCTCTTAAAGCATGCCACATAACTATTAAATCAGTCTGACAAGTACCGCCTGATACTGGAGCAGCTGAAAGGTCTATACAATCAGCACCTGCATCTAAAGCAGCTCTGTACTGAACAGCCCCTATACCTGCTGTTTCATGGCTGTGCATTTGTATATGAATATCTTTTCCTAATATTCTTCTTGCTTCCTTAATAGTATCATAAACTACCTGAGGTGTTGCTGTACCTGAAGCATCTTTGAAACATACAGAATCGAAATCTACTTTATCTTTTATTTGAGTTAATACTTTTCCATAGAATGCAGCATCATGTGCCCCTTCACATCCTGGAGGAAGTGCCATCATACTAACACATACCTGATGTTTTAGCCCTGCTTCTTTTATGCATTTACCACTAAAAATAAGATTGTTTACATCGTTTAAAGCATCAAAGTTTCTAATTGTTGTAACACCATGTTTTTTGAAAAGATCAGCATGAAGCTTAATCATTTCTCTAGGCTGAGATTCCAAACCTACTACATTAACTCCTCTTGCTAAAGTTTGAAGGTTTACATCAGGTCCTACTGTTTTTCTAAAAGTATCCATTACATCAAAGGCATTTTCCTGATTGTAAAAGAAAGCACTTTGGAATGTTGCACCGCCGCCTGATTCAAAATATGTAACACCTGCTTTTACAAATGCTTCTACAGCAGGCATAAAATCTTTAGATAATACTCTAGCACCATAAACAGATTGGAAACCATCTCTAAATGCTGTAAGCATAAATTTTATTTCTTTTTTAGCCATTCTTATATCTCCTTAAAAATCACTATTATTTGGATTTATTACTGTGAACATGTGCTAAAGCTATTGCTATAGCAACCATTTTATCATTATTTACTGCTTGAACTGGTGCAGGAGAAGATACAGACGCCTCTTGAGGAGGAGGCATTAATTTATCTACCTGAGCTACAACAGTACTAACAAATTTCATAACGAAAACTAATATAATTAAAAACAATACAACAACGCCCATACCTATGACCATTATTTGCAGAGCTTCCATAATACTACTGTTCATCAAAAATACTCCTATTATCATAAATTTTTAATACTTTATTATACACTATTATCTGCTTAATACAAGCAAATTTATTACAAAATAAAACATATATATCACAATATAATAAAGTATATAGAAATACTGTATATAATAATTTTTATTATTGACATTATGTTAAATACTAATTATAATTAATCATTATTTAGGAAAAATTATACTATGATTACTAATTCAATGCCGATAGCAATTTTTGATTCTGGATTTGGAGGTATAACAGTATTAAAACAGCTGTTAAAAATATTGCCTAATGAAAATTATATATATGTGGGAGATAATGCAAATATACCTTATGGCAGTAAATCTAAAGATGAGATAATAAATTTAACATTAAGAATAGTTAATTTTTTAGTAGAAAAAAAATCAAAAATAATAATCATAGCATGCAATACTATAACAGCATGCACTTATTATATTCTAAAAGAAAAATATGATACCCCAATAATAGAAGTCATATCTAATGGTGTAATTGATGCTGTAAAAAGCACTAAAAATAATAATATATCAATAATGGCTACAGAGTTTACAGTTCATTCTAATGCTTATATAGAAAAAATAAATCAATATAATAATAATATAAAAATTACTCAAATAGCATGCAGGGATTTATGCCCTATGATAGAAAGTGATTGGTACAGCCATAGCAATAGATTTGAAGTTTTAAAAGGATATTTAGAAAAAATAGATTCAAAGTCTGATACATTAATATTAGGATGCACTCACTATCCTCTTATATTGGATGATATACAGAAAGTATTAAATGAAAGCAGCAATAACTCTATAAAAAATATTATAGATCCTGCATTAAATACTTCTTCATCAATAAAAAAATATTTAGAAAATAATAATTTATTAAATACAAATAAAAATGCTGAGCCATATATAAACATATATTCAACTGGAAATATAGAAAGAGTTAAGTTATTAATTAATATGCTTCTTCCAAGAGAAATTTATAATTCATATACTATTGAACATCTAAATCTATAATATATTTATAAAAATAATATATTAAAATGCATGTTTAATACCATTATCGGTATCAAATATCCAGTGATTATTAAACACCTTTTTATATGAATATCCAAATGGAAATTTTCCAATAGATACAGCAAAAAATTTATTTCCTTTATCTTTCTGCTTGCTGCATATTTTTACTAAATTATCAGGCATATCCTCCATTATAAAATCAGACAATACCAACACATCAGCATTTCTAAAATAAGAAGTCTGCATTATTCTGCAAGCCTCATAAAGAGCTTTATATATATCAGAACCTCCATAGTAGCTTAATTTCAAAAATTTAATTAAATCATTAATTCCATCATTTTTAGTAAATTTGCATGTATATATTTCTGTGCTGAAATTAATTAAATACGCATTCCTATTTTCAGATAAAGCCTGCATTACCATTTTTAGCATAATGGCCTTAGCAATATATTCATTTGTACCTTTCATAGAACCGCTTGTGTCTATGCATATAATCATATCACCTTTTCCTTCTTTATACCCAGATTTAACCTTATCAAATTCATTTTCATTAAATACATAGGCACTTTTATCAAAACACATAAGTCTGTTTTCTATATATTTTAATTTAAATAATTTTTCACTATCTTCAGCACATAAGAGTGAAAGCTCTTCAGAAACAACATTTTCTATATCTTTAGCAAAATATATACCAACTATCTCTTCTTTAGAACTTATTTTTTTATTTGTATAACTATAAGTATTTTTAAACTCAGCATTTTTTAAAGACTTTTCTAAATCTACTCTTCTTCCCATAGTATCGCATATAATTTCTATGTCTTTGTATTTGCTTATAAAATCAACATATTTATTTAAAATAGATATATCATTTTCTTCAAGCTCTCCTACTCTAAAATCCCATAATACACCTGTTTTTATTCTTAAAATATTGGACATGTATTTTAATTTCTTTAACAAACTAATCCAAGATTCTATATCAGTAATAAATTTATCTCTCTTTTCTTTTACTGTATGAACAATCCATTCATTATTTTTTTTATAATAAGTTTTCTGCCATAAAGATAAAATATTATTTTTTATGATATTGAGATTTTTAGAATTGTAAAGTTTATCTTTCCAGAACTCCATACTACTATCATCTGATAAAATACTAAAGCTATTTAAATCATTTATAATATCTTCTTTTGTAGTTTTTATATTTTTATTTTTTAATCTTTTTAACTTTTTTAATGATATTTCTAATTCTATTTTATTTTCATCATAAGGATTATTTTCATCAATAAAAGTATCTAAATCTTTTTTCCATTTTGTTATTTTTATTTCAAGTTCTTCTTCTAATCTTTTATCATTAATATTATTAAAAGAGCCGTGAAAAACTCCCCTAGCCATTGTTTCTGTTTTTATTATTTCTTTTTTATAAGAATCATTATCAAACTGTATCATGGTTTTCTATTTCACTTTTTAATTTTTCAGCATCCAATTTTTCACTTTCAATATTATCTATATAAGAGTTAAACATATCTGTAAAAAAATTAAATTTTTCTTCTGATATGAATATACTTTTTGATTTTTTTTCATTTTTAAAAAAATTATCTTTTAAATCTATAATTATATTATCAATACTTGATATAAGTGAATTAATAAGTTTAGTATATTCTTCTTTTTGATATTTTGTTATTTTTTTGGCACTAACTTTATTCATATAATATTCAGCTTCTCCATCAGCTAAATATTCATAATTTTTAGAAAGCCTATTAGATACGAAGCCATTAACAGAGATAGCGGAATTTATCTCTATTGTATATTTATCAGTACCATTAAAATTGCATCTGAATTTTTTTGTTTGATTCCTTCCTATATCTAAGGGGTAAAAATATCCTTTCTTTCCTAATTGTTTTAATGGTATATAAATTATAGTATCTCCTATATTTCCATATTCATCCATATTAATATTTAATGTCTTTGCTATATATTCTTTATCATCTATATTTTCTGTATCATACTTTTTTTCTAAATTATAAAATTCATTATCAACTTTTTCCTGAAGATCTTTGAAACTTTCCCTCCATTCATTAATATTTTCATTATTTAAATCATACGATAATCTAACAGCATTTTCTACAATTTTTTTTACAGTTTCTATATGTTCCTCTAAACTCCATAAGCAATTATCAATTAAAAAAGTTTCATAAATATCAACTTCATTTTTATCATTTAAATACGAAGACATTTTTAACAAATAAGAAATATGCTGCCATCTTCTGTCGGATACATAAATAGCAATATCTCTGTTATCTTCATTAAACTTTTCTATTGAAAGCTTTATATTATGAATTACATCAATAACCGTTTTTGATAATTTAATATTATTAGCTTCATCACGCATTTTTATCCACTCATCTGTAGATATTTTTAAATCATCATCTATTTCTATATAAGAATTAGCCTCAGTATTCTGAAGTATCTTTTCAAAATTATCTTTATTTTTCATAGGACTAACCATTAAACGCATAATAAATCTGTCATACAATGCTTCAAGTCCCTGACCTTCAGGAGGTGTTTCATTGCTTGCAGAAATCAATGCTTTTAATGGAACTTTTATCTCTTTGTATCCGTTTTTAAAAACTCTTTCATTTATTATTGTTAAAAGTGTATTAAGTATGGCAGGAGTACTTTTCCAAATCTCATCTAAAAATGCAAAATCACAGTCTGGAAGATACCCTTCTATCTTTCTAATATATCTGTCATTTTTTAACTCTTCCAAACTAATAGGTCCGAATATATCCTCAGGAGTGCTGAACCTTTGCATCAAATATCCGAAGTATTTTGACTCTTTAAAAGCTGATGAAATTCTTTTAGCTATAAAACTTTTAGCTGTACCTGGCGGACCATATAAAAATACTGGTTTGCCTGCTATAGCACTTAAAAATGTTAATGCAACTATTTCTTCTCTTTCATAAAGTCCATCTGAAAGCAGACTAATAATTTTCTCAATTTTTAATTTAATATTTTTCATATATGTTTTTCTCTCTTAATACTCAATACTTTTTTAGTATAGATATAAAACTTATTATAGCATTTTTATTATAAATTGGAATTCTTTATTTTATGAGTTTATATGCTATAATTAATTTATATATTAAATAATATAAACAAAAATTAGGAATAAAAATGATAAGCTATAACAATATAAAATTATTAATATTCGATATGGACGGTACTTTAATAGATAGTGCAAATTTGCATTACTACTCATACAGCAATGCTTTTAAAGAATACGGTATAGAATTAGACAAAGATTATTATTACAATAAATGTTTTGGGCTGCATTATAAAACATTCACAAATAATATTTTAAAATTAAACAATAAACTTACAGATGATGATAATAAAAATAATGAACTTATAGAAAAAATACATAATAGAAAAGAGTATATATATTTACAAAATTTGAATATGGTTAATATTCACCCTCTAATGCTGGAAATACTAATAGATAATAAAAAAAAATCTAAATATACAGCTTTGGCAACAACCTCATCTCCAAAAGGAGCTTATGCTATATTAAAAGAATTTCAGCTTGAAAAATTATTTGACTTAGTATTAACAGGAAATGATATACAAAATAAAAAACCTCATCCAGAAATATTTTTTAAATGTATGAAACATTTTAATGTAAAAGAAGAAGAAAGCATTATATTTGAAGACAGCGAAGTAGGACTTGAAGCTGCCAATCAAACTAATGCTTGGGTTATAAAAGTAGAAAAGTGGTCGAAGATTTAAGTTGTAATATTTTTATAATTACAGTATAGTTAAAACTTTAATAAAAAATTATTTTTTATATTTGTTTATAAAATTCTCAACTAAATCAAACATATCTTTAGTCCAAAACTGCCAATCTCCATGATCAGCATCTTTAATAGCATAAAACTCATATATTCTGTTTTCTTCTTTTAATTTATCAGCTAAAATTTTACTTTGACTAAAAGGAACAACACTGTCAGCAGTTCCATGTGCCAAAAATATAGGAGGCATATTACTAACTTTTGAAATCTCATAATAAGGGCTTATTCTTTTAGCTTCTTCTGGAAAATCATAAACATTTTTTCTGCCAATCAAAATGCCTTCAGGACTATTAGCATCTCCAGTAGTTGAGCCTAAAGGATCATTTCTCATTTCGAGTAAATCTGTAGGAGGATAATATGATATTATTGCATTAATATTTGGTATTGTATTATCGTCATCACTTAAAGGTATTGCTGTAAATAAAGATGTATGTCCTCCAGAAGAATCACCCCATACAAATAAATTATTCGTATCTGCACTATATTTATCTGCATTATCAATCATAAATTTAATAGCATCTCTAGTGTCTTCAATCTGTGCTGGAAAAACGGCAATGTCGCTTGGTCTGTACTCTACTATTGCTACAACATAACCTCTTCTAGCAAAATCTCCAAGTGCAATTAAATTTCTATATACATTCTGTTTTCTCCATGCAGAACCTTGTATATAAACTATCAATGGATATCTTGCATTAGTATCAACTTCAAGAAGTCTGGGAACTAATATCTGAAGTGTTAAATCTATATTATCTTTGCTAGCATAAACAACATTAGGCTTATAATCAATATTGTAAGTAATATCTTTTTGTTCAAACAGTATGCTTCCGTTTTCATTTGTTGATATTACAAAATTATTATTTTCAGGTGCATTTGAATTATTGCATGAAATAAAAATAAATAAAAAATTTAATATTATTAATATATTTTTCATTTCAGCTCCTTATATAAATTGAAACATCTTTTAATTTATATATTTAATTTAATATAAATTAAATATATAAAAAATCAATGTCATGCGAAACAGTAATTAATGGAATAATAGTAGAAAATTATACATTTTGTTCAATGAATAATATTTGTGCTTGCATTAATTAAAATATATGTTATATTAACCCAATATTACTAATGGATAATAAAATGCAGACAAGACAAGACAAGACAAGACAAGACAAGACAAGACAAGACAAGACAAGACAAGACAAGACAAGACAAGACCTAATGTATATATAAATAAAACATCATATTATTAAAAATAATAACCAATGTTTCAGTTTAGAATTAAATTGATGCATTGGTTTTTTGTATTTTAAATAATTTATGAGGATTATAGAATGGATGAAAAACTAATAAAAAATATCAATAATATAATTTGGTATATACCTTTTAAAACGTTAAGAAATTCTGTTAGAGAATTGTTAATTAAACACTTTACAGTATTAGAACAATTGGACAATATGGTTTATGATGTATATATGAAAGATAAAACTAGTATAACAGATTGTATGGTTGGTTATAAAAATATTTGTAAATTAGCTTCTGAAAATGATAACTATTTTAATATTTTTAGACAAAATCTTGATTATAAAGAAGTTCTTGAGCATGTTGATTATGATACAGGTAAATTATATTTAGATGTAATAATTAGTAGAAACCAATTTGATAATAATGACTTTGAAAAATTTAAAAAAAATGACTTATATGGAGGTGCAACCTTAGAAGATTTTGAAAATGTTGGAAAAATTTGCCCATCTACATTGAGATACATAAAAGTTCTATCTGATTTAATTATATATTTCAAAACTCTAGATAATTTTAGAATATGTGAAATAGGTGTTGGATATGGAGGTCAATCAAGAATAATTATGTCGTATTTTAATATAAAGGATTACACATACGTTGATTTAGAATCTCCTCTTTCTTTAACTTCAAAGTATATGAATAAATTTGATGATATTGATAAAAATAAGTTAAATTTTATAACAATGGATGAACTAAAAAATAATAAATATGATTTAGTTATATCTAATTATGCATTCAGTGAATTAACTAGAAATGTACAAGATATTTATACGGATAAAATAATAAAAAATTCTAGTCATGGTTATATTACGTATAATAATTTTGCAAGATTTGATAATTATAAATTAGATGAATACAAGGTAAAATTTTCGAAAGATATAAAAATCTATGAAGAAGAACCAAATACAAACCCCTTAAATAAAATAATAGTATGGTAGGAAATAAATATTATATTAATTTTTTAATTACAATATATAAAAAATATTGCTTGTAAGTTTATAAAAAATAAATTATCATAATAAAATGTGTAATTTAAAAAATATAAAGAAAATAGCTATATTGCATCCTACATTCGGATATAACGGCGGGGCTGAAAATGTAATATTGGCATCAATAGAAAGCTGGCATAAAATATCAATAGAGGCTGATATATATACGTACAGATTAAGAGATAATGTGCCAGATTATATAAAACAATTTAAAACTGATATAACATTAAATCCATTCTTGTTTAACAAAGCAGCTAAATTTCTCTCTAATGAATTAAAAAATTATGATGCTGTTTTAATACATAATTTTCCAGCTACGATTTTTTTTGGATTAGCTTTTAATTATGCTAAAAAAAACAATATAAAACTTCCTAAAAGTTTTTGGTACTGCCATGAGCCAAGTGTAAGGCTTTACGGGTATGATGATGAGAGTTATAAAAAACTTCAGAAAACTTGGGATATAATTGCAAGATATACAATGCATCTTGACAGGCTTGGAGTAAGCAAAATAGATTATATAATGGCGAACAGCATAAGAACAAAGGAAAGTATTAAAAGAGTCTATAAGAGAGATGCTGAAGTTATATATCCATGCATAACGCAAATAGATTCTGATAATATAATGCCAATAAATAATAGTGAATATTTTGTATATATAGGAAGAATAGAAAAGCCTAAAAATTTAGAAAAAGCAATTTATGCATTTAAAAAATCATTGGAAAAAATAGATAATAAAAATCTTCAATTTATCATAGCAGGTAAAGGAAGACATGAAAATAATTTAAAAAAATTAGTACATAATATAAATATGGAAAATAATATTATATTTAAAGGCTTTGTATCAGAAGATGAAAAACATGATTTGCTTAATAAAAGTTATGCCCTTATAATGCCTGCTGTAAATGAACCTTTTGGTCTTACAGTTATAGAGGCACTTTACTCTTCATGCATATCCATAATATCAAATAAGTCTGGAGTATATGAAGCTGTTAGAGATTATTCTATAAGCTGTGATATGAATAATATTGATGATATAGCAGAAAAAATAATATATGTGTATAAGAATAATTTAAAAGAAAATATATTATCTAAATCAAAGTCTATATTAAAAAACTTTACGGTAGAAACATACTCATCTGAAGTATTAAAATATATAGAAAATAACTTGTAATATATCATTTTTATGGTTATAATTAACTACTATTTTTATATAGTAAGAATTAATTATGTGAGGTTTTTATGAAAAATTACACTTCTATACCTAGTGCTTTTTTTCAAACAGTGCAGAATATACCGCAGAGTCCTGCATACAGATATAGAGATAATGAAAACAACAAACAGACATTAACATATAAAAAATTATATGATAAAATAAATGCAATAGCAAAAGCATTTGAAATAAAAGGTCTTAAAGGAAAGAATGTAGCAATATTTTCTGAAAATAGAATAGAATGGTTTATATCAGATATGGCATTGCTTACATTAGGGTCGCCTGATGTTCCAAGAGGAAATGATTCTACTCCAGATGAATTAAATTATATAATAGAACATAGCGAGGCAAAGGCTGCATTAGTTGAAAATGAATATGTGTATAAAAAAATAAAAAAACATCATAATGATTTATCTTTAATAGTGATTTTGGATAGTTCCATGCATAATCCAGATAAAAATATCTTTGCTTTTGATAAACTTCTTGAACTTGGAGAAAAAGAATTAAATAATGATGAAAACTATGCTGTAAATATGGCATCCAAGTTAAATAATGACAGTATAGCAACAATCATATATACTTCAGGAACAACTGGAAAGCCTAAAGGAGTTGTATTAACGCATAGCAATATTCTGCATAATGTCAGAGTTTTGCCTGATATAATAAAATTAGAAGCAGGAGAGAAATTATTAACTATACTTCCTATTTGGCATATATATGAAAGAACTATATCTTATGTAACAGCTGTAACAGGATGTTTTACTGCAATCACAAATAAAAGAGATTTAAAAACTGATTTTACAGAGGAAGCCCCTAATATATTCATTTCTGTTCCTGCTATTTGGCTTAATATTTATAATACAGTAATGAAAAATATTGATAGGAAAGGTGCATTGGCTAGCCGTATAATAAAATCAATGATAAAGCGTTCTATGAGATATGTAAGAAATTTGAGATATCAAAATGGCTTAGTATATCTAATAGGTGATGAAAAAAAAGAATATAAGAATGTAGAATATCATATAGGAATGTTTGACCCAATTTTTCATTCTATCATAAAAAAAATAGTTTATAAAAAAATAGTGGAATTAACAGGCGGGAAGATGCGTCTTACAATATCAGGCGGCGGAGCATTGCCTATGTATATAGAGGATTTTGTTGAGGCTGCTGGAATTAATTTGGTTGTAGGATGGGGAATAACAGAAACTTCTCCTGTTGTAACTTTAAGATCACCTTTTAAAAATTATAGAGGAACATGCGGAGCCCCTATACCCGAAGTGGAGATTGAAATAAGGGATCATGAAGGAAAAGTATGCAAAGATGGTGAGATGGGAGTATGCTATATAAAAGGTCCTAATATATTTAAAGAATATTATAAAGATAAAGAATTAACTGAAAAGGCAAAGGTTGATGGATATTTCGATTCTGGAGATTTGGGAACATATACTCAGGAAGGAGAAATTGTATTAACAGGAAGGGCAAAAGAAACAATAGTTCTTTTAACTGGTGAGAATGTAGAGCCTCAGCCTATAGAAAATAAAGCATTGGAATCTAAATATATTTCTCAGATAATGCTTGTAGGACAGGATAAAAGTGCAACTGGTGCTATTGTAGTAATTGACAAAGAAACTATTAAAGAATATCTTAATAAACATAAAATGCCTTCTGATGATTTAGTTAATTCTAAAGATGTTTATAAATTAATAAAATCAGAACTCAGTAATTTAATTAATTATAATAATGGATTTAGACCTTATGAGGCCATATCTAAAATAATAATTACAGACAAAGAGTTTACTATAGAAAATGGACTTCTTACTCAGTCATTAAAAATGAAAAGGGCAAATATTATGGAAGCATATAAGGATGATATAGAAAATCTTTATAAAAAACTTGAATAATTATTTTGGGATTAAAAAATGTTTATTACCTCTAAAAATGCAATAACTGAAGCTATATCAAAAAATTTGGTTGAAACTTTATATATAAAATTTCCAATATCAAAAAGAGAAAAAGATATAATAAAATTAGCAGAAAAAAATAAAGTGCCTATAAAAAATGTTGATAAAAAAGAAATGGAAAAAATTATAGGAAAAATATACTCAATAGCTGCTGATATAAAAGAAAATGCAGAAATAGGAATAGAAATTTTTCTGCAAAAAGCATTAGAAAAAAATAAAAATCCTCTAATATTTATATTAGATTCTATAACAGATGTACATAATTTTGGAGCAATAATAAGAAATGCATATTTTTTTAATGCCGCAGGAATAATAATACCTAAAGATAATTCAGCCCCAATAAATGAAAAGGTTTATGAAATATCATCAGGTGCTGCTTATCATCTTCCGATTTCAATAGAAACAAATTTAAATAGGGTTATAGAACTTATGAAAGAAAAAGGTTTTTGGGTTTACTACGCTAGTGAAAAAGGAGAAACTCCTATTGAAAATTTTAAATTTGACTGCCCTACTGCAATAATACTAGGAAATGAACATAGCGGAGTACATGATATACTTAAAAAAAACTCTGATGGGAGCATTATAATAAATTCTAAAACTGATTTTGATTCATTAAACGTATCGGCAGCTTCGGCAATAATATCTTATGCCTACTCCATTTATAAAAATTAATAATTCAATTAAAAAAATTATTATTATCATATATTATATTTTTAACTTGCAATAATAGAAAAAAAGTATATATTAATATATATAGGATATAAATTTAAGGCATATTATACGGAGATTTTAAAAATGCCTATAGCACCTTTGGATTTACAACAATTGTATATGCAGCAATCGCATATAGGAAGGATGGAGCATACTAGAATGGCAGCCAAAACCATAGCTATGCAGTCCGAGGATAGAGATATACATAGAGATTCCTATATAAAAGATTCTACAGTTGTAAAATCTGAAACAGTGTCTGATGAAACAAAAGTTAAAGAAAAAAAGGATGAACAGCAAAGACAAAAAGATCAAGGATATATGTCTTATAGAAAGAAAAATAAAAAAATAATTGCTAATACAAATAATACTGATGAAAACAATTCTATTATAGGCATAGAAGAAGTTGCTATGATGGAGCATACTAAAGGTTCTAAAATAGATACTTTAGGATAAGGTTAATTAATGAAATTCTAACATGCAGATTTTAATAAGTGTAATAATCAATATAGTTATACTGGCGGTTGTTCTTCCGCTTTTTTATATTTATATAGTTTCTAAAGCTAGAGAAAGACTTGAAAAAGAAACTATGTCAAAAGCCAGAGAAGAGATTGAAGCTTTAGTTAAAGAATTTAATAATATAGCGTTATCAAGAATATCAATACTCGAAGATGCAATAGTAAGAGCAAACAGACTTTCAAGCGAATTAAATACTAAAAATAATCATTATGAAGCTAATGAATCTATAAAAGAAAAAGAAGAAAAAATTGAAGAAGATAATAAAATTGATATAGTACTCACAGAAAATGATAATAAAAATTTAGAAACAAAAAATCAAGGAAGCAAATTAGATATAAGAATAGAAGATGAAAATTTTAAAACAGAAACTTCAAATTTAAATTCGTCAAAAAAAGAAGAAAAAGATAATAAAAAACAAACTGCAGAAATAAGAGATATAAAAAAAGAAAAATCTAAAAAAAATAATATAGACACAGCAATAAAAGCCATAGATGATGAAGCTAAAAAAGAAGTTATTGAAAAATTGAGAAGTAAATTAGATAAAACTATAAAAAGCAATATACCAGTACATGATAAAGAAAGCAAAAAAACAAATAAAACAATAAAATTAGAAGAAGATAGTTCTGACAGAAATAAAAATATTATTTATCTTTACAAAGAAGGATTGAGTAAAGAAGAGATTGCTAAAAAATTAAATTGTTCTATTACAGAAATCGATATAGTTATAGATTTAGAATTAGATTAATTTACTTATTATTAATTTTAATACTGAATATAATAAAGCCGCCTAATAATTAGACGGCTTATATTTTTATATTATATTATATCTTTTAATTATGCTTCAGTTTTTATAACTTTTTTCTTGTATATTGTATCTACTATAACACCCAAAGCATTATCACCAGAAACATTGCATGCAGTACCGAATGAGTCTTGAGTAATGTATAAAGCAACCATTATAGCACATAAAGGACTATCTGGAGTACCTAATCCTACCATATAGAGGAAAGGCAAAGCTGTCATTATGGAACCGCCCGGAGCACCTGGAGAGGCAACCATAGCTATACCAAGTATAAGAATGAAAGGAAGTACTATAGTATAAGAAATAGGTATTTGATTCATTAAACATACAGCAGTAGCACATGCTGTAATTGTTATCATAGAGCCTGCCATGTGTATATTAGCACAAAGAGGTACTACGAAGTTTCTTATTTGTTCAGATATTCCGTCTTTTTCGGCACACTGCAAGTTTACAGGTATAGTGGCAGCTGATGACTGAGTACCTAAAGCGGTGATATATCCGCGTATTTGATTTTTGATAAGAAATATCGGACTTTTCTTTCCTATAGCTCCTGCAACAAAGAATACTATAACTAAATATATGAAATGCATTAATATTACAACTAAGAATACTTTCCACAATATTCCTAATATTACAAATGTTTGTCCGCTTTTAGTCATATTTACAAAAGTACCGCAAATATAAAGAGGCAGGAATGGTATTATTGAAATTCTTAAAGTTCTGTCTATTATATTAGATAGTTCACCGAAAGAGTTATACAAATAATCTCCCATTTTATTTTCACTTGCTCTTAAAGTAGAAATACCTAATCCTAATATGAATGCAAATAAAACTGCCGATAAAGTATCAAGTATAGGCGGAAATTTCAAAGAGAGAAAAGGCTCTAAAGACTTTCCTGCAGTTTCAGCTATTTTTTGAATATCTTCCGAATTCATAAAGCTAGGGAATAGATTATAAGCTACTGTAAAAGATGCCGTACCTGATATTAGAGTTGAAGCATAAGCCAATGCACATGTTACAGCCAATAAAAAACCTGAACCTTCTCTTAAACCTGCTATACCCATAGTTACATAAGCTAAAATCATCAAAGGTATTACGAAACTTAAATAAGAACTAAAAATTCCAGAAAGAGTAACGATTAATCTAGATATTACTTCTGGTATAAATTGCTGTCCGAAGAATATACCGAGCAGAATTCCGATGATTAGTCTAGGTACTAATCCAAGTTTAAATTTTTTTTCCATTCATTTCTCCTAAATTAATATTATACTATATAATATATACAAAAATCACACTATGTAAATAGTAAAGTATATTTTTTGAATATTACTAAATTTATACATGTATATTTTTGATTAAAAAAATAAATTTACACTACAAATATAACAAATATATAATTATTAAGTATGATTTACATATTCATACAGTTATTTTCCTAATATGAATATATAATTATTGAAAAAGTATATTTATTTATATATAATTATATTATATAAAACATAAAGAGAGAAAATATATGCATGTCTTAGAATTGGAGAATAAAATTTTATATATATTAGAAAATTTAATGAAAACAAAAAGTCTTTCTTATTCTGAAGGAGAAAATGAAGCATCAGAGTTCATATATAATTATCTAAGTAAAATAGAATATTTTAGTAATAATAAAGAATATCTAATAAGATATAAGATAGATAATGATGTTTATAACAGAGAGATAATATGTGCCATTGTTATGGGAAATAATAATAATACTTTAATACTTAGTGGACATTTTGATGTTGTTGGAATAGAAGAATTCGGAGAGTTCAAGGATAATGCTTTTGACATAAAAAAAATAGAAGATAATCTAAAAACATTGGATCTAAGTGAAAACAATAAAAAGGATTTATATTCTGGAGAATGGATATATGGAAGAGGAAGCTGTGATATGAAAGGAGGACTCTCTGCATCTATTGCCATATTGGAAGAATATTCAAAACAAGAAAATAAGGATGGTAATTTAATATTTTTAACTGTTCCAGAGGAAGAAACTTATTCTATAGGCATGAGGGAATCTGCTAAACTTTTGAGCGATTTAAAAAACAAGTATAACTTTAATTATAAACTTATGATTATACCAGAACCTAATGATAGAAAAAACAACAAACATACACTACATATAGGTACAGTTGGTAAATGCATGCCGACTATAATGGTTCAAGGGGTTAAAGCACATATAATGTCTTATTATAATGGTTTAAATCCGCTTTCAATATTAAGCGGTATATTTGAAGAAACAGAAGGTTCATTAAAATTAGTAGATTCATACAAAAATGAAAAAACTCCTCCGCCATTATGGTCATATTTTAAAGATTTAAAGTATGAATATGATGTATCTATACCTTTTAGAGCTGCAGGTTATTTTACTGTTTTGCATTTCAGCAGAACGCCTGAAGAAATTATAAATGAAGTAAAAAAAATTAGTATAGAGGCATTTAATAAATTTTTAAACAAATTTAAAAAAGATTATAAAGAATACAATAATAAAGAAATAGAAGAAAATTATAATGCTGAAGTTTATACTTTGTCAGAATTAGTAGATAAATTAAAACCTAGAAAAGATTTTGATGCCTTCTATAAAAATTTAAAAAAAGAAATATCTATAAAAATAAGAGAAGAAAAAGAAACCTATCCTAATACTACAATATTTGCAATGGAGAAAATACTTGATTATGCCAATTTTCAAACTCCATTTGTATTAATATCTTTTTCACCGCCATATTATCCTGCAGTTCATAGCGATTTTATAGAAGGCAAAGAAAAATATGGAAGCAAATATTTTAAAATTATAGAAAAAGAATACAGAGAATTATATAATATAGATACAGTATGCAATAATTATATGACTGGTATATCAGATGCCAGCTATAGTGCCATTAATACCAAATATGATTATAAAATATTTTCAGATAATATGATTGTATGGGGTAATGAATACAGTATAGATTTCAAATCTATTGAGGATATAAATATACCTACATTAATTTTCGGTCCTTGGGGAAAGGATCTTCATAGAGTTACTGAGAGAGTTAATAAAAAAAGTTTATTACAGGAGTTTCCAAATATTATTAATTCCCTAATGAAAGAAGTTTTTTCTGACAATTAAAATATTAACTTAAATCAGATGTACAATTAGGGCATTTTACCGCTTTTATATTTATTGATGAACAGCAGTAAGGACAAATTTTTTCATTTGCATCTTTATCTTCTTTTTCTTTTTTTATGATTTTTTCCTGCATTTTATTAAACATTTTTATAATTATAAAAATAGAAAAAGCTGTTATAATAAAAG
The DNA here is from genome assembly GCF_944388875.1 of uncultured Brachyspira sp. GTDB lineage: Bacteria > Spirochaetota > Brachyspiria > Brachyspirales > Brachyspiraceae > Brachyspira. The sequence continues at coordinate 77,438 of NZ_CALXKQ010000006.1, forward strand.
TTATGATAGTATTTATGAACACTCCAATTCCAATAACTACAGCACCTGCATTTTTAGCAGCCTCTATAGAACTATAATTGCCAATATTATCAGCTCCCTTTTTAATTACTATAAACATATTAGAAAAATCTATGCCGCTTAATATTAAACCTATAGGAGGCATTAGAATATCCTGAACAAATGAATTAACTATACTATTAAATGCTGCTCCTATTATAATACCAATGGACATATCTAATATATTTCCACGCATAATAAATTTTTGAAACTCTTTAATCATAGAAAAATCCTATTTTTAATTTTATCCAATTATATATTAAAAATAAAAAAAGAGGGAGTATAAAAAATACTAACCTCTTATAAATCGTATATATATTTTATAAATTTTTTATCTGTAGTAGTAATATCTCATTCTATAAGTATTTAATTGCTGTAATTGTTCGTCTGTTAAAACTCCTAATATAGAAACATCTTTTTCTACTCTTAAATAATCAATATCCTTTTCTAAATCTTTTTTCTGATTTATCAAATCTTTTATTAGATTCAAGTCTATATCTATTTTTTCTCTTTCAATTTTAAACTTGTAATCTATATTTCTTTTTTGATATTCCAACTCATTGATTTTAAGTTCATATTCATAATCAATAGAACTCATTTCATTAAGCTGTTCATCTGATAAATAAACACCTGCATTTCTGCACATTCTGTATAAATCGCCTCTTGGACCAGGACGATGTCTAGGTCCTCTCGGAGCTGGTCCATAACCTGGCTCAGGAGGAGGCGGAACCTGAGCAAAAACTGCTGTTGATATTAATAAAGATGCTACAAATGTTGTTAGTAATAATTTCATTCTCATTATTCTAATCTCCTATATTTTAATTATTAATTGTTTTTATTTTTATTTGCTATATTAGACGAATATTACAAATAAAAGTTCCTATAAAAATAAAAAAATATAAAACTATTGATAAAAAAATAATATTACTATATAGTAATACTTTATAGCAATATTATAATATAAAAGGTATTAATCATGGAAATTTACGATATTGAAATGATAAGAAATTTTTATTCAAACTATTCTAATAAAGTTAATAATGTGAAACAAAAATTAAACAGAGCATTAACATTATCAGAAAAAATATTATACGCTCATTTATATGATGAAAAAAGTATAAAAGATTTTAAAAGAGCAGAAGATTACGCTGATTTCAGACCAGACAGAGTGGCAATGCAGGATGCTACAGCTCAAATGGCATTACTTCAGTTTATGAACGCTGGAAAAACATCCTCTGCCGTACCTGCTACAATACACTGTGATCACTTAATAGAAGCATGCAAAGGTGCTGAAGAAGATTTGAAAAATGCACTTAATATAAATAAAGAAGTTTATAACTTTTTAGAAAGTGTTGCAAAAAAATACGGACTTGGTTTTTGGGAAGCAGGTTCTGGTATAATACATCAAATAGTGCTAGAAAATTACGCTTTCCCTGCAGGTATGATGATAGGTACAGACTCTCATACTCCTAATGCTGGAGGACTTGGAATGCTTGCTATAGGTGTTGGGGGAGCTGATGCTGTTGACGTTATGACTGGAATGGAATGGGAATTAAAAATACCTAATATAATAGGAGTAAAATTAACAGGTTCTTTAAACGGCTGGGCTAGTGCTAAAGATGTTATATTAAAATTGGCAGGAATTTTGACAGTAAAAGGCGGTACTAATTCTATTATAGAATATTTCGGAGAAGGTGCTTCTACCCTATCCGCTGCTGGAAAAGCTTCTATATGCAATATGGGTGCTGAAGTAGGAGCTACTACTTCAATATTTCCTTATGATAATAATATAAAAGAATATTTGATTGCTACAGGACGTGAAGAGGTTGCAAAACTAGCAGAAGAAAATATTAACAACTTAAAAGCTGATAAAGAAGTATATGATAACCCAAAAAAATATTATTATAAAATAATAGAAATTAATCTATCCGAATTAGAACCGTACTTAAACGGACCATTTACTCCAGATGCTGCATGCACTATAAGTGAGTTTGCTAAAAAAGTAGAAGAAAATAAATACCCTGCTGCTATGGAAGTTGGATTAATAGGGTCTTGTACTAATTCTTCCTATCATGATTTGAGTAAAGCTGCTTCTATTGCCCGTCAGGTTATAGATAAAAAATTAAAAGTAAAATCAAAAATAATAATTAATCCAGGTTCTGAAGCATCATATAATGCTGCTTTAAGAGATGGTATAATAGATGACTTCAAAAAAATAGGTGCTGTTATAATGACTAATGCCTGCGGACCTTGTATAGGACAATGGGACAGACAAGAGAAAGACAACACAAGAGCAAACTCTATAGTAACATCTTTTAATAGAAACTTTGCAAAACGTGCAGACGGCAATCCTAATACTCATGCATTCGTTGCTTCTCCAGAAACTGTAATGGCTTTGAGTATAGCAGGAGATTTAAGATTTAACCCTCTTAAAGATACTCTTACAAATGAAGAAGGTAAAGAAGTTAAACTCGATGCACCTATGGGAGTAGCTTTACCCAAAAATGGATTAAACACAGAAAATAAGAAAAGACAAAGTTCTCCAGACAGCAGTGTAGAAATAGTAATAGACAAAGATTCTAAACGCTTACAATTATTAAAGCCTTTTGATAAATTTAATATTGATGATTTTAATAATATGCCTCTCTTAATAAAAGTAAAAGGTAAATGCACTACAGATCATATATCAATGGCTGGACCTTGGCTTAAATTCAGAGGACATTTAGAAAATATATCAGACAACATGTTAATGGGAGCTGTTAATTTCTTTAATGATAAAACAAATTCTGTATTCAATCAATTAAATAACAATTATGAAGAAGTTTCAAAAACAGCTAAAGAATACAAGCAAAAAAACATATCATCAGTAGTTGTAGCAGAAGAAAATTACGGAGAAGGTTCGAGCAGGGAACATGCTGCAATGGAGCCTAGATTTTTGAATGTTAAAGCAGTTTTAGCTAAAAGTTTTGCTAGAATACATGAAACAAACTTAAAAAAACAGGGTATGCTTGCCATAACTTTTAAAGATAAAGATGATTATAATAAAATACAGGAAAAAGACAAAATAACTATATTAGGACTTGATAATTTTAAGCCTAAACAAAACCTAACTGTTAAACTTATTCATAAAGACGGAAGCGAAGATACATTTGAAGTTATGCATACATATAATGAAGCACAGATTGAATGGTTTAAAAACGGCGGGGCTTTGAATACTTTAATGAAAAATTAAGTTTAATTTATAAAGTTAATTAATTGTATGGCATATCTTAAATGTCAGCTTATAAAACATAGTAAGTTATTTATAGATTATATTAAAAAATTGACAAAGTACAATGTTTTACTATAATTAGTAATATAAAAATTGGGGATCATTTTATGAAAAAAATAATTATCACAGCTTTAATATTAATTAGTGTAATAAATATAATAAGCTGCGGAGTTGGTAAAAGTGAAAAAACAAATAATTCAGAAGTAAATAATAATAATAAAGAAATCTATCAGGGATATGCTTCTAATGATATGTGGAGTACATATAAAACTACAATGTTAGAAGAGGAAGAAAAATTATTTAATGAAATTGATTCTATAAAAGATAAAAAATCTTTCGATGAATGGCAGTCAAAAAATCCGAGTAAATCTTCTTTAGTATTTGCTATTGATAAATTTCCTACAGAAGAAAAGGCTATCGAATTAATATCTTATGGTGCTGATGTAAATATGAAAGATGATAATGATAGTAGAACTCCTTTAAAATTAGCTTCAGAAAAAGGATATTTGAAACTTGTAAAAGAACTTATCAAACAAGGTGCTGATGTTAATTTTAGAGAAGAATATCAAGCAAATATAGACACTTTATATTCTGCAGTAGACTCTGAAAAAAATTATCATTTGGAAGTAGTAAAGGAATTATTAAATGCAGGAGCAGACACTGATATTATTTATGGTACTAAAGAAGAAAATGAAGATAATATATTATATCCTGCTATAAAAAGATGCGATTTAGAAAAGGTTAAACTTCTTACTGAACATGGAGCAGATATAAATTATTCAAATTTTGAGTACGGTCCTGTAATTGCTGCTGCTGTTTCTAAAGGATGTATTGATATAGTAAAATATTTAGTTTCTCAAGGTGTTAACCCTGCTATGACATATACCAATGGTTATTCATACTCAGGTAAAAGTTATTCATTACTTAATGCTGCAGTGAGAAATAAAACTACAGAAATAGCAGAATATTTAATAGAACAAGGTGCTGATATTAATACTCAAACTGATAGTGTTTCTGATTTACCTTTAATATTTGTTGCTCTTAGAGCTGAAAATATTGAACTTCTTAAACTTTTGATAGAGAAAGGTGCAGATACTTCTGTTGTTGATAAAGACGGAAAAACAATTTTTGATTTAGCTAAAGAACAAGGCTATGATGAGATTGCAGCTTTAGAAAAATAATAGACTTGTTTCAAAACTAATTTACTAAATATTTACACTGTTTAATTTTTAGTATTTTTAAATTTATAATTGGGGCTTTGCCCCCGCTGTGCGTGCCTTCGGCAACCCCAGTTCTTTTGGACGCTGTCCGCCTTCGGTGTGGCACAAAGAACCAAAAAGACTGCAATTTTATACATTAAAATTAATTATTATACAATATATAAAACATAGTTTATAGCTAAAATTATTTTGAAAATTACACAACTAATTTTGTCAAGTACTTGTGAAACAAGTCTAATATAAGTGATCCGACAGAATTACATAGAAATAAATAATAAAGTGAGAAAAAGCCCCATCAATAATTTATTATTGATGGGCTTATAGGCTTTTTCGAGCATAACAACAATAAATAAAAAATTGAGAAGCTGGCAGATTTAATTGTCAGCTATATTTAAAAATAAAAAATCGAGCATCTGTCAGCTTTAGCTGATAGATATTTTAAGGCGAGATTTTTTATATATAATAATAAGTTTATCGCTAGCAGCAATAAGAAATTAATGTTTTCTTTACTTTTATATTTAGTTGTGATATGATAATAAAAAATAATAATTAAGGGGTAATTAAATGAAAAAATTAATTATAACAGCTTTAATATTAATAAGTATAATAAGCTGTAATTCTAAAAAAACTGATAATACAGAAGTAACTACATATACTAATGCCATTAATACCAATAATACAGAAATATCTAATAATGATGAATATGTTGAAGATAATAATACTGAAGAAATTAATACTGATACTGCCGAAATTAGTGAAGTACCAGGATGGGATTTAGAGGCTTTTAATGATCTTAAAAATGTAAAGGATGCACAATCTTTAAAAAGCTTTGAAGAGAAACATGGAGAAAGAAGTTTAATAATGGCATTACAATACGGTGATAAAAAAATGGTTACTCAATTACTTTCTTACGGTGTTAATGTTGATCAGACTTATGTTGATAATGATAGTCCATTAAAAACAGCTTCTGCAAAGGGAGATTTAGAACTTGTAAAAGAGTTTATAAAAAGAGGGGCAGATGTTAATTTTAGAGGAGAAGGAAATATTGATGCTTTACATTCAGCAGTAATGTCTACAAATGAAAATAGTTTAAAAATAATGAAAGAATTATTAGATGCAGGTGCTGAAGTAGATATTGAGTACGGCTGGGAAGAACCTTTTCCTATATTATTTGAAACAATTGGATATGTTGGAGAATCAAAATGTGATTTAGATAAATTTAAAATGCTTGCTGAATATGGAGCTGATATAAATTATGTTGATAATTATGGCTATCCTTTAATTCGTTATGCTGTTCAGTCAGGCTGTTTGGATATAGTAAAATATTTAGTTTCAAAAGGAATTGACCCTGCTATGAAATATGAACTTAAAGAATACTATCCAAATGTAAATATTTCATTATTGGCTAGTACTCTTTATAATAGTGATACTTTAATGGCAAAATATTTAATAGAGCAAGATGCAGATGTAAATACTCCTACACCTTCAGAAGATGGTTATCCTTTACTGCTTCAGGCTATTGACAATGGAAAAACAGAGCTTGTTAAACTTTTAATAGAGAATGGAGCAGACACTACAGTTGTAAACAAGGAAAATAAGACGGTATTTGATATAGCTAGAGAAAAAGGTTATGATGATATATTAGCTTTAGAAAAATAATAAAAATTAAAAAATCGAGCTGCTGATAACTTTAGTTGTCAAGCGAGTTTATCACTAGCAATAATAAAAGCGAGCATAACAACAATAAAAGACTTTAGAAAAATAATAAATTATAATATAATGAAATTATGAGTGAAACAAAAAATATTAATGTATTAAATGATTATTTTGTGAGATATCTATTCTCATCTAAAGACAGTAATCTTATATTACTAGATTTTATTAATTCAACAATGCTTGATTCTGGCATGAAAACTTTTAGAAGTGTAGAAATTCTTACTCCGTCGCCAAAGGCGGGCAGTCGCCTTAATTATAAAGAGAATTACGAGGATAAAGAAAGTATAGCACCGAAGGTGGCACGCAAGGTGGACAGATGTCGCAGACGCCCTGATGTTAAATGCATTACTCAAAATGGAACTGTTGTTATTATAGAAATACAATTACAAGGCAATTCAAGATTTCCAGAACGCATATTATATTATTGGGCTTCCAATTACAGTAAATTATTAAAACATGGTGAAAAATATGATGCTCTTACCCCAGTAATAAGTATTAATTTACTTGATTTCAATTTAGATGAATCTGATAATATACATTCCTGCTATATGATTTATGATACTAATAATAAAAGACTTCTTACAGATCATTTGCAGATACATATAATAGAATTAAAAAAGTTTAAATATAATTTACTCAAGCCTGATTTGAATTGCTGGCTTAAATTTTTTACTATGAAAGATAATAAGGAGGCAATTATGTCTGAATTAGTTAAAGAAAAACCTATAATGGAAGAAGTACAAAAAAGATATAACAACTTCATAAAAGATAGGCTAATGATGAACGAATATGATAAAAGACAGGCATATCTATATGGAAATCAAATAATGCTTGAAGAAGAACGAAGATTAGGAAAAGAAGAAGGTATTAAAGAAGGTATTAAAGAAAACCAAATAACAACAGCAAGAAATATGAAAAATGATAAAATAGATTTCAATACTATTTCTAAATATACTGGATTAAGTGTAGAAGAAATAGAAAAATTGTGAAATTTTTATTAATAGATATAAATACTTATTTATTATAATATAATAAAATCAATTTCATTTATAACAATAAATTAATTAAAAGTAATAGGATTTTAATATGAGCAAATTAGAAATGAAAAATGGTAAATTAATAGTACCAAATAAAGTAACGATACCTTTTATAGAAGGTGACGGAGTCGGAGCAGAAATTACACCTGTTTCACAAATGATAGTAAATGAAGCTGTAAAAAAAGCATATAACGGTGAAAAATCTATAGAATGGAAGGAAGTGCTTGCTGGAGATAAGGCACAAAAAGAATTAGGTACTCCCCTTCCTGATGACACCATAAATATTTTTAAGGAATATCTCATAGGTATAAAAGGACCTTTAACTACTCCTGTTGGAGAGGGAATGCGTTCTTTAAATGTAACACTTAGACAGACTTTAGATTTATATGTATGTTTAAGACCTGTAAGATGGTTTAAAGGAACTGATTCCCCTATAAAAAATCCAAGTAAAGTTAATATGGTAGTATTTAGAGAAAATACAGAAGATATATATGCTGGCATAGAGTGGAAGACTGGCACAGAAGAGGCTAAGAAATTTTATAACTTCCTAAAAAATGAAATGGGAATAACAAAGGTAAGATTCCCAGAAACTTCATCTTTCGGAGTAAAACCTGTATCAGAAGAAGGTTCTAAAAGGCTTATACGCTCTGCTATAGAATATGCCATTGAAAACAAACTTCCTTCTGTAACATTAGTTCATAAAGGAAATATAATGAAGTTTACTGAAGGAGGATTTAAAAAATACGGATATGAACTTGCAAGAAAAGAATTTGCCAATGAAACTTTCACTATGGAAGAATATGGTGAAATAAAAAAAGAGTTTGGAGAAGATAAAGCAAAAGCAAAATTAAAAGAAGCCAAAGAAAACGGAAAAATCATAATAAAAGATAATATTGCGGATGCTTTTTTGCAAAACACATTGTTAAAACCTGAAGATTTTTCAGTAATAGCTACATTAAACTTAAACGGTGATTATATATCGGATCAATTAGCAGCAATGGTTGGAGGAATCGGTATAGCACCGGGCGGAAATATCAATTACAAAACAGGTCATGCTATTTTTGAAGCAACACATGGTACTGCACCTGATATAGCAGGAAAAAATAAAGCTAATCCTTGTTCTTTAGTACTTTCTTCTGTTATGGCATTAGAGTATATTAATATGAACAAGGCTTCTGAGTTAATCATAAATGCATTAGAAAGATCTTTTGAAAGCGGATATGCTACTGAAGATTTGGCTAGCTTTATGAATAATGGAGTATCGCTTGGTACCAAAGAGTTTGGAGAAAAGATAATTTCTCTATTATAATTAAAAACAAACATTATATTTTATAAACTAAAAAAATAATTTTAAAAGGAGTTTATTCATGAGAAAAGAATATTTACTTTATAAGCTGTACGATCATTCTAGTAAACGTATAAAGATAGATAGTGAGCTTTTTCAGAAATATAATGTAAAAAAAGGCTTAAGAAATGAAGACGGTACTGGTGTATTAGTAGGGCTTACTAATGTTGGGGACGTTGTAGGATATGAGAAGGATGCAGAAGGTAATGTTTATCCAATAGACGGAAAATTGTATTATAGAGGATACAGTATAAATGATATAGCAGATGATATATTAAAAAATAAGCGTTTAGGTTATGAGGAGATATGTTATCTTCTTCTTTCTGGAAAATTGCCTGATGAAGAAAGACTTAACTCTTTTAAAGAACTTATATCAGATAATATGTATTTAGATAAGAAAACTATTATGAATATAATTGATTTGGAAGGTCAGAATATTATGAATATATTATCAAGAAGTGTACTTGAAATGTATATTCATGATCCTAATCCTGAAGATTTATCATTAGAAAACTTAATGCTTCAGTCTATACAATTAATAGCAAGGTTTCCTGCTGTTATTGCCTATGCTTATAATATGTATAAGTATAGTGTATCTCAGAAATATTTAACTATAACATTGCCTAAGCCAAAATATTCCATAGCCGAAAACTTTTTATATATGTTAAAACAGGAATTTACTCCATTAGAAGCTAGAATGCTGGATTTACTTTTAATTCTTCATGCTGATCATGGCGGCGGTAATAATTCAACATTTACAGTGCGTGTAACAAGCTCTGCAAGAACAGATACATATTCAAGTATATCAGCAGGTATAGGTTCTCTTAAAGGAGATTTGCATGGAGGGGCTAATGCAAAAGTAATGGATATGTTTATACATTTAAAAGAAGCTATAGATGATTGGGAAGATAAAAATGAAATAGATGATTATTTAATAAAAATGCTTAATAAAGATGCTTATGATAACAGCGGATTAATTTATGGCATGGGACATGCTGTTTATACATTATCTGACCCTAGGGCTGTTATATTAAAAGATTTGGCACGTCAGCTCGCTAAAGAAAAGAAAAAAGAATGCGAACTTGAATTTTTAGAGCTTATAGAAGAAAGAGCAGTAGAATGCTTTATGAAAGTAAAAGGAGATAAAAAAAGAGTTTGTGCCAATGTAGACCTTTATTCTGGATTCATATATGATATGCTTGGAATACCTCAGGAAATTTATACTCCCCTATTTGCTATGTCAAGAATTGTAGGATGGTGTGCCCATAGAATAGAAGAACTTAATTTCGATGACAGAAGAATAATAAGACCTGCATATAAAAATGTTATTGAACCTCAGGAATTCGTTAGTATGTCTGAAAGATAATAATTTTTATATTTTGTAATTAAAAACGGACTTTATTTTTTAAGTCCGTTTTTTATGCAAAAAAATTACAGGATATTAAGAATTAACCTAATATCCTGCTTTGTATATGGGATGGAAAGTAAATCAATCGTCAAATTTCTGTCCTATTAATTGCCCATCAGCAGATATATAAAGCTCCATCATATTGTTTAGCTTTATTTCATAAGTACCCCATTTTTTTTCAGCACTAATAATAACAGTTTGTGGATATGTATTTCTTATTGTATTTGCTACATTAGGCGGAAATACATTATAAGGTATCCCCACATATTCTGCATCTATTTCATTCCAATCTCCGTTATATAAAAAATCGATTTTTATTCCATTTGATAATTCCACTTCAAATTTTCCGTCATCGCTTTCTACATACCAAATTTGGGCATCTGAAAAATTCTGAGCTATAAACTGCCTAGCCCTTTCAGGCAAAGATTCTGCAGGTATAACCCAATCTGCAAACAAGCTGCTAAAGGAGATCATTGTTAATATAATTATGACTTTCAATATTCTCATAAACAACCTCCCCCTCTTTCTTTATACCTATAGTATATCATATTTTAAATTATATGTCAATATTTTTTACAAATATTTTACTTCTTATTTACAACTAAAAATAGACTAGCTTAAAAACTAAATTTGTTAATATCTATAGTTTTTTAATTTAATATTTTTTAATTATAGTTGAAGCACACTTATTGCAGGTGTTGGCAGGCGAGAAGCATATGAAGTACGACCGCATATTTATATATTAAAACTATAATTATACAATATATAAAACATAGTATTTGTAAGTATAAAATTATTAATATTGTCAAGTAGTTTTGAAACAAGTCTAATATATGAATTAATTAGCAGTATATAGCTTGTATTAATTCACATATATGTTATAATAAATATATATTAATTATGGATAATAAAATGTTAACAAGACAAGACAAGACAAGACAAGACAAGACAAGACAAGACACTTATCTAATATATAAATTAATAATACATCATATATTAAAAATTACAACCAATGTTTCATTTAGAATGAATCTAAATTGAGGCATTGGTTTTTTTGTGTTTTAAATAACTTTGGGGGATATATATGAAGAATAATAGTGTTGATATAGTATATAAAAAAGAATGTACAGGATGCTCTGTTTGTTATCACGCATGCCCGCATAATGCTATAGAAATGATTGAAACTAAGGAAGGTTTTCATTATCCTGTTGTTTTAGAAGAAAAATGTACTGACTGTGGATTATGTGTAAAAAAATGCCATGCTCTTAATGATAATTTCAAAACTGATTTCAAACAGCAAATATATGATGTTAGAGCAAATGATGAAATAAGAATGAAAAGTTCTTCAGGAGGAATGTTTACTCTTTTAGCTGATTATGTATTTGAAAATAACGGATATGTATGCGGAGCAAGTTTTACTGATGATTGGCTTGGTGTTGAACATATAATTATTAATGATAAAAAAGATTTATATAAATTAAGAGGCTCTAAATATATAGAAAGTAATTTGGGTAATACTTTTATAGAAATAAAAAAATTATTGAATGAAAAAAAACAAGTTTTATTTACAGGCTGTCCTTGTCAAGTGTCAGCTTTATATTCATATTTAGGTAAAGATTATGATAATTTACTTACAGTTGATTTACTTTGTAACAGCATAGTGCCTCAAAAAGTATGGGTAAAATACTTAAAAGAACTTTTTACTGACGAAAAAATAAAAGAGATAGAATATATAAGTTTCAGAAATAAAGAAAAATTCGGCTGGAATTCAGACCATAAAATATATATCAAATTTAAATATGGGGAGTATTTAGTAAAAGGATTTGATAGTATATATATAAAATCATTTCTTACTCATGTATCTGTAAAAGAAGAATGTTTGCATTGTAAATATAGAAAATATGAAAGAGCAGGAGATATTAGTATTGGGGATTATTGGGGAGTAAAAGATAATGATAACAAAGGTGTATCTTTAGTATTAATAAATACAGATAAAGGTAATAATGCTTTTAATAAAATAAAAAAATATTGTAAACATAAAGATGTTACAAAACTTAAACCTTCAAATGGAGGAATAAATGGTAAAACAATAATATTTGGTAGTAGAAAGTACTTTTTTCATAATTTTGATAAAGAAAGTTTTAATGAATTAGTTATAAATTCTAATAAAATAGATATATGTTTAATAGGTTTTTGGTTTGCTAATAATTATGGTGCTATATTAACTTATTATGCCTTATATAAATTATTGGAAAATCTTGGATTTTCAATATCAGTATTAGATTCTTTAGATAAAGATTCTAGTTATTATGATTATCATAGTAAAGGAATTGCTAGAGAATTTGCTGAAAAATATTACTTTAGTATATTTAATAATATAAATAAAGAAGATTTATATGAGTTAAATAATAAATGCAATATGTTTATAACAGCTTCTGATCAATTATGGAATAATGAAATAAAGACATCTTATCACACTAAATATATATATTTTTTGGATTTTATAGATAATAAAAAGAAAAAAATAGCAATTTCCACATCTTTTGGAGATAACATTACTAATTTAGCTGATGATATTAATTCAAAAAGTAGAATTTTTGTTAATCATTATCTTGATCAATTTGATCATATCTCATTAAGAGAAAGCAGTGCTGTAGATTTTTTTAAAAAGGAATTAAATTTAGATGCTGATTTTATTTTAGATCCTGTATTTTTAGCGGATATGGAAGAATATTATAATTTAATTAATACTGTTAAGGAAGAGTGTACAGAAGAGAATTATATATTTGCTTATCTTTACGGCTTAAATTCTCATATAGAAGAAATCAAAAATATTGCAAATAAAATGAATAAAAAATTAATATGCTCTAATTTTAAAGAAACTCCAGAACAATGGCTTCTCTTTATAAAAAATGCTTCTTTTGTTATTACAGATGGTTTTCATGGCAGCTGTTTTTCAATTATTTTTAATAAACCATTTGTATGCGTTAGAAGTGATTATTATTCAAATAATTTATTTAGAATAATGGATTTATTAAGTTTATTAAATTTAAAAGAAAGAGTAATTCCTAATTTGAGTATACTAGAAAATAATTTAGAAAAATATTTAAAAATTGATTATGATGAAATCAATAAAAAAATAAATATAGAAAAAAATAGATCTTTGGAGTGGATAAAAAATGCTATTTTCTCACCTAAAGTTATAAAAAATGATATTCATAAAGAAAATTTATTGAATTTATTAATATCAAAAAATATAGAATTAGATAATGAAAATAAACGATTAAACAATGAAATAAAAGAAAATAAAAATTGGATAAGATTCTTTGGAATATATAATAACAAAAATTATATATATATTTACATATTTGGTATTAAATGCGTAATTAAAGCTACTGAAAAAAATATTAATAGGATAGCTTGGTGGATACCTGTGAGAAAGTGGCGTGAAGCTTTTAGAGATAAATTCTAAAAATTATATTAATAGTTATGAATTCCTATAAAATCACTATTAATAAAATTTAGTATTTTGGTACTACATTTTTAAAATTGAAATATAACATAGACTTATTTATATCATATAATGAAATTTTTACTTAAAAAGTATAAAAGTATATAGTTATATATTTAGTAAAGTTTCTACAGAAAATAATGTACTTGTTTCAAAAGTACTTGACAATATTAACTGTAAAATTTTTATAATTTAAAATTATAAAATACAATATTTTATATGTTGTATAATTTATTATTTTAGTATATAAACATGCATTCCTTCGACGCCGTCGTACTTCTGACAACATCCGCCGTAGGCACGTTTAGAGAGGATACTTCTTCGGCACGCGAATGTGTGCTTCAACTATAATTAAAAATTTATAAATATTAATAAATTTAGTTTTGAAACAAGTCTAATAATAAAAAATAGCCCCTATATGTATAATATAGGAGCTATTTATATATTATTTTTTAATGTTTAAATATTTCTTTTTATATAAATTATTGAACTGACAGCCGATACTATTATAAATATAAACCAGCATATAATAGTGCTGTATAAATATTTTCTATTAGGCGTGAACTCAAATACAACATTGTTATCCCCAGCATCTACATATACTCCCCTAAATAGAAGATTAGCATTTAAAAGCTCTCTTTTTTCTCCATTAACAGTTACAGACCAGTCTTTATTATATCGCTCTTTTGATACAAGAACTCCTGAATCTGGTGTTTTTACATTAAATACTATTTTATCATTGCTCTCTTCAATAAGCTCCACACTATGTATCGAATCTGGATTATTTAAAGTTATATTATTATTAGAATTATTAAGTAAAACAACCTCATTAGCTAAATTAAAATTAGGCATTGTAAGTCTTCCTAGTCCGTCATTAAAATCTCTAGCATTGTATGCATTATTAACGAATTCATATTTATTTCTATATCCTTTAAGCTCATATAAAACAGCAGCAGAAAATTGGTCCTGATATTCTGTAACTTTTGAAACATCATTAGAAATCACAGACTGATCCAAATATGTAGGACTTAATATATATCTTACTCCAAGCAAATCCATAAGTCTAGGCTGATAACCTACATAATCATTTATTCTAAAAGCTCCAAAAGTATCTGTTATATCTTTTGATAATCTGCTTGCTGCAGGAGGCTCTGTTAATGGTATATTATAATATGGCATTGTATGAGTTGTATATCTGTATAAATAAGGAATCAATATAGGCATTGTTGTTTCATTCCCACCCTCTTTTAATATATGATCAACTATAGGAGTAGAATTATACATTTGATTATAATTAGATTTTACTATAAACATATTTCCGCTTTGAGTTAAATCTAAAAATAACACCGCCATAAACATATAAGGCAGATATTTATAAAATAGATTTTCTCTATTTGCAATTATAATATAGAGAAATGCAGCTATACATCCAATTATAAGAAATCCTATATCTCCTGAATCATATACGGAAAATAATATGAAACCTATAAATGGAACTATAACAGCAAACTTATCCTTTATAGTTATCTCCTTTAAAGAAATTGCATTAGTCATCAAAAGTAAAGTAGTTGCAGACATAAGCATCAATCTTATAAATGACATCGATATATTTTTTGCTATTAAAGAAGCATTTTGCTCTTTCCAATCTGCAACAAAACTGCTGTATATAACACCATTTGCAAATATTGTTATCAATGCAAATACAACTGATAGAATAGCTATTATATACATTATCTTTTGAGCAATGGATATATATTTATAATCATCTTTTAAGTATTCTATTAATTTATCATTATCTTTTGCTTCTATTGCTTTGAAAATATAATCAGCAGCAAATGAAGATATTATTGCAAAAGGAATAGGTATAATTTCTATAAATTTATTAGGGTTTCTGGCATCTCTGAATATAGGTATTTGAAATAAGGCTCCGTATATTAAAGGGAAATATCTTCCAAAACTTGCTGTCAAAAAGAATAAAGCCGTACCAATCCAAAAATATTTTTCACTGTATTTTTTTCTGCTTATAAATACTGCGAATATTATAAAAATAAATGTTATATAACCTATATTAGCAGATGTAAGAGAAAAATTTGATGTTTTAGGTTCTCCTTCCATATTTGCTATTCTTCCCCAATAAGGATGAGTTTCGCTTCCAGAATAGTAACCAAAAAAACCTGGTATAAAAAATCCTAATATTTCTTCAGGAGGATATGACCATCTTGTAGCCCATTGCCATAACTGATTCTTATTTTCAACTCCTGCAGCCCCCATATCCTGAGTATTTCTTGTAATCATTATTATCTGTATAGACATCAAAAATGAAAATACTGCAACTAATACAAATTTTGCACATAAAAGAATTATTCTTTTTAAATCCATTTTAATAAAATCTATTAATTTTTTATCATTTTTTTTAGAGTATAGTAAATATAAGAAGTAGCATGCTAAAAATAAAGAAAAATACATAGCAACATCTAAAGCACCGCCTAAAAATGCAATACCTAAAAATGCCCCAGTAAAAAAGAAATCAATACATTTTTCAGTATTCATAGCTTTAGAGAGAAAGTATAATACAAATGGAAAATAACAATAGGTTTCAAATTTTCCTAAATGTCCAGGAAGTATAAGGGTTATGATAGCATTGGAAAACATTAAGGCAATAGCCCCAAACATAGATGCTTTTATTGATAATCTCTTCTCTCTTAAAAATAAAAAAAGTCCGTATCCCATAACAGCTATATGAAAAATTATACTAACTTGAGGATATATATCATTAGGAAGTAGTGCTATAAGTAAAGATTTGGGATGAATTGGAACTGCTGCCGATGTTGCTATTGTAAAATAGGCATTATTCCAAAAATATAAGTTTCCGCTGAATATAGCATCTTTAATATTCTTTATATCCCAAAGAATAACATCTCCCATTTGAAGATATGAAAATGTTAAATTACTGTAGAAAAATAGTATAGAAAGCAATATAAATACAATAGGATACATAATTTCTTTTTTTAATGATTTCATTATTTTATAATTCCTTTGATTAATATGAGATTTTGTTATCATAACTTTTTCAGATAATAAATAATATACAAAAGATTGTCTATTGTCAAGGAGTTTTTTATAAAAATATTACTTAATACAGTATTGTAAAAAACGTATAAATATAATATAATAATACATACCCTATGCTGTATTTAAAATATTTTAAGGAGAATTTAATAATGAAAGATAAAACATTTTTGATGATACCCGGTCCTACACCTGTACCTGAATCAGCATTAATAGAAATGGCTAAACATCCTATGGCTCATAGAAGCAAAGAATTTTCAAATATATTGAAAGAAGTTTATGAAGATTTAAAATACGTTTTTCAAACTAAGAATGATGTATTTTTATTTACAGCAAGCGGAACTGGTGCCATGTGTGCTGCTTTAGAAAATCTTATCAATGAAGGCGATAAAGTATTATGTTTATCTATTGGTAATTTTGGAAGCAGATGGGCAAAAATTGCGGCAAGCAGAGGAGCTGTTGTAACAAAAATAGAAGCTGAAGCTGGAGAAGTAATAAAACCAGAAATGCTGGAAGATGCTTTAAGTAAAGATAAAGAAATAAAAATTGTAACTCTCACACATAGTGAAACTTCAACAGGTGCTGCTAATGATATAAAAACATTATGTTCTATTATCAAAAAACATGGAGCATTATCTGTAGTAGATGGAATAACAAGCTTATGTGCTATGGAGTTTAAAACTGATGAATGGAATATTGATGTTGCAGTATCAGGTTCTCAAAAAGGATTTATGATTGCCCCAGGACTTTCTTTTTTAACTGCAAGCGAAGAAGCTTTTAAAATGCATGAGAAATGCAAGTATCCTAGCTTTTATTTTAATTGGACAGAGCATAAAAAATCTTTATCTAAGGACACTACTCCATTTACTCCAGCTGTTAATCTAATAACTTCTCTTCACACTTCCTTAAAAATGATAAGAGAAGAAGGAATTGAAAATGTTAATAAAAGGCACAAAAAACTTAGCATGGCATTAAGAAATTCTATAAGAAGCATTGGATTAAAATTATTTGTAGAAGCTGATAATAATGCTAGTCATGCTATAACCTCAATACTTCCTCCAGATGGTATAAGTGTTCCTGATATAAGAAAAACATTAAAAGATGATTATGATATAATTGTTGCAAATGGTCAGGGTGCTTTGGAAAATAAAATATTTAGAATTGGAACTTTAGGATTTGTATGCGAACGAGATTTAATAATGGCAGTTGGTTCCTTAGAGGCTAGTTTAATTAAACTTGGATATAAGTTTGAATTAGGAAGCGGAGTTAAAAAATTAATAGAGGAATTAAATAAATAATAAATAGTTTTGATTATTTTATATATTCTAATATAATATAAGTTTATAATATTATATTAGAATATTTTATTTTTTAATAATAATTTATTATTGATGAGCTTATAGGCTTTTTTGAGCATAACAATAATGAAGTGAGCTGAAGCTATCTGACAAACTTATTTGGCAGATAATTATAGGACCTTATAGGTGGGCGAACATAACAATAATAAAGTGAGCCGAAGCCATCTGACAAACTTGTTTGGCAGATAATTATAGGCGTAGGTGAACATAACAATAAAGGAGATAAAAATGAAGGTTTTAATAACTGATAATATAAATGAATGCGTTAAAGATATAATAACATCTGTTGCCGAAGCTGTATTCCTTCCTACAATGAGCGAAGATGAGATTGTAAAAGTTATAGGAGAGTACGATGCCTTAATGGTAAGAAGTCAAACTAAAGTAACAAAAAATATTATAGAAGCTGGAAAGAATTTGAAAATTATAGGACGTGCTGGTGTTGGAGTTGATAACATAGATGTAGAAGCTGCTACCGAGAAAGGAATAATAGTTGTTAATTCTCCAGATGGGAATACTATAGCAGCATCAGAGCATACTATAGCATTGATGCTTGCCGTATCAAGAAATATAGTTCCTGCTGTGGTTTCTACTAAAGAAGCCAAATGGAATAGAGATAAATTTACTGGAAATGAGCTTTTTGGTAAAACGTTAGGCGTTATGGGATTGGGAAGAATAGGAAGAAAGGTTGTGCATATTGCTTTAGCTATAGGAATGAAGGTATTAGTTTATGATCCTTTTGCTACAGAAGATATAGTACAAAAAAGCGGAGCAGTTTATGAAACTTCTTTAGATGATTTTTTACCTAAACTTGATTATCTATCACTTCATATACCCAAAACACCAGAAACTAATAATATAATAAATAAAGATAATTTATCTAAAATGAAAAATAGTGCTATAATTATAAATTGTTCAAGGGGCGGACTTGTTAATGAAGAGGATTTAAAAAATGCTTTGGAAAATGGGATTATAGCAGCAGCTGCAATAGATGTATTTGTAAATGAGCCAAAAATAGAAACATGTCCATTAGTAGAATACAAAAAAGATAATTTGATACTTACTCCTCATCTTGGAGCAAGTACAAAAGAGGCACAAATAAATGTTGCAATAGATGTAGCTAAACAAATAAAACAGGTGCTATCTGGAGGCTATACAGAATCAGCAGTAAATATACCTTCTCTTAATCCAGAGAAGTTGGAGCCTGTTAAAGACTATATGAAGATAGCTGAAAATGCAGGCGAGATGATAATGCAGCTTGCTAATGGAAAAATAAAATCACTTGAAATAACTGCTCAGGGAGATTTAATTAATTTAGATATTCAGCCTCTTGAGGTAGCAATATTAAAGGGGGCATTATCATATATGTTTCAGGATGTTAATTATGTAAATGCTCCTTACCTAGCCAAGCAAAGAGGAATAGAAGTAAAAACAATAAAATCAGAAGCTCCTTCTACTTTCACAGGCATATTAAAAGTAAAATTAATAACTGATAAAGATACAACAAGCGTATCAGTTTCATTAATAGCAAAAAATATTGCCAGAATAGTTAAGCTCAATGATTATGATGTTATAATAAAGCCTCAGCCTCATATATTGGTAGTGCCTCATATAAACCAGCCTGCTATGGTTGCAAAAGTGGCCACAGTTCTTTCAACTGAAGGTATAAATATAGCTTCAATGAGTGTATCAGAAAATATAAAAGGAAGCAATATGTCTATAATGGCTATAAATGTTGATAGAGTTATAGGAAATGATGTTATAACAAAAATTTCAAATATAGACGGAGTACATGAACCTAAATATGTAAGACTCACGGCAGAATACACTTTATAAGGAAAAATAAAATGAAATTAGCAGTTTTTGATTTTGATTCCACATTAATGGATGGAGAAACTCTTGATATTATTGCAAAAGAAACTAACTTTGCAAAAGAGATTTCTGAAATCACCGCTATGGGAATGAGTGGGGAATTAGATTTTTTTGAAAGTTTGCAAATGAGAGTATCATTGCTTAAAGGAATAAAATTAAAAACTGTTAATGAAATTTGCAGTTCTCTTCCTATAATGAATGGAGCAAAAGAAACCATAGAAGAACTGCACAAAAAAGGATATAAATGTGTATGCTTCTCTGGCGGATTCAAAAATGCTACTGTTTTATTTGCTCAGAAACTTAATTTAGATGCTGAGTTTGCAAATATTTTTCATGTAAAAAACAATGTACTTACAGGAAAAGTAGGAGGTGAAATGATGTTTTCTGACAGTAAAGGCAATATGTTATTAACTCTTCAAAAACTTTTAAATGTTTCTTATAATGACACCCTAGTTGTAGGAGATGGGGCTAATGATTTAAGTATGTTCAAATATGCTAAAAATAAAGCAGCATTCTGTGCAAAAGATATACTAAAAAAAGAAGCAAATATAGTAATAGATAAAAAAGATTTAACTATTATATTAGATAATATATAATTCTATATTAATCCTTATAATACTTGCTGTAGTATTCATAACTTTTAATAACACGCTCTACATAATACTCAGTTTCTTCTATATCGATAAATCTGCCTGTACGGTACATATTGTTAGTTCCGTATTCTGCCTTCCACCTTCTTCCGCGTCCTGAACCTGCATTATAACTTGCTGCAACCAATATATAATTGCTTGCTTTCTGACTGCTGAAAAGCCAGCCTAAATGCGAAACTCCCAAATTAATATTTTGTTTAGGGTCTGTTAAATCTAAAGGATTATATCTGTATCTAGCTTTTTTATTTTCAGCTGTAGCCGTTGCGGGCATTAACTGCATAAGTCCCATAGCTCCAACCCAAGACCTAGCTTTAGGATCAAATAAACTCTCCTCACGCATTATAGCATATACAAATGCTGGCTCTATCTTATAATATTTAGCTTCTGGAACAACATATTCATCAAAATATCTAGGATAAACTCTCTTCCTAAACTCATCAGGAAGCAAATCCACATTATCATTATAAGGATATCCAAAATATTTGCCTATATTTGCAGATATCTGCATAAGCCTTTTCGTATTTTCAGAACTTATAAATATTTTCTCAGCAAAATAATATAAAGGATATGTTACCTGAGTTTTTTTTAATACTTTATCAAACTCTGTATATGCATTATCATAATCTCCGTAATAATAAAGAACTATAGCCTTATTAACTTCCCTTCTAGTTTGAAGAGAGAGTTCATTAAAGAGATCATTCTCGCTCATTTTAGAATACATCTCTTTTACAAATCTGCTTTGCATAAGTATATTTTTAGCTATACTTCTAGCCTCTTTTTCTGTTTTATCTTCTTTACCTGTAGAAGCATAAGTTAAAAACTGCACTTTATTAAGCATTTCCATAGATTTAGTAAAATTAGAATCAGCATAATACTTTTTAGCTTCGTTTAAATAATAAGTATTGCTAAGTTTTACATTACTAATCATTTCATCGCTTGCAAGACTTAATGCTCCTTTAATAAAATAATGGCTTTTACTGCTTAAAAGACTTTTCATTATATAGTCATCTCTTTTCTCATCATCTCCAAACTCTTCAGCAGTCCACATATTCCAAGATAGAGCAAAATCATGTCTAAAACTTGGATATCTTGATTCCAAAGCCTTAGTAGCAAAATAAGTTTCTGTTTTATTTTCTAATTTGAATGCAGCCCTTAAATATGATTTTAATGCCAGTTCTGTCTGCCAGCTTTTTGGAAATCTTCTCATAACATTAGTCAAATAAGTTTTTGCCTGAACTAAATTATTATTGTTCAAACTAACCTTTACAAAATTATTATATATCCTTGGAACATAATCATCTTTAGGATATTCCTTCAAGAAAGTATTATACAGTTCTATTGATTTTTCATAATTTTTTAATCTATCATAATTATCTGCAGAATAATAAAGTCCTAATCTTCTATGAGTTTTATTATTATCATTGGATAAATATTCATCAAATAATTTGGAAGCCTCTTCTCTATTGCCTGAAAGCTGATTTATTCTTGCCATATAATATGCAGAATTGGCTTTATTAGAATTTTTATTGTATAAATCCTCAAAATATTTTAAAGATGCTTTTCTGTATCCAGCCTCATAAAGCTCTGCAGCAACTTTAAATTTTAAAGCATTATTAAATGACATTATATCATCAGGATAGTTATTATTATAATAAATTACAGCTTCTCTATTTAAAAATCTGGTAATAAGTTCATAAGCAATCATTTGTTTTTTATCTTCATCATCAGTATTTCTTAAAGCTCTTACCCCAACAAACTCTTTAATCCATTTTTGAGTTTTTCCATTAAAAAAGTTGCTTATAGGATAATCATCTCTATAAAATTCTGCAAGTGCTTTATACTGCTCAGAATAAGGATACAATGATGAACGCGGATATTCATTCATAAGAAGATCATATAAATATATAGCTTCATCATACATATTAGTAGAAAATGCACTTTTTGCTCCGTAATATATGATATAATCTTTTATAAGTAGATCCTCTTCTGTATTCATTATATTTGTAAATTGATTATAAGCCTCTAAATATTTTCCTCTATTATATAATTCTAATGCTGTACCGTAATTTATTTTACTCTTTGATATTATATTTTCTTTTAATGATATATCTTCAGCAACAAGCATGGAAGTCATTATTATAACTATAGTTTCAAAAACAATGGCAAATATTAAAACTCTTTTATTAAAAATTTTTAGAACCTTATTTTTCATTTAACCTCATTCCATAATAATTTTTATATAGTAATTGTTATTGTATTATTTTTTTGATTTTTTGCAAATAAATTTTACATTTTCGATGCTTATTATGATTATATATTGCTTTATATAATAAAATAATATAAAAAAAATTATAGAATTTTATAGTGATTTTTATATATTTAAAAATAAAAAAAGGAGGAAAAATGAATATTATAGAATTAAGGGATAAGCAAAAACAATTTTTCAAAACTTCAAAAACATTATCATACGATTTTAGAATAGAGCAATTAAAAAAATTAAAATCAATACTTGTAAAATATGAAAAAGATTTCATAAATGCAATATATAAAGATATGGAAAAATCTGAATTTGAAGCTATAGGAACAGAACTTTTCATTGTAATGGAAGAAATTAATTTATTTATAAAAAATCTAAAGAAATGGATGCATCATAAAAAAGTAAAAAGCAATATGGTAACAATAGATGCAAAAACTACTATTATAGATAAGCCTTTTGGAGTATCATTAATAATATCTCCATGGAATTATCCAATACAGTTAACATTTCTTCCGCTTGTAGGTGCAATAGGAGCTGGAAATACAGCTATAATAGCACCTTCTCAGTTAACACCTGCTGTTTATGATGTAATATACAATTCTATTAAAAATACATTTGATGAAGAATATATTGCTGTTGTAGATAAAAGCATACCGCCTGAAAATGTAAGCAAGATAGAATATGATAAAATATTTTTTACAGGTTCTCCTAGAGTTGGTAAAATTATTATGTCGAATGCATCAGAATTTCTAACATCCGTAACATTAGAGCTTGGGGGAAAATCTCCAGTAATAATAGATGATATAAAAGAAAACAATTTTAATAAGGCTGTTAAAAGAATTATATGGGGAAAGTTTATAAACTCTGGACAGACATGTGTATCTCCAGACTATATACTGATAAGAGAAGATTTAAAAGAAAGATTTTTAAAAGCATTTGATGATGAAATAAAATTATTTAATGATGAAAAAAAGCTTCATAGGATAATAAATGAAAATCATTATAATAGATTAAAATCATATTTGAATGACGGAAAAATTATTTACGGCGGAGAATATGATGACAAAAATCTGTCAATTTCAATAACTTTAGTAGAGCCTAAAGATTTAGAAACTAATATTATAAAAGATGAAATATTTGGAAGTATATTCCCTGTACTTTATTATAAAACAAAAGAAGAAGCAAGAGATATAATAGAAAAAGTATGTTCTAATCCTCTTGCTATGTATATATTTTCTGAAGATGTTCATTTTAATTATTACTTTATAGAAAATATAAGTTATGGAGGATGTGCTGTTAATGACACTATAAGTCAGATATTAAATCCTAATGCTCCATTTGGAGGTGTTGGAAACAGCGGTATGGGTCAGTATCATGGATATTACAGCTTTAAATGTTTTTCAAAAGAAACAACAGTTATGACTAAAGGGTATGGTTTTGAAGTAAAAACAAAATATCCTCCGTATTCTAAAAAGATGAAAGAAGTTAATTTCTTATATAATCTAGTAAAAAAATAAAATAATAAAAAAGGCTTATATTGAAAAAAATCAATACAAGCCTTTAATTTTACTTAATTAATAAATTATTATTTTCCCCAAACATCTGGTTCAAATTCTTTATTGACTCTATTATAATCTACAATATCAACTCCATTATAATAGAATTTTAAAATTTCTTTATAATCTTTTTTAACCTGTGCCATACCATAAGCACCCCATTGACACATACCTACTCCATGTCCGCTTCCTTTACCAGTAATAATTATACCATTATCAACTTTTTTAATAGTAAAATTAAGAGAAGGAACTAATTTCGGAGAAAGTGTGCTTCTAAAATCTCTTGAAGTAATATCATTATTATCTATTTTAATATTAGTAGCTTTGCCTGATTTAGGATCAGTACTTATTCCAATAGAAGATTTTTCGCTGGCATGTACAGAATAATTAGCTAAATCATTATTAAGTTCATTGTAGCTTAAAGCATTAGTCCAAGGCTTAATTTGGGCATTGCAGTATGGACAAGATACTCCTTCCAAATAAGGCACAGCAACACCAAATAAATTTTCAGCACTGTCAGTATGTCCGCCGCATAAAGCACTGAAATATGTAGCTATAACTTTACCTTTATAAACAGCAATCTCATATCTTGTTCTGTCAACTGCCTGTTCAACAGACCAATTCATTTTTTCTTTGCCGTTATAAACTTGGTACTTTGTAGTATTATCAACATCAAAAGGAAGTTTATTAGCATTTTTTAATATATGGTACATAGCATAAGTACGTGCTGCAACTGCCTGAGCTTTTAATGCTTCCATAGGCCAGTCTGGAGACATTTCATGAGGTAAAACACCTTTGACATAATCTTCAATATTAAGCTCATTAACTACTATCATAGTATCATTATATGGAATAAACATCAAAGAACCATAATACTCAACACCATTCAAAGTAAATCCGTCCTGTGTTTCAAATACTATACCCTCTTTATAAACACCAACATCATTAACTTTTAATCCCAATCTATTTTCTACAACCATTACTTTTTCATTTGTAAGAGCAGAAATTATTTCGCTTTCATATTTATAGTTGTATGCTTTATAAGGACCTTTAATATCAATAGTATATGGAGCTTTTACATCCGTTAATTGTACTCTTATAATATTTTGATTTGCGAATGCATATATACTATTTAAAGCTAATAAAACTAGCAATAAAAAGAAATGCTTTTTGACTCCCATAATTTTACGCCTCCTTGCGATTTATAAACTTGTTCGTCAAAATTATCGGCTGTTTTAAAACTTACTTTATTTATTTTAATTCTATCTCTTTTGATTCTTTTGTATTCCAATCCATATTAAATCTCTTCCAATTATTTATATCAAATATATTATCTTTAACATAATAATAATTATCAAAATTATAGTAATTATAAAATTGTTTATGAATTTCCCATTTATTTAAATTGACTATATAAACACCATTTGTTTTATAATCATTTGTGATAATTTTATCATTAAATATATTCTTAATATTAGGTATATGTTTAACAGCCATATAAGGAAGATCTGCTATAGTCATAAAGTTTGTATCTATTTGTATATTTCCCTTGCTGTTAAAATCCTTATATATGAGCAGCGAATTAAATAAAGAAATAAACTTTGAACTATCGTTCGTGAATACTGTTGTATTAACATTTTCACCATGATCTGAAATTAGTATTATTTTTGTATTATCATAAATATTATTATCTTTTAAATATTCTATAAAATCAATTAAAATATTTATAGAAGCTATATTAGCATAAAAATGCTTAACACTCAAAGCATTTTTATAAATTAATAAATCTTCATCTTTAATATTTTTAGATTCTGAATAAGGTAAATAGTCTGAAGCAAAAAACTGAGGTTCATGTGTTATCATATTATGCAATATATTATAATAATTACCTTCTTCTTTTATATTAATAAAATCTTTAGTATTTGATAAAATAGCATAAGTATATACACTTGAATTAACATTAAAAATATCAAAATTAAACCAAGTTCCATTTTTATAAAAATCATATCTCAAATTTATAGGCAGCATTCTAAAGATGGAAAATCTAATCATTCTATTTTTTTGATTTATCTTCTTCTTATTATTAATATTAAAGTTAGTTATATTAAGATATTTAGAAATACTATAATTATCAATTCTATTATTATTATACGCATTTATATTACTATAACCATCAAATATGCTTAAATCAGGTACATCATTAAAATTAGCATAAGCTGGTTCTAATATAGATGATTTATAGCCATATTTTTCTAATGATAAAGGGAGCATCAAAAGAGCTTCATTATGTTTATCTTTTATACTATAATTCCCATTAGTACTCAATTCATAAGGCATATAACAATATCCTCCATAAATTGAAGCTATAGTAGTTGTATGTGATGAAAATGATGCTGTGTTAGGATAAATAATAAAACCATCTAATTTTTCTTTATACTCTGTAAACCTTTCCAAAGCGTCCATCCAATAAGAATTTATTGCTCTGTCAAGTATAAAAACAAATATATTATCACCTGTTTTTGATAAATTAAATATTTTTATATCATTTTTATTATATGAATTATCATACTTTACAATATGGCTATGAGATTTAATAATTGCATAGACTTTAAATATTGAAATAGATATAAATACTATTAATATTATATAATAAATATTTATAAGTATAATGCTTTTTTTATTCCTTAAAATAAAAATAACTAACATACTAGATAATACAATTAATATTATCATCAATAATATATCTTTAAAAGATGAAATCAATAATGAAGAATTATCAAATATAAAATCTGAATTTATATTTAAATAATTACCAACCATAATAAATGTATTTATTAATACAATAAATACTAAAAACATTAATAATAATGCTAAATAATTCTTTATTTTTTCAGAAAATAATAAATATATAAAAATTGGATAGAATAAAAAAAGGCCTAAACTTATTGATAAAGTATTCAATATTAAGAAAAAAGGATCAGTAAACTCCTGAGGGGAGGTACTTATTAAAGAAGTTGGTATAAATAAACCTGATAATAAAGATATTATTAAACAGGATAAAACTAATAATTTATTTCTATGATTAATAAAAAAATTATTAATATATGAATCTTTGAAAATAAATTGATAAATATTTCCTAAATTTATTATAAAAGCTAATATTAATAAAAAAATATATATATTAATAGAATATGATTTAGGTTTTAGATTATAATATATATCTATATTTCCATCTATAGAATCTATATCATTATCTAATTCTGCTATAGCATATTTAGTATTAAACCCATTAAATTCTATTTTTTTTACATGCTTTGTGAGTTTATTAATATTACCATTAAATTCAAATATATCACTGCTTTTAAATATTTTACTATAATATTTAACTTTAGCTGAATATAAATAATTATTGTTTTTAATGAAAATAAAATTAAAATCTGATAAATAGGCTTTTCTTTCTATTCCAGCTAAAGAAATAAGTAATATAAATAATACTGTAATAACAATAAAAAATATATTATAAAATTTTAATAATTTATATCTGTTAACTACAAATATATTATATAATCTATATTCTATAAATATATTTTTTACTAAAGAAAATAAACAATTAATAGTCCAGTAGAATAAAAGTGCAGAAGGTGAATTATAAAGAAGAACTAAAAATATTAATGACACTGTATATAATGGCAAACTCTCTTTAAATGTTAATTTTTTAGCATAAACTAATCCAGCAAGCAAACTAAATAAAGTCATTAAAAAAGGAAGCAGATTAATGCTAAAATCTCCAATATGAATTAAAGAGTCTGGTTTTGATAAGTCATTAATAAATAAAAAAGAAACCTCATTTAATCCTGATAAGCTATAAACAAAGTTATATGCAGCTATAAAAAATGGTATTTGTATTAACAAACCTAAAGTACCTCTAAAAGCATATATAGTCTTGTAACCATTAATTCTTTGGCAAGCTCGAATTAATAAATATCTCTGATCTCCTTTATATACTGCCTTGATATTGTCTATCATTGGCTTCATCTTATCCTGTATAGCCCTCTCTTTATCCTGCCAAGATTCTGCTATATTATATAATGGAAGCGAAATAAAATTTATACATAAACTAAGGAAAAATAAACTCATACCATAGCTGGATTGAAAAACTGTCTTAAATAAATAAAATAATGTTTCTATTATAAACTCTATTGGATATATTGTAATATTGTATAGAATATCAAAAAACATCACAAAACCCCCAAATTATTTTTTTGGAGTTTGTAATATTTTTTAATTTTATTATATAAATAAAATCTATGAGGTGTTGACTGTTGACTGTTGACTGTTGACTGTTGACTGTTGACTGTTGACTGTTGACTGTTGACTGTTGACTGTTGAC
>NZ_CALXKQ010000007.1 GCF_944388875.1 uncultured Brachyspira sp.
ATTTATAATTTTTATAAGTTTTTTCTTTTTATTTAAAATAGTTAAAGCACTGCCCGCCCAAGTATTTTTTAAATTTACTGTTAACCTCCCGCACGCAGAACAAAATTAAAAATATATATTTATTTGAAATTCAAATTTTTATTTATATTAAAAATTTAGTTTAGCGTGCGTTAATCGAAATTATAAATTTAATAAAAACTAGGGAGGGTGTGCTTTTGTAATTAGACAGCAAAATTAATTAGAATACTATTTTTAATAAAAGCAGTAAATTTATAAGGGTGGGATATGTTATAAAATTTTAAAATTTACTTACATTTGCCCGCCCTCTAGGTTTTCAATCTAATTTATAATTTTTATAAGTTTTTTCTTTTTATTTAAAATAGTTAAAGCACTGCCCGCCCAAGTATTTTTTAAATTTATTGTTAACCTCCCGCACGCAGAACAAAATTAAAAATATATATTTATTTACAATTCAAATTTTTATTTATATTAAAAATTTAGTTTAGCGTGCGTTAATGAAAATTATGAATTTAATAAAAATAAATAATTTTTGTAATTGATTTTACAAGTACTTTTGAAACAAGTCTAATAAAACTAATTATATAGAAAATGATTTTATATTAACATAATACAGACTCCATATTTGATTTTTTTTGCAATAGGTATATTATAGTAAAAAATAAAATTTCTATTAAAGGCTTATATGAATATATTAGTTATAAATGGTCCTAATACCAATATGTTTGGAGCAGCACAAACAAAAATTTTTGGCAATATTACATTAGGTGATATTGAAAATAAAATCAAAGAGGCTGCTGTAGGAAATGCTAAAGTGTCATTTTTTCAGTCCAATCATGAGGGTGCTATAATTGACAGAATACATAGAGCTTATGATGAGAATATAAATTATATAATAATAAATGCAGGAGCTTATGCTCATACTTCTATAGCAATAAGGGATGCATTTTTATCAACTAATATACCGTTTATAGAAGTTCACATGAGCAATATTTATGCTAGAGAAGATTTTAGAAATAAAAGCTATTTATCAGATATAGCATTGGGTGTCATTACGGGATTGGGAGAGAATAGCTATGTACTGGCTTTGGCTCATTTAGTATCTATACAAAAAAAGAAATAACGGAGTTTGAAAATGTGCAAATTGACATTAAACGAAAGCGGAGAAAATAAAAAATTTGATTATGATGCCAGACTGGAAAGACTATTAAAATTAACAAATGAAAATCTGCTTATAACCAAAAATGAAAATATATTTTATCTTACAGGCTTTAAAGGAACTGCAGGATGGCTTCTTATAAGTAATGGCAGGAAATATCTATTTGTTGATTCCAGATACTGCGAACATGCTGTTAAAGTTACACATAAAACTACCGTTATACTTGTAGCAACTTCTTATGCTGATGCTTTGGCAGAGTTCTGTAAAGAAAATAATATAAATGATGTATCTGTAGCTAAAAATGGTCTTTATTTAGCTGATTATGAAGCAATAGTATCTGCTATGATTAGCAGCTCTATTAAAATAGGAATAAGCAAAGCTAATATAGATACAATACGCAATGTAAAAGAAAAAGAAGAAATAAAAATAATAAAAGATAATTTAAATAGAGCAGAAAAAGCAATGACAAAAATGCTCGCATTTGTAAAAGAAGGAATAAGAGAACAGGAATTAGCAGCTGAACTGGAATATCAGATGCGTAAAGAAGGAGGAGATAAAACTGCCTTTGATACTATTTTACTTTTCGGAGATAGAACCTCTTTGCCTCATGGTGTGCCTTCTGATAGAAAATTAAAACTTGGCGACAATATATTAATGGATTTCGGATTATCAAAAGATGGATATAAAAGCGATATCACTAGAACTTTTTTCTTTGGTAAGGGAGAACATTTTGATGAAATGAGCAAAATATACAATATAGTAAGAGAGGCACATAAAAAAGGAATAGAAGCAATACATTCAGGAGTATCTGGAAAAGAGGTTGATTCTGCAGCCAGAGAAACTATAAAAAACAATGGATACGGACAGTATTTCGGTCATGGATTAGGACACAGTGTGGGACTTGAAATACATGAATCTCCTAGACTTTCACCTTTAGTTGATCATATACTTGACGGAGGATGTATTGTTACCGTAGAGCCTGGTATATATGTACCTAATTTAGGCGGCGTCAGAATAGAAAATATGGTAATAGTTACTAAGGACGGAGGAGTTTCTATGAATGATACTCCTACAGATTTAATTGTATTATAATATTGACATATTATAATTTATATAGTATGATAAATTATATATCAAATTTTAATTAAAATTAAATAAAAAATATTATGGCTAGAAGAAAGAAAAAATCATCACCTTTATTAATTATAATTATTCTTATAATTGCTTTAGGATACTACTATTATAACAATATATACAATAAAAAAGAAATTACAAAAACTGAAAAAAAATCAATCAGCAGATATAACAGAGATGATTGGGGAAATTGGATTGACGAAGATGATGACGGACTTAACACTAGGCATGAGGTACTTGCTAGAGAATCATTAATTAAACCTGTAATATCAAATAATAGGGTTGTATCAGGTAAATGGTATGATAAATTCACTGGAAAATATTTCACAGACCCAAAAGATTTAGATATAGATCATTTAGTTCCTTTAAAAAATGCATATTCAAGTGGTGCTAGTAATTGGAGTAAAGAAAAGAAAAATGAATACTACAATTATTTAAAAAATGAGAATCATTTAGTAGCTGTATCAAAAGGTGCAAACCGTTCAAAAGGGGATAAATCTCCTGTTGAATGGCTGCCTCCCAATGAGGATTATCAATGCGAATATGTGCGTGAATGGTATAAAATCAAAACCGATTGGGGATTAACTATAGAAGAAGGTTTTGATGAAGTTTCAAACAGAGTATGTAAAGGCAAAGGCAAATAAAATACTACTAATTATAGTATATATATATTCTCATCTCCACAAATATTTCTAATCTTCATTCTTAAAGGTTTATCGATAGAATTAATTTTTCCATTCCAGTATTCTTTTGTCTTTTTTCCATTTAATATAACTTTACTGTCTTTATCTATTTTTATTTCAGTATCGCTTTTCCAAAATCCATTATCATTACTGCAGTCAATAGAAATATATTCTATTAATTCTAGTCCATTACCGCTAATATTTATAGGAGATATTTTTTTATCACTTTTAGTAGATTGATTAATGATATTTTGATTATATTTTTCTATTTTTTGAATTACACGGTCGCTAATAAATTTTTCTATAGAAATTTGATATTCTGCTCCTGATAAATCTTTAGAAACTTTATTTATAGTATACTCAGCATAATCCTCAGCAACAATATCATCTAAATATTCTTTTAAATCTTTAAACTCAATTTCCACTAAAGTAGAATTATCTTCTTTTATAAACTTGTTAATATCCTCAAAATCTTCAACATCAATATAATAAATAATAACTTTTTTTATATCATTAGACAGATTAGGAATATGTTTATATACAATTTCTTTTATTAAAGTTAAATCCATAATTTTGAAAGAACTGTCAATAAGATTAGGAACATATATAGGAACAAGTCCATTTTTAGAATCCATTATAGCACCAAACCAAAAATCATCTAAAGTATTTTCTTCTATAACTCCATTAATCAATGCCTTTAATTTATCCATAGTCTGCTGCGGATTTCTATATAAAGAAACTCCGTCTTTAATTTCTAAAATATCAAATTCTGCTTTATCTTCTATAAGTCTATCTCTAGCCGTTTGTATGCTGTTTATTCCAACATCCACATGTATAAATCTTCTATTGAGTTTATTTGCTACATCGGCAGTAACCCCACTTCCTCCAAAGAAATCAGCTACAATCATATTCTCATTGGAAGATGCTTTTATAATCCTTTCTAATAAAGTCTCAGGTTTTTGTGTAGCATAATTTACGGATTGAGTATTAACTGCAAAAGATGATCCTAAACCAGGCATATCTGTCCAAATATCTGATATTGGAATTCTTTTTTTAGTTTTATTAATCCCAGTAACTTGCCATAATCCATTATTATCAATAGAATAACTTAATGTATTTTTTAACTCCTTATTAAATATATATTCATAACTTTTGGTATAAAACAATATATAATTTGATGTATATATCCAATTATCAGTTAACGCTTTAAATCCAATAGTAGAAAGAGTTGTATCCCAAGTTATCATAGATTTAAAAAAAGTCTCACCGAAAATTTCATCCATTAATATTTTTACATAAAATATCATCTTATTATCTAAATGAACATATATAGAAGCGGTATCACTCATAATGCTTTTTATAGCACTTAGGTTTTCATACATCCAATTTAAATAATCCTCTTTACGCCATATATCACCGTACATATTTTCTTCAAATTCTCTTACATCTTCTAAATCTAATTCTTTGCAATTTTTCAATTCTTGTTCTTTTTCTGCTATTTTAGGATTTTGTCTTAAATATATTTTTTTAGCATAATTAGCTCCGCTTGCAAAAGGAGGATCTATATATACTAAATCAACTTTAATATTTTTATCTTTCAAATATGCACAGGCTGATAAACATTCTCCTCGTATAAGCATATTATTATTTTTATTGCTGCCTACCTGTTCAATTTTTTCTAATTCATAAAAAGGCATACCTCTTTTTAATTTATTTTTTACTTCATAACTATCTTTATATTTTAATGTTCTTGAAAAATTATCTAAAATAGCCTGACCTTCTATAGGGTCTGGATAATAAGGTATATACTTTACAGGCATTAATTATTCTCCCCAAAAAATACTTGAATTTTTTCTATTATATTATTTTTTAATTCATCATCTTTCATACTATCTTCCAAATATAAAAATTCAAATCTATTATAATTAAATTTTTTATTATTATTGATAATAAACTCTTTCATAAATTCTTTTTTATCATTAAAAGAATATGAATATATTTCTCCTTTAGTTTCTGCTATGAGTATTTTTTTGATTTCAGAATTTTCTCTTTTAATTATCAAAAAATCAGGTACATACAAGCCAATATATTTCCAGTTATTGTCAGTTTTTTTATATGTTTTTATTTTAAAATCTGTTAAAATATCATCTCCATTATAATATATTTCTAAATTATAAGAATGAAATATATCCAATGAAACAATCATATTAAAGAATTTTATTTCAAATCTACTGTCAGTTTTATATGGTATATAATGATAAGTTTTATCTTTATATTTATGAGGTGTTTTTTTATTTTCCATTAACTTAGCTATATCAGCATTTCCTGTTTTCTTTAACTCCTCTATTAATTGTTTATCTTTTTCTGTCAAAACTAATTCATTATTATCTTCATAAATAATTTTTTCTATCTCTTCATTATTATGAGGAAGTAAATTATCAAAACTATCCGTTTTTAATTCTGAGGTAAAATTCTTAACTATAAGAAGCTGAGCTTCTTCTTTAATTATTTCTTCTTTTGATATCAATTTCCTTTTATCAAAGAAACTTTTAATAATATTAGATTCTACTTTGTTTATATCATAATCAGCCTTGAAATATAAATTATCATTTTTTATAATAGTAATATTATCAAATACTTCTTTTAATTCATTATAATAATACATTAATTTTTCAATAGATAAAACATTAAAACTTTTTTTAGATATATTATAAATCCATAAATTCAAATCAGCATTTTTAGTATTTTCTTTTTTTATAATATGCGTACTTACTTCTTTAAAAGAAAAATCTGAAGTTTCCACTGTATGATAATGGCTACAATTGTTATATGAGTTTAATATTAATTTTTTTGTATCTTTTTTTTCTAATTCAGATATATCATAACTCACAGATAACTGATAAAAATCTATAGGTGGAATTTTAATTTTATCCATTCTATTATAACGTTTAACTGTTATTTCATTTAAATATCTATTAGAGGTCTGAAATTCATTTATACTTATATGATGTTCTTTAGACAGCTGACTTTTTAATATTTGGGCATTTTCTTTATTTAAATATATCAATGCTGTTTCTTCTTCATTTTTATTAATTTGTCTTAAACATCTGCAGCTGGTTTGAAGAACCATATTTTCAGGACAGTCCTTTTTTTGAGATAAAACAACGCCTGTCAAACTTTTACAATCCCAACCTTCTTTACCAATTTGCACTAATAAAATAATACGTTTCTTAGAAATAGGATTATCTAAAAGATTAAATTCCATCTGAGAATTTTCAGGTTCTTTATAATTTTTATTACCTTTATGATATTTTAATATAACTTCATTACTATCAATATTATATTCATTTAAAATTTCAATAACTTTTGGATATATAATTTCTTCTAAAACTTCTATACTTCCACA
This sequence comes from uncultured Brachyspira sp., assembly GCF_944388875.1. Lineage (GTDB taxonomy): Bacteria > Spirochaetota > Brachyspiria > Brachyspirales > Brachyspiraceae > Brachyspira. Next base: position 6,401 of record NZ_CALXKQ010000007.1, read on the forward strand.
GTAAATAGCAAGTTTTGCTATTGTTCCATCACTATAAACCTTATCTTTATATTCATCTAAAAATTTTCTTAATGCATTATCTATTATATCAAGTCTATCATTAGAACTAGATATTTCTACTTTAGGAACTTTCAAGAAATTTCCTATTCCTTTATGTAAAGGATAATAGTAGACAGTATTTGTTATTTCTTTGCTGTTAATAAAAAAAGAGTTAGATATCTCTATTTTTTCACTCTTATTTATATATGGAGTACCAGAAAAACCTATAACAGAATTAATAGTTCCATTAGAAGTCCAATTATTAACAACATATCTTAATTTTATATCTTCATCTACAGCATGATGCACTTCATCTATGTATATAGAAAGATTTGGTATTTTTCCTATAACTGCTCTTAATTCATTGGCAGCATTATATTCTTCTTTATAAGATTCATTAAAATCTAATTTATATTTGCTTTTATCCAATTTGTTCAAAATTACTTTTTCAGCATTAGTAATAGCTATTAATCCTGATAATTCATTTAAAGGTTCATAATAAGTTATTTTTCTTGCATTAGGATTTATAATTTTATTACTTTTAGTTGATGATTTATTTTCATCTAAAATTTCAAATTTAATTAATTTTTTTACCTTACTTGCAGAAGGTTCTGGTATTAACCAAGATACATCAAAATTTTCTATAGTTTTAAGACTTGGTATGATAGAGCTTTTTAATCCTGATGGTGCTAATATTAAAAAATTATGAGAAAATATTTTATTATCAGGTTCATTTATAGCAAAATATAAATCTATATATATAAAGCATGCCATTAAAAATGTTTTACCTGCTCCCATAGGCAAACTAAATAAATAATCTGTATAATCTATTTTGTAAAATATTTCCTGAAAAATTTTTTTATAATCTAAATATTTATAATTTTTTTTGATTTCATTTTCTAAATTATTTTTTTCTTTGATATCTTTTTGAAATAAAGCATATTGATACAATGAAAGACCAGAAGGATTGGTTAAAAGATATTTCCTGAAATCTTCTTTCAATTCTATATCTTCAATATTTAATATATTATTAAATTTACCTTCAAAAAATAATTCCCATAATGGTCTATTGCGGCATTCTATTTTTAAAAATAAATAAGTTTTTATTGCATCTATTTGAATATTTCTTAATTTATTTTTTTTTTCAATATAGCTGATAAAATACTTTATTTTACAATCATTAGACATGTACCATATATCTCTGGATTTTTCTATTATTGAGTAAAACATTATATGTTATCCAATTTACTTTTTGAAAATGTATCTATTAATATTTTCAACATGCTCTTCATAGGTAACAGAAAAAGCATGCTTTCCTGTACCGTCAGCAACAAAGAAAATATAATCAGTATCAGCAGGATTCAATGCTGCCTCTATGGCTCTGGCACCTGCAGAACATATAGGTCCTGGAGGAAGCCCAGTATTTTTGTATGTATTATAAGGATGAACCATTCTTAAATCATCATATCTTAAATTCGGTTTCTCTATATAATCGCCTTTAACTAAAGTCATAGCATATATAGTAGTAGGATCAGCTTCAAGCCTTTTATCAATATTTAACCTGTTATAGTATACTGAAGATATAAGTTTTGGATCATCCAAAGGTCCCATCTCTTTTTCCACTATAGAAGCCATAGTCAATACCTCATGCACAGTTCTCCCTATCTTTTTTGCCCTCTCTTCCAAATCAGGAAATTCTTTAAATAAAGAATCTATCATATATGTAACTAATACTTTTGTAGGATTTCCTTTGACAATATAGTATGTAGAAGGAAATATATAACCTTCAACACTGTCAGAAGGAATATTGTATTTTTCTAATATTTCTTTATCATGGCATACTTCTAAAAACTCTTTCTTTGTAGTAAAACCTTCAGCTTCTAAATAATTAGCTATTTCATATATATTTTTACCTTCAGCAATAGTAAATCTAGCCATAGCTTGTTTACCGCTGTTAATACGTTTCATTATATCTATCATATTCATATCTCTGCTGATTTCATAATATCCGCTTAAAAGTTTTCTATCATATTTAAGATATTTAGCAAGAGCTAGGAATATTTTTGAGTTTCTAATCAATCCCTGCAGCTCCAATCTATTTGCTATTGCAGAAGCACCTTCTCCCTGCTTTACCTCAAAATAAACTTTCTCTTTATCTCCTCCAACAGGACTAATCATATATTGAAAAAGAAAAACTGATGAAGCTGATATTACAGCAGCAAGTATAATTAATATAATAAATATTTTCTTCATAATAAAACGCTCTTAAACTTTGTTATTTCAATATCATCTATAAAACAAATAATCAATCTATATGTAATATATTTGAATGTATATCATTTATAGACACTTCTTTCTCTTCTGAACTGTCCATATTTTTTAATTTACACATTCCTCTTCTAAACTCATCCTCCCCAAGAATAACAGCATATCTTGCATTTCTCTTATTTGCAGATTTAAATTGGTTTTTAACAGATTTTCCAGTAAAATCATAATCGCAGCTTATATTATTTGCTCTTAATGACTGCATTACTTTTAATACCTCATTTTCAGTTTCTTTAAACGATACAATAAAAGCATCAAGCCTGTCAGTTATAATATTATCCTGATTCTCAAGCACAAGCAAAAGTCTTTCAATACCCATAGCACTTCCAACAGCAGGTACATCCTTTCCATTATTGAAAAGCCCAATTAAATTATCATATCTTCCGCCTCCAAGTATAGCACTTTGAGAACCTAAAGCATTAGTCTGAACTTCAAAAGCGGTTTTTGTATAATAATCTAATCCCCTTACAAGCATGTGATCTACAGTGAAATTCTGTCCTATTCTTGTAAGCTCTTCGCATAATTTATCGAAATGCTCCTTACATTCATCGCATACATAATCATAAAACTTTGGTATATCTTTAATTGTTTCTTTGCATTTTTCATTTTTGCAGTCTAATATTCTTAATATATTCCCTTCATATCTTTTCTGACAAGTTTCGCAAAGCTCTTCTTTTTTACTTCCTATAGCCTCTTTCAAAGCATTATTATAAGCACTCTTACATTTTGAACATCCTACAGTATTTATTAAAAGATTTACATTATTAATACCAAACTCTTTTAATACATTTATATTAAGAAGTATAATTTCAGCATCTATTAAGGGAGAAGAACCTCCTATACATTCAACACCGAATTGATTGAACTCTCTGTATCTTCCCTTCTGCGGACGCTCTGCCCTATACATAGTACCTAAATAAAATAATTTATTTACAGCAAACTCATTTTGCATAGAATTTTCAACATAAGCACGTGCCACAGATGCCGTACCTTCAGGTCTTAAAGTAAGAGAACGCCCTCCCCTATCTTCAAAGGTAAACATTTCTTTTCCTACAATATCAGTACCCTCTCCTATCCCTCTAGTAAAAAGATCAGTATATTCAAACAAAGGTGTCCTTATTCTTCCATACCCATAAAGTTTAACTATATTTTTTATTTTATTTTCTATAAACTCCAATCTTTTAGATGAATCATAGAAAAAATCATTAGTGCCTCTAGGCTTTTTTATATCCAACATCTAAACTATCCTATTGATTATTATTTTAATACTTCTTCCGTTTTTGTACTTCCGCTTTTTACAGCATTTTTTGGAGGCTCATATAAAGGCTTAACACTATCTACTGCTCTAATACCTTTTATATTTTCTTTATAAGAAGGCATTGATGATAAATCCTTAAATACAGTAGAAGAATAATCCAATATTTGAGTATTTGCAGGTTTTGAAGATAGAATAGTAATAAAATTATTTATATCAGTTTCACCAGCAGTACCTATTCTGCTTCTCCAATAAAGAACTGTAGCATAATATCTGTCATTCTCCGTAAGAGATGAACCCACTTCAGCAAACATTTTGTCAGCCTCGTACAAATTATTATAAGCAAATAAATTAACAGCTCCTAAATAAAGTCTTGTTCTCATTAAAAGATTTGAATTATCTTTTTTATTATAAGCAAAAGTTAAATCAGACTTAGCCTGAGAAGCAAATACGGCAGACCTTCTTCCTTCACTTAAAAATCTCGAATAATATGAAACTCCTCTATAATAAGCGTACTCCTCAACAGAAATTCCCATATATTCATTATAAGGATTAGTATTAAACCACTCAGTAGCTACTTTAGGCGGTCTTGACAAAACTTCTCTTATTATGTTTCTTGTATTTTCTGCATTTCCGTCATATTTATTGGCAGGTATATTCTCTTTTCCAACCATTAAAGAAATGTCTTCTTCTTTTTTCTCTTCCTCTAATAAAACTTCATCTATATCTTCTTTAATATCTTCCTCTATGCTTTCTATATTTTCTAAACTTTTATTATTTTCATCATCTTTTTTAGTTTCGTCCTTAATGATTATAGAAAATAAATTATATTTGTCTTTCTCTACTTTTACATTATTAGTATACAATTTATCAGCAAAAGATATATAAGCCTCATATTGTCCTTCAGACACTTCAATAACAAAATTAGTAGAAATCTCCGTTTCAAATGAATAATCCTCTATATCTACAGCTATAGCTCCATTATTAGGATTTTTATCTATTAGAATAGTCAAAGGATACAATACTTTTTCTTCTTTTTTCTCTTCCTCATTTTCACTATTATTATTTATCATGTTATTATTAGTACTTGTTTCTTTTAATACGCTAGTTTCATACTCTATAATTTCAGGATCTTCTATGACTATTTCATCAACTATCTCTTTTTCTATTGATAAGATTTTTCTATTTGATGCATTTTCAGGAGTTTTTTCTTGTCTGGCTATATCCTGAAGCTCTCCAAGTTTTTCATTTTCAGGAGGAAGAGTATCTCCCTCTTCTATTATATCTTTTTCTATATCTTCAATTTCTTTTGCAGGAGAATATCTGTCAAAAACGGCAAATTTCTGTTCTGTATAAACTTTAAGTCCCTCTTCTTCTGGAAGCACTGGAATAGAGTTCTTTATAAGAGTGTATACATCCATATCAGATGTAGTCCATTCATAAACTTTCTGCTGCATATTTGTAGGCGATTTTAAATTTTTTATCATTTCATTTATAGTTTTATTTTCACCTGAAAAATAATCATGTATAACATTATCAGGATTTCTTGAAAGTATCATCAATGTTTTATAATAGCTCTCATAAACTTTAGGAGTAATGTAGCTTAAATACATACTCCAATATATAGAAGTTGCATAATTAGGATTAGATGTTTTACAATTATCAGCATAATATTTGAATATTCTAGCAGGGAGTTCTTTATCGCCCGGTAAAACTGTAAGTATACCGCCTATATATAAGAATGCTCTGTCTTTATATGAATAAATAGGATCATTAGGCAATTCTAAAGCCTGTCTGAAATCGCTTGCAGCTCTGTTAACTTCTGTTCTAGCAGCTTTAAATTTTATAAATGATAAATATCTGCTTACTCCCCTATAAAAATCAAAAACATACTCATTAACTCCGTATTCTTCGCTGTATGCATTTTGCCTAAACCATTCTATAGATTTTTTTGGCGACTTTTCCTGTAAGTCTTCTATATATTCTGGAAATGTTAATCTATTTTGAGAAAACAAACTAGAATATAATACCAACATAAATGCAATAGAAAAAAATTTTTTCATTTTTTTATCCTTTGTTTTATACAGTTTCTATTGTATAAAATATCGACATCTGTTAATATTTTACTATAAAAAAATATAATATCAAGTATCAAATAACTATTCTATCATTACCTTGACGTTTTAGTAATTTTTCTCTCTCTAAAGCATTCAATAAAGGTATAACATATTTTCTCGAAAGTCCTGTTTTTTCTTTTACGAAAGCTATTGTAATAATATCTTTAGGCTTAGAATTTTTCATAATTAAATTCTTAACTCTGTTATAAACATCTATATGATAATATATTCCCTCCTCAAGATACATAGCTTGTTTTAAAGCTGATAACACTTTTATATCCTTTATTCCATTAGGAAATGTTTTTATTGCCTTTTCATCTAAACCATTTAAATCTTCTTTTTTCAATTTCTCAAGAAGCTGTTTTTGAGAATTTGTAAGCTCAACACTTTGAGTATATTTTTTATATATATTATTAAAAGGCATTATAATTTTATTTTGAATTAAATGATCTATAAAAGGCTTAGTAAATGCATTATCTATATTAAGATGATTTCTTATATCTTCAAAAGAAAAGCCGTCTTTTTTATTTTCTATTAATTTTTTAGCTTCTTCCAGAAGATTGTTTAAATAATCTTTTTTAACAAAAAAATTTGACAATTTAATAGCATATTCAGGCAGACTGCCATTTGCAATTGAATATCCGTTTACAGACATAACTAAATCTGTATACTTATTCCTTTTTACTTTACCTAAAAAATCATGGGCATTATCCATTATACTTTTTCTAATTTGAGGAGTTGTTTTGCTACCCCAGAATATATCTCCTGTTCCTATTATGGCACTTCCGCCATGACTTATTAATATACCCCTCTCTTTCCAAAATACTGATATAGGTTCATCAAATTTCAATCTTATAAATCTATCATCTATCTCTCTAATATCAACCTCTGTTTTTACCTTTTTATCAGATTCATTATAAACAGCTTTTTTATACATAGGTATAATCTGAGCAACCAAACATTCTGTACCAATAGCAAACTCAGCATTCTTAATCTTTTTTAAATATTCCACATCACTGTTATGAACAAGCTCTAATATAATTTCATCAGTCAAAAATACTGTTTCATCTTTATCGCATAATAGATGACCTCTTCTTATCTCTTCTTTTTTTATATTTTTTAAATTTATAGCAATACGAGAAGTAGCATATACAATCTCCCTATCCTCATGATAAGATTGTATATTTCTTATAGAAACTTCTCTCTTTGTAGGATAATGTATTAACGTATCATCTCTTTTTATATTTCCGCCTTTTATACTTCCTGTAATTGTAAGTCCCGCACCTTTTATAGAAAACACCCTGTCTACATAAATATGAGTTTTTATATCATCTTCATATTTATCATGTATAAGTATATCTGTTATTCTTTCTTTTAAAAAATCTATATTAGTACCATTTATAGCAGAAACTTTTACTATTTCTATATCTTTATTAAATATTCTGTATAGATTCTTTTTAATATCTTCCTCACTATCTTTTAGTTTATTTTCATCTACCAAATCAATTTTATTCATTACGCATATAATATTTCTTATACCAAGTGATAAAGCAACCTTAGCATGCTCTTCAGTCATATTCATCCAGCCTTCATTAGCACAAACTACAAGCATAACTAAATCTAAACTCCACATGCCTGCAACCATGTTTCTTATAAATCTCTCATGTCCAGGAACATCTATAACACCTATAGTAATACCATCATTAGGCTTGAAAAAACCAAAACCCAAATCTATAGTCATTTCTCTTTTCTTTTCTTCAGGCAGACGCATCATAGCAATACCTGTAAGGGCTTTTATTAATTCAGATTTACCATGGTCAACATGACCAGCTGTTCCTATAATTCTATTCACTTGTATTTCCTTTACTTTTATAAATAAAATCGTTAATGCTATTTTAATATTTTTTATATAAAAAATATTAAATTTGGTATACATTTTTAACATAGAAAATTTAAAAGAATTAATTTTCCACTTAAAAACAAGATAATTCTTATAATAAATTACTATCTATAATTTTTTTTAGTACCTCCCTAACATATTCTATATCATAATCATTAATGGTTATAACATATATAAGAACAAAATCTTTTTTTACCTTTGGTATAATAGGTATATCTAAATTATGCATAAATTTAATAGTTGTTTTTATATCTTTAGGTTTAAAACTAATAGCATAAGAAGGATAGAAAGTGTCAGCCATAGCACCTCCGCCTGTTTCTATAGTTTCTTCTACAACTTCAAATCCGCTGATATTTTCTATAATTTTTAATGCCTTTTGTTTTATAATTTCTGGTTTAATAGAAAGTAAAGTTTCGCAATAACCCTTAAACTGACCTGTTGAATTTAATCTTTTTATAACACTTTTTTCCAAAATAGATAAAACCGTTTTACCGCATCTGAAAGCTCTCATCAAAGGATGCTTATATATTCTGGATATGTACTCTCTTTTTCCTACTATAATACCAGCCTGTACACTAGAAAACATTTTATCTCCAGAAAAGCATACTAAATCCACACCGCTTTTTAAGGCAGATTTTATATGTTCTTCTTCAGACATACTCTCATCGAATATTCCTGCTCCCTCATCATAAACTAATGGTATATTACTTGGAATAGCGTCTCTTATCTTTTTAAATGATGGGTGCTTAACAAATCCTCTAATTTTGAAATTTGATGCATGTACTTTAAGTATCATAGCAGTATTTTCTGTTAAAGCTTCTTCATAATCTTTTACCATTACTATATTAGTTGTACCTATCTCTACAAGTTTAGCCCCAGCCTCTCTAAGTATATCGGGTATTCTAAATCCGCCGCCTATTTGAACCTGCTCTCCCCTTGACACAATAACTTCTTTATCTTTGGCTAAAGTTTTTAATATTAAAAATACAGCAGCAGCATTATTATTAACAACTAGAGCATCCTCAGCACCTGTTAATTTAGCTAAAAGAGAATACAAAAACTCTCCTCTCAATCCTCTGCCTTCACTGTTTATATTGTATTCAAGGTTATTGCTTGCTGTATTTAATGCTTTAACCTCATCCCATACCTCGCTGTCTATAGGAGAACGTCCCAAGTTGGTATGCATAATAGTACCTGTAGCATTTATAACTTTTTTAATGGGAAGATTAGATTTTTGTTTTACTTTTCTCTCGCATAGCTTAATAATATCTTCTCTGGAATATACCGCATTCTTATTTTTTATTTCTATTCTAAGTTTTTCTAGTGTATCTCGAATGATATCTGCTACTATTGGGCGTGAAAGAATTTTAAAATATGGTTTTATAGTTTCATGTTCTAATACAGTATTGGTTTGTATTAAGTTAAATTTGCCGTTCATTGTTAGCCTCTCTCTTTAATAAGATAAAAGATAAAATATAATTTAAGATAAGAGACTATTAATTATTAGTAGTAATTTAATCATACTATAACTTTTATAATCGCTTATTTATCGGAAGAGGCAGGAGTTGAACCTGCCGATGTCGCTATGACATCCAACGCTTTTGAAGAGCGCGGAGCCCACCGGGACTCATCTACCTCCAAGCATTCGTAGATATAATATATTACTTTTAATTTTATGTCAATTTTTTTATAATTTTATTTCTAAATAATAAATAATTAAATATTGAAAATTATAATTAAAAGATTAAAATATAATAAATTTTTATTGTGGATTTTGCAAATGAAAATAGCCATGCTCGGAGGTACATTTGATCCGCCTCATTTAGGACATTTAATATTAGCGGATACTGTTATTACTAACTGCAATTATGATAAAGTATTGTTTATACCTGCCAAAATACCACCTCATAAAAATATAAGCGGAAAAGTATCTGACATGGATAGATTAAATATGCTAAAGTTATCTGTAGAAGATGATGAAAGATTTATAATAGATGAATATGAACTTAATAATGATTCTGTTTCATATACGATAAAAACATTAAATCACATATACAATAATTATGATATTCAAGGAAAAGTCGGACTTATAATAGGTGCTGATTTAATAAAAGATTTCCACAAATGGAAAGAACCTGAAAAGATTGCTGAAATATCAGATATAACTGTTGTAAACCGAGAAAATGATAATAATTTATACAAAGAAAATATAGAAAAATATAATATAAAAATCATAATGGCTCCGCGTATAGATATATCTTCAAGCCTCATTAGAGAAAGAATAAAAGAAAAAAAAGGATTCAGATATTTTGTAAAGAAAAAAGTTTATAATTATATAAAAGAAAATAATTTATATATTTGAATTTAAAAATACATAATGATAGGAAGTATAAATGAAAAATAAAATACTTATATTAATATTTATCTTTGTAAGCAGTCTTTATCCCTATAGCATGTATTTATTGAATGGTCCTACTGGGATAGGTGGACTAAAGATGATTAGAGATTATAAATCAATAGAAATAAAAACAATCAATTCACCTAATAATATGCTTTCTATGATAGTTAAAGGAGAAGCTGATATAGCAGCAATACCTGCAAATATGGCAGCCATCATTTTCAACAGACAGCTGCAGTATAAAGCTGTAGCCGTAATCTCTGAAGCTAAACTTTTTATAGTGTCTGCAAATAAGAATATACAGACTATAAATGATTTAAAAAATAAAACCATTTACTGCGGAACTAAATTAGCTGCACCTGATTTGATGCTTCAGTATTTAATATCGAAAGAGAATATACAAAATGTTAATATCAGCTACTCTTTCAGCAATCCTGATTTATCAAAAATGATTGCTTCTGAAAATGCTGATATAGCTATACTTCCAGAACCATTTATATCATCGGCAATGATTGAAAATAGTAACGTACATATAGTAGTTGAAATGTCCAAATATATTGAAGATTATCCTGTTGCAATACTTATAGCAAAAGACACTTTTATAAATCATAACAAAACATTATTAAATGAAGTATTAAGCGAATACAAAAAATCTACTGAGTATATTTTAAATAACAAAAATGAAATAGAAAACCTTATAAAAAACAGCACAATGATAATCAATCCTAAAGCTGCTGTTTACGGATTAAACAGGATGGGATTAACTTTTTATGACGGAGAACAAATGAAATTTGCTTTAAAAAGTTACTATAATTTTTTATACAATTTCGACAAAAAACTTATAGGAGGAAAACTTCCTTCTGATAATTATTATTATATAAAGAAATAATTACATAGTATTAAATAAAAATAATAAGTACGCACGCTGAATTAACTTTAAATATAAGAAAATTGATAATTCAAATTTTACAATATATAATAATTAATTAAACGTGCGTTAATGAAAATTCTCAATTTAATAAAAGCTAGGGCGGGTGTGCTTTTGTAATTAGGCAGTAAAATTAATTAGAACTCTATTTTTAATAAAAGCAAAAAAAATTATAAGGGCGGGGTATGTTTAAAAAATTTTAAAATTTATTTTTATTTTCCCACCCTTTATATTTTCTGCTTTAATATGCAATTTCTACGCTATTTTTCTTTTTAATTAATTCTGTTATTCTAACTACCCACCCAAGCGTTTTTTAATTTATAGTTAACTAACCGCACGCAGAATAAAGTTAAAAATATATAATTATTTGCAATTCAAATTTATATTATATTAAAAATTTGATTTATCGTGCGTTAATGAAAATTCTCAATTTAATAAAAGCTAGGGAGGGTGCACTTTTGTAATTAGGCAGTAAAATTAATTAGAACGCTATTTTCAGTAAAAGCAAAAAATTTATAAGGGCGGGGTATGTTATAAAATTTTTAAATTTATTTTCATTTTCCCACCCTTCATATTTTTAATTTAATTAGTTATTTTTATGCAGTTTTTCTTTTTAGTAAAAAATAGTCATAGCACTGCCCACCCAAGAATTTTTTTAATTTATTAAGCACAGCTAATAATAATCATTATCTCTTATTTTTTTCAGGTTCAGGCTTTTTAATTTCTGTGATTTTTACTTCTTTTACTTTCTCACCTGCTGTCTTCTTTAATGTCAGCTTTTCTCTGTCTTTTTCAGCTATATAATAATTATTCCTTAATTTTAACACTATATCCTTGGCACCACTAATCCCATCATTTTTTTTGTATGCATGTATAAGAATCTGTATCAATGAAACTGTAGAAGGAAGTCCTATATATATAACGGCAACACCTGCAGATGGAACAGCAGCTATTGAAGATGCCATCAAGACTTTATCTTTTCCTAATTTCTTTGATGATATTATAGCTGTAGCTGCAACCAAAACACCGCCTATAAGTACTCCCCAAGCAATTTTACCTGTATTTTTTATATTTGATATTTTCTTACCAAGTTTATAATCTACATAAATAATATCATTATCTGATATAAGAGAATTAACTAATTCTTCTTCATTCATGCATATTTTCATAATGATTGCCTGCCCAATTAAATATTTTTTATTATAATAAATTTATTATCAATAAAAGTCAATTATAATTTTTTCATAATAAAAATAGCAATCAGAATGATTTGTATTATGTTAACATACTTTATTTGAAGATACTTTTTTTGGTATTTCAGTAGGATATTCTCCGCTGAAGCATCCTATACAATAATTATTATTTCCCAAAGCCTCAAGCATATCCTCTATTGTAAGATATTGTAAAGTATCAGCATTAATTTCCTTTCTAATCTCTTCTACAGAAAGTTTAGCACCTATAAGCTCTTTTTTAGAAGATATATCAACACCGTAATAACAAGGACTTTTGATAACAGGAGAAGCAGATTTAAAATGAACCTCCTTAGCACCAGCACGTCTTACAATATCTATAAGTATTCTGCTTGTTGTTCCCCTCACTAATGAATCATCTATAAGTATAACCCTTTTTCCATCTATCAAATGTTTTAAAGGATTAAATTTCAACTTAACAGTTTCTTCTCTAGTAGACTGCTCAGGCATAATGAAAGTTCTTCCTATATATCTATTTTTTACCAAACCTATACTGTAAGGAATTCCGCTTTCCTGTGAAAATCCTAAAGCAGCTATTGTTCCAGAGTCCTGAACACCAATAACAATATCCGCATCAACTGTGTTTTTCTTGGCAAGCAATACACCTGTTTGAAATCTTACATTATAAACATTAATACCGTCTATATTGCTTTCAGGACGGGCAAAATATATATGTTCAAAAGCACAAGGAGAATGCTTTATTTCCTTATTGTTATAATATTTAAATGACTGCACTCCATTATCATCTATTATAACCATTTCTCCCGCTTCAATATCCCGTACAAATTTAGAACCAACCGCATCCAAAGCACAAGATTCGGAAGACAAAAAATAATCTCCATTTGAATTAGTACCTAAGCATAAAGGTCTTATACCATAAGGATCACGTACTCCTATAAGTTTTCCGTCTACAACTATAACAAGAGCAAATGCACCTTTTATTATATTAACGCTTTCTTTTATTCCTTCTATAAAATTGCTTACTGTTTTTCTAGCTATAAGTTTGATTATAACTTCAGTATCAGAAGTAGCATTGAATGTTGCTCCGCCCTCTTCCAATTCATTTCTTAATTCTTCAGCATTTGTTAAATTACCATTATGAGCTATAGCAATTTGTCCTAGTCTAAAAAGATTTTCAAGAGGCTGAGCATTTTCTATTCTGCTTGCCCCTGTAGTAGAATATCTTACATGACCTATGGCAATATTTCCCTCAGTATCTTTTGGAATATTGCTTGTGAACAAATCGGAAACAAGTCCCATAGCCTTATAAGTAAATAAATGCTTATAATTGGATACAGTAATTCCTGCACTTTCCTGTCCTCTATGCTGAAGTGCATAAAGAGCATAATTCAATGTTTTTAATATATCCTTCTTTATATCTTTAGAATAAATGCCGAAAACTCCGCATTCTTCTCTAGGTTTATCGTATACTGTAATATTATTCATATATTATTATAACCAACTTTATTTTTATTTTTGATTTGTCAATATTATAGTTAATCGTATTTTAAAACAATACATTTATTAAAATTTATTATTAGAATTATTTCAAAAGTCATTTTTTAAGTTATAACTATACATCGAAACTAATATATAATTTTTGTAAATGATTTATTTATAATAAAAGTATTTTATATCGTTTAAGGATAAAAAAACTAGCTAATTTGATTTTAATTCATTTTTTAGCAGATGTATTTTACATTTATTTTTATTTAGCATTAACATCTTGTAATGAAATAATATTTATCAGCAAATATAATAATTTTAGTATCAAAAATATTCTAATATATTCTTAATTCTTATAAATACTAAAATCATGCCAGATAATTTTTATACTATCGGCATTAATTAATTTTTGTATTTTGATACTTATATATTTCGTAATATATATAATAATTATTTGAATTCTTAAAAAGCGGAGGAAGCAGAACTACTATAGAGAATTTAAAAGTTGCTGGCGTTAATATGACTAAACCAGAATTAGCGGAAAGTGCTTTAAAACTTTTTGCTAAAGAGGTTGAGGAATTGAAGGCATTGAACTAATTTATTTAATTAATTATTAATTTTTAAGGCTGGCATTATTTTGTGTCAGTCTTTTATTTTAATCAAAATAAAGAATGTTATTTTATGTATTGATTTTTTTTATAATATACTATACACTGGTATGGTTAATAAATTTTAAGGAGAGATTATGGAAACTTCAGAAAAAAGCTGGGTTGTTACATTAATTTTAGCAATATTCCTGCCAGTTCATAGGTTCTATGTAGGAAAAATAGGTACAGGTATATTATATCTGATTACTGCAGGCGGTTTTGGTATATGGTATATTATAGATATCGTAATGATCATATTAGACAAATTCACTGATAAAGAAGGCAGGAAATTAAAAAGATAATATACAAATAATAATTGAGAAGAGAGTTAATTGTTTTTGATTCTCTTCTTTTTTATATGTATATCATCAATAACTTTCCTAACTTCATTATCATAAATAAAATATTTTGAATTCCGCATCCGCAATAAATAAAAAACTTAAAAATATTTTTGACCAAACAAGTAATTTCAATTTTATACATATAAAATATAGTACTGATAAAATATAATCAATAAATTACAATATTTTATTATATCATCTCAATGGAATAAAGCCTGAAACTATATTTGATTAATATTGTTTCCTAATCATAAAAAATATAGTTAAATACAATGCAAAAAACAACAATATATTTAGAATTATTTTATTAAAAAAATTATCATTGACTTTTTATTTTATATTTATACAATTTATATGTTATAATGAAAAAAAATTTATTTAATAAAAAACAAATAATATAACTAACTAATAAATAATAATAGAGGAAAAAATAAATGATTAATATAATATCAGATATGGACGGAGTTATATATAGAGGAAATAATCTAATAGACGGCGCCAAAGATTTTATAAGCATGCTATTATATAAAAATATTCCATTTCTATTTTTGACTAATAATGCAGAACAAACTCCGAGAGATTTAAAAAGAAAATTAGAATCATTAGGCGTAAATGGTTTGGAAGAAAAGCATTTTTTTACAGCAGCACAGGCAACAGCAATATTCCTTCAAAGACAGCTTGCAAACGGCACAGCTTATGTTATAGGAACAGGCGGACTTGTAAGTGAACTTTATAATGTAGGATATAGTATAAACGATGTTAATCCAGATTATGTTGTTGTAGGGAAAACCAATGCTTTTAATTTTGATATGCTTCAAAAGGCAGTGCATTTAATAAATAAAGGAGCAAGATTTATAGGATGCAATCCAGACATAGTAGACCCTGCACCTAACGGAGAACTAATACCCGCTGTAGGTCCTATACTTTCTGCTATAGAAACTGCTACAGGAAAAAAACCTTATATAGTTGGAAAACCTAACCCTATTATGATGTCTATAGCAAAGAATCAAATTAATGCCCATAGTGAAGAAACATTAATGGTAGGCGACAGAATGGATACTGATATATTGGGAGGACTTGGTGCTGGTATGAAAACATGTCTTGTACTTTCTGGTGTTACAACTAGAGAAATGATAAAAGAGTTTCCATACAGACCCAATTATGTACTTAATTCAGTTGCTGAAATAAATGTTGATGAATTATGATGTACAAATAAAAGTTTAAATGTATAATATAAAGACTATCTAATTTTATTAGATGGTCTTATTTTTTCTGTTTAGGAATTAAGTTATGTCTAATTTATTATTTATAATAATGACTCTTTTATGGATGTCATTATACGTTTATGTACCTTATCAGGCTGCTTATCTATCATCTATAAATACAACATCTTCTATGATAGGTATTATTATAGGTGTTTACGGTGCTGCACAGATGTTTCTAAAATTTCCTTTCGGACTTATTAATGATTATATAGGAAAATGCCAGTCACTCATAATATTAGCAGGATTTCTAACATCTTTAGGTGCTGTTATAAGATTATTAAATACAAATCAATACGGATTCTTAATAGGAGGAATATTATGCGGAATATCTGCTTCTATTTGGACTGTATTTATAATTTTATACGCTTCATATTTTAATAAAAATGAAGAATATAAAGCTGCAAGCAAAGCATTAGTTGCAAGCGTATTAGGTATGTTTATTTCTTTTATAATAGCAGCATTTTCTTATAATAAACTTGGAATGAAATTTCTTCTTACTGTAAGTGCAGTATCAGGGGCATTGGTTTCTATATTAGGATTATTCTTAAAGGACACTGTACACGAAAAAAAATTATCCGTAAAAGTACTTTTTTCTGTTCTAAAAAATAAAAGATTAATAGTATTTTCTTTGCTTGCTATAGTAATACAGGGCATACAAATGTCAGCAGTTATTTCATTTACTTTAAATAGAATAAAGGAGCTAGGGGGCGGTTCACAAAATATAGGAACGGCTTCAATAGTGAGTATGTTATTTGCCATAATAGGTGCTTTTGTACCAAGCAGAATAAAAAATCAAGATAATATAAAAAAATATATACCATTATCATTTATAATCATGGCTGTATACTGTATAATGGTTGTATCAACGGATAATATATTTATAATAACAGCATCTCAAGTTTTGGGAGGTTTTTCTTCAGGCATACTTGCATCTTTGCTTACAAGCGAATCTATAAAAGAAATAGAAGCAGAAAAAAAATCATCAGCTATGGGATTTTTTCAATCTGCATATTCTTTCGGCATATTTTTATTTCCTATAATTACTGGTAAATTAATAGATATTTATTCTATACAAACAGCATATATTGTACTTGCTTCAATTTCAATATTATCTTCTATAGTATCGATTACCTATTATGCAATAAAATCAGTAAAATGATAAAAAATAATTGCAAAAAAATAATTTTGTAATAATATAGTATGCTGTTAATAATAAAAATGGAATCACTATGTCACAAAATAAAAATTCTGGATATATACTTGCAGTATTGGCAGTTATTATATAGAGCGGCAATTTTGTAGCAGCTAGATATCTCGTTAATTTTTCACCTATAGAAATTTCTTTTTACAGATGGTTTGTAACTTTTATAGTATTAACTCCATTTTGTATAAAGAAGTTAATAAAAAATATAAAATATGCTAAAGGCAAATGGATACAAATTATAATAATCTCAATATTAGGAGTAACAGTATTTAATACATTTGTATACTTAGCAGCTCATACAAGCAATGCTACGAATATGTCATTGCTTGCTACCCTATCGCCAATTATAATGGCAATAATAAGCAGAATATTATGGAAAACAAAATTAACTATAAATCAAAAATTTGGATTATTTATAGTTATAATAGGAGTGGTAATACTTATAACTAAGGGAAGTATAGAAGTTTTGACAAAATTAAAATTTGCAATAGGCGATTTGTATATGCTGTTTGCTGTTGTACTATTTGCAGTTTATACTTTAGCTATTAGAATAAGACCTAAAGAAATTTCACAATCTGCATTTTTTTATCTTATGGTTGCAATAGGTCTTATACCATTAATAATAGCAATGATATTTGCATATAAAACTAATAATTATCATAAATTGACTATGCAGTCGGCTTTAATACTCGTATATGTAGGAGTATTTCCTTCTGCTTTAGGATTCATATTATGGAATATGGCTATAGCTAAAATAGGTGCTATTAAAGCTGGTATTATATATGATTCCATACCTTTTTTCTCTTCTTTAGAAGCTGTAATACTTTTAAATGAAAATCTATTGATATCTCAGGTAATAGGAGGAATTTTAATATTGATTGGTATAATATACAGCACACTTGGAGATAAAATCAAGTTAAAAAAATAAGGAGACTTTATTATTTTTAAGCCTCCTAATAGTTTATATATTATGAAATATTATTAATTGAATCTTCTTAATTCTGACTTTTTTAATGGCTTATATTTTGCTTTTTCAGAATCAGGAACTCTAGTCCACTTCATAGATTTTCCAAATATTCCAGACTTATCTAAAGAACCTCTAACTGTAAGAGTTTTTCCGTCATCTGATAATGACATTCTGCCATTATATGTTTTTCCATCATAAGGATTATATATTTTTCCGCCTTTCCATTCCTTATCCTCAAAAGAAAGTCCCATTAGATAAACTAAACCTTTTAACGGAAGATTTCTCATTTCAGGATTTGGATTTTTGGCATCTTTTTTTTCAGGTCCGCTGTATCCTCCCTTATAATCAAAAAAGTATCCGTAATATTTACCATTTTCTTCATAAATCTCTACAACAGGTATTAAACCTTCAGAATCTTTTTCAGAATACCATAAACCTACAACATCATTAGCATTTTGTGCAAGAAGTAAAATATTAGAAAGTATAAAAAATACGGATACAAATAATATTTTTTTCTTCATAATTTACCTTAAAGCTCCTTAATTTTAATGAAACTATTTCTATATATAAACACTAATATAAACATTTTAGTAAAATTTTTTTTGTCCAAAATCATTTTTTTTTAATTTTCAGGCTAGTATACAGTAGTAATATACTAGCCCAAAATTAAAATTATCAACAGGGTTTATTTATATAAAAATCTAATTCAACTTTCTTAATTCATTTCTATTTAGAGTCTTATATTTAGAAACTTCAAAACTAGGTACTTTCTTCCAAGTAATAGTTTTTCCAAAAATACCTAATGCATTAATATAAACTATTAAAATTTAATTCTCATTTATCACATTAAATACTATATTATTAGCTTTAATACCTCTAAATTATATATTAATAAAATTTCCATTCTATACCAGCATCAAGCTGCATAGCAAATTTATATTGTGCATGCTTCTCAACTAACCAAGTTCCTATTTTAGCACTAATAAATGGAAAAAGACTAGGAACACTATTTAATGCTTTCTTATATGAATAAGCAGCAAATAAACCAACCCTATATAAATCCTTGTTAGAAAGCATATGCTCTATTGTTGTATTAACAGCAAAAGACATACCCCATTCTTTCATACTATATCCTAATTTTATATCATGATTAAAATACATATCTTCTGCCCTTACAACTATAGATTCTCTAGCCAAGTAAATATATTCATCTTTATCAACTCCAAATGCCCTTACATAATTTATATAAGGAGTATATATCAAAGCTATTAAGCCTGCTCCTGCAGGACCTCCAATTGTAACAGTAGGTGCCATCTGAAAATATATAGTATTGCCACCAACATATTGAGGTTTTCTAGTCATAGGATTAAGTCCAGTAAATGGAGGAAGAGCATGATTAAACTCCATCGTATTTCTATCAACCAAAACAGGCTTTCCTGAATCTGTAAGTCCTGCTTCATAAGTAAACTTAAATAATACTTTTAATGCTATTAAAGGCTGAAATTCAACATAAGCTGATGTTCTTGAAAAGCTGCTTAACTCCTGTTCTATTCCTGCAAGTATATAGGAATCATTAAAAAAGAAATTATTCATCTCCCTAAATAAAGCCTTTTTATAGAACAATTGTCCTTGATATAAAGCACCAAAGTGATTCCATCTTCCCAAAAAATGATTTGAAAAATACCATCATTCATCAGAATATTTTTGAGAAGATTCATCTTCTTGTGCTAACAATGGTATATTTACAATAAAAATGAATATTATTGCTAATATTTTTTTCATATGTATCCTCAATATCATTGAATAAAGTTCTATTATTTCCTTACTCAGTGTATAGCTATTTCACTATACACTGAGTATATTTTAATTAATCCTTCTTAATTCATTTCTATTTAGAGTCTTATATTTAGAAACTTCAGAACTAGGTACTTTCTTCCAAGTAATAGTTTTTCCAAAAATACCCGCACTATCAACGCTTGCTCTTATTTTTAATTCCTGCTTATTATCAGAAATAGACGCTTTAGCATTGTAAATTTTACCTTCATCAGGATTATATATTTTACCCTTTTTCCATTCTCCATTATCAAACTGTAAATCATATAAATATACAAGCCCCTTTAAAGGTAAATTTCTAAGTTCGCTTTTCGGATTATTAACATCGTTTACTATATCTGTAGAATTTTTATATCCAAATGAATAAGCATAATACTTGCCATTTTCTTTATATATTTCAACAACAGCTATTCTATTTTTAGAATCAGCCTCTCCATACCATAAACCAACTATGTCATCAGTATTCTGGGCAAATGCCGCAATATTTACTATCATTGTAAAAATTAGTATTGTAATAATTTTATTTTTCATTTATGTATCCTTTTTATATTTTATACTAAGTGATAAACAAATATTTAATTGCTTATCACTTACAAATCATTAATTTTTACTTGAATAAACTCATTAATGCAGGTATCCATTGATACGCAGTTCCTATTGCAGTACCTACAGCTATTGACAATAGTAATCTTAATACAATATAAGGCTTCAATGGGAATAATATATTTCTAGCTGCCAAATATCCGCTTAATAAAGCACCCGTAAATCCTCCTCCTGGGAAGTTCCAAGCACTGGCAAAATGTAAGTTTTTAACAGTAGGAGATACTCTCACACAGCGGCTTTTTTTCAAATAAGTATCCTGTACAAATCCGTAAGGAGTTCCGTCTGGAGTTTTAATATATCTCTTAATAGTTTTAGGAGTAGCAACTTCATAGTACTCTATATTATCTCTAAATCCAGGGTAATGCTGTTCTGCTCTGTCTATCAATTTTTCTGCCATTTCTTTTTTTCTGGCTTTATATTCTTCATCGCTTAAATCTTTCCATTCATCTAAGAAAGAAGGTCCTGTAAGTACAGCAAATGAACGGTTATCTCCCTCTTCCACTAATCCGCTGTCTATAGCTGAATAATCTACAAATACAAAGTTTCTATCTTCTACAGGTATTCCTCTTTGCCCTTTAGCATCTTCTTTAAATTTTGTATTTAATGTTTTCTCAGTAGTTATAAAAGTAGAGTATGCATTGTTAGGATAAAGTTCTGAGAATTTTTTCTTAAATATTATGTAAACTGTATAAAGAGATACTGAGTTTTTAAGTTTCTTTATTCTATTATCTTCATATCCTTTAGGAAGAAGCTCATCATAAACTATTTGAGGTGCAGCATTTGCTATTATATAATCAGCATTAACTGTAACTTCCTGTTTTGCTCTTTTATCAAAATAAGTTACTCCCTCAGCAATATTACCTTTAACATTTATTTTCTTAACTTCAGAAGATACTCTTATCTCTCCTCCATTTTCTTTTATTATATCAGCTAAAGCATTAGATAAATTCTGACTTCCGCCTTTAACAAAGTAAGCAGAATTATAATATGCTCCCTGAGCACAAGCATGATAATACCAAGTAAACTCATAAGGGTTTTGATGGTAATATGTTATATTAATATTTAAAATCCTCTTTAACTTATCACTCTTTATTATAGAGTCCAAAACATCCCCAGTATTCTTCTGTGTAAACAATTGATAAAGTATCATAGGAAATGTTGTTACTGGAAAGAAAAAGAAATCCCAAAATTTCAAATCATAAGGAACTCTTCTTATCATATACATCATTCTTGAAAGTCCTGCAAAATATTTTTTAATACCTGCTTTCTCCTCTGGAAACTCTTTTTCCAAAGTATTAATAACATTTTCATAACCTTCAGGTATAGTCAAATCTGTAGATTCAGTTTTTATTCTCCAAGTTTGAGGAAGCTGTACCAAATTGACTCTATCATAAAGTCCAAGTTTGCTGAATATTACATGCTTCATCTCTCTATTTTTTTTAGCCATGTCTAATTCATGAAGTCCAACTTCAAACTTAACATTCTTTCTTTTATATACTGTAGCACATCCGCCTACTATATTATGGCTTTCTAATACAAGAACTTTTTTTCCTTGTTTTGCTAAATAGGCTCCTGATGTTAATCCTCCTAAACCAGAACCTATTATTACTATATCATATTTATTATTAGTCATATTTAATCTCCTTATTAAATTATTGTACCCTGTTTCATCATAAGCATTTTTATTATTTTTTACTTATATATAAATAATAATATAAAAAAATAAAAATACAAGCGTTTTTTATAAAAAATGCGTATATGTAGTTCTTTTTTTTAAAAAATTTACGAATTATTTTAAATATTTGTAGTATATGTATTGTGAATAAATTTTAAGATAATAATATTAATTGTTATTTAATTCTTTGTTTTTCTTTTTTATATCGAGTACTATTTCTTCTATAGAATTTTTATTTAGGAAATCTATTTTTTTACCATAATTTTCCAATAATAACTTTTCATCTTCTGTTTTTACTGTTTTAGTTGCTATTATCCTTCTTAACATGTGCATCATAAGTGCATGATGAAGCTTAAGTTTATCAAAATCTATAGAACCTCTTAAAAAATAAAATTTCATCTTATCTTTTATATTAGATTTAAAATTTTGATTAACAGCGTTATTATACAGTTCTTTATCTTCAGGGTTTCCAAGCCCAACTACAACACAATATAAATGCTTATCACCTTTTAACTTGTTAAAAAATTGTTTTATTCTCTTAGCAGAAGAAAGCTTACCAGCATATAAAGCACCCGCAAACACAATAAACTCATAATTATTTAAATTTTGAACGGTTACATTATCAATATTATATAAATCCCCATGAAGTTTATCTGCTATCCATTTGGCATAAGTTCTTGTTGTTCCATATTTACTTTTATAAAGCACTGCGATATTAGCTGCCATAATATTCATTCCTATTTATTAATTTTTTTAATTATAACTTTTATTAAATATAAAAAACTTATTCGTATATAAGAATATAAAGTTTTTTAATATTATAATTTTTTACTTCATATAGTTTAATCTGTTAATTCGCTAATAAGGTTAATGTCCATATTTTTATTTTTCATATTTTTCTCTTTATATACCTTGCTTAAATACTATTAACATGCCTTCATTTTTTCTTCTTATTATATCTAACAACTGTATATAAAGAAAAGTATACATTTTCATTATTTAATTATACTAAAAACATCACAATTTGTCAAAGTTTATAATTAAAACTGCTTACTTAAGAGATATATCAATAAAAATTATTTATTTAATTTAGCATCATGTATATTATTTTCTGATACAATTTTTATTATCTCAAGCGTAGTTTCCAAACTTTTATGAAATGACTCTATAGGCAAAAACTCATATATAGAGTGGAAATTATGAGCTCCTGTAAAATAATTAGGAGTTAAAAGTCCTTTCACTGATAAAGCAGAACCATCAGTACCGCCTCTCATTGATATAGTTTTAGGCTCTATATTAAGATTCTTCATAGCCTCATAGATAACATCTATTGCAAATCTGTCATCCTTAATAGAATCTGCAATGTTAGCATAAACATCATCTATAGTTAATGATATTTTTGCTCTAGGCTCTAATTTCTGATATTTTTCAACTGCTTCTATTATCTTAGATTTTTTTTCTTCATAAAGTTTCTTATTATGATCTCTTATATTTAGTTTTAACGATGCATTTCTTTGATTTCCGCTTATTCCTTGAACCCAAATATATCCTTCTTTCTTTTCCGTGCATTCAGGGGTAGATGTTCTGTCAAATTCATTGGCTATATCTATGGCTATAAGTATGGGATTAACCAAAACACCTTTCGCACTCATAGGATGAGCAGTTACTCCCTCTATATCTATAGAAGCACTTCCTGCATTGAATGTTTCATATACAACCTCCCCTATCTCACAGGAATCTATAGTATAGGCAAAATCTGGTTTAAATACATTCAAATCCAATGCCTTAGAACCAAGAAGTCCTATCTCTTCATCTGGTACAAAAGCTATGTATATATCACCATGTTCAATATTATTATCTGCTATATATTTTAAAGCCGATATTACTGTAGCTATTGCTGCCTTATTATCAGCACCTAATACGCTTGTACCATCCGAAAATATTATCTTATCATTAATGTATTTTTTTATTTCAGGATGTTCTGATACTCTAAACATTATATTTTTTTCTTTGTTTAAACACAAATCCTCTCCTTCGAATTTCAATATCTGAGGATGAACATCTCCTGTAAGTCCAACGTCAACAGTATCAAGATGAGCAACAAAACCAATAGAATGCACATTGTCCTTATTTTTAGGAAGCAATGCTGTAACTACTGCATTATCATTAACAATTATATCTTTTAATCCTAAAGATTTTAAATCATCAGCAAGTACTCTAGCAAGCCTCATCTGTCCTTCTGAACTAGGAATGATCTTTACACCTGCATTGCTTTGGCTTGGTATTGCTGAATATTTAAAAAAGCTGTCTATTTGAAATTTTTTAATATTATCGTTTAACATATTTACCTCTTTTTTTATTATTATAATTTTAATGAATAGGCGGATATACATAACCGCTGTTAAACCCTATAGGTATATTTAATCCCCAGAATATATAAAGCATTATCATAAGCACAACAAGCAATCCTATACTATAAGGAAGCATCATAGAAGATAATGTTCCAACCCCTGTTTTACTGCAGTACTTCTGACAATAAGAAATTATCAGAGGATAAAAGGCAAAAATCGGAGTAACTACATTAATAGCTGAATCACTTACTCTAAAGGCTGCCTGAGTGAGTTCTGGAGATATACCCACAGCCATAAGCATTGGTACAAATATAGGTGCTAATATAGCCCATTTTGATGAAGCTGAAGTTATTAACAAATTCAATATAGCCGTAAGCAAAGTTATACCTGCTATAGTGATTTTTGGAGACATATTCAATGACTTCAAAAACTCGGCACCTGATATAGCTATCAATGTACCCACATTAGAGTTACCGAAAACATACAAAAACTGAGCACAGAAAAATGAAAAAGTAAGAAATGAAGCTAGATTCTTAACACTTCCAGCCATAGCCAAACTAAAGTCTTTTGTTGTTTTAAACTTATCTGTAAGCTTTCCATATATGAATCCCGGTATAACTAAAAATAAAAAAAGTATAGGTACTATTGCCTGCATGACAGGAGCATCAGGAGTTGTTAGGCTGCCATTAGGAGATCTTAATAAAGACTTTTCTGGTATAAGCAAAACTATCAAAAGTACAAACATCAATATCAAAACAGAAAATGCTATTTTAAAAGCTCTGTTTTCTTCTTTTGTTATTGATGAAATACTAGTATCTTCAGGCTTAATTCCTTCATCAATAGGCATTGTCTTCCATAAAAAAGGCTCCACTATTTTATCAGTAATAAACCAGCATACTAGAATAACAGAAAAAGTTGATGATATACTCAAAAAATAATTACATAAAACATTAACAGTATAATTAGGGTCTATAAGTCTTGCCGCACCTTGTGTAAATCCCTGCATTATAGGGTCTATTGTAGAAGGTGTATAGCTTGCCGAGAAACCTCCCGCAAGTCCTGCAAATGAAGCTGCAATTCCTGCCAAAGGATGTCTTCCAACTGCAAAAAACATTATAGAAGCCATAGGCATTAATATAACATAAGAAGAATCTGAAGTTATATGGCTTACTACAGATATAAATATTATTGCTGGAGCTATTGCTTTTTTTGGTATTATTGCAAGCAGCTTAATAAGGATCATTCTAATAAATCCGCTGCCCTCTGCTACTCCTATACCTAATGTTGCTACAACCGTTATACCCAAAGGAGGAAAATTTACAAAATTAGATGTCATCTTTGTTATAAATTTAGTAAGCTCTAAAGGAGCAAGCATATTTATAATCTTTATCTGTTCTCCAGTTGTAGGATGAAAATAATTAAATGTAAAATGAGATAATATCCATGATACTATAAGCATTATAAAAAATGCTATAAGAAATAAAATAGTTATGTCTGGAAGTTTATTTCCTACCGCTTCAATAATATTAAGAAAACTCTCAAACTTGTTAGATTTTTTCATTACCTTCCCATCTATTTGCATAAAAACTCCTATTAAAAAATATTATTATAAATTTATTTGAAAAAATAATTCCAAATAAAAACAATATAAAACTATTGCCCCATATACATCAAAAATTAATTTTAGAAAAAACGATAATATTATATAATAAAAAATATATTCATCAATAAATTTAAATTAGTTTTTTAATATATCAATTTTTTATTTTATGATTTTTATTACGATATTATAAATAAATATTTTTTAAGGGATAATATGCACAAATTATATATAATTATAATATTACTTTTTATCGCATCTTCATGCCGACAAAAAGAAATAATAAGTATAGAAAAACCTGCTGTAGATATAAGATTTATAGGAACATGGGTATTTAAAAACTCCAATAATGAATATGAAAAATATACTTTTTTTAATAATAATAAAATAGAATACAGCTGCAGCAATAATTATAAATCCAATGATTCAGAAACAAATAAAATATTAACTTATGAATGGAAAAAAGAAGGCGGAAATTATTATTACAGATTATGGAATAATGAATTGGATACTTGGTCAGATTTTCCAATAAAATATATTAACACAAATATGATAAAAATATACTCAGATTTCTTTGAAAAATCATATATTTAATATATAATATCAAATATTATTTTGTTGGGTTTATTAAAAAGTGGATTTATTAGTTCTTATATTTTTTATAATAATCATTATTATATTTATATTAATGTTTGGAATATTATTCTTTGTATCTGGAATAAACAAAGTTATAGATTTAATATCAATGATAGTGTTTAGAAACCATGAGGATTGTCCTTTTTGCGGATGCAAAAATTCCATGAGAATAATAAAAACTTCGTCAGGATATAAAAAAGTATGCAATAAATGTAAATTTTCTGTCGAAATAGAAGATAACAAAATTGATGATAAGGATAAAAAAGATGGGTAAAGAATATATTTGCGAGAGGAGGGAGTCGAACCCTCATGCCTAGGGCGCTAGATCCTAAGTCTAGTGCGTCTGCCAATTTCGCCACCCTCGCTTTTGTTTATCTATTATACATTATATAATTTTTTTTGCAAGAAGTGTTTTATGACTAAAATCCAAAAAGTTAAAAAATTTTTTAATAAATTAAAGGTCTTTTTTACAGAAGACATATATAATTTAGATCAAAACTCATTCAAACCAATACAAAGATTTTTTATAGATGTGTACAGAGTTATAGTATTTGCTGTAACTGACTTTATTAAAGATGATTGCAGTATAAGAGCAGCTTCATTGACATATCTTGTAACATTATCTTTCATACCTGCTTTAATAGTAGGACTCTTCATACTAAGAATATTTAATATATATCAGAACATATTTGTAGTTATTTTTGAATGGATGGAAAAAAATGCTCCATTTTATGAACCAATGGTTAGGCAAATATTAAATATAGCAGATAATACAGATTTGGCAAGTTTCGGTATAATAGGTGTAATATCTACTATAATAAGTACAGCATTAATACTTCATAATATACAAAACTGCTTAGTGAAAATATGGCGTGTAAAGGTAAAAACATCAATACCTAGAGTAGCAGCCAACTATATAGCATTGCTTTTTTTAATACCTATCCTAATAGGAATATCATTTACATTAATAACATATACATCTATAAGTCTGCATAATCTTCCTACTTTGATAAAGATATTATTATCATGGGTTACTCCTATAATAGCAATGTCAATACTGATTCTATTTTCTTATGTATTGGTGCCGCAAACTAAAGTAAATTGGTCTAATGCAGCTATATCATCAATTTTAGTGGCGGTAACTATAATATCTTTATTCAGTGTATATTTAAAATTGAATATAAATGTAAAAAATTATAAGCAAATATTTGACAGCGATAAATATAAAATAGAATATGTTGTAAAGGAAATAAGCAGTTATAATAATTATGACAATACAGCATATAATATTGAAACAGAAACAAATGAATATGATACTAATGACATTACAGATACAAATATAATTAATGACAATATAATGAGCAATAGTGAAAATATAGACCCAAAATATATATCTAATATAAAATTGGAGAGAATAAGTTATGTTATAAAAGAAAATATAGGTACTGGTTTTGGTGCTGCAACTTATGAAAAAGAAGCTATTTCAACTAATATGCTTAATTTTACTAACTTCTCACCAAATGTATCAGAACAATTAATAAAATATAGTTTTAAAATAAATGATATTGTTACAATAAGCAGTGAAGATAATATGCTTACAAGTATAGCTCCTGCCGAATTATCATCAGCAAGCTCATTTGCTCAAATACCTGTATTATTACTTCTATTATATATGGTTTGGAATATAATATTATTCGGTGCTGAATTAACATATTCAATACAATATTTCAGGTCTTATGGTGTAGATAAAAACAGTATAAGATTATCTTTTGCAGAAAAAGAAGTTATAGCATTGGAATTTATGCATATAATAACTCACAGATTTATAAATAGAAAAAAAGCTATAACAATGTATGAATTAGCTAAAGAATTAAAAACTGCCCCAGCAATAATAAATGAAATATCAGAACCATTAGAAAAATCAATGTATGTTATAAAAATAGTCAATGGATCAAATATATCATATTCTTTAGGATGCCAGCCAGAATCTATAACTATAGGAGATATTATACATGCTCTTAAAATGGACGGTGGCTTTAGAAACAAAAATTTAAACTCTAATGATAAATATAAAAGTATAATATATCAAAATAAAGCAATAACTAATAAAGATTATAATACAAATTTATTATATTTAGCACATTACAAGAATAATAAAGTATAACAAAATAATATAATTTGACTTGTTTTATTTATAATAATAACAAATGCGATAATAGAAGAAGATGAAAATATATCTCAAATAAAAATGGCTGTTGATCAATTAAATGATATTACTCAGGAAAACTCTTATATGGCTCAGGAAAGTGCCGATTTGAGTAAGAATGTATCCGACAAAACAGAAAATATGGTTAAAAATTTGGATTATTTCTCATTAAACTAAGTAATAAAATACTTGACAGATTTACATTTAAATATATATTTAGTGAAATAAATTTTATTTAAAAAAGGAAAAATTATGCCAACTTATGAATATAAATGTGAAAAATGCGGAAAGGAATTTGAAGAATTTCAATCCATGACTGCAGAAGCTAAAGCAAATTGTCCTGAATGCGGAGCAGAGGCAAAAAGAATGATATCTCTTAATACTGGAATCATATTTAAAGGAAAAGGATTCTATGTAAATGATTATAAAGGAAAAAATAGTGCTTCTTCAAGTACAGGAGATACAACTCCTACAAAAAGCTGCTGAGGAGTTTAATTTAACTTATAGGTTATAAGTTATTAAATATAAAATTATGTCTAAAAAAATATCTATAATGAATATTTCAGAGGATGAATTATCTAAATTCTGCGAGGATAATGGCTTTCCAAAATTCCATGCTTCTCAGGTACTTGATTGGATATACAAAAAGTATGCTGTAAATTTTGATGATATGAGCAATATTCCTAAAAATTTAAGGTCTATACTTAATGATGCATACTTTATACATAATTCTAAAATAGAAAATATAGCTGAAGATGAATATGGAACACAGAAACTACTAATATCCTTATATGATAAAAAGAAAATAGAATCTGTTATTTTAAATAAAAATGACAGAGTTACTTTCTGCCTATCATCACAGGTAGGATGCGGATACGGATGTGCTTTCTGTGCTACTGGAAATATGGGGCTTTCGAGAAATTTAACTGCGGATGAAATATTATCCGAATTTATACTTATGAGAGCTGTTACTAAAAAGGTAAATTCTATAGTTTTTATGGGTATGGGAGAGCCTTTAGCAAATACTAAAAATCTATTCAAAGCTATAGACACAATAAACTCATTTAAAGGCTTTAATTTAGGTATAAGGCATATAACAATATCAACATCTGGAGAGATAGTAGGTATAAAACAGCTTATTGAAAAAGATTTGGACTGCCGTCTTGCTGTATCGCTTCATTCATTAAAAAATGAAGTTAGAGATAAAATAATGCCTATAAATAGAAGATACCCTATAGAAAATTTAATGGCTATACTAAAAAGATACAGTAAAAATGGAAAGAGAATGATAACTTTTGAGTGGGTGCTGATAAAAGACATTAATGATTCAGTTAATGATGCTTATAGATTAGTAAATTTAAAAAAAGAATTCCCATTCAAAGTTAATGTAATACCTATGAATCCAGTAGAACATGCTCCTGAATTGAAAAGACCTAATAAAGATATTATATTGAGGTTCAAATCTATATTAAAGGATAATGGAGTCGAAGTAGTTGAAAGATTCAAGCAAGGTCAGGAAATTCTGGCAGGATGCGGGCAGCTTGCTGTAAAAAACATGTAAAAACATATAGTATTTATTTTTTGAATAACATTATATAATATTTGATATAGATTATAAAAGGGTATTTTATGGAAAAATTTAATAGTTCTTTATTTTCTAGAAAGTATCATGGATATAGTTTAGAAAAAGAAATATGTTCTATTAATAACCGTATAATAGAAAACGATATATATGCTCTTGATTTTTTAAGAGAGGCAAACTTTACATATAATAAAGATAAAGAATATTTTTATACCCTATACAAAAAACTTGAAAAAAGTAATAATTGCGGAATATATATAATACTAACAGCTATATTATTAAAACATAATGATCAAAAAGCAAATATAAAAATAGCAGATAAGAAAATAGATATATTAATGCATAAAATATATGATTCATATTATGCTAAATATAATATAGAAGAACATATAGGTACCCCTAATAGTCTTACAATAATAAATGATGATATAATATATGAAGATGATGAAAGATATAAATTAATAGAAAGATTCAAAGCAAAAAAATCAGCATACGGTTATTTTTGTGCATCAAAACCGTATGAGCCTTATAAATTAAAGAAAAAACCAACTAGAAATGATATTATTTTTATAAGGAAATCATTACTAACTAATTATAGAATATATTATATATTATTATTATCAGAATATTCTAAAAAATCAAAAAAATTATTAGATATAATTATAAAAACTAAAAGTTATAAATCATTAATATATTTAATTTTATCAAGAAAAGAAGGATTTAATTTAACATATAAGGAAAGTTTAGATTATTTTAATTCATTTGGTATAGCATTATCAGACATTATAATATCTTATATATTTTTCTATTCTTATAATGATTCTATATCATACTATGATTCTTTTGCTGTACAAATAAAAAATAAAGACTTTAATAATTTCTTTTATTCTATTATAAAAAATAATCAGGAATATTTTGAAAATATATTTGCAAGTAAAACTTTTATTAATGATATTACTAAAAATAGTAAAAATTTTGTGCCATTCTTAAATCAGCTTTACAGCAGCGATATTCATTTTAACTCAAGTAAAATATTATGTTCTCTTTTGGATAATAAATCCAATATCATAAAAAAAACTGCTATTAAAATTATTAACCGTAAAAAAAGAGAAGCTTATGAATATTTAAAAAATTTGGATAATGATTTAGCTAGAGATATAGTAAAAAAATGGAAAAATAAAAAAATAATAAAATCAGGTTTTAAAGATATAAACAGCATAGTTAATTTTGTTAATAAAAATTACGATAAAAGATTTGAAAAAAATCTTATATGCATAGATGAAGGTTTATTGTACGGTGTACTTAGTAAAGATACAAATCAAAATATTCCAATAATAGTTATGAAATATATATATATGGAATATTCAAAATTAAAAAATCCTACAAAAATAAAAGATTTGGATAAAATAGTTTCATATTTTGATTTTAATTCATTTCTTCATGTGATAAAAAATGTATATGACAGATGGATATTAGACGGGGCTAATACATCATATAAATATATAATGATACCATATTTAATATATGAAAATGAATATAATATGGATAAAGTTGTATTCAAAATTAAAGAATGGTGCGAATCTGGAAGAATGTCATTAGCAAATTATGCCATATCAACATTAGCTTCTAATGGAAGCATATACTCTTTGATGATAATAGATTATATATCAAATAACTTTAAATATTTCCAAATACAAAATACTTCAAAACTGGCATTGAAATTGGCTGCCAAAAAATTAAAAATTACAGAAGATGAATTAAGTGATAGAATAATACCTAATTATAATATAGATAAAAACGGAAAAAAATTATTAAAAGATAAAAATCATGATTTCACTGTATATATTAATGAAAAACTAGAAGTTGAAAAAATTATAGATAATAATACAAATAAAAATATTTCCAAATTTGGAAAAGATGTAAGTACAAATATAGTTGATGATTTCTATATTATGAAAAATTATATAAAAGTATCTTATAAGTTTCAAATGCTTAGACTTCATAAGGCTTTAATGTCTGGTAAAAAATGGACTTTTGAAAATTGGAAAAACATATTTATAGAAAACTACATGATGAATACAGCATCAAATCTATTTATATGGGCAGTATATGATAAAAATGATAAGTTATTGAATAATCTCATCTATGATAAAACAAAAAATATATTTTATACTTTAGATAAAAGCGAATATAAATTAAATAAAAATCATAAATTGGCTCTTGCAAGTCCTATAGAAATGTCAAAAGAAGATATTGAAAAATCTAAACTTATATTAAAGCAGTTAAAAATAAAACAGCCTTTTAATCAAATGCAAAGCATTAATTTTAGTTTTAAAGATGGAGATATTAAAGAAAATATTATTGTAAAATATAGGAATAAGGAAATAAAATTAAAAACTTTTAAAAATTTAGTTCATACTCTTGATATAGAATTGGATTATGATAATTCTTATATAGTAGGATACAAAATCATTGAACCATCTATATCTATTGGGGTAAAAATCAATCTAATTGGTATGGATAATGCAATAGATGATAATGATTTAATAATGTTTGGGGATATAGTGTTTTATACTATAGAAAGTGATGATGTATTTTCATACAAAAATATTATAAACCCTTTAAAAATTCATACAAGATATGTTTCTTATATAATGAATACAATAGATAATTGTATAAAAAAAAATTCTACAAAATTAAGGAAAGAACAATATAAATGAAAGCTATAATAGTACTGCCTACTTATAATGAAAAAGATAATATAGAAAAGATGATTAATACTATATTAAATTTACCTGAATATATAGAGGTGTTAGTTGTAGACGATAACAGTCCTGACGGAACAGCAAGTATAGTAGAGAAATATTTAAATAATAATAGAGTGCATTTATTAAAAAGAGAGAAAAAAGAAGGACTTGGACCTGCTTATATTGCTGGATTTAAGCATTCATTTCAATATAATCCAGATTATGTTATAGAAATGGATGCTGATTTTTCACATGATCCCAATTTTGTAATTAATTTTATAAATAAAATAGAAGAAGAAAAACTTGATTTAGTAATAGGTTCAAGATACTGTAACGGCATAAGCGTTGTTAATTGGCCTTTAAGAAGATTATTTTTATCCTATTATGGAAACAGATACGCTTCTTTTATATTAGGTTCTAAAATAATGGATATTACAGGCGGTTTTAAATGCTTTAGGGTATCTGTATTAAAAAATATGAATTTTGATTATATACTTTCAGCAGGATATTCATTTCAAATAGAGATGAATTATTCATTTGAAAGCAATGGTTACAAAATAAAAGAAGAACCAATTATATTTTATGAAAGAAGAAGCGGACAATCAAAAATGTCTAAAAATATTATAGCAGAAGCATTATTTAGAGTAATAAGATTGAGATTTAGAAATAAGAGTAAATATTTTAAAAATTAGATATTTATAAAAAAGATGTATTAAAAAATAATTATGATATAAAAAATTAGGGTAAAACTATGAAAAAAATTATTTTTATTTTATTTATTTTTATTTTAATATCATGCAGTAATAAGAAAGAAGATGATAATCAAACCAATAAAATAAAAATAAGAGTGGGCTATTTAGCTGAATTTGCAGGTGCTTCAACTGCAGCAGTAGCAAAAGAAAAAGGTTTTTTTGATGAAGAAAATTTAGATGTTGAATTATTTAAATTTTTTAATGGTCATGCCGCCATTATTTCAATGATTTCAGGAGAGATTGATTTTTCATATATAGGTCATGCTGCTCACTTTTTAATAATTAATGGAAAAGCTCAAATTTTAATTCCAGATTGTATAAGTAAGGCAGAGGAAATAATATCAGCCCCGTATATTAAAAATGTATACGACTTAAAAGGAAAAACCGTAGCAACACATTTTGGAACATCAGGAGAAGCTATGCTTTATACCGCTTTAGAAAATGCAGGATTAAAAATAGAAGACATTAATTTGGTTAATATAAATATAACAAATCTTGCTGCCTCTCTTATGAATAGAAAAGTAGATGCTGTATCAACATGGATACCATATACAAAAGATATAACAAATAATTATAAGATATTAACATCTATAACTAACTATTCAAATGAAATATCATTAACAAGCAGTTTCGTATCTACAGCAGATTACATAAATAATAATCCTGAAATAGTTAAAAAATTTTCAAGAGCAATGTTAAAAGCTATGGACTACAGAAAAAATAATATGGATGAAACTGTGTATTTAGCTGCTAAACTTATTAGAAATAATGTTGAATCTGTGAAAGAAGAAACAGATGCTGTAATATGCCTTGACTCTTCAGATATAAAGAAAGCATGTGAAAATGGGGATATATTTAAATGGTATGAAACACAGCAAAAAGTATTTTTAAACTCTGATGTACTTGAAGAGAGTGTTCCTGTAACAAATTATATTCAATTAGAGATGCTTAAAAATACACTAAAAAATTTATAAAATAACATTGGCACCAATACTTCTAAACTGCTCTATAAAATTAAAAGAAGATTTATTAATAGACTGGGCATCATCTATAATGATATTATTTTTTGACACTATAGAAGCAACCGCAATAGACATAGCAATTCTATGATCATTATGTGAAGTCGTTTCTCCTCCTTCCAATTTTTCAACAC
The DNA here is from genome assembly GCF_944388875.1 of uncultured Brachyspira sp. Taxonomy (GTDB): domain Bacteria; phylum Spirochaetota; class Brachyspiria; order Brachyspirales; family Brachyspiraceae; genus Brachyspira. The sequence goes on from NZ_CALXKQ010000007.1 coordinate 41,621, forward strand.
CTTCTATAAATATATTATCATCATCTGCTTCTATTTTAGCTCCTATTCTATTAAAGCTATCTTTTAAATCATTTATCCTATCACTTTCCTTGTATTTTAATCTGCCTGCATTATATAATTTAGTAGTGCCTTTTGCTGTAGATGCCAATGCAGTTATTATTGGTGCTAAATCAGGTATATTTGAAACATCTATATCCAAAGCATGCAGTTTTGATGCCTTTTTAATTGTGATAGAGTTATCATCATTATATGTAATAGAAGCCCCCATATATTTTAAAATATTTAATATTTCTTTATCACCTTGAATAGAATATTTATTAAGTCCGTATAAAGTAACTTCTCCTCCCAAAGCACCTGCAACTGCAAAAAATGCAGCATGTGACCAATCTGATTCTACTTCATAGTCAGAAGCAGAATATTCCTGATTACCATAAACTTCTATAATATTAATACTCTGTTTGCATATATCTATATTTGCAGACTTCAAAGTTTTTAATGTCATCATTACATAAGGAGCAGATTCCAATTCACCTTCTACAATAATTTTTGAATCATTTTCTAATAAAGGCAAAGCAAATAATAAACCGCTTATAAATTGACTGCTTACATTTCCCTGAATATGAAACTCAGAACTTCTTAATTTACCAGATATAGTAAGAGAATCCTCCTTAATATCAAATAATAATCCCTGTTCATTCCATATATTTTTATATATATCTATAGGTCTTGAAAACAATTTTTTAGAACCTGTAAATGTGCAATTTATACCAAGTGCCGAAATAATAGGTATTAATAATCTTAAACTAGTTCCTGATTCCATTACATTTATAGTAATATCTTTAGGGTATTTTTCTTTCGGTATTATTTTAAGTCCGTCATCTATCAATTCAAAATCGGCAAAATTAGATACTGCATTTTTAGTAACTTCAATATCGGTACCGACATTATTAATCCAAGGTCTTATTGTACTTGGCTTTTTAGATAGAGATGCCGCAATTAAAGCCCTATGAGCATCACTTTTACTCATTTGAATATAAACAGAACCAAAAATTTCAGAAGGTTTAATGGTTAAAGACATAAATTACTCCAAAATAATTACTGCAGTATAGAATCTACAAAACTATTAACATCAAACTCCTTAAAGTCATCAACTTTTTCACCAAACCCACCGTAAAAAATAGGAAGTGATAAATAATGTGCCACACTTATTGCAACACCACCTTTAGCTGAACTATCCATTTTTGAAACTATGGCTCCTTGTATATTCAAAGCATTAGTAAATACTTTAGCCTGTTCTATGCCGTTATGTCCTACATTGGCATCTAATACAAGTATTGGAATAAAATTAAATTCTGAAAATCTCTCAGTAGCTATTTTTTTCATTTTCTCAAGCTGTCTTACCAAATTCTCCTGATTATGAAATCTCCCAGCTGTATCAACTATAACAATATCAGCATTTGATGCTTTTGCTTTATCTAAAGCAGAAAATAAAACACTTGCTGGATCTCCTGCCTGCTGACCCTTTACTATTGTAACATTAAGTCTATTAGCCCATTCCTCCAGCTGTTCTATAGCAGCTGCTCTGAATGTATCTGCTGCTGCCAATATTACTTTATGATCATTTTTCAATATATTAGCTAATTTAGCTATTGATGTAGTTTTGCCTACCCCATTTACACCTACTATAAACAATATATTTTTATCTTTTAGTTCTATTTTTTTAGATATAAACTTTGATATAAGAATTTCTCTTAAATGTTTTTTAGCCTCTTCTGGATCTTTTATGTTATCTTTTTCAACAATTTCTCTTAATTTTGAAATAATATCCTTTGTAGTTTCAACTCCTGCATCAGCGGATATTAATGTATTTTCCAAACTTGCAAAAAACTCATCATTTATTGCCGAAGTATTAAAAAGAGATGATAAAGAAAATTTGTTTTTAGAACTTGTTAATGATACTTTCGGCTTTTTATTTTTATTTTTCAAGATTAAAACTACAGCTATAATTGCTATAATTGCTATAATTATTACAAAAGCTATTATTATAATATTTGTATATTGCATTTTTATTTGTTCTCCATATTTTAAAAAGTCTAAAATATTATATAAGCTATTAATATTTTTTCAAGTTATAATTTAATAAAAAAAGCATTGATAATATTTAATATTATCAATGCTTTTGCCTCTATATTATTATTAAATTAAATATTTTGTTTATTATTAATTAAAAGCTTGGAAAGAGCTAGCTGTAGCATTACAAAGAGGACATTTGCTAGGAGCATTTCCTGCTTCTATATATCCGCAAACAGGACATAGATAATATCCAGTTGGTAAAGTTTTATTAGCATTTAAATCCTGCATAGTTTTAGTATATAGAGCAGCATGAGTTTTTTCTACAGCTCCTGTTCTATTCATTAAATCAGCAACATTTTTATTGTTTTCAGAAGTAGCTACTTTGCTGAAAGCTGGATACATTTTAGTATATTCATAAGTTTCACCAGCTATACCGCTTTTTAAATTATCAGCATCTGTAGATGTTTTTATAGCAGCAATATTAGCTGTTAATGCTTTAGTAGATAATTTAGATGACATAGCGATCTCATTTAAAAGTTTAGCATGTATAGCTTCAGCTGCAGAAGCTGCTCTAAACATAGCTGCTACGCTTTTATTTTTGCCACTTTAGCATATTCCGCATAAGTAGCAGAAGCATTCATTTCTCCATTATATGATTGACTTAAGCCATCCAATGTTGATTTAGCTGTTTGACCATAAACTAAACCTGCAAAAATAAATGAAAATGAGATTAATAAAGTTAGTTTTTTTAACATAGTGTTTTTTCCTTAAAATAATATAGTGTTTTTATATGCAGAGGCATCATATAAAATTATAAACATAATATACCTTAGTATTGTAAAATACAATACATATTTTTTATAAAAAAAATAAAAAAATAAAAAAATATATAAATATCATAATTATATTAATTAATGAACAAATTGAACAAATACCATTATATAAATTATATAGCATAGAATATATAATCTCAAATAAAAAAGCATGTATATATTATTAATACATACATGCTAAACATATTTTACTAATTAAATTATTTACGCATTTGATCAACAACTTTTGCCACTATAGACATACCTTTATCTATCATTTCAGGTGTAGAATTCGTATAATTAAGTCTTAAAGTACCCAACCCTCTTTTAGCCTCATAGAAAGGATCTCCAGGTATAACAGCAACACCAGCATCAGCTGCCTTAACACAAAAATCAACAGCATCTATCCCCTTAGGTAAAGTAGCCCATATAAACATACCTCCCTCAGGATGAGTCCAATGCATATCATTAGGCAAATGCTTATCCATAGCTTCCAACATACAACTGCATTGTTTTCCGTATAAATCTATGATTTTTTTGATATGTGCATCATAATCATTATCTTCAAAATACTGGGAAACTACAACCTGAGCAAATGTACTAGTATGCATATCTATAAGCTGTTTATATTCTTTCATTTTAGTCCATAATTCTGGTATAGAACAAGCTATCCATCCAAGTCTTAAACCTGGGGCTACTGTTTTTGAGAATGTACCCAAAAGTATAACCTGTTCTCCTAAATATGTATATAAAGATCTTTGATGTTCGCCTTTAAATCTTAATTCGCCGTAAGGATTATCTTCTATAAAGAATGTATCTTTACCTTTCATTGCATCTGCTATCTTTTCTCTTACATCATTTGTATAAGTTATTCCTGTAGGGTTTTGAAAGTTAGGAACTGCATAGAAAAATTTATGATCATATTTATTCATAGATTCTCTAACTTGTTCAACATCTGCCCCATCTTCATTCAAATCAACAGTTTTAATACTAGGATTATATAAATGAAATGACTGCAAGGCAGCTAAATATGAAGGATCTTCAACCAAAACATTATCACCTGGATCCAGCAAACATGAAGAAATAATATCCAAAGCCTGCTGAGAACCGTTTGTAATGAGTATGTCTTTTGCTTCCACATTAATGCCTTGTTTTTTGTATCTGTTAGCAATAAACTCTCTTAAAGGCACATAACCGTCTGCACTATTATATTGCAATGCGTATGCTCCTTTTGTTTCTAAAACTTTGTTAGCCGCAGCTTTAACTTCTTCTACAGGAAAAGATGCAGGATTAGGTAAGCCTCCAGCAAATGATATCAAATCACCTTTTGCTGCTACTTCTAAAATGATCTTTACAAAATTGCCCTGAAAATCTTCCTGTAATGCTCTTTTTGATAATCTTAATTTCATAATCCTATCCACTTAAAAAATTTCTTTATATTATATACTACTATTTATAATAATGCTATATAATTTTATAAAAAATAATCATTTTTTGTAAAAATAATATATAGATAAAAAACTATTTATTGACATTTTATTATCAATATTATATGATATAAATATTCAAAATTTCACAAAGGTATTATTTTATGGAATTTATCGCTTCACTTCATAAAATGCATTTCATTAAGCAATACCATTTTCCTCAGATACTTTAATTTTATAATAGGCAGTTAGTCTATTCCAAATAAAAAACAATATTCTTTCGTTTCTGAATATTTTAATAAAATAATTTTATAAGGATATAAAAATGAAAACTAAATCATATTCATTAACTTTCTGTGCTGTAGGTGTAGCATTAAATATAGTGCTGTCATTCATAGCAAAACATTTAAACATACCATTCGTATTTTTTGATGTAATGGGTACAGTATTAAGCGGAGCAGTATTAGGACCATTATACGGTGCTATAACTGGGTTCGTTACTAATTTAATAACATCAATGGTAAATAATCCTGCAGAACTTCCCTATGCAATAGTTAACATGATGATAGGTATAATAACAGGATTTATATCTATTAAATTCGGATTTAAAATTCAAACTGCCGTAATAACAGGATTAATACTTGCTGTTGCGGCACCTTTGGTAGGAACACCTATAACAGTAGTATTATACGGAGGATTAGCAGGAGGACCTATGGATATTATGACTGGATTTTTAATTCAAAGCGGACAAAAAATATTTACTTCTGCATTTATACCAAGAATAATATCAAATATAGTAGATAAACCTTTATCATGTATAATAGCATATATCATAATTTGGAGAATACCTAATTCTATTCTTACAAAAATAACTTCTAACAAAAAATTAATATCTCAAAAAATATCTAATTCTTCTGATGAGGATATAGAAAATGAATAGATCCAAAAAATTGGCAATATTATCTCATTGTGTATTAAATCAAAACTCTGTTGTAAAAGGAGAATACAAAGATATGAATATATTTTTTCCTTTTATTAAAACTTTATTTGAAAATAATATAGGTATATTGCAGCTTCCATGTCCTGAAACAGAATGCTATGGATTAAAAAGATGGGGACATGTAAAAGAACAATTTAATAATGTTGGATATAAAAAATATGCATATAAAATTCTTAATTCATTTACAGACACAATAAAAGAATATATAGATAATGGATATGAAATAATAGGCATATATGGAATAGCTGGAAGTCCAAGCTGCGGAGTTAATTTAACATGCTCTGCTGATTGGGAAGGAGAAGTTGGTTTATATAAAGATAAAGAAGATATAACTTCAAGAGTAAAAATGATAAGCGAAAGCGGTATGTTTATGGAAATATTTAAATCTATTTTAAAAGAAAATAATATAAATATACCATTTTATGATATAGATAACTATCTATAATAAATTATATTTTTTTAATATGGGCTTGCTGCTAAAGAAAAATGGATAAAATTATGAATAAAGCCGTTGAATTTAATAATGTATCTTTCTCATATATTGAAGATGATAAAAATAAACTTATCAATAATTTAAATCTAACAATAAATGAAAACAGCTATTTAGCATTGCTTGGAAAAAATGGAAGCGGAAAATCCACTTTAATAAAGCTAATGTTTGGTATAGAAAAAGCAAACAGCGGAAGCATAAAAATATTTGATATGGACATAAACGAAAATATGTCAGAAATATATAAAATATCAAGCCTTGTATTCCAAAATCCAGATGATCAGATAGTCGCCGATACTGTAGAACTTGATGTAGCATTTGCAATGGAGAATTATTCTGTACCAAGCAAAGAAATGGATAAAAAAATAGATGAAGTTCTTGAAATAGTTGATTTGTCAAATAAAAGAAAAGATAAAGTACATTCATTATCAGGAGGAGAAAAGCAAAGACTATGCATTGCCTCCTCTTTAGTACTCAATCCAAAAATATTGGTATTGGATGAACCTACATCTATGCTTGATGCTGAGAACAGGATGAAAGTCATTAATGTACTTAAAAAGATACATTCTATGGGAACGGCAATAGTAATAGTTACTCATCATATTAATGAAATAGAATACTGCAATGAGGTTGTATTTATGGATAATGGAAATATAACATTTAATGGGTCTGTTAATGATTTTGTTAATGCATTAATAAAAAATGATGAGTTTCACAAATTAAATATGCCTATTAATTTTAAATTAGCTTATGAATTATATAAAAATAAAAATATACTGATTGATAAAGATATTTTTGATTATAAAAAGGTTTGCGAAAGTTTATGGAAATCACTTTAAAAAATTTAAATGCAGGATATATAATTAATAAAAAAGAAAAAAATATAATAACAGAAAATTTAAATTATACATTTGAAAGCGGCAAATTTCATTTTTTGGCTGGAGTATCAGGAAGCGGAAAATCCACATTGCTTGAAACTATGTGTCTGCTTATAAAAAGAATATCAGGAGAAGTATTATTCGATAATAAATTGATAGATGATAAAAAAAATTTAAAAGAATTTAGAAATTCATCAGGAATAATGCTTCAATACACAGAAAAACAATTCTTTAATAATACAATAAAAGAAGAAATAGTATTCAATCTAAAAAGAAATAAATTGGATAATAAAGAAATAAATAAAAAATTAAAAGAAGTACTATATCTATTAAATATAGATAAAAAACTTTTAAAAGCATCTCCTTTTGAAATAAGCGGAGGACAAAAAAGAACAATAGCCCTAGCATCAATAATAATTACGTCGCCGAAAATTTTATTTTTAGATGAACCAACTGCAGGACTTGATTTTGAAAGTAAAAATATATTTATGAAAACAATAAAAGAATTAAATAAAAATTCAAATATAACAATAATTCAGTCCTCTCATATATTAGATGATATAATAGAATACGGAGATAATGTTTTTATTGTAAATAAGAATAAGAAATATACTTATGGAAAGCCCAAAGATCTGCTGTTTTCTAAAAGTATATTGGAAGAATATAATTTAATAGAACCAGAAATTTATAAATATATAGAAGAATTAAAAAAATTAGGTATTGGCAATCTTGATAATATATCAAATTCAAATGAGTTAATACAAAGAATATTTTATTAATAAGAGCATAATTTATGACTAAACGATTTGATCCCAGAACAATTTTTTTATCAACATTATTTTTAGCTATATCATTAATAGTTATGAATAATATTAATCAAACTATATTCTGTGCTGCCGCTGTAATACTGCATGTAATTTTTATAGGAATAAATATAAAAAACATCATAAAAATATTTTTTGCTTCTATATGGCTGCTTCTGTCTATTATAATTATAAATTATTTTCTTATAGGAAGGGACATAAATTATATAGTAAATACAGTATTTAGATTATTCGGCATCATTATATTAGCTGCTGTAGTATTATCATCTATGGATATAATGGATATAGGATTTGCAATAGAAAAAATATTTTACCATCTTAAATATTTAAAAATACCTATAGAAAGCATCAGCACAATAATAGCATTATCATTAAAATTTATACCGTTAATAAAAGATGAAGCCGTAAGGATAAGAAAAGCTCAGAAGGCTAGAGGATTAGATTATAAATTAATGTCAATACCTGAAAAAATATCAAATACAGCAAATCTATTTATACCTATAGTCATTTCTGCTATACAGTCATCTGTGAGAACGGCAGCTGCTATGGAAGTAAGAGGCTACAGTGCACCTTATATTAAAACAAGACTCTATAAATCTTTTATAAGATTTAGGGATATCATATATATTATTTACTCCATAATTTTCTTAATATTTATAATTTTAATAAGGTTAAATATTATAAATATATTAAAAGAAATAAAAATATAAAACTTTATTTTTTATTAGAAAAAGAGCTTCTAAATATAGATACAGCATAGAGTACAGCAGCCAATATTATTATAGCCAATGTAATTGCCCTATTCAAATTAACTTCTTCTTTATAAACGAATATAGCAAGTAAAGTAGCAAGCAGAGGCACAAAAAACTGCAGAAATCCAAGCGTAGAAATTTGAAGTCCCTTAGCTGCCTTTGCATACAAATATAATGGTATTCCAGTAGCAATGCCAGCAAACATTAATGTAACCCAAGAAGATACTGGCTGAGGCGATGCTGGAAAATATATTTTACTCAAAATAACTGAAGGTATAAGTATAGCAGATGTTTCCAAAAATAAACTCTCCCATCCTGAATAAACAGTCATCTTTTTGAATAATCCATATATTGAAAAAGTTAACCCTATAAGAAATGCCATAATAGGAGGCTTGCCCAATGTTATAGTTTGATATATCATGCCAATAAACATTAAAATTATTGCCGCATATTCCAAAGCTGTTTTCTTTTCTCTAAAAATTATTATTCCTATTAATATACTTAAAATAGGTGCTATATAATATGCCAAACCTGCTTCAAGTACATGACCTGAATTGACAGTGTAAATATATAAATACCAGTTAAGACCTAAAAATATACCCGCTATTATTATTGATACTAAAGGCTTTACACCTCTATATAAATTGGCTCTTTTATATATAATTATTATCAAAGTAAATATAAAAGTTGTAATAACTCTTATACCCAAAACAAAAGCCGAATCAAAATTCTGCACCGCTTTCCAATATACAGGAAGAAGTCCCCACATTATATATGCTATAGCTGCAAGAAAAATAGATTTATTATTATTATTATCAGACATTTTTTATAACCCTAAATAATTTTTGCATACAATAATAAACCTATTAAAAATATTTTCAATATCAATAAAATTAAAATACAAATATATAATAATTTATTAAACTTATTTTTAAATAAATAGTACATAAATATTTGATACCCCCTTACTTGCAGCTTTAAAAACTAAAATCAACTTTTTGTAAAAATAATTAGTTTTTATATATAAATTAATTATAATATAATTTTTAAAAAATAATAAAATATTGACAAAACAAAATCATTTAGTATATTATAAAAATAATTATATAAACAAAAGGAAAATTCTAATGATTGATAAAAAAGCAAAAGCTATTTTACTATTATCGGGCGGATTAGACAGCATGCTTGTAGGAGCTATATTAAAGAGAGAAAATATAGATGTTCTTGCTATAAGATTTGTAACTGGTCTAGAATATTCTGTTATAAAAGAAGAGCTTTTGGATATATATAACGATGATCCCGCTAAAAAGGCAGCTGATTTTCTTAATATACCTATTAGATTTGTTTCATTAAAAGATGTTTATCTTGATATGTTTTTAAACCCTAAATACGGATACGGAAGTGCAATTAATCCATGTTTGGACTGTCATATATTAATGCTTAAAACTGCCAAAAAAATAATGGAAGAAGAACATTTTGATTTTGTAGCAACAGGGGAAGTTAAAGGACAAAGACCAATGAGTCAGAAATCACAAGACTTAATAAATGCTATAAAAGAAAGCGGACTTGAAGGAAGATTATTAAGACCTTTATCTGCTAAACTTTTGCCTATAACAATACCTGAAAAAGAAGGTTTAATAAATAGAGAAAATCTTTATGATATATATGGAAGATCTAGGCATGTTCAAATGAAACTAGCAGAGGAGTTTGGAATAACAGACTACCCTATTCCAGCTGGAGCAGGATGTGCCATAGTTGATAAGGGATACGCGAGAAGATACGCTGATTTAACTTCTAACAATGGATTTGATATAATAAATATGGAATTGATGCAGTATTTAGCTATAGGCAGACATATTAGAATGAATAAAGATGTTAAACTTTTACTTGGAAGAAATGAAAAAGAAAATGATGCTTTAGAAAAAAGGGAAAGAAAAAACTGCATAACATTAAAACCTAATTATAATAAAGGACCTTTCGGATATTTAGAACTTTTTAAAAATATAAAAGATATAGAAAATATTGAAGATATAATTAATAATTCTGCTATGATAATGGGATATTTTTCAAAAGAAGATAAAGATACATTGACTATAACCGCCTCATATTATGATAACAGCATTAATAATAAAAATAAAAATATAGAGATAGACAGTAAAGAATCAAAAAATACAAAATTTGAACAGATAATATAATAATACCCTCAAAAAATTAAATATTTTAAGAGGGTATTACTATAACTTTTAGGATATTTTTATTTAACTTACTTTCTTATCGGAATAAATATAACTATCTTTATAAGCTGGTATCTTTTTTATTTCAGCCAAAACTTTTTGAGCATCTTCTCTGCTTTCATATCTTCCAACTTTTAATTTATACATCATTTTACCATCATCAGTTTTCTCTTCTTTTATAAAAGTTTTTGGAAATTTGGCTTTTAAAGTATCTCTTGCAGAGTATGTACTCTCTTTATCATAACCAACAGCTACTTGTATAAAATATATAGAGTCGCTTGATGATGATCTTGTATATGGAACTCTTGTATTTGCTGTACTACTATTTGCTGATGATGGTGCTGGAGTAATAACTGCCATTTGCTGAGGAGGAGTATAAGTAGAATTTGGAGACATACCCATAGTTTCTTTTTGTTTTATATCCTCATTAATAGCATCCAATTCTGAAGCTAAATTTTGTGTGTACTCATTATATCTGTCAGCAGAAGTATTGCCTTCCCTTATTATACTAGAAGAAGAAGTATTATCATATTCATTTAATGCCATTATATCATTATTAGGAACATCGGCACTGCTTATTTCACTGTTCATATTATCTGATGTTTCGGCACCTCTCATTAATGCCTCCATAGAATCATCAGCACTATTAGCAGCATGTACAGGTTTCGATCCGCCCAAATGAAAACCCAATACAAAAATAAATAATATTAATACTACTGCACTTATAGAAAATACTAATAATCTTATAGGTGTAAAATTAACTATATAAAGTGTTTTTCTTTTGCCAAATTGATTATTAATAGAAGAGTTTTTTTCTTCTGTATTTTGATTTAAATCCATAATGCCTTCCTAGTCTTTTTGAAACTATAATCAAATGATTATAATCTTTCATATTGTTTATTAAAATATCGGCATTGGATCTATTATTTTTAACATCTCTTTGCATTTTTAATCTTTTTCTTGCTTCATGTTCTGATATATTTCTGCTTTTTTTCATTCTGTTTATTATATCAGAAGTTTTTGCATTTACATATATTAAACTGCTGCACATAGATTTTATATTGCTTCTCATTATAAGAGCAGCCTCTATAACAACATCTTTATCCGTAGAATCAATTAATTCTTTAACTCTTTTCTCTATATAGGGGTAATTAAGTTCTTCGAGTTTCTTTAATTTTTTTGAATTATTAAAAACGATAGAGCCTAACTTTTTTCTGTCTATGTTATTATTTTCATCTAATATATCAGAAGAAAATTCTCTAACTATATTTTCCTTATTATTAATTAAAGCCTCATGCCCTATAGAATCAGCATCAATATATAATGCATTCATTTCCTTAGCAAGCATCTTGGAAAATGAACTCTTACCTGAACATATAAGCCCATATACTCCTATAATATTTCTTTCCATATAATTTCTTTACTGAGCATTTGTATTAGTAGACTGAACAGCGGTGTTTGTAATATAAGGCATTACTATTTGATTTAAATTTACTTTATTCAATACTCTTCCGTCTATAAGTTTAGCTAAAGATACATTTTCATCAGCTGTTATAATTTTTATCATTCCTATAGCACTGTTATATCCTCTAGTAGATAAATCAGTTCTAGGAGTTGTTGTATTATATATAATTAAATTCATGTTATTTGTAATACCCTGCATTCTGCCTGAGTTTATATATATATTATCATTATGAATCTTTATCACTTTAGAATAAAATGGAATAGCATTATTTACTACTCTTCCAGCCATAACAGCAGCACCAACTATTTTCTCTCTTCCTCTAGTCATAACTGTGAAGTTTGTAACAACTTTCTCACTCTTTACATCAACTAAATCAAGCATTATAGTAAATGTATCATTATTTTGGAAAGCAGAACCTCTTAAATAATAATCAACATTTCTATTATTTAACTCTCTATACAAATCTCTAGTATTATAATAATTTGTATACATATCTAATACCTTAAATCTTCCAAACTGCGGCAAAACATAAGATAATGTTTGATATAAAGCAGTATTCAAATACATAGGACTATCTTTTTGAGCAGTGATAGTATCAGCTATTGCAACTGTAAAACCTGGATTCTCTATATTATACTGGCTTATACCCCATCCCTTTGATATTATATTTTTATTCAATCTTCTTTTATAGCTGTCATATTTGTATGTAATGGATTTATCTTCAGGATTAACATTTTTTGCTATTTCAAGTTCTTCAAGAGATTTCTCTTCCAAACCCATTCTTTTGTAAACATCAGAAAGCATTAATCTGGCATAAGTATTAGCAGGATTCAATCTTAGCATGTGTTTTAAATAAGCCTGTGCTCTTACATTATCAGCAAGTCTTGTATAGTAAGAAGCTAAATTGCCGTAATATAAAGCAGCTCTATCTCTCTCATAATCAGGATTAGGATTTGTATGAAGAAGCACCCTCTCATAGGCAAGTCTTCCTAGTTCATTTTCCGGATTTGCTCTAAGATAATTTATATAAGCATTCTTAGCTCTCACATAATTATCAGCACCCTCATAAACATTCCCTATATAATAATATTTTGAATTATTATTAAAATCAGTATCAGGCATATACTCTAATATACCAATAGCATCATCATATCTGTTTAATGCTATGTATATATTAGCCTGTAAAATTTTAGCATCACTGTAATTTGTATAATAGAATAATGCATTATTTACTTCATTTAAAGCAGAATTATAATTTTTATTTAAATAATAATAATTAGCTAAATTATAATAAGATTCCGCCATTCTAGGGTTATTGGCAATATTTTCATTAAATAAACTTAAAGCAGTCTGATTATCTCCGTTTGCAAGATATAAATATGCTAAAGCAGCAGTGGCTTCAGGTCTGATTTTATCTATAACTCTTGCTCTTTCATAAAGACTCATTGCTGTTTTATAATATCCTGCTCTTTCACTGAGAACCCCCTCAGCATAATTGGCAAGATAATTTTTACTATCTAAATTTTTTATAGTATTAACTGTTGTTCTAGCCTCTGAATTTCTATTATTAGTGATTTCTATAATCAATTTTCTTTCAAAAAGTTTATATGATTTGGAATGATAACGCTCAGCATCTGCAATTAAAGTTTCAGCCATTGCATAATTATTAAGTTTTATATAATTATCTATTAATAAAAGATAAGAATCCAAATCACTAGGTTTTACATTAAGATATTCTAATATAGCTATAGAACCTTCATAATTTCTATCATTATAAAGTTTAAGAGCATTTTCTATAGTATTTTGAGAAAAAGCTGATAAACTAAATATATAGAAAATAAAAAGATTCAATATTAATCTTTTTTTAAAAGTATTTTTCTTCATAATAAAAACAACACCTTATCTCATAGTATTTCTTGCCTGTATTTGGCGTCTTAAGAAAGCAGGTTTTTCTAAATCTGTATCTGCTGAAGATGTTTCTCCAAATATAGACATTTTATATCCCAATTTATTATGTTTATCCATATAATCATCGGATACAACATCAAACGGCATTTTAAAATCATTTGAATGAGGAGTATTCTTTTTCTCTTCATCATCAAAACGCATTTCTTCTGCTATTTTTTCTACAGCTTTACTGCTTATAGTAGAATTTTTAGTTTCATATTTTTGAGAATGCTCAATATTTTTATTATTATTAACATTATTAACTATAGTTCTATTAAAATCTTCATCTTTTTTATTATTTTCATTAATGCTAAGTTCATTATCAGATGTATTAAATCTATTTGTTTTAACCATAAGAGGTTTTTTAAGATTATTTATTTTGCTCTCAAAACTATCAGCAGAATATTCTTTATTATCTTTAACTTCTGCTTCCTCTATCTTAGTTTTTTCTTCTTTTTTATCGAGTTTATCAATTTCTTCTTTTCTTACTTCTTCTTTAATTTCTTTGATTTCTTCTTTTACAACTTCTTTAATCTCTTCTTTGATATTAATATCTGATTTTATTTCTTCTGTTTTAACATTATTATCTTGATTATCTTGTTTAACACTATTCTCATGAATATCAGCATTTTTATTAACATTCAAACTTTCAAGTTCAACTTCTTTTTCTTCTTCAGGCTCTTTTATCATCGTATTAATATTATCTATTTCACTGATATTTTCAACTCTGCTGTCTGATGAAGAAATAATTTTATCTTTGTCTAAAACTTTATTAACAGTTTCATTTGAATTGCTGTTATCTATTTTAGAAACATTATTCACAGAAGAAGAATTCAAACTTCTGTTTATATTAAATCTGTCATTAGCATTTTCATCGTCATCTTTACTATCAAAACTATTTTTAGCATTTGCATCAAAACCAGTAGCTACTATTGTAACAATAATCTCATCTTTAAGCTCTTCTTTAGGGCAAACACCAATTTTTATATTAGCATTTTCATTAGCATAATTATTAATTATTTTGCTTGCTTCTCTATATTCTTTCATAGCAAAATCTTTAGGACAAACTATATTAGCAAGTATTCCCCTTGCATTTTTAATACTTGAAACATCCAAAAGAGGATTTTCAAATGCATTATTAATAGCTTTTTGAAGTCTGTCATCTCCCTTGCC
This sequence comes from uncultured Brachyspira sp., assembly GCF_944388875.1. Taxonomy (GTDB): domain Bacteria; phylum Spirochaetota; class Brachyspiria; order Brachyspirales; family Brachyspiraceae; genus Brachyspira. The sequence goes on from NZ_CALXKQ010000007.1 coordinate 56,696, forward strand.
TACTCCTATACCTAAATGAGCCCTTCCATTAGAAAGAGATATCATAGTTTTTACATCGGCAAAGTCTACATTTATAAATCCTGTCTGAGTAATGATATCAGAAATACCCTGTACTCCCTGACGAAGTATATCATCTACAACAGATAAAGCCTGTTCATAGCTGTAATTATCCATATCTACCATGTCATATAGATTTTCATTAGGTATTATAATAAGAGAATCTACAACTGTAAGCATTTTATCTATTCCAGCCTCAGCACGGTTCATCTTTAATTTGCCTTCATATTCAAAAGGCTTAGTAACAACACCTATAGTTAAAGCCCCTGCTTTTTTAGCAGCTTCCGCTACAACAGGACTGGCACCTGTTCCAGTACCTCCTCCGAAACTGCTTGCTATAAATACCAAATTAGCACCGCTTACAAGCTCTTCTATTTTAGCAATATCTTCTCTTGCTGCTTCAGCACCTTTTTCTGGGTCTGTGCCTGCACCTAAGCCTTGTGTTACTCTATCTCCTAAAACCACTCTAGTAGGAGCATTTGAACGAGAAAGTGCCTGAGAATCTGTATTCATAGCAATAAATTCAACATTTTCAAGACCTTCTTCTATCATTCTGTTTACAGCGTTGCATCCGCCGTTTCCAACACCTACTACTTTTATTACAGTATCTAAAGAAGACCCATTATTAAATGATGCCATTTTATCTCTCCCCTTATTATTATCTGCCAACTCTATGCGATAGTTAGGATTCATTGCCTACTCCCTTGCTATAATAGAAAATTAAAATATTATATTTGTTTTAATAAATCTTTACTAATTATGTTAATAGTATACATGCATTTTAATAAACATAATTATATTAACATAATTATAAAATACTGCAAGTAGCAAAAATAAAAAATTATGTTATTATATTAATCGGAATGTTTTTATTTTTTGATGATAAATTTATTATGTTAATTAATTTTTTTTTAAAATGTTTGAGTTATTATAATTTTAGATATATACTACTAACAAAGAATTAATACTATTTATAGAGAATATTGTTATGAATATACATATACACACATTCGGATGCCGTCTTAATCAGTATGAAAGTGAAAAAATTTCTTATGAATTGAAAAACATGGGAGCTAATATCACTGAATTAAATAATGCTGATGCAGTAGCTATAAATACATGCACTGTTACTAATGACAGCGATAAAAAACTTATGGCTTATTTGGAAAAACTAGGAGATATATCTCAAAAAAAAGTATTTTTAATAGGCTGTTATGTATCAAAAAAAGATAAAGATTCTTCTATTATTAAGGACAATATTATTCTTATACCAAATGACAGAAAAGAAGAAGCTTCAGAAATAATATTTAATTCTATGCATAATAATAATTCTAATGAAGTTAAAAATCCTATATTTTTTCCTCAGGAGCAAAGCAGGGCCTATTTAAAAATACAGGATGGATGTGAAGTTTTCTGTACATACTGTATAGTTTCAAGAGTGAGAGGAAGTCATAGAAGTGTTGAGCCAAAAAAAATATTTGAGGCTGTAAAAATGGCTAATGATTACGGTTATAAAGAAATTGTACTTACTGGGCTTAATTTAGGCTCATACAACTATAATAATGAAATTAGCTTCTATAATATACTTACTCAAATATTAGAACATTCTTCAAAATATGGTATTAGAATAAGGCTTTCATCCGTAGAACCTATTTATTTTGATGACAGCCTTATAAGCCTATTTAAAAATGACGATGTGCTTTGTCCTCATGCTCATATACCTTTGCAGTCTGGAAGCAACAAAATACTTAAACTTATGAACAGAAGATATACAAGAGAAGATTATTTATCAATTACTGAAAAACTATATAAAACTAATTCAAATATGGCTATAAGCAGTGATGTAATGGTGGGTTTTCCTCATGAAGAGAATACTGATTTTAATGATACTTATGATTTATGCGAAAAGTCAAAATTTATAAAGATTCACATATTTAGATATTCAAACAGAGAAAATACTCCTTCGTCAAAAATGGACGGTCAAGTTGGATACAGAACAAAATTAAAAAGAGCTAAAATATTAAATACTCTAAACATTAAATTAAAAGATTTATATTACAAAAATGCCGAAGGAAGAAATCTAAAAATAATAATAGAAAAAACTTTATCAGACAATAATTATATAGGAACAAGTGCTGAATACTTAAAATGCAAACTTCACAGTGAAGCATCTCTAAACAAAAAAGAGCTTAAAATAGCAAAAGCATTGAAATATGAAGGCGGTATTATGCTCTGTGAATAAATATATTAAATAAAAAATAATCCCCCATTCCAGTTGTTTGGTATACCTATATCACTTATTAATGGTTTATTCTTCAATATCTTGTTTTCTGATATATGCTTAATCATATCATATAAATTATTAATAATAGGTAATGTCAATTCTGTATAAATATTAGAAACTTTCACAATATATTCTAATGTTACTATAAAATTAAATAAATAAGAATTTAAAAGTAAATTCCAATTATAATTACTATTAAGTATTACATTTTTCGGTATAATAGGAGGGTTTAATAATTGTCGGCATAAGATTCTTGAATGATGTACAGATCTATTCCTCATTTCAGTTATAGCAAATAACCAACTTTTTAAATACTTATAATGATATAGGTTCATATTGTTAGTTATTAAAGTTTGCAATTTTTTATCAGAAGAAGAATAAAATTTTGATAATGTACCTAAACTCATTATTTCTACACTTATCCAAATTGGTATTTTAGGATAATCTAAATATTCCTTCTTATAGTGATTAATAAATATTTCTTTTGAACGCAAAACTTCTTTTTTTATTTCGCTATTTACATTATAATAATTCACTAAATTATAATTAGCAAACGGATCATTATTATATACATCTAAAAAACTTCTAGCTATAATATTTCTCATATATATTTCTACATAAGAAATACATGAAAATAAAAGCTGTCTTATTTGAATATCATATTTAAAAACTTCAAAGACTTCTTCAAATGTGGTTTTATTAGAAAAATTATGAGTTCTTTTATTCGATTTATCCTCAAATATATAAGTATATCCGCTAAAATTATAATAATTTAATTTTTCTAAAACAGATTTAGCATAATTTATATCTTTTATTAATAATCCTCTAGATTGAAGCAAATTTATTTGATCATTAATTGATAAAGCAGGTTTATTATAATTTTTCATAAATAAAAAAGCCCGCAGAGTGAGCTACCAAAGGTAAGCCCTGCGGTACGGTTATTTATATTATAACAAAATATATCATAAAGTCAAACAAATTAATTTAATAATTTGACTTTATATATTCAAAATGTATAATTAATAAATGATAAACATAAATAAAGAACTAAACAATGAAAGAAAACAAAACATTCTTAATCTATTAAAAAAATGTAAAAACTTCAAACAATTCGCATCAGAAAGCCATGAATATAAATTAAATCCTCCTATAGATAAAAATAAAGTTATAGAATTAGAAAATAAATATGAATTCAAACTTCCAGAAGATTATTTTTGGTTTATAACTGAAGTAGGCAACGGAGGGGCATGTCATGGCTACAGTATGGACAAATTTGAAGATATGTATTTTGATTATTTAAAATATGATAACAGAATAGATTTGATGAAAGAATATTCAAAAAAAGTCAATGAAGGAAATGCTAATGATATAGAAGATACAGACTTTGAATATTACGGTATATTAAGGTTTGGGACTTTGGGCTGTTCATCTTCTATAGGTTTAATAGTAACAGGAGAAAATAGAGGAAGAGTTGTTTATTATGATGAGGAGTTTTACGAAGAGCCTTTTATAACATGTTATGATAATTTCGTAGATTATTACGAAAATTGGGCTTTGGAAACATCTCTTAATTATAATATGGGTTCTTTTGGAATAAGGCTAAAACTTGAAATTGATGATTTAATAAAAAGCTATCATGATATATTAAATAACAATACAAAAAAAGAAGAAAATTTTATAAATAAACAAAGTATCATAACAACGATGCATAAATACAAATCATTAGAAGAAAAATATTTAAATGAAATATATAATTTATACAATTTAGAAAAAGATGAAAATTATAAATTAAAATTTTCTGTTTTATTAATCAATCATAATTATAAAAAAATAGAAAAACATATAAGAGAAGCATTTCAAAACAAATATATTATAGATTCTTATGTTAAAGTTTTATATTTAAAAGTTCATGCTGACGCCAATTTGTTTGTAGGCAATTTTAAAAAAGAAATTTTTGATTGGACAGCTGAAATAAAATCGGCATTGGAATATTATAAAAAATTAACTAATAAAGAAAATAAGAAAAATAACTTTAGTCTTTTTATAGCCATGGCTTTATATCTATATAAAAATAATTTAATTGATTTTAACGAGTTTGATATATTTATTAATAACAGAAACTCTACTATATTGTATCTCCTATCTATTAGCAGTTTAGAAAATGATAATATATTCAATATTTATATAGACGAATTTATAAAAGCATGCTCAAATAAAAACACAGAAAAAATAAGAAATACAACATCATACTTAGAAAATATTTTAAAAAATAATAAAAAATATAAAAAAGAAATAATAAACACAATAAAAACAGAATATCAAAAATTATTAGAATATTATAAAATAAATGAGCCAAAAGATAAATCCATAATACATTTTATAAATAACACTTCAAAAAGAATATTTAATTATTAAAATATTAATATCATAGGAATTAAAATGAAATATAAACCTACAAGCAGAAAAGAATTAAAAGATTTAGTAACAGATGAAAGTATTTATTTAGGTGATATTGATACCAGCTTAATAACTGATATGGCAAACTTATTCGATTTTTTTAATAGAGATAATTATGACGGTATAGAGAATTGGGACACTTCTAATGTAGAAAATATGGCTGGTATGTTTTCTGCTAATAGGAATTTTAATAAAGATATTAGTAAATGGAATGTTTCTAAAGTAAAAAATACAGCTTATATGTTTTTCTTGGCTGACAAATTTAATCAACCTTTGAATGATTGGGACGTAAGCAATGTGATAAATATGAATAGTATGTTCATGAATGCTAAAAGTTTCAATCAGCCTCTTGATAATTGGAATGTAAGCAATGTTCAAAGTATGAGCGATATGTTTCATTGTGCTGAAAGTTTTAATCAAAATATAAATGATTGGAATGTAAGTAATGTAGAAAGTATGAATCATATGTTTTCATCTGCCCATAAATTTAATCAGCCTTTATTTAAATGGGATACTTCTAAAGTAAAAGAGATGTTTGGTATGTTTTCATTGGCTTATGCATTTAATCAGTCTCTTAATAATTGGAATGTAAGTAATGTTACAAATATGAGATGTATGTTTATGTTTGCAAGAGATTTTAATCGACCTATTAATAATTGGAATACAAAAAAATTAAAAGATGCTGGAAGTATGTTTTCAAATACATCAGCATTCAATCAAAATTTAGATGATTGGAATATTGATAATCTTTCGGATATGACTAATTTTAATAAGGATTCTGCATTAGAATTAACTTTTAAATTCAAGACTTATTTATATGCTTTAACTTTAGATAAAGAAGAAAAAAATAATTTAAATGATTTTATAAAAAACAATGTAAAAAATATATATAAAATTATAGAAAATCATAAAAATAAAAAAATTAATCTCCTTAAAAGATATTTAATAAATAATTTTTATAATGAATTAAAAGAATTAATACCAAACTATATTGAAAGTTTTAATAGCATAGAAGAGGTTTATAATTATATAGATAAAGACTATAATAAAAAAGATGATAAAAAAGTACAATTTATAGATGATATAAAAATTGAAAATATAGATAAAAGAATAATAAAATATATTTACTTATCATATTTAGAATTAAAAAGAGAAGCCTACAGAATAAAACAAATAGATTATATTATAAATTTAATTGATGAAAAATCTTTTATAAATGCAATAAAAACAATATACACAAACACCAACAAAGAAACCTCAGCTATTATCTGGAGGCGATAAAGCATTAAGAGAGATTTACAAAAAAGAAAAAGATTCAAAACTATGTTTGATTATATTTTCTTTAAATAAAAATAGTAAATATGCTATTAACATGCTTTATAATTCATTTAGAAAAAGTAAAAAATCTGAAGTAAAAGAGATGACAGAAATAATAATTAAGGATATAGCAGAAGAAAATAATTTGACTGTTTATGAATTTGGATTAAAAGCTATACCAAATTTTGACTTTGATATAAACGGAGAGAAAATAATAAAAGTTAATAATAATCAGTATAAAATAATTTTAAAACATGATTATACTATAGATTATTTTGATATCAAAGAAAATAAAATATTAAAGCAAATACCTAAAGATTTTGATGATAGTACAAAAGAAGAAATTAAATACATGAAAAAAGAAATCCCAAATATTATAAAAAATCAAAGCAGGAATTTAATAAAAATGTTATTAACAGGAAAAAAGTACGATTTTAATTTTTTCAAAGAAATATTTATTGATAATCCAATAATGAATAAATTTGCTATTAATTTAGTTTGGAATTTATTTGATAAAAATAATAGTTTCATAACAACATTCAGATATTCATGCGATGGAAGTTATACAAACTACGATGATAATACAGTGAATATAAATAATAATTATTTTGTAAGTTTATCAAGTCCTATAGAAATGGAAGAGAGTATTATATCAAAATGGAAAAAACAGCTTGAAGATTATGAATTATCACAGCCAATAATGCAGTTTACAAATATAAAAATAAATAATTTAGAAGAAGCATTACAAAAATTACAAAATATAGAAATAAGCTATGGCACAATAAAAGCATTTTCTCAAAGATATGACATGAATATAGAACATAAAAGTTATTACGAAATTAACGGATATTCTTATAAAGATTCATACAATAATCAAGATTTTTATATAAAAACAAAAATTATCAATACTGAAACCAATTATAATGATAAAATAAAAATTAATATAGAGTTTAATAATGCAAGTAACAGATTTATATATACTTGGCTTATACTTTTAATATGGGATTTAAGATTAACAGAAATGTTTTAATAATTAATATTAAGGCATCAATTATTTTAATAACTAATTTCCTAACATATTAGTATATCCTTTTTCTTATAAAGAATAATATATGATATTATAGTATGCAAAATTATTCCCAAACCAAACATAATAATTATAGTATTCATATTAAAATTAATATATCCTTTTAAATATAGAAAATAGACAATACCATAATAAACAAAATTAATAATTATAGAGTTTATAAGATTGTATAGTGTTTTACCATAACCTATAAATATATTATCAGGTATAATAGAGAATGCATAAAATATATAAAAAGGAGATAATTTTAATACTATTAAATATATATCATTATAATTTTCAAGTCTTTCTATGTATTTAAAAAATAAATTTGAAAATAATACTGCCGCTGATGCTAAAATAATTATAAAAAATATAATCCTAAAATAATTTCCAATTTGATTATTTTTATTTTCTTTACAATTAGTTCTTATAACTTCATTTAAAGCAAGTACAGGCATTAATAACCAGCTCCATATAAAATTATTTGCTATCCAATAATTACCTTGTTCTGCTACAAGATTAACCATTTTTACAATCATCAAAGCATATACTATGTTATCCACGAGAATTTGAAATGCAGAGAATATTCCTATTTTAAAATAAGAAATAAATATCATCTTATCTTCTTTGTTAAACCATGATAATTTTATCAATCTTTTTTTTACTAAAATAAAAATGCCTAATATTCCCATAACTAAATTTATAATCATATTAGAATAAGCAGCACCAAAAACATTGAATTTTAATATTAAATTCATATCCAATAAAATAAGAAGCAATGTTTTCACAAAAGCAAATATTATAAAAACCTTATATAATTCTTTAGATACTATTACTATATTGATGGAAGTAATAATAAAACCAATTACAAATACTTTAAATGTAACCTTGGCAAAATATTCACTATCATTATTGTTTTTTATAACTCTATTAAATATTGCATATAAAGGTATATGTAAAAAAGCAAGCAATGTTTCATTTATTAAATCAAACCATTCAAGATGCCCCATAATATTGAATGCAGAAGAATCTGATGAAATTGATACTATAATAGTTCTTATAGTTTCATATAGTGCTGGAAATAAAGATAAAAATATCAATGAAAAATATAATTTATAATTAAAATTTTTAAAATAGAATAGTTTTTTAATCATTTATATATCCTTATTTTTTACTAGATATTTATAAACATATAATTAATAGCATTATTTTTAAAAGTTTCAACAATATTATTTTTAAAAATAATAATATATCATAGCTCTATATATGCTGTACTTACATTGATAAAATATTTTTGTATTGTTATGTATTATAATATCTGACTATTGTAAAATATGTATATTATTTTTTTATTTGTATATACAGACATTATTTCTTTTAGTACATTTTTAATTGTGGTACACACTGCTATTACATTCCTTCATAATTCAAATATTATTTAATATTATAGTCTTTAATAATTAAATCAATAATTTCTTGATTATCAAAAATATTTTAGCCTTAGTACTAATACTAAGAATAGTTACTGTAGTTTTATATTTTAATTCAATTATGAAAAGTATAATTTTTATCTACATAAGAAGCTTTTATTTATTTTTATGATAAAAAACATTTATAATTAAGTACTTGTTTTTCACATTAAAAAATATATAAAAATTGAAATTCCTAAATAAAAAAATTATTTATTGTATTGACTTATTTTAAATAAGGTATAATATTATTAATATTCAATTTTTTGTATGGCAGGGATGCTTTTAATTAAAAGATTCCTGCCAGTATAAAATATCGTGTGCTAATTACATATTGGTTTTGAAAGTCATAGATTCTTTTTATTTTTTATCATTTGTTTAATTCAATTTTTTTATTCAGGGCATATCCTATTATGAATATACCCATCATAAAAAATTGGAAAGTATTTATTATTTTTTGTTATTGTTATTTTTATATAGGCATGAACATTTTTAATTATGTACATGCCGTTTAGTAATCATATTCAATTTTTTGTATGGCAGTCATGTTTTTATAACTACACAACTATCTTGGAATTATTTCCAGTTTTTTGCATTTGCAGGTGTAAGAGATATAGTTATTCCTGTTTTTCCATCTTTATAATCATCTAGATCACCATTTAAAGTAATTTTTTCATTTGCTGCTGCTACAGTTACTTTAAATGTTACAGCATCGGTATTAGATGCATTAGCAGTTCCACCTACAGTAACAGTTGCTTTTATACCCTTAGTTTTCAAAGCTTCTTCTATTTTTGATTTAACTTCTTTTTTTACATCATCCAATTTAGTACCATTATCACCTGTTCCTGATAAAGCTTCTGTAGTTTTCAAAGAATCAAATTTGTCTCCGAAATTCCAAGTTTGATCTCCATTTTTATAAGAACCTATACTTTTTAATGCTTTTGCTACATCCGCTGCTTTTACTTCCGTTGGAGTTACAGATGTGTTTGAATTTTCTGTTGGATTAGTAGCTTTGTTGTTACAGCTTACTGCTAAAATAGCTGATGCTGCAACTACTAAAAATAATGATAAAATTTTTTTGTTCATATACGAACTCCTTTAATAAATTTTTTTATAATAAACATCATCTCTGATATTTACATGCAAAACATTTTTAGAAACATTATTTTAGTTGGATATTTGATTGTATAATAAATTAATTATTTTATGTAAAATTAATATTATTATAGACTTTAATATTGTTTTCAGAGTAAAGCGTTTCTTTACTTTTACTGTAATTGAACTTTACAATTATTGTTTTTGTTTTTTTTATCAATGTTTCTAATTTTGTCATACTTAAATGCTAGAGTTCTTTATTTTTTATGTCAATACTAAACTAATAAAAAACATTATTTTTTTTATTTTTTTTACAGCTTTTCAAAAACATATTATAGAAGAAGTTCAATATTTTGATTGCTGGCTATTAAAATAAATAATTTTTTTATGATGATATTTTATAAAATTATTACAAAAATTAAATTTAAGCCTTGTAAATAAAATATTATAAAAAAATTCTGTATGTAATATTTATTTATTTTTTTATTTAAAACATTATTTATTTTTAAATATTGTTTACTTTCTTCTTGACACAATTTTTTTATTACAGAATAATTTTTTTAAAAGCGTATTGACTTAATTGTTATATAAGTATATTATAATATTCTAATATACTTATATAAGGATTTGTATGAAAAAAAATATAAAGAAAAATATTAATGATTCTGATGATGACTGCGAAGTTAATACAGCAGATACAAATATATCATCATTCATGCCTAAACTTCCGAATGATGATGAGTTTTCGCTTTTAGCAGATTTCTTTTCTGTGTTTTCAGATCCTACAAGACTTAAAATAATATCAGCTTTAAGCGAGAAAGAATTATGCGTACATGAATTATCATCTTTTCTTGATATGAAGCAGCCTTCCGTATCTCAGCATTTAAAAATGCTTTGGCAGGCTAGGGTCGTGAAAAAAAGAAAGGTTGGACTTCATGTTTTTTATAGATTGGATGATGAACATATTGAAAAAATTTATACTTGGGGGTATGAACATGTTAAAGAATAAAGAGAGGCTTTTATTTTTATTAGAGATTTCTCTAGGACTTATAGTATTAATATTACTATACTCTTTGCACAAAACTATACATGGTGTTATAGAGTATATTATATTTTTTATACCGTATTTGATTTTGGGAAGGGAAGTATTTAAAAATGCCGCTTTAGATTTTATAAAAGGCAAGTTTATGCGTGAAAGTTTTCTTATGAGCATAGCAACTGTTGGAGCTATTATACTGCATGAACTTCCTGAGGCTTTAGCTGTACTTATATTTTATAGGATAGGTGAGTATTTTGAAGATATGGCTGTTGATAAATCTAAACGTACTATAGCAGCATTAATGGCAATAAGACCTGATTCTGCAAACATCATAAGAGAAAACGGCAATGTTGAAAAAGTTGATATATCTGAGGTTCATATTGATGACAATATAATAATTAATCCTTTTGAGAAAATACCTCTGGACTCTGTTATATATGAAGGTGAGAGCTGGATTGATACTAAGGCTTTAACAGGTGAAAGCATGCCTAGAAGTGTTAAAGTTAATGATGAAGTTTTAGCAGGTACTATTAATGGTGAGAATACTATAAAGGCTAAGGTTGTGAGGGCTTATGCTGAATCATCAATAGCAAAAATATTAAAACTTGTTCAGGATTCACAAAACAGAAAGGCGAATATAGAACAATTTATAAGCAGATTTGCAGGAATTTATACGCCTATAGTAGTATTCGGTGCTATCTTTCTTACTGTTATACCTACATTAATATATGGGAAGGATGTATTTAGTAACTGGTTTCAGCGTTCTTTAACATTATTAGTAGTATCTTGTCCTTGTGCATTTATGGTTGGAATACCTTTAACATATTTTGCTTCTATAGGCAGAGCTTCTAAAATAGGAGTAATGGTTAAAGGAGGGGTATTTTTAGATTCGCTTGCCAAGACTCAGAAAGTTATTTTTGATAAAACTGGAACTCTCACAAAGGGTGAATTTTCGATAATAGATATACATAATATGGGTATATATGATAATGAAACTTTAGTTAAATATTCTGCATTAGCTGAAAGCGGCTCTTCTCATCCTATAGCTTTGTCTATAGTTGAGCATTATAAGAAAAATTATAACGGTATTATAAATGACAGTTTAATTACTAGTCATAAAGATGTAGGAGGAAAGGGTGCTGTTTCTGTGGTTGATAATAAGAACGTGCTTATAGGAGGATTAGATTTATTAAGAGAAAACAATATAGGCATACCTAGTATAAGTAATAATATTAATGTTCATATTGCTGTAAATAATGAATATGCAGGAGGTTTTTTCATTGATGACAGCGTAAAAGATGATACAAAAGAAGCTATTTCTCTTCTTAATTCTATGAATATAAAAACTGCATTGATAAGCGGAGATAATGTTAACAGGGTGGAAGCATTTGCTCATGAGATGGGTATACAATCATTTAAGGGAGGATGTTTGCCTGAGGATAAGGTTAGTGTATTGGAAGATATGATGAAGGATTCAAAGTCTTCAATATTTGTAGGCGATGGTATTAATGATGCTCCTTCTCTTGCACGTGCTGATGTTGGTATTGCTATGGGAGGGCTTGGTTCTGATGCGGCTATAGAGAATGCAGATGTTGTTATAATGGATGATAAGCCTTCTAAAGTTGCTGCTGTAATTAAGCTTGCTAAAAAAAATCATACCGTTGTATTGCAGAATATATTTTTAGCATTGGTAATAAAATTCGGAGCTATTATTTTAGGGGCTTTGGGACTTGCTAGTATGTGGCTTGCTATATTTGCTGATACAGGAGTTACTGTTATAGTTGTTCTTAATGCTTTAAGACTTCTTTATCCTTTAGGAGAAAAAGACAATAATACTGATGCAGATACAAAAGTCTGCGATATAAAAGTTACAGACTGCGATTGCGGGTGCGGGCATTAATTTATTTTATATAATTATTATTGTATATTATAATAGAGATGCATATATGCATCTCTATTTTTATTTGACTTTAATTATAAAGTATATTAATAAACTTGTTTTTAAATTAAATAATTTTAATAGTTAATCTTATAAAGTACTTTTTAAAACTAATATAAAATAATTCTTTCTTACTTATATATGAATTAAAAAATTAATCATAAAACTATTTTAAATACTAATATAATTTTTCTAAAAATGTAATTGACAGATAAAAAATTATATATAAAATTTATCACAATTAAAATAAATTATATCGGAGATTAAAAATGCCTTTTGCTATATTTATGCTGACATTTTCAACATTTTGTATAGGCACAAGCGAATATGTTATAATGGGATTATTATCAGAAATTGCTGAAGACTTAAGTGTAACTATACCTCAGGCTGGTGCTTTAGTATCAATGTACGCTATGGGAGTTGTAGTAGGAGCTCCTATACTTGCTATACTTACAATGAAACTTTCTAGAAAAAAAACTTTGCTTTCACTTATGATAATGTTTATAATAGGAAATATTTTATGTGCTGTATCTGTTAATTATAGTTTTTTAATGATTGCAAGAGTTTTGGCGGCATTATGTCATGGTACTTTTTTCGGAATAGCATCAGTAGTAGCTTCTGAAATGGCTGGTGAAAATAAAAGATCTCAGGCTATTGCTATAGTATTTATGGGAGTAAGTCTTGCAAATATATTGGGCGTTCCAATAGGCACTTATATAGGAGAAAAATTTGGATGGAGAGCTACATTCTGGCTTGTAAGCAGTTTAGGAGTTTTAGCAATATTAGCATTAATAAAATCTATTCCATCAAATCTTACAATGCCTAGCGGAGATGTTATAGGAGAGTTTAAGATTTTAAGACATAGAAGAGTATTTATACCTCTTATATTATCCGTATTAACATCAGCAAGTTTATTCACAATATTCACATACATAGACCCTATACTGCAAAATGTTACTATGGTTAATAAAGAAACTGTTGTAAAAGTATTATTTTTTATAGGTGCTGGACTTACAATAGGTACATTCATAGGCGGAAAACTAGGAGATAAAAGTTTAATAAAATCATTAATATCAATGATGATTATTATGATAATAATACAGATTATAATGCTTTATGTTAATACAAAATTAATACCAATGGTATCAGATTTAATAGTATGGAGTATAGCAGGATTTGCAATATGTCCAATGCTTCAATCTCTAGTTGTTGAACAGGCAAAGGGTGCCCCTAATCTTGCATCTACATTTAATCAGAGTTCTTTTAATTTAGGAAATGCAATAGGAGCTAAATACGGCGGCATATTGCTTTCATTTGGAGTACAATATAAAGATTTATCAATATATGCTGCAATAGTAATGATTATAGCCATATCTCTTACTTTATATTTCAGGCATTATATAAAACATAGACCTATTATTTAACATATTCTATTAATTAATGTTTTATAATACGAACAATTGTTGCTATGCTAAATATGATAAAATAAAAACAATGGAGTCAAAATAATAATGAAAAACATAAAATACATATTTTCAATATTTATAATAATTATAAATATTTCTTATCCCCAATTTAATAATAATTTGTTAAATGTAGGTAATATTAAAGAAGCAAAAATAACTTTCAGTATATCAACAAATAATAACATGTTAATAGTAAATGCTGATATACCAGAAGGATATTATGCTTATCTAAAATCAGATATAGCAAATAAAATTTTATTCTTTGCTGATAATAAAGAAATAAATACAAAATATCCTGAAGGTGAAAAATATCATAATGATATTATTATAAAGGGCAAGCAGGAGTTTATACTAAATGATATAGATATAAATAATATAAGTTTTATAAAATCAACTTATCAATTATGCTCAGCAAAAGATAATGTATGCTTACAGCCTAAAAGTGAAATACTTTATGGAGAAGAAATTAATATTCCTAACAATTCAAACACTATAGCAGATAAAAAAACAGAAAATGCAAGCTCTATAGAAAATTATATAAAAGGAAGTAATAATATATTTATAACATTAATTTTAATATTTGCAGCAGGACTTGCATCTGTGCTTTTACCTTGTACTTATCCATTACTATCAATAACAGTGTCTATTTTAGGAACAACAACGGATGAAAAAAACAATAAAAAATCAAGTGTATTAGCTTCGCTCTTATTTGCATTTGGAGTAATCACAACATATACTCTTTTAGGTGCTGTAGTTTCTGTGGCTGGATTTGCTTTTCATAAAACTATTCTATTTGGAAGCATTGGATATAATCCTATTATTTTAACTATTTTAGTATTGCTATTTTTATACTTTACTTTTTCAATGGCAGGTTTTTATGAGATTAAAGCTCCTTCATTTTTACAGTCAGCAAAAACGAATGCATACAGCAAAAAAAATCAGTCAGTGTTTCATAAATATATAATGGGGCTTCTTGCAGGAATAGTTGCCACTCCTTGTGCTGCTCCTATAATAGCGGTTATATTGGAAATAGGTTTTCTTAATCCTGTGTTCGCCACTCTATACATGGCTGTTTATGCTTTGGGTTTCGCTTCTGTATTATTCATTCTTGGTACATTCGCTTCAATACTTACAAAAATGCCTAAGGCTGGAACTTGGATGGTATATGTTAAATATATTTTCACTTTCCTAATGATGATAATAAGTTTCTATTATGCTAATATACTTTTCAGTGTAATTGGATTTAATAAAATAAGTTATATACTTGCTTCAGCTGCGATATTAGTATTTGCAGTATTAGTTTACATAATTAAAAATAAATCTGCTATGTTAAGTGCATTAGAAATAAAAATATTCGTTTCTGTAGTAATTATATCAATAGCATTAGGCTGTACTTACGGATTCATAAAACAAAAGAATGAAGTTTCAAATCATATAACATACAATGAAGCATTAGAACTTTCAAAACAAAACAACAAACCAATACTAATAGATTTCTCTGCTGTTTGGTGTGCGAATTGTTATGAGCTTAAAGAGAAAGTATTCGTAAATGAAGAACTAAAAAAATTCATAGATGATAATTTGATTTTCACTGAAGTTGATGTTGATAAATACAAAAATATTTCTGATGAGTATAATGTTAAATGGCTTCCTTGGATAATAGTAATTGACAGCAACAAAAACATATTATACACAAAGAATTCATTTTCAAGTTTCGATGACAAAATGGCTTTGAGTATAAAAGAAGAGTTAGAGAAAGTAATTAATAAATAAATTTTATATAATGATTATATTTATGTAAAACTAAATGATATAGAAAATTTATTAGTTTGATATGTGTACTAAAAATTTTTAAGTTTTTCAAATGATACACTTTATATATAATTATCAACTTTTTTGCCGCACAAAAAAGTTGCAAAAAACGCACATACTACAGCTTAATATTTTAAGAATATGTATTAAATATGGTGTAATACCATAGTTTTAGGTTAAAAATGCAGGATTTCACGAAGCGTGTCCGAGCAAAGCGAGGACATAAGGTTCTTTTTTTGACTAAACAAAAAAGTACCAAAAACGGTTTGCCTTCTTTCCAAAGACCTACCCCTCAATAACCATAATCTCATCCTCACTCAACCCATAAAACCTAAAAATTACCTTCAATAATTTTAATTTCATCTTCAGTAATATTGTATAATTTATATATTATTTTATCTATATCATTCTGTATTAATTTTATATCAGCAGTTTCATCATTTTCCTTTAATTCTATACATTTATGAACTAATTTATTAATTTGATTTATTATTTTATCATCTGCTTTTATTATAGGTAATTTTTTTATATCATCAATTAATAATTTAGGAAAAAGTCCCTTTGAAGCTTTAGGAGATGAATTAAAATGATAAAATGTCATTAACTTAGAATTCAACAAACCCAACAAAAATAATAAATGTTTAGGATTTTCAGAATTTTCAACTATAACTATTATGCTAGGATCATGATACATTTCTTCATCAGAATATGCAGCATATATAGATGGATTTGTAACTTCTCTTATTAATACTCTTTTTGAATTAAAGAAAAAAGGTTTTCTAGGATTAGCAACTTCATCACAATAATTAAAATATTCTTTTTCATTCCATTTAACTGAATATGGAGTTATATCTTCTCCATATAGCCATTTTTTATAATTTTTATTAATTCGTTTATTTGAATGAAATTTCCTACTTTTTATTGTTTCTTCAGATTGACCTCTATATTTATCATATGCTATAACACCTTGAGAAATCAAACCTTTATAGTAATTTTCCAATGGCACAGTATTTTTATTAGTTACTATCTTTTTTACTATAGACAAATTTTCTTTTGATTTTAAAAATATCAAACTCCAATTTCTAATAAATGTATTTAAAATATTATTATCAATATATTCTTGTTTTTTATTTAGTAACTCTTTTAAACTATTAATATTTTGACAAGGTATATATTTTATTCTATCTTCATTTCTATTTGAAAGTGTTATTATAATATTCCTTACCTTAGCATATTTAAATATATGATATTGAGAAAGATCAACCATATATACTAAATTTTTATTTTCTAGTAATTTCATTCTAAAATTTTCTGCAAAAACATTAAACATAATTGAATTAGGTATTATATATGATATATAACCATCATTAGATATTAATTTTTTACCCAATAAAAGAAACCAATATTGAATTTGTAAATCAGGAACACTTCCATATATTTCTTTATATGTTTTTTCTGTATTTTTTGGTAATTTAAGTCCATAAGGTGGGTTTCCTATAACTATATCAAATTTCCTATCCAAACCGAATTGCAATTCATAATCAAAATATAATGCAGGTTTATTTTTAAATGGATGCCAAGAACATATTATATTTTTTGTTTCCCTTTCCAAATTTTCATCTCTTTCTATCTGTTCAAAAAATGCTTCAACATCATTCTCTGCAACTTTTTTATCATTTTTATCATGTATATTAAAATAATTTTTCACAGATTTTCTTAAATTTTTTATATGCCCTTCAATAAACATTTTTTCTGTAGGATTTAATTTTAAAGGAACCAAAGTATTTGCACATATAAATTGAAAATCTAAATTCGGTAATGGATTAATACCTAGATTGTCTTCTTTTTCATTTTTTTCTTCATCAATAATCAATGATAAAAAAGCCCTTAATCTGCTTATTTCAATAGCTATAGGCTGTATATCTACACCATATATACTTTTTTGTAAAATAAATAATTTGTATATATAATTAAATTCTTTAGTACTATAAAATTTTTCATATTTTGCTTTAACTATTGGGTCAGTTACATCTTTTAATGTTAATTCCTTATAATACTCATGCTTAGGGTCTAGCTTATCAATCACATTAAAAACCCTCTGAAGTATACCCAAAGGAAAAGCCCCACTGCCGCAGGCTGGGTCTAATATGATCATGTCATGTATATTCTTTAAAATAAGCTCCCTTTCTTTATCGCTGTACTCTATGCTCTCTTCAACATCAAAAATCCCGTCAATCTTATCTTTCATATCAGGAAGTTTTTTATACAGATAAAGCTTTATAGCCTCTATCACCATATAGTCCACAATCTCGCGTGGTGTATAAAATGAACCTGATTCGTCTTTCGCACTCTTTTCGGTTTCTGGGTTTATCTCTGCAAGTAGGTTTTCAAAAATACGTCCTAGCATTTCAGGGTCTATGCTTATCTCAACATCGAAAGGGGCACTCTCATCAACAGTAAAATTGTACATATCAAAAAATTCAAATAGTTCCTTTATTATATTATCGTCTATTGTTTTTACTGCCTCATCGTCTTCCTTCTTTGAAAATAATCCGCCGTTCAAAAATGGTATGCTCTTCTCATAATTATATATCACTCTGTCCTTTGAAAATTTTCGCTTCTCCATATCCATATTAAGAACATTAAAAAATAAATCCTCAAGTACATCGCTGTAATAATTTTCTTTATATTTAAGATTCTCAAAAACAACGCTATTTAATATATCATTCGGTATAAGTTCCTTCTCTCTCAAAAACCAGCAGAAAAGCACGCGTCCCAAAAATCTTAATGCAAACTCTTTAGCCTTATTCTCATCTTTATCAAAATATTTTATTACATCATTATGTATATACTCAAAATATTTTTTAACCCCATTATAAAACTCTTTATTAACGCCTTCCACACTGAATGCATTTTCTATACTGGCAACACTTTTAAAAATATCGCTTGTAAGTCTGCTCTGCGGAGTATGTACCTTTATACCCTCGCCAAGCAAAAAAGTATATCTCTTAGGATTACTATAATCCTTCTTTATCTCAATAGCATTTCCTACAAATACACCTATCCTGTCATGCTTCACATAAGAAACCCTATATATTCCCTCTTTATCCTCATACAATATAAAAAATATACCCTTACCGTACTCTCCGGCACTAAGTATCTTACTGCATAGCCTTGAAATTTTTACTCTGCTTGCAAGCCTAGTATTTGTTATGCGAACTTCATACACGCCGATAGTCTCATCATTATTATCGCATACATTCAAGTCCCCAATCCAAATAACGCTCTTTAAAAAATCCTTATTTTTCTCTAGTATCTCTTCCTCACTGCTTATAGAACCATATTTCTCTGTAAAATTCTCTCCCAAATGCTCAGCCCATTTATTTTTATCATAAGCCTCATCAAATTTAAAATTATTTACAGTATTATTTTTTGTATTACTATTTTTAGCCATAGAGATACTCCTAAATTTTCATACTATAATCATATATCAAAACTGCATAAAAATAAACAATATTTATTTTACTTTTACACACCTAAACAATTACTTTTTTATAATATCTATATAATGTAGAAAAGTTGCCAAAATATATTTGTTCAGGTATATACTCAAATATATCGTACTTCATTAAAATACTATTTAATGTTATAATCATAAAAAATTATAATTTGGAATATATATGGCGAATATAATAAATAATTCTAATAAAAAAGTTTTTGATATATTTAAATCAGATAAAAATAAGATTGAAGAAATATGTATACTTGCTGGATACTGTTTTTTTAGTGCATTTTATGATATAGCTAACGATGATAAAGCTAGAGAAATATTTTTAAATGCAAAAGTAAGAATCATTATGGGTATGAATATAGACCCAAAAGTACACCGTATATACATAAACTACTGCAATGAAGAAAGTCCAAAAAGTAATCAGGAAGAAATAAAAGATTTTGAAGATTATACTATATATCAATTAAGCCAAAATCCAAAAAATGCTCAGGTACTGCAATTATTTAAAACAAAATGTAAAAACTCAACACTTGAAATCAGAAGTGCCAAAGAAAAAACCCATGCAAAAGTATATCTGTTAAAACACGCTCAAACACATACATTTGAAAACTTAAGCGGCGATGTAATAATAGGTTCTAGTAATTTCTCTTCAGCAGGACTTCAAGGTCAAAGAGAAATTAATGTTCATAGTACAGGTATATTTGAAAAAGCATATCAAATTTTTGAAGAAGAATGGAAAAATAGTCAGAATATATTAAGCATAGAAAATCATGAAGATTTCTTCAATAATGTAGGAATTAAAAATGAAAATACTGAAAACCCAGAATATGAACCGCCTGATGCTGAAATAAATACAATATACCCTACTCCTTATGAAGTGTATCTAAAAGTAATATACGAATATTTTAATTACATTTCCAATGAAGAATTATTATGCAGACCTAATGACTATAATTATGTAGATTATAAGTATCAATTAGACGCTGTAAAAAATGCAATCAAAAGCATCATCACATATAATGGTGTTTTGATATCCGATGTTGTAGGACTGGGTAAAAGTATAATAGCTTCTACAATAGCAGCAAATCTCCTCAAAATGAAAACCGTTGAAGAAATAATAATTATATCTCCTCCAAAAATTATATACTCTTGGGAAAATTATAATTCAGAGTTTAAATTAAATGCTGTAATTAAAAGTTCTGGAAAATTAGATGAAATATATGTATATGTTCAAAATCATAGAAAATCAAGACTTATTATTATAGATGAGGCTCATAAATTTGTTAACAACAAAACAGAATCATATAGCCTCATAAAAAATATATGTTCTATGAATAAAGTTATGCTCCTTACAGCAACACCTATGCATAACACCACATCAGATATATTTTCTTTAATAGATATTTTTGACAGAATGCTCACAACCGACAATAATATAGGAGAAATAAAATCAAAAATATTAAAAGAAGAAAGATCTTTAAAAATGGATTATAAAAAAGATGATAACAAAGAAGATAACAAGAAAAAGATAAAAAAAATATCAAAAGAAATATTAAGTTTAATAAACCCTATCATCATAAGAAGAACTAGAAAAGATTTGCTTGAAGACAAAGAATACAAAGAAGATTTAGAAAAACAAAATGCACAATTAAATGATGTAGCAAGCCCTCAGCTTCATGATTACAATTTAGGTGATATTTCTCAATTATATGCAGATACATTTGAAAAAATCACTCCGAATAACAATGATGGAAATACTAATAAAAAAGAAGAAAATACATTATTTAATTATCAAAACAATAATGAAAATAATAGTGAAAAAGAAAACAGAAGCAAATTCAAGGCAGTACGTTATGAACCATTAGTATATTTAAGAAGCACCACAATAGAAGAACAGAAAAAATCTATGGAAATAATAGAATATGTATACGGAGAAAATATCAATAGAGATTTTGCATCTGTATCATCAAGAAACTTAACCAAATTTATGAAGCATTTGCTTGTAAGGAGATTTGAAAGTTCTATATACGCATTTAAAAAAAGCATAGACAACATGATAGATAAATATAAAACTATAAAAGATTGGATTGAGAGATCTAATTGTTATCCTATATATAAAAAAGGCGATATGCTTTATATAGAAGATTTTTTCTCTAACAATGATATAGATGACAGCAATGATATAGAATATGATAAAATAGAATTAGATTTCACAAAATTAAAGAAAGAACATGAAGATTTGAAAATTATAGAAAACGTAAAAGAAGTTTTGGACAATCAATTCTTTGAAGACTTCGATAATGATTTAAAAATACTTAAACAAATACAAAAAGATTGGAAAAATATAGGAATTGATAAAGATAAAAAATTCCAGAAATTAATAGAAAAATTAAAAAGCTTCAAAAAAGAAAATGATAAAAGAAAAATAATAATATTTAGCGAGTTCAAAGACACTGCCGATTATCTCTATGAATCTATACAAAAAGATGAAGAATTAAATAATATTTTCAAACCATTAAAATCAACTTCTGAATCAAAAAATAGAGATATAGTAGCAGACAATTTTGATGCCTCCATAAAAGAAGATAAACAAAAAAACGATTATTTCCTTCTTATAGCAACAGACACATTATCAGAAGGTATCAATCTTCATAGAGCAGGAGTAATAATAAATTATGATATTCCATACAACCCTACTAGAGTAATACAGAGAGTAGGACGTATAAACAGAATAGGAAAAAAATTATTCGATAAAATATACATACATAATTTTATACCAAGACTAGAAGCTCAGAAGGATATAAAAAACTGGCAAATTTCAAATTTCAAACTAAATTTAATAAATGCTATATTTGGAAATGATACTAAAATATTAAAAGATGATGATGAGATTAACTCTTTATTTTCATTAAAAAGAGAAAATGAAATTTTAGCAGATGATGATTTGAGTTGGGATACTGAATACAGATCAATTTATAATGAGTTGAAAAATAATGAAAAACTTTTAGAAAAAATCAAATCTATAGAAAACAATATTATTATAAGGCGTGAATCAGATTTTGAAGGTTTACTTGAAATAGTTCAAACTGATAATGGAGTTTTTGGATCTTTACTTAAAGGATCAAAAATAGATTTTAATATAGAAAATTTATTCAGAACTTTAAAAGCAAATAAAGAAGAAAAATATCTTTCTCCTAGCGAAAAATTAAAAGGACTTGATGAAGAATTACTAAGAAGAAAAAATATAAAGAAGCCTAAATCAAAATTAGATATAAATATTAGGTTAAATAAATTCTTTGAAAAATGTTCTAATGAAAAAGAAAAAGATTATACCAAAAAATTAATAAATATTATTGATAATAATTATTTATCTGACAAAACTATAAAAGAATTATCACAAAAACTAAAATCAAAAGATGGATGCAATATAAACGATTTGGAAAATATTGTACCTTATGATGAAGTTAATGAAAAATTTAACTATTCCAATAATAATTTGTCGAGCATATATAAAGGATCATATTTAATAGTAAAAGAAGAATTTAATAAAATATAATTTTTATTAAATAATAATATATATAATAGCTATAAAAAATATATAATTAATTTTTGAGTGATTATTACATATAACAAATATAAGAAATATTTATTTCAACAATTAGGCTTAATTAAATTTTTATATTTATAAAGTTTTTAGATATACTGAAATTTTTTATATTTTGTAAATATACTATCAACTTTTTTGCCGCTTACGCTCTGCGGGCTTCGTCAAAGTTACAAAAAGTGCAATTGCTATAATTTTATATTAAAAACATACATATTAAATATAGTATATAACCTATAAAATGCAGTTCTTAGCAAAGCTATCAGAGTTTATTAAGGATATAGATTATTTAACTAAATACATATAGAGTATCTGGCTGATTACCCAACATTAAACAACAAATTAATTAATTTTTATTCAAAACAAATTTTTTAACCACTCAAAACCTTGAATTATAAAAGGTGAAATATTGAAAGTAGCTTGTAATGAAGTTAATAATTTAGAATATAAATCAATATAAGCCTTAACATCTTTTTTATTTTTTGCTTCTTCAATCTTTTTTATAGTATCAATAATTTTTTGTTTACTATCATCATCAACATTAGAGTTATTTTTTATAATTTTTTCTAAATCTATTAACTCTCTAATATTACTAATATTATTATTTTCATTTGAAACATTATTAGTATTATTAAAAGTTGGTGAAACATTAATACTTGGATTATTATTAAAAACGGGGTTATTTTCTATTGATATATTTATATTATACAAATCATCTAAATTTTTTATGTTATTATTTCTTATTGAATTTAATATCTTTTACCCTTTTGTAGTTAAACGAAGTCTATTATCATTTACAATACTTCCATCAGTAAGAAATCCTATTTTTATATTTATTAAATTATAGTCTGTTAAAAAAATTAGATTTTTTTTTATTTTACTATCCTCTTTTATATTTTTATTTACATAAGAAAAAAATCATTTAAATTTTCATCAATCATTTTTTAAAATTGTTTTATTATTTCAAATTCTATAATTTTATACTCCTAAATAACTTTAATTTTATTAATTATAAATTCACATAAAAAATTATCAATCCGCTATATATACCCTAATTAGGTAAACAAGTACTAATAGACAAAGTTATAAATTTAATATAAGTTAATCAGCCTAGATGTGAATAAACAAAGTCCGTAATGCATGAGATTGTCTAAATAACAACATAAAAATTGACAATTAAAAAATATATTAGTATAATGCCTAAAATATTTTTTATACAATACAAAGAAAGTTAAAAGGAAAGTTTATGAAAAAAATTATATTAATGGCAGCTTTAAGCATTTTAATAAGCTGTAATAACAAATCTAATAACAATACAAACATAACAATCACTAACAATCCCCATCAAAACACAAATCAAATTATAAGTCAGCAAACAACTCCAGAAAGAAAGAAAAAAATAGAATTTAAAAATATATATCCTATCAAACCATATACAGAAGAAGAAATTGATGAGATATTATACAAAACTATTGATGCAGAATTGGCAAATTATGGAATATCAGATAATTCCAAAAAAGAAAGAAGAGAAGAAGAAAAACAAAAAATGCAGAATATTAAAGATTTACTTTTGGAAGGTATAAATAGCAAAGATGAAAATGGAAATAGTATATTTACTCTAATGCAGGAACTTGATTATAAAAATTATACTTATAATGATTTAGTAAAATGGCTTGTTGAACATGGTATTAGTTTAGATGATACTGAAATACTAAATTATAATCATACTGATGAGATTATAGATTATTTATTAGATAGCGGAGTTAATTTTGATTATGAAACAGTATATAATAAAATTGACTTAAAAAATAATAATTATAATTTAATATCAAAATTGATTAAAAAGTTAGAATCTGCAGGTTATTATTTTTCTGATATAGATTATAAATTACAAAGCGACTTATTATTTGAATCCATTTTAAATGATAATTTGGATTTAGTAATATTATTTTTAAAACTTGGTGCTGATATTAATTCCATAAACAGAATGAGTGATGGTTATGTTGGAACTCCTTTAATGTATAGTGTCTATTATGAAAAGTATGATATTATGGATTATTTAAAAGAGAACAATGCTGATATTACTATTCACTGCTTTCAAGATACAGAAGAATTAGAAAGTATTCATACTTATGATCGTCATATATCTTTTGTATTGATGGAAAATTTTCCTGTTTTGAGTCCTACAAATTTAATTAATACTGTTATCACTGGAAATAATAATGAAGATTTGATGATAAAAATATTAAATAAAATATCTCAAACTTTTAAATATGCAGATACTAGCTATATTTATTCACCTGCCTCACAAAACGAATTTACAAACAATAATGAAAAATATATTTTAATACAAAGTCGTATATTAAATGAAGAATATGTAGAAAATCTTATATCAATGGAAAAATATGTACATGATTTTGAAGTAAACGATAAATATTTTAATTATGTAACCATATGGAAAAGAGATAAAAACGATGAAAATAAAGCACAGTTTATAACAGGCTTTTATCCAATACAAAATGATTATTACTCACAAATTTATGATATTGCTTCATCAGGAAATTACATTACAATAGAAGCAATCAATGATGACGGTATATATTATTATATATAATAGAAAATAATGATTTTTATTTGGATAAATTTTCTTCTAAGTATGATCTGTCAGATGAGAACGAAGAAAAGCATTATTATAATTACAAAACTGATGCTAGTAAATTTAATCACACAAGCAGAATAAAACCTATTGATTTAGAAAGAGGTTTCTTTAATAATTTAATAGAAGAATACAATAAATAAAAAATAATAAAGGGCTTTAGTTTTTTAATTAACTAAAACCCTTTGTTTTTTATCAATCAATAATGATTTATAAAATTAAATTTCCTCACCGTTCTCTATTTTTGTAAGCAAGTCAACTCTTCTAGCATGCCTTCCGCCTTCATATTCAGCATCAAGCCATTCTTTTACAATCATCTTAGCCAAATCAACGCCTACTACTCTAGCACCGAAAGCTATTATATTAGAATTATTATGCTGTTTAGAAAGCTTAGCAGAATAAGGCTCACTGCAAACCGCTGCCCTTATGCCTTTGACTTTATTAGCAGCAAGTGAAATGCCTATACCGGTTCCGCATATTAAAACACCGCATTCGCATTCTTTGCTTACAATAGCATCAGCAACTTTTTTTCCATATATTGGATAATCAACGCTTTCTGTGGTA
Source organism: uncultured Brachyspira sp. (assembly GCF_944388875.1). GTDB lineage: Bacteria > Spirochaetota > Brachyspiria > Brachyspirales > Brachyspiraceae > Brachyspira. Next base: position 83,035 of record NZ_CALXKQ010000007.1, read on the forward strand.
TGCGTACCAAAATCAGTAACATTATGTCCCAATTCTTCTAAATATTTTATTATCTCTTTTTTTAATTCAATAGCTGAATGATCACAGCCTATAGCAATTTTCATAATTTTTATTCCTTTATATATTTTTATTTTTTATTAATACAAATAATAATCAATTTACAGTGATAAAGTAAAATCAATTATAGACTATAAGAAAACTCTAATATAGCATAAGTTTTATTATCTTCACTATCAAACTTTAATAAAACTTTATCATCAATCATAGATTTTTTTACAACAATAATATCATTTAATGCAGCAGGCACTCTGTACTCTATTCTTATTCTTCTATAACAATCATCAGCATAATCTATAGCCATATCTATGTATCTTGCATTATTAACATGATTATTATCATCTATACAATATTTTTTTACTTTAAATCTGTCTATTTCTTTTAATAAACTATTATCAACTCTTATTTTTCTAGGAAGATAATTCATTTCTTGTTTTTTATCAAATTTATAATTTTCTATAAATGATGAAGGAACTCTAATCAAAGCCCCGCTTGACAAATCTACAAATCCTCCAATAGCATAACAAATAACAAGCTCATTGTCATTTTCATCATATATAACAGTATTTCTATATCCGTAAGCCTCATTACATTCATATACATAAGTACGTACAGTAACTTTATCGCTGTATTTTGGAAGTTTATATATATCTACTTGTCTTGATACTAAAAACATGCTTATATTATTTTCATTAAAATACTTTGTAAGCTCTATATCAGAATCCAATTGAAAAAAAGAACAATCCTGCATCATATCAAATATAGATGAAGCTTTTAAAAGTCCGTCTTTATCTATTTGGCTTGTTCCTACTACAGTTTTCATTTCGTACATATACAATAACCTTTTATTATAATTTTTTAAAATATTATAATACTAAAAATATAATTGTCAAAACCCCACCCTACTTTCTTTAATACCTAAATAATAAATAAAGTTTGATTTATTTTTCTAATAATTAAGAAAAAGTATCTAAGATTTTATTAGATTAAATGATTAAGTTACCGCACGATTAGTATTAAGTATAAATAATAAAAATGAAAAAATAGAATAATTTCAATAATTAATGTCAAACTATAACACCAAGAGTAAGCATTCTTCCTATCTGAACTCCATCACGCCTATATGAATAAAACTCTTTATCATAAGTATTAAGTGAAGAAATTTCTATATTATCTTCTAAAACACCTAAATTGATTATTTGATCTCTTATTTCCAAACCATTATCAAAATGCCATCTATCATTAATCATAGTTTTATTATTAAAATGAACAGCAACCTCTTCCCCAACTTCATAATTTTTTAAAGCTATATAAGGAGCAATATAAACATACATTTTTGAGGGATCCGCATTATATTCTTTTATCATTAACTCAATCGTTTTAGGCACTATCTTATCACGCGTACCTTTCCAGCTGGAATGAATAGCCCCAATTGATTTTGTCTTATCACAATATACAATAACAGGAGCACAATCAGCAGTCTGTACAACTAAAGGTACGTTTTTAAGATTTGTTATTAAAGCATCTGTATTTTCAACAACTTTTTCTCTTCCGCCATACATATTAATGTTATTTTCATCTATCTTAACTATATTTACTTGATGAATCTGATGCATAAAAATGGACTTATTTATATCAATGTTAATATATTTAAAAAACTCATCTTCTTTTTTTCTTCTATATTCTAAAGTTACATCTTTAGCTTCAATATCTGTTCCCTTAGTAAGTACAGCTATGTATATTTTTTTATTATCATTTTTGGATGGACAAAAAATATTATTCATTCTTTAATCTTTTTATTTCGTCTTCTAATTCCTTAACTTTGGCAGTCAGTTCTTTTGTTTCATTCCTAGAATGTTCCATAATACTTTCATATAAAGTAAAAAATTTTTTGGCATATTCCAACTTATTTTTTAATTCATTTATTTCTTCTTTATAAACATCTATCTTGGATGAAAGTAATTTATTATCTTCCTGAAGTTCCAAAATAAGTTCTTTATCACTGTATTCCACTTCTGCAAGCCCTCAAATATTTTAATTCATATAATATCTATTATGTACATTATCAATCGATTGTCAAGTATAATTACAAAATTATTAAAGCAGTAATTATGAAATAAAGTATAAATTCACAATTACTGCAGTAATTCAATATATAAAAAGAATTATATGTTAGATACTATTATATCTCCCATTTCAGAACATCTTACTTGTTTATACAAATAAGACATCATATTATGTTTAGGCATTATATCAAGAGTTCTATAACCTTCATCAATAGCCTTATAAACAGCATTTTCTACATCTTCTGCTTCATCATTCATATCAAAAGAATATCTGAACATCATAGCAAGCGAAAGTATAGTTCCTATAGGATTGGCTAAATCATTTCCTGCAATATCAGGTGCCGAACCATGTATAGGCTCATACATTCCAACAGTTCCGTCAGATAAACTTGCAGAAGGAGCCATACCTATAGAACCGCTTATAACACTAGCCTCATCAGAAAGTATATCTCCAAACATGTTTTCTGTAACTATAACCCCAAATTGAGAGGGATTAGCAGCTATCTGCATAGCAGCATTATCAACATACATATCATTATATTTAACATCGCTGTATTCTTTTGCCAAATCATTCATAATTTCACGCCATAACTTAGAAGTATGAAGAACATTAGCCTTATCAACAGAAGTTAAAGGTTTTTTAAGTTTTCTAGCCAAATCAAAAGCAACTTTTCCTATTCTTCTTATCTCAGTTTCTGTATACAGCATAAGATCAGTAGCCTGTCTTACACCATTAACAGTTTCAAATTTATGTTCTCCGAAATAAACTCCTCCTGTAAGCTCCCTAACCATAATGAAATCAATCATATCTTTACATATAGCTTCTTTAAGAGGAGAAGCATATTCCAATGATTTTAATATTTTAGTAGGTCTTATATTGGCATAAAGCTTCATTTCTTTGCGTAGTTTTAATAGTCCTCTCTCAGGTCTGTTTTCAGGAGCAACTTTATCCCATTTAGGACCTCCTACAGAACCTAAAAGAACGGAATCAGACTTAATACATTTTTCTAAATTTTCATCCGTAAGAGGAACGCCATATTTATCTATGGAACATCCTCCCATATCTACATACTCAAGATTAAATTTATGAGAATATTTTTCTGCTATTCTATTAAGAACATCAATAGCTTTACCAACTACTTCAGGACCTACTCCATCACCTTTAATAACAACAATATTTTTTTCCATAATAATTATCCCTTATTATTTTTTATAGAGTTCAAAAGCCCATTAGAGTTAATTATATTTTTTATAAACTCTGGAAAAGGCTCTGCTTTATAGCTTTCATTTTTAGTAATATTTGTTATAACTCCGCTGTCAAAATCAACTTCAACTTCATCTCCATTTTCTATTTTTTTGCTTGCCTCTTCGCATTCAAGTATGGCAAGTCCTATATTAATAGAGTTTCTATAAAATATTCTAGCAAAAGAAGAAGCTATAACGCATGATATACCAGATTCTTTAATGGCAATAGGAGCATGTTCTCTTGATGAACCGCATCCAAAATTCTCTCCTCCTACCATTATATCGCCTGCTTTTACCTTGCTTACAAAATCTTTATCAATATCTTCCATACAATGAGCTGCCAATTCTTTATGATTTGCAGTATTTAAATATCTAGCTGGAATAATAACATCAGTATCAACATTATTTCCATATTTATGAACGAAACCTCTAGCTTTCATTTAATTAATCTCTCCTATTTTATTATAATCATTTGTTATAATTATTATTTAGGCTCTGTTATATACCCTGTTAAAGCACTGTATGCCGCAGTAGCAGGACTAGCTAAATATACTTTAGAAGTTTTATCTCCCATTCTTCCAACAAAGTTTCTGTTAGTTGTAGTAACAGAAACCTCATCATGGGCAAGTATACCCATATATCCGCCCAAACAAGGTCCGCATGTAGGAGTAGATACTGCACAGCCTGCATCAATAAATATATCCATATAGCCTAATTTGATGCATTCTTTATAAACTTTCTGAGTAGCTGGTATAATTATGCATCTTACATTCTTAGCTATTTTCTTTCCTTTTAAAATGTTGGCTGCAGTTGCCATATCAGATAATCTTCCATTAGTACAAGAACCAATAACCACTTGATCAACTTTTATATCTTTTAATTCTTTAGCATCTTTTGTATTTTCTGGTAAATGCGGACATGCTACTGTAGGCTCTATTGAGGATAAATCAATATCATATTCTTTTTCATATACCGCATCATCATCAGCTTTAAAAATAGTATAATCTCTTTTTACTATATCTTTTAAATATTCTATAGTTTGATTATCAACTTCAAATATTCCGTTTTTAGCACCTGCCTCAATAGCCATATTAGCAATACAAGCCCTATCGTCCATAGTAAGGGATGAAACACCTTCTCCTCTGAACTCCATAGATTTATATAAAGCTCCGTCAACACCTATCATACCTATAATATGAAGGATAACATCCTTACCAGATACATTTGGTTTTAATTTACCTTTAAGATTAAATTTAATAGCAGAAGGTACTTTAAACCAAACCTGACCTGTAGCCATAGCAGCAGCCATATCTGTGCTTCCTACTCCAGTAGAAAAAGCCCCGAAAGCCCCATAAGTACAAGTATGAGAATCAGCACCTATTATAACTTCACCGGGAGCAACTAATCCTTTCTCTGGTAAAAGAGCATGCTCTACTCCCATATCGCCTACATCATAGTAGTTTGAAATATCATATTTATTTGCAAAATCTCTGCATTGTTTACATTGCTCTGCAGCTTTTATATCTTTGTTAGGAGCAAAGTGATCCATAACCAAAGCTATTTTTTCTTTGTCAAATACCTTATCAAAACCATATTTTTCAAATTCATTTATAGCAACAGGACTTGTTATATCATTTCCTAAAACCAAATCAGTTTTAACCATAATAAGCTCGCCTGCTTCAACCTTATCAACACCTGCATGTGCTGCTAAAATTTTCTGAGTAATAGTCATATTCGTATCCTTAAATTAATTTTTTAATTCTTCTAATTTGTACTTTAAAATATTAAAAATTTTATTATAATATGAAACCAAATTTTAAACAATATATTCATCTTCAGTTTCTTCATCAAGATTATGATTTTCTAAATAATCCTTATAATCAGGATCTAATTCCATAGCTTTATTGAAATTTATTTGGGCAGTATTATTATCGCCTTTTTTCATATAATATTTTCCAAGCATAAAGTAATTAACTCCGTCATTTACAGCAATACCCAATTCTATAATTTTATTTATAGTTTCTATTGCCTCATCTATTCTCCCTATTTTATCATAATATGCAGCCAATTTTAAATAATTATATTCTTCAGGACTCACTTCTATAACTTTATTAATTGCCTTTATAGCATTATCATAATCATTCCTGCTATCATAGTATTCAAATAGCATTAAATGATTATATTCATTGTTAGGATCAATATCTATAAGCTGCTTTATAGTTTTTAAAATATTATCATAATCTTCTATTGCTTTATAAATATTTATAAGCTTGGTATAATTATATATATTATTGGAATCAAGTTCTATAGACTTATTAAAATTTTCTATAGCTTTCTCATAATCATTAAGCTCATAAAAATAAAATTCAGCCAACTCAGACCAGCTTTCAGATTTATTAGGGTATTTTTTAGTATTTTCTATTAAATCTTCCAAATTTTTTTCTTCTAATATTATATCATCATCAAGCTCATTATTTTCATCTATACTCATAATATCCCCACATTATTTTAAATAATATTAAAATTCCGCATAAAAATTGATTACTCAATAATCATGCGGAAAAAAATATATAATTATAATTTATTCAAGCCGTTAATATAAGCCATTAAACTTGCTTCAATAATATCTGTACTGACAGCTCTGCCAATCACAGTTTTATCATCAGAAGATAATCTGACAATAACCTCTCCCAAAGCATCCTCTCCTTCTGTAATAGCATTAATACTATAATTAACCAATTTAGCCCTATTAGATGTAACTGTATCAATAGCTCCGAATGCCGCATCTATAGGTCCGTTTCCTTTACCTATTCCCTCAACAATATTCTCTTTGTTATCAAGTATAGATACTGAAGCAAAAGAAGATATAGAATCACTGTCATTAACCATAAAACTCTTCAAAGTATACATAGGATTTTCTACACTTGTATTTCCTATTAATAGTGCTTCAATATCGGTATCAGTAACTATTTTTTTCTTATCTGCTAAGTTTTTAAACTTAACAAATGCCTCTTCCAAAGCCTTATCATCTATATCATAACCTAAAGATTCAATTCTGTCTTTGAAAGCATGTTTTCCAGAATGTTTGCCCAATACCATTTTATTTTGAGGAATACCTATATCTTCAACATTCATAATCTCATAAGTAGAGCGTTCTTTTAACACTCCATGCTGATGTATGCCTGCCTCATGGGCAAAAGCATTAGCTCCTACTATAGCCTTATTAGGAGCAACTACCATACCTGATATAGTAGATAATAATTTTGAAATTTTATAAATGCGTTTTGTATTAACATCAGTATAAGCATTATAAAAATCTTTTCTAGTTTTAATGCCCATAACAACTTCTTCCAAACTAGTATTACCAGCACGTTCTCCTATACCATTAATAGTACATTCTACCTGAGTAGCACCAGCCAAGACTGCAGATAAAGAATTTGCTGTTCCAAGTCCTAAATCATCATGGCAATGAACTGATATATCAACATTATCAATACCTTTAACATTCTCTTTTAAATACTTAATAAGCTCAGCCATTTCAACAGGAGTAGTATATCCTACAGTATCTGGAACATTAATTGTAGTAGCTCCATTTTCTATTGCAGTAGAATATGCTTTAGCTAAAAACTCTTTGTCGCTTCTTGAAGCATCTTCAGCAGAAAACTCTATAAAATCAAATTTTGTTTTAGCATAAGAAACAGATTCTTTTATTGTTTCTAATACCTGCTCTCTGGTCATCTCTAATTTATGCTTTAAATGTATATCGCTTGTAGCTATAAAAGTATGAAGCATTGGGTGTTTAGCCTCAGCAAGTGCATCATAAGCTCTGTCTATATCCTTTTTGTTGCATCTTGCTAAACTAGCTAATTTAGCATTTTCTACAACTTTACTTACTTCTCTTATAGCATTAAAGTCATCATCTGAACATATAGCAAATCCAGCTTCTATAACATCAACGCCTAATTTATCTAATTCAGCTGCCATTTCTAATTTCTCAGCCAAATTCATAGTACAACCAGGAGATTGTTCTCCATCTCTTAAAGTAGTATCAAAAATCTTAATCTTTCTCATTGTTAAAACCCTTATAAATATAAAAACATCATTTAACTAAAGATGCTTTGGATTATAATATATATTATTATTTTTTAATCCAACTCATCATTTTTCTTAATTCTGCACCGACTTTTTCTAATTTATGCTCTCTTTCTAATCTTTTTGTAGCATTAAATTTAGCTTTACGTCCTGCACTAAACTCCTGAATAAACTCGCTTGCAAAAGTACCGTCTTGTATTTCTCTCAATACTTTTTTCATTTCTTTTCTAGTTTCTTCAGTTATCATTCTTCTTCCAGTTCTGTAATCGCCGTATTCAGCAGTGTTTGAAATAGAATATCTCATCATAGCAAAACCACCAGAATATATTAAATCAACAATAAGTTTCATTTCATGTATACATTCAAAATAAGCCATTTCTGGTTCATATCCAGCTTCTACTAAAGTGTCAAAACCTGCTTTCATTAATTCTGTAACGCCGCCGCATAATACAGCTTGTTCACCAAATAAATCAGTTTCTGTTTCTTCTCTGAATGTAGTTTCTAATATACCAGCACGTCCAGCACCTATTCCAGAAGCATAAGCTAAAGCATAATCTTTTGCTCTTCCGCTTTTATCCTGATAAACTGCTATCAAGCTAGGAACTCCTCTTCCTTCCAAATACTGACTTCTTACAGTATGTCCAGGTCCTTTTGGAGCAACCATTATAACATCTATATTCTCAGCAGGAACTACAAAATGGAAATGAATATTAAATCCATGTGCAAACATTAATACATTTCCTTCTTTCATGTAAGGAGCAACCTGACTATTATATATATCAGCAGCTACCTCATCTGGTACTAACATCATTACTATATCAGCAGCTTTAGCAGCTTCTTCTACTTCCATTACTTTAAATCCTGCTTCTTCTGCTTTTTTGCAGTTAGCACTATCTTTTCTAAGTCCAACTATAACGTTCATTCCGCTGTCTTTTAAATTCTGTGCATGGGCATGTCCCTGACTGCCGTATCCCATTATAGCTATAGTCTTACCGTCTAGTACTCCTAGATTACAATCAGCATCATAATATTTTTTTATCATTTTAATTTCTCCTTTTTTTATTTATTTTATATTAATATTCAAAATTATTGATTATATTCATATTAGGAACATCATCTCCAAGCTGTATAGATGTTACTCCAGTCCTTGAAAGCTCTAAAATATTAAAATCTTTTAAAGCATCCAAATAACCGTCTATTATAGATGCAGAAGCTGTGATTTCAACTATCATGCTTCTATTTCCAATATCTAATATAACTCCATTATGTGCATTTGTTATATCGCATGCTTTACGTCTGTTTTTATCATTGATTTCAATTTTTACTAAAAGCAAATCTCTTATTATACTGTTTGAGTGATTTATCAAATGTACAGAATGAACCTCTATGAGTTTAGAAGTCTGTTTTATTACCTGTGTTATATGAGTATCATCTCCCTCTGTAACTATAGTCATTCTTGATATGCTTGGAACACAGGTTACAGAACATGTTATAGTTTCTATATTAAAGCCTTTCTGACTAAACAGTAAAGTTATTCTATTTAATACTCCAGCATTATTATCTACAAATAAAACCAAAACTCTTCTTTGTTTGTTATTCATTTTTTACTCCTACAATTATTAATCTACTATTATATCATCTATAGTTCCGCCTGCTGGAATCATAGGCAAAACTCTTAAATCTTTATCTATTATACATTCTATCCATACAGGACATTTGCATTTTAAAGCCTCTTCAAAAGCATTCTCAAATTCTTTTATAGTTTCACAATGAAAACCTTTAGCACCAAATCCTTCAGCAACTTTTACATAATCCATCTTTTTATTTATATCCGTACTTGAATATCTAGATTCATAAAATATAGTCTGCCATTGTCTTACCATACCTAATGTGCTGTTATTTAATATAATTGTTATTACAGGCAAATCATATTCTACTGCTGTAGCTACCTCATTTAAATTCATATAGAAAGACCCATCCCCTGTTATATGTATTACCTTTCTATCTGGCTTAGCTACCTTACATCCTAAAGCAGCCCCATATCCAAACCCCATCGTTCCTAATCCGCCGCTTGTTATAAAACTTCTAGGCTTGGTATGACGTATATACTGAACAGCCCACATCTGATGCTGACCTACATCTGTAACATAAATAGCCTCATCTTTTGTTTTATCGCCTATTATATTCATAACTTTACTTGGATAAATTCCATCTTTATTTGTATTTCTATCAGAATCCTCTTTCATCTCTTTTGCTCTTAAGTCTGATAAATATTTCACCCATTCATCATCATCTACTCTTTTTACCAATTTATTAAATCTATCCAATACATCATTCAAATCCCCAATTATACTGTAATCAACATTAACATTTTTATTAATCTCGCTTCTGTCAATATCTATATGAACTTTCTTGGCAGCACCTCCAAATTTTGAAGTATTCAAAGCAACTCTGTCGCTAAATCTTGTTCCAACAGCTAATATCAAATCTGCCTCATTCATTACTTTATTTGCTGTAACAGATCCATGCATTCCAACCAAACCTATATTTAATTTTTCATTATAACCTAATACCCCAGCACCCATCAAAGTATGAACGGATGGTATATTAGAATTAATCATAAAATCTCTTAATTTATCACTGGAATCTTTTGCTCCTCCTCCAAAATATATGATTGGTCTTTTAGATTCGTTTATCAATTTTGCTACTTCCTCTATTGTTTTTTCATCTTCAGAAGTTATTTCTATTTTTTTAGGCCCAAATTTTTCTCTCGATGTAAATTCTGTTTCTGTGAAAGTAAAATTTTTAGGTATATCTATTAATACAGGACCTTTTCTTCCAGTATTAGCTATTACAAAAGCCTTTCTTAATGTATCAGCTAAATCATTTATATTTCTAACTACAAAATTATGTTTTGTTATAGGCATTGTTATACCAGCAATAAAAACTTCCTGAAATGAATCTTTACCTATTAAACTTTCAGGTACATTTGCAGTTATTGCAATTAAAGGTACACTGTCCATATATGCTGTAGCCAAAGGTGTTACTAAATTAGTTGCTCCAGGTCCGCTTGTAGCAATTACAACTCCAACTTTTCCGCTAGCTCTTGCATAACCGTCAGCAGCATGGCATGCTCCAACCTCATCAACAGGCATTATATGTTTTATTTTATCTCTATATTTATAAATAGCATCGTATATAAATAAAGCAGCTCCGCCAGGATAACCGAATACAGTATCTATATTTTGTTCTATTAAAACTTCCATTATTATTTCAGAACCATTCAACTTCATTACTAACTCCTTAAAAATTAATTTTATAACCTTTCTCTTAATTTATTATTTTTAATATTTCTACTTATAGAAACTAATAATTAAAATTTCTATTGTAGTTATAAATGTAGTTTTACTGATATATTAGATTAAATTATAACAGGATATTGACAAGAATAGATAGGAGGATGAGAATATTAATATTATTTATTGCTGAAAAATTAAATTGATTAGAATTATTATTGGCATAAACAATATTTGAATCATCAAATACGGACTGCATACCTGTGCTTTCAGTGTACGACATAATCATTCTCCTTTTAAATTTGCTGATATTATAATATTTTTACATAATATTGCAATACTTAAAATGAATTTTTTCTTAACTTTTAATTGACAATATAAATTATTTTAGTATACTATCTCTACAATACAAATGTAGGATTTATGAATATATTAAAAAATATATACAATAAGAAAATATTTCAAATTAAATATTATTATGAAATAACTAGTAAGAAGATAAAAAATAAAAATATCTTCTATAAATTTTTTAACTATATTATATTTCTATTTATATGTGCATTTATATTAATGCCCGAAATTATTTCAATATTTTTAATATTAATAATAATTTCATATATGTCTGTTTCTATATATTCAAAGAGATATATATATTCATCTGTAGATAATATACCCTATAATGATGTTGCTCTAGTATTAGGTACAAGCAAATATCTTTATAATGGTCAGATTAATATGTATTTTAAATTTAGAATGGATGCCGCTTATGAACTTTACAAAAGCGGGAAAGTAAAGTTTATATTAGTAAGCGGAGATAACAGATACAGATCTTACAATGAACCTAGACAAATGCGTTTAGATTTAATAAAATTAGGAGTAAATAAAAAACATATATTTTTAGATTTTGCTGGGTTTAGAACAAGGGATTCAATAATCAGAGCAAATAAAGTTTTTGAGCTTAGTAATTTTACTATAGTTTCTCAGCCTTTTCATAATGAAAGAGCGGTGTTAATAGCAAGACAAAAAAAAATAAATGCAATAGCATATAATGCTCATAATGTAAGAAAGCTTTATAGAATAAGACAGTTTCCTAGAGAATTGGGAGCAAGGGCATTAATGTTTATGGATATATTATTAAACCGTCCGCCAAAATTTTATGGAGATACTATAAAGATAGAAGAAAGAGAAGATATTATAAAAGATAAAAGCAACAAAATTGATAAAAAAATAAAAACAGGAGATTTCTAAATGACATCACAATTATTTACTGAATTACTGCAGTCATTATCATTACTCTCTGCTTTACTTTTGATAGGAGTATTTTTAAGGGCTAAAGTAAAATTATTTCAATCATTATATTTACCAGCATCCGTTATAGGAGGATTTGTAGGGCTTTTAATATCGCCTGAAATTTTAGGCAGATTATCAAGCATATCAATATCAGAGGAATATATAAAAACTTATTCTCTTTTACCCGGTATTTTATCTGTTCCTATATTTGCAGCCATTCCTTTAGGTATGTTTTTAAATGAAACTAAAACCATTAAATCTTTATATCCGACTAAAGTATTAATAGCTTTCGGTATATTCCAATGTGCGAGTATGGCTCAGTCAGCTATAGGATATGCTGTTAATTTATTATTCACAAAAATAAGTCCAGAAATGGACATGTATAGAACATTCGGTTATGAGCTTTCAGCTGGTTTTGCTGGAGGACACGGGCTTGCTGCTGCTACTGGAAAATTGCTTGAAGGTTTCGGAATAGCTCAATGGGAAATAGCACAGGGCGTTGCTTTAACTACTGCTACAATAGGACTTGTAGGAGGAATGATATTCGGTATTATATTTATAAATATAGCCGTAAGAACAAATAAAACTAATGTCATAAAAAAAATAGAAAATGTCAGCGATGATAATTCAAATATAAATAAAATAGACAGAAGCATGGAAGTTGGTTATAACAATGATATAAGCAAGCAGGCAAGTTTGGGAAGAGAAACTTTTTTAAGCAGTTCAATAGAGACTATAACTTTTCATTTGGCAATTATATTTGCTGTATGCGGTTTAGCTTATATAGTTTTAAATTTTATAAAAAAAATAGGAATAGCTGGCTTGGATGTTCTTCCAGTATGGACTTATTCTATGATAATAATGTTTGCTTTAAATATGATTATAAAAAAATTGAACTTATCATGGATGGTAGATGCAAAAGTAAAGGCTAAAATAATAGGAACATTAAGCGATTTTGCCATAGTATCAGCAATAACAAGTCTTCCAATAAAAGCTGTTATACATTATATAGCTCCTATAATAGTTATGTGTATAATTGGTTTTATAGCAACATATTTAATAGTGTTTATATTTAATAATATGCTATTTAAAAATGACTATGCTTTTGAAAGAGCAATAATATCATGGGGTACTTTAACTGGTGTATTAATAACAGGAATGACTCTTTTAAAAATATGCGATCCAGAATACAAGAGTCCAGCATTAACAGAATTCTCATTAGGTTTTTCTTTAATGTCTGTAACGGGACTTTTAATAGTTCCAATACTTAATACTGTTTTGGCAGTAGGTTCAACTTGGGATAACTTTATTACCGCTGTGATAACTTCTGCTGCATATTTGACTTTTGCATTTATAGTATATTTTATACATAAAAAATCTAATGCATAATAAATATTAATTATTAAATTTTCGGATATAATAATGGATAGTCGGTTTTTCTTCCAGCCTGAATATAATCTTCAGGCACCGCTTTCCAATTATTAAGTTTTTCAACTGTAACAGCACTCTTTTGCTCTTCAAACCAATTAATAATATAGTATCTAAAATCCTTATCTGTAGATTTTAGTACTAAATCCATGTTTTGTAATGTTTTTAAATCTATACCTACACCTTGAGTAAGATGTCCGCCGCCGCCGCTTCCCCTATATGAATTAGTACCTATTTTATATTCTTTATCCAATTCAAAATTTCTTCCGTCGCTTAATGATTCTATATATACTTTACTTCCATAAGGCTTTGTAACATCTACCGTGTAATTTAATCCTGCAGCACTCTCATAATTATATATAGGAGTTAATGTATCATAAGAATTATATCTGTTATTAAATATTAACTCTCCTCTGCTGTCTTTTTTGAAGTATATAAGATGATCATTTATATCTTTCATAGTATTGAACCATCTGCCGTAGGAATATTCCATAAAGTCCTTTATCTGTCTGCCTGTAAGAATCATTATATAAAAGAAGTTTTCATAAGGATAAAGATTAAACATATCTCTTACTTTTATTACTCCATTATTTAAAACAGCATCCTTGCTTAAAGGTGCAGCAAGTGAAATATCTATATCCTCTCCAAGTTCCTTTTTTGATATATCAAATTGAAGCTCATGTATAAAACTTAAAAAATAACTATCCCCGAATATAGCATCATCTGATGTAAGTTTTGTATTCAAATAACCTATATCTCTGCCAACCCATTTTTCTATCTTACTTCTTGAATCAGAGAATTTATTTAAAAAATCTTTGTCTGCCTCAAATAAAGAAGGATCAAGCAATGTTCCCTCAAATTTTATATCCCAAACCTTTTTTTCTTTATTATAAATCATATTAACTTCAATAGAAGCTATATATCTTGCGGAATTAACTCCTCCATATATAGGAACTATTTTACCGCTTGGATTTTTAACATTTTTTATTTTTTTATTTGAAGCCTCATCATAGCCAAGCCCTATCCATCCTTGATGATCATGTCCAACCAATATTAAATCAAATCCGTCCACCTCTTCAGCAACTAATTGACTTGCATTCTCATTTTTATACTTTTCTTTATCCTCCGTATGATTAGCCCCTGAATGAAAAAGACCTATAATTATATCAGGCTCTTCTTTATCTTTTATAACTTTAATCCATTTCCTAGCCGATTCTATCATATCTTCAGTTTCCAAACCTTCATACAGTATTTTAGGAAGCTGTCTTTCTATTGCTGGTTCTATCAAAACAAGTATAGCTATTCTTATACCATTTTTTTCTATTACAGTATAAGGTTCAAAGTACGGCTTTTTTGTTTTTTCATCTATTAAATTTGCAGCCAATAATGGAGCTTTTATCTCTTTTTTTATTTTATCATATACATCATGCCCAGCCTCTATATCATGATTGCCCAAAGCTACAGCATCATAGTTCATATAATTTAAAACTTCAGACCATATATGAGTTTCATTAGTTGCAACAAAATTATAATAATAAACTGCAGGCTGTCCCTGCAGAAAATCTCCGTCATCTAATAATAAAACAGTTTTTCCTTCATCTCTAAGTTTTTTTACATAAGTATAAACATGAGCCATTGATGTATTTTCTTCTTCAGCTTTTATAAAATTATAAGGAAATATCATGCTATGAACATCTGTAGTCTGAACTATAGTAAATCTAATTTCATCTTCTGAATAAACTCTATTAGTCATGTATAAATAACTCCTTATAAATATTATGAAATTATACCATAAAAACAAAAAATATATAATAGCTATTCTATTTTTAAAACTTTTTTAACAATATCAATATTAGCCATTATAAAATTATAAGAGTTAAATATATAATATGATGTAAATATAATAAGAACTATTAAAAAAGCCCTTTTAAAAATAGTTCTTCCTTTACTGTCCTTCTCTTCTGTCCAAAATAAATCTATTATATCTTTCTTTTTTCTTTTATTTTTTGAAGATTTATTTTTTTTATTATCCTTATTTTCTTTATCATTTTTTTTATTCTTTTTTAAGAATATTCTTAAAATCAAAGATATTATAATGTATATTAAACATGCAAATATTACAAAATTAAATATCAAATAAAAAGTCATTACTTGTTCTATATCATTTAAATTAAAATTTCCCATTTTTTAATCTCCTTAAATTCTTAAAAATAACAAGCTACAGTATGCTTATTTTTTAAATCAGTATATTCTGCCTTCCAATAATGAGTATCATTAACTTCTATATATTTTAAATTATTATATGTTATTGCTTTTGAAATAAATGGAGCATTTAAAAAAATAAACAAATGCTCTTCATCTGAAAAACCTCCAACTGAAATTTCTCTTATTTTGTTTCCAGCTTTTAACTCACAATACAATATTTTTTCTAATTCATTACTTAATTTGCATAAATTATTATTTTCTATAATTTCATTTAATTCAAAAATTTGTTCTTCAATTGTTTGTTCATCAAAAAGAATAAAGCGTTTCAAAATAATATTCCAACAATAAATATTTTACACTCTTTAATTATATAATTATTTTTTATTTTGTAAAATCTGATATTATGTTATAATTAAAATAATTATATTTTCTAAAATTATTATTAAGGAGTTAACATATATGAGTGAAAATAAGCTAATAGAAAGAAAAGATGTTAAAATAGATTATACTTGGGATTTAAGTTTATTATACAAAAATGATGAAGAGTTTGAAAAAGATTTTAAATCTATGGAAGAGTTTTCAAAAGAGGCTGTAAAGTTTAAAGGCAGCTTATCAAAATCAGCTAATGAATTAAAAAACATATTAGATTCTATAATGAAAGCATCAATAACTTTAGATAAATTAGGAACTTATGCATTCTTAAAACAAACTGAAGATTTAACTAATAATGATTCAAATATAAAAGTAGCCAGATTTACTAAACTTTCTTCAGAATTTTCAGCTAATTTGAGTTATTTTGAACCTGAATTAATGAGTATTGATGATGAAAAGATTAACAGTTTTTTGAAAGATGAAGTATTAAAAGATTATTTAATTTATTTAAATAAAATACTCAAGTACAAGCCTCATACATTATCAGAAAAAGAAGAGAGAATATTAGCATTACAAAGCGAACTATCATCAACAGCTTCAAATGTATTTGATACTTTAAATGATGCAGATTTAGACTTTGGAGAATTGGAGCATAACGGAGAAAAAACACCATTAACACATGCCACATTTTCTAGTTTTCAGGAAAGTCAGAACAGAGAGATAAGAAAAAACAGCTATAATCAATTTTATAAAGAGTACGATAAACATAAAAATACTTTGGCAGAACTTTATGCAAGTCAAATTAAGCAGGATATATTTGATGCCAAAATAAGAAATTATAACAGTGTACGTGAAATGGAATTATTCGGCGATGATATACCCGTGAGTGTTTATGACAGCTTAATTGAAAGTGTGCATAATGCATTGCCTTCAGTTCATAGCTATTATGAGTATTGTGCCAAAAAATTAGGAATAAGCGATTTCAGGCAATATGATAAATATGCTCCCGTTGTTAATAATGTAATAATAAAACATACATTTACTGAAGCAATAGAAGTTTTAAATAAAGCATTATCTCCTTTAGGAGAAGAATATGTATCTACTCTTATAAACGGACTTAATTCAAGATGGGTTGACAGATACGAAAACAAAGGAAAATCAAGCGGTGCTTTCTCTTCAGGATGTTATGTATCAGAGCCTTATATATTAATGAACTTTAGAGATGAAAGCATTGAATCAGTATTTACATTGGCACATGAAGCTGGACATAGTATGCATAGTTATTACAGCAGAAAAAATAATCCTTTTCAGCATCATGATTACAGTATATTTGAAGCTGAAGTTGCATCTACATTCAATGAAAAACTTTTATTTCACTATTTAATGCAAAATGAAAGCAAAAAAGAAGTTAAGGCATTTTTACTAAATAAAGATATAAACGGATTTGTTGCTACGGTATTCAGACAGACTATGTTTGCAGAGTTTGAGCATATTATTCACAAAGAAGCAGAGGAAGGCAACCCTACAACATTAGAGCTTATAAGGACAGTTTATAAAGATTTATTAAAAAAATATTTCGGAGATAATGCCGTATTTGAAGAAGTTAGTGATTTAGAGGCTTTGAGAATACCGCATTTTTACCGCTCATTTTATGTTTATAAATATGCTACTGGTATGTCAGCTGCTGTTGCTTTATCTAACGGAGTGCTTGAAGGAAATGCTAAAAATGATTATACAAACAGAGATAATTATTTGAAATTCTTAAAAAGTGGGGGAAGCAGAACTCCTATAGAGAATTTAAAAGTTGCTGGCGTAGATATGACTAAACCTGAAGTAGTGGAAAGTGCTTTAAAACTTTTTGCTAAAGAAGTTGAAGAATTGAAAGCATTGAACTGATTTAATTAATTATTAGTTTTGAATTTTGAAGGCTGGTATTGTATTTGATACTAGCCTTTTATTTTATTGATAATAATAGGATTGTTTCAAAACTAATTCCATTTATTAATTGTTGGAACTAGCCCTGCAAAGAACACAGTCGTGCCGCTACACCCCACTTCTTTTATGACTGAAGGAAGTCCTACAGATTGACACAAAAGAGCATACAAAGTACCTTTGATATCGGCAGGAAAAATACTGAATATTTATATATAAAAATAAAGATTTATACACATATAAAATATTTGAAATAAGTCTAATATACACATTTTACACAATAAGCATAGATTGATTTTCTATCTAGGACATATTACAATGTACAAATATTATAGTAATGAAAACACAACATCTATAGCTACATGAGAAATATTTTAATTATATAAAAATATTTTTTTTCGATACTTTATATAATATAATAATTTTTTAGGGAAGTTTATGAATAAGAATATATTAATTTTATTACTTCTATTAATTTTTTTAATATCATGCAGTCATGAACCTAAAGACATACTAAATGAAATAACAGTTTCTGTAGGACCTGAACCTCAGACTATAGATCCTACAAAAAACTCGGCTATAGACGCTATGATATATACAACTCATTTATTTGAAAATTTAACAATAAAAGATGAAAATGGAAACATAATACCTGGTGCTGCTGAAAGCTGGGTATCTTCAAATAATAATACAATATATATTTTTAATATAAGAAGCAATGCCAAATGGTGTGATGGTGTGCCTGTTACAGCAAATGATTTTGTTTATGCTTGGAGAAGAATTGTAGATCCTAAAAATGGATCTTCATATTCTATATTTTTAGATGTTATAAAGAATGCTCATGATATTATGATAGGAAATAAGGATAAAAATACATTAGGAGTTAAAGCATTAGATGATAAAACTTTATATGTTGAATTGGAATATCCTGTTCCCTATTTTTTGGAAATGGCAGCACACACTGCATACACTCCTTTGCGTGAGGATGTAGTTAGCAATAATGAAGATCGATGGACTTTGAATACTGAAACTATGATAGGAAACGGTGCTTTTCAGATTGTGCGATGGGATCATAATTCAAGGCTGGTAGTACGAAAAAATACTGATTATTGGAATTATAAAGAAATTAAGCCTGATATAATTAATTTTGAGTTTATAGAAGATGTTAATACTGCTATGGCTGCTGTTCTTAATGAAGATATATATTTTTATAATATAACTCCTCCTAATGACAGAGAAAGATTAATTGATGAAGGTATAGCGAGAGTAGTACCTTACATATCACTTTATTTCTATGAAGTTAATCATACTAAATCTCCTTTCAATGATACTAGAGTAAGAAAAGCTATTTCCCTTGCAATAGATAGAGAATATATAGTGAAAAATATAATGAAAGCAGGAGAAATACCAGCAGCTGCTATAGTCCCTTATAATGTTAAAGATGTTTATGGCAGCAATGATTTTAGAAATGAAATAGAAGGATATTTTTCTACAAAAAGTGAAGACTATCAAAAAAATATAGAAGAAGCAAAAAGATTATTGAGCGAAGCTGGTTATCCTAATGGAGAGGGATTTCCTGTATTTGAATTTATAACCAATCCTGGATTCCATATAACAGTTGCAGAGAGCATACAGGTAATGCTTAAAGAAGTTTTGAATATTGATATGATTATAAGACAGGAAGAGTGGGCTGTACTTCTGCAAACAAGAAGAGAAGGTAATTTTGATATGGCAAGACAAGGCTGGATAGGAGGATACAATAACCCTATGTCTTTTTTATCTTTAGTAAAAACAGGTTATGTCCTTAATGAAGGAAAATATAGCAATCCCGATTTTGATAAGTCTTTAAATGATGCTGATTTTGCAGAAAGTGATACTGATAGAAGCATGTATATGCATAAGGCAGAAGGTATTGCTATGAATGATATGGCAATAATACCAATATTCTATTATTCTGGTACTGTTATGCAAAGTCCTAAACTTACTAATGTTATTTATGATGTGTTTGGAATATATAATTTTAGTAAGGCTGAGATAATAAAATAAATTAATTTTGTTTAAAATAATTGCAGATATATTGTTATTTGTATGAGGAAACTCAATAACACAAAATAAAAATTTTGGAACATTAATCACTAATAAGTGGTATGCATTAATAGTACTATAACTAAAACAGGTATTGTAGCTACTATTGGTAGTTCTAAAACGGCTTTTATATACATTAAAATAGCTCCAAAAGTTTACGAAGTAAAATATGAAGTAACAACTGTAACAAGAAAAATAAATTAATCTGCTATTACTAATCAAGAAAATACTGGATTAAATGAATACAAAAGTACTTTAACATATAAAAAAATATCTAACATTAGTTTTTCATATACAATAATTACTTTTTACTACGCACGGTAAACCATGCTTTATACATAAACAAAATTTTTATAATACCAATTCATTCATAATCACAAACTAATCAAAGTTGCAGTTAGTTGACTATAAATTTAAAAAACGCTTGGGTGGGCAATGCTATAACTATTTTTTACTAAAAAGAAAAACTTGTATAAAAATAACTAATTAAATTAAAAAGATAAATGGTGTGGAATTAAATTAAAAATTTCTTATTATAGATTTTCTATTTCTTCTACACTTAATCCTGTAAATCTGCTTATAAGTTCTAAACTCATATTTTCTTTCTTCATTTCTCTAGCTATTGCAATTTGCTCATCTTTTTTTCCTTTTTCTATACCTTCCTGTCTTCCTTTTTCTATACCTTCCTGCCTTCCTTTTTCTATACCTCTTTCCATACCTTGTTTGAATCCTTCCTCTCTTTCATA
>NZ_CALXKQ010000008.1 GCF_944388875.1 uncultured Brachyspira sp.
CCTTTAGATACAGCATTCATTAATTCATCATATCCGTCTATATTGTTTGAATCTTCGCTTGATAATAATTTTTCCATTTCATAATATTTTTGCTTCTTTGCTAATTCTATAGCTTGTTCTATAGTTGTATTAGTATTAAGATTAAAAACATCATTATCTATTAATAATTTAGCTATATCATAATTACCATAATCTATTGCATTATATATATAATCATCGCTTGAGTTTAAATTGGCACCTTCATCAATTAAAAGTTTAGCTATTTCTATATTGCCATTTTGAGCTGCTACTTTCATAGGAGAGTTAATCCAACCTCCATCTGCAAATATTTGAGCATTTACATCTTGTCCTATAGATATTAAATATTTAACCATTTCTATATTATTTTCTTCTATGGCATCAGGAATTAAGCTTGATTCCAAATCAATATCTCCGCTTTGTACAAGTATTTTAAGCATATCAAGATTATTATTGTTTATTGCAGCATCTGTTAAATAATAAGGATATTCATAACCATATTCTCTGCCTGCATCAAGTCCTTCATCAATTAATATTTTACTCATTTCAACATTATTATTTTCAACAGCATAATAAAGCATATCAATACCATCTTCTGTTTCCATATCGCTTGCTCTGGCATTAACATCAGCACCTTCTTTTATTAGCTCTTTTGCCAAATCATTGTATCCGAATTGTACTGCCAAAAACAAAGGAGTAGAATCTTTATATATATATTTATCACCAAAATTTGTCATTTCAGTGATTTTTCCTTCTAGTCCTTCCTCTGCTAATAATTTTGATATTTCATATATTGGTGCTTTATATTTATATTGATTAAGTATTTCATCTATTTTGCTATATCCTGTAGGCATAGGATCTAACTCTGTACCTTGAATATATTCATTAGTATGTTTAGTTTTATTAATATCAATATCTGTATTATGATTTTCATTTGTAGTTGTAGGATTAACATATACTTTATTAGTTTCTGTTTGATTAGTTTGAGTATTTTCTGTTTGTTCTCTTTTTTTATTACCGCCGCCGCATGAAATTATCGAAACTATTAAAACAAAAATAGAAATAATGTAAATAAAATTTTTCATATTTTTACCCTCTGTATGTATTGTTATTTTTGTATAATAAATTAAAATGATTAAAATTTCAATTATAGTATTAAAAATATGTTTTTTTATCAATAGAGTAAAATTTAATATAGAAAATTATTCGAAGTATTACTGCAGTAAACTGTTTATATCAAATTCTCCTTTATATTTTATATCTTTCCAGCTGTATCCGCCCCAAGTACTAAAATCAGCCTGACCTTTTACAACATTCGGCAGGTATAATGTTATTTTATTTGCAGGTATGCCATTGAATATTCCTGATTCAAATCGTACAGTATTTACTTTATCTCCATAATATATTATTGTTTCTAAATTTGAAGAATATGATAATGCATTCATTCTAAATAAAGCAAAAGAGGCATTTACAACCAATGTTTTTAAACTTTGACATGAACCTAAAGCTTCTATACCTATACGTTCAAAACTGTCTGACATTATAAATTGAACTAAACCTGAGTTTTTAAATGTTTCCTGATACATTGCTATTGAAGAATCAGGTATTTCTATTTCTTTTAGGCTTCTTGTATTTTTAAAAGAATAATCTCCTATTGAATTTAATGATAAAGGTAATCGTACATTTGTTAATTTAGTGCAGTTTTGAAATGAGTATTTTCCTATTGTAGTTGTATCATGGGGAAGTTTTATACCTACCAAATTATTTACTCCAGAAAAAATAGATTCTGGTATTGTAGATAAACCAGTGCAGTTTTTTAAATCAAGATAAATATCCTTTCCGCAATTATTTATATAATTTTTTATTGTTCTTATAATAGCATCTGTTAAATTTCCGCAGAAACACAGCATATATCC
The DNA here is from genome assembly GCF_944388875.1 of uncultured Brachyspira sp. GTDB lineage: Bacteria > Spirochaetota > Brachyspiria > Brachyspirales > Brachyspiraceae > Brachyspira. The sequence continues at coordinate 1,935 of NZ_CALXKQ010000008.1, forward strand.
GTTTCCATTTGCTAAGTATTCATCCATAACTTGTGTAGTTAAGGCAGTATTTGACAAGTCAATATAGTCTTTTGTAAGATAATATGAATTTGGCATATCAGATATTACATCAGGTTCCAAAAATTTAATTTTACATGAGGTTAATGTAATTAAAAATAATAATACTATATATTTTTTCATATATAAAATCTCCTATATTTCAGGTTCGCCTGCAAATCTGTATACAAACGGCATAAACATTATTGAAAAACTCTTTGATAAAAAAGCATATTCAATAGATAATGACTGATAAAAAATATCTATATTTAGTCCAACTCTTATATCATAAGCAAAATATTGTCCGCTGCTTGAATTCTTATCATGATAAGATGTTTTTATTATATAATTTGGGTCATTTTTATTATTTGGAGATATTAAATACATATCTCCTACATTTATATTATATTCGCCATTGTAAAATGCATATATTAAATCAACTCCAAGCATTCCATATATAGCAAAATAATCTATATAGGCACTTTTTCCTGAAATTTAAATCCGCCTGTTATTTTAGGCGTCAATGAAAAAGATGTCCATTTTCCTCCCATATATGTGCTTGAATTAAATAAAACTCCGCTGTTTGCGGCATTCTCTATAGGCACTTCAAAAAATAATTTTTTGTTTGCTACATTTAAATTAATTTCTCCCATATCAAAATTAAAATCAGCTCTAGTATCTACGAAAAAATATTTATCTCTATAAATAAAAAATTTTAAATCTAAACCTGCATGATATGCTATAGAATCAACTTCTATATCTTCTATAAATGGTTTGTACAAATCCTTAAATCCTGGTGCAAATGCAAATCTAAGCCCTATAGACATTGGGGCTGTCCAGCAGTTTATTTGGGTAGATAATTGTATATATGGTATTGGTATATGATCTAAAGCATTAAGCATATCATTCCAATATCCAATTCCTTCTATTTTATTGTCTGGAAGCTGAAAATTAACATACGTACTTAATCCTATAGTTCCAAGAGGATAATGAAGAGGGATTATAAGTCCGTAATTATCACCAGAAGCTACGTTCATGTTTATTTTTCTTTTTAATTTATTTACAAGTGTATTCATTTTATCAATATTTCCTTCATATAAATATGCTAATCCGCTTGAAGCTCCCAAGAGAAGAGCAACATCATTATTATCCGTATATCTATATATTTTAGAAGGATCTTTCATTATAGCAATCCAGTTACTTGAGCCTAGATTTTCTATATATTGATATGTATTTCCCCACAGTTTTTGTATTGATGGGACTTTTGCTAAAAAATCAATATCACCTGCTATGTATTTATCATAAACAGAATACTTATTCATAAATTCTTCAAATGTAGGTTTTGCATTATTATTTTGTGCATATAGGTTATATGATATAAAAGAATATAATATTATAGAAAATATAACATAGAAATTACTTATTTTATTAAAATAAATAACCGTATTAAACATAAATAACCCTGATACTTTATAGTTTATATAAAAAAAATTAATAGTCAATGGTATACAAAAGTACTATTGATAAAAATACAAACAAGTATTATATTATCACTGATTAAAATTTTAGGATTTATTATGATAGCCGTTTTCGTTAATATGGCAGCTGTATTGATAGGCTCTTTTATAGGGCTTATATTTAAGAATAAACTTTCCAAAAGATATGAAAGTCCCGTATTTGTATCGGCTGGTATTATATCGCTTACTATAGGTATTATGATGGCAATAACTACAAAACATATATTAATATTTGCTATATCCATGATGCTTGGAGGATTAACTGGTACTTTTATCAGAGTTGAGGAAAAAATTGAATATTTCGGAGAGTTTTTAAAGAGAAAATTTACCCTTAAAGAGAATTCAGGTAATTTTGCTTTGGGTTTTTTAACTTCATCCATACTTTTTTGTTCAGGCTCTATGTCTATAGTAGGTTCTTTTCAGGCTGGTACTCAGGGAGTATATGATTTAATATTTACTAAGAGCGTTATAGACGGATTTGTAGCAATATTTATGTCTACTGTTTATGGTGTCGGAGTATCTTTTTCTATAATAAGCATACTTCTATATCAGGGTACTTTAACCATACTTTCATCATTTTTGGAACCTTATGTATCACAGACAATGCTTACAGAAGTTTCTGCTGTAGGAGGTGCTACTGTTATGATGATTGGTATTAATTTGCTAAAGCTTGCTAAAATAAAAACTGGAGATTTTCTGCCTGCTTTAATTTATTCTATATTGCTTGTTTTACTTATACCATATATTCAATTTTTATGATATAATATGTATGATAGTAAAAATGTTAGGAGATTTATTTATGGAAAGTGTTGTAAAAGAATATCTTGATTATGCTAAAGAAAAATCTAATATTGATGAAGTTGTAAATAAAAAATTAGTATCTCAAAATGAGAAATTTTTAAATTTGAAGGAATATGTTAAAATTAATCCTGAAAAAGAGGCAGATATATGCAGAGAAATTTCTTTAGAATTGAGCAATATGGATATATTAAAATCGTATTATGCCGCTAATTTTATAGGGCATTTTCTTTATCATTGCAAAAATATTGATGAAGATATTGGAAAGAGAATTATAGATTTATTTTATACTAATATAGATAATGCCTGCAGATTTATAGAAAATGCAGCACAGCTATATAATGTAGATGAGGATGATCTTACAGAAGATGATATAGCAAAAATCAATATAGATATTATGTATAGATTAGATTATAAGCCATTGGAAGCATTTATAGGTATTGATATGATGATTGCACCTATTATGACTATAATATGTTCCAATCAGAGTTTAAGAAAATATTTTAATAGCTTTAATTTTGAAGATCATATTGAATATTTGGAGCCATATATAAATGCATTATCTTATATATATGTAGGAATAGAAGCATGCTGTAAAACTAAAATTTTGGTATTATCCCCAAAGATGGAAAGAGGTTTTTATATAGAAGCTTCAGATATGAGCAATGGATATTATCTTATAACTTTATTGGAAAGCGAACTTTATAAGAAAAATTTGCTTAAAAGATATGGAATAGATAATTATGAATTTGATGAACATGTATATAATATAGCAATAGGTGAGGAGCATGCTAGAGAAATAGTAGAAGCACAGGCACATCAGCAGTATTATACAATTTATGCTGTTCAAAAAGACGGAAAGTATAATGTAGAAGATGAGAATGGCGAATTGGATTTAAATAATATAGTATATGGAGATATGTCGCCTGAAGAGATACCTGATATAGAAGGCACTCATATAATTATTATGGACAGTGAAGGAATGTGGAATAAGCCTATAAAATGGGGGATGGAATATTTCTCTAAGGTGCATCAAAAATTGAATCCTTATGTGAAAATTCTGGATGAAATATCTGATGAAGAATATAAAAATTGGATGGAAAAAATAAAAAATTATAATTCTTAAATATTATAAGGTATTTGATTTTTTATATATGAAACATTTATTTATAAAATAATTATATTTTTTGTATTATTTGTTTGATATACCTAGAATTTTTTTCTTTTCTTCTATTTTTGTGGACTGCTCCTTTATTTTTTTAAGTACAGGTATTTTTATTGATGCAGTATTGTTTTTTACTTCTTTTTCTAATTCATCTATTTTTCCTGCATCTTTTGCTGCCATTGCCTGTATTATATCTACTATGTCATCAATATTATTTATGCCAATAGCAATACCGCCTGTAACATTTGCAGCCCAAGAAAAAAATTCTCCGTTATTTAAATTTACTGGTCTTTTAGAAAAATCTCCTATATCAACTCTATACAATTTTTCAACATCATCTGCATTCTCACAATAAACCGTATTAACAGCAATTTTATTTTTGTAAAGTTTTTCCATTATTTGAAAATAATCAAGATTTTCTGGGCATTCATGAGGATTATGAGGTTTGGCATCTCCGAATAAGACTATAGACTTTATACCTTCTTTATTCCAATTAATATTAAGAGCATCGTATAAAGCATCTTCAACAGCTTCATCCTCATCACCTCCGCATCCATTTGGAGTATTTTTGATAAAATCAAATAAAGAATTTGTATCTTTAGAAAGTTCATGTATTTTTGTTATATATGGATCTCCGCTTCCATGATCTAAATAAAATATTATTCCTATACGTAAATTATTTATTAATTTGAATAAAGTTTTTGAAATTTCTTTGAATTTATTTTTTAATACTTCTCTATACATTTCCATAGAACCTGTAAGATCTCCTATTAAAAGTAAATCAAATGCTGTACTTTTTTCTATTTCTTTTTTTATGCTGTTTTCTTCACTGAAAATTTTAGATATATTAGGCTTATTCAAATTTACTGATTTTAATTTATTATTTGTATTGATGGATAAATTTCCTTTTTTTAATTCTGGTATAATTAATTTCTTTTTATCTGACATATAAATCTCCTAAAATTATTTGTATTTTCTTCTAAAATATTCTAAATATATTTCATCATATCTATCTCTATATTCAAACAAAATATCTTTGGCGTTTTGTATTTCTTTGAATTTAGCTTCAGCTTTTTCTTTATCATCTGCATGCTTATCAGGATGATATTTTTTTGCCATTTTTTTGTATTGCTTGTCTATATCTTTTCTTGTATATTTTACATATTTCTCATATTCTGATTCTATATACTCATCTTCCCATAAAATTTTATAGTAATTAACTAAACTTCCGTCTTCGTTTCTAAATTCATCTGGAATATCACTATATGAACTTTCTTCTTTATATTCTGTTCTGCTTTCTTCTGAAGATGATCCGCTTCCAAGTATCTTTATTATATCTATCATAACAGCATAACTATAACAATAGGCTAATGCTAATAAACAGTTTTTGTATGCTTTATCATATGCATAGTATTCTCTATTTTCAGAATAAAGATTTATATATTTGTCAATTTCTTCAAGCCATATAGTAAAAGGATATCCAAATTCTTCAATACTATTCTTTACAATATTGTAATTATTTTTTAATTCTTCCTCTATTTCTCCAAACTCATAAAGAGTAACAGCAAAATGCAGATGAGTACCTTCAGAATATTTTTCATTTAGGTCTTTTAGTTTATTTAAGAATTTTTCAACCAATTTTATGCCTATATTAATTGCAGTTGTAACAGCTATTTTATCTTTTTTAGTTTCTTCTTCCTCTTCCATTTTTATTTTTTCAAGCATTTCTTCTATTCTTTGCTCTTTTTCTTTTAATTTTTCTTTCATAGCCTCAGCTTCTGCAGCTTTATTTAAGGCATCTCTCTCTTTTTCTTCCAGTTCTTTTTCTCTTTTTTCTAATTCTATTTCTTTTTCCCTTAATTTATCTATTTCTTTTTTTATTTTTCTGAATATTGATGCAGCTTTATCTTTATCTTTATAATCTTTTTCCGTCCCTATATCAAAATCTTTGTAATATGAATCATCATCTAATCCATCAGAAAATTTTTTTCTTTAATTTTATTATCATATTCCTTATTGATGGTTATTGCTATTGTTAAAAATACAAATGATGATACAACAAAAAATATTATACCAAACCACATTTTAGATTGACTTATGCTGTATGATATAATAATCACAACTAAATATGCCAAAATTTCTAATAAAACATTTTTAGCACTATATTTTTTTGTTTCAGAAATTATTGTAATAAATAAAATTGAGGATACTATAAATACTACTATAGATAATAAAATGCTAAATTCAATTAAAGTATAGGAAATAAAAATTATTCCTAAGAATATTAATACCTTTACTAAATTACCTCTCATATTATAACTCATAATCCATTATATAGTCTATATATAATAAATAATAAAATAAAAAAATCAATATTATATATTAATATATAATATAATTTATCTTAATTTTTTATTGATTATTATTTTATTAAATATTTGCTTTTTTTTAAATTTTTATTATAATTATAAAATATTCATAGACTTTTTACTTTTTTGATTTTTAACTTTTATATATTTAGACTTTATATATTCACTTTAATACTTTTATATTTAATCTTTAACCTATAAAGAATTTTTTATAAATGAAGGAGTTTATATTATGGCAGAAAAACAAATACTAAATTTTGAAGCCGAAACTAAACAAATATTAAATTTAATGGTGCATTCTATATACACTCATAAAGAAATATTTTTAAGAGAGCTTATCTCAAATGCAAGCGACGCTTTGGATAAGGCCAGATTTGAATCCATAACTCACGGCGATAAATATACTGATATAGATAATTTAAGAATAAAAATAGATACGGATGAGCAAAACAGAACTCTAACCATTCAGGATAACGGTATAGGTATGACAAGAGAGGATGTTATCAATAATATAGGCTCTATTGCAAGAAGCGGCACTAAAGCGTTTTTGGAAAGAATACAAAAGGATAAGGAAGCATCTAAAGAAAGCGGAATCGATTTAATAGGGCAGTTCGGAGTTGGTTTTTACTCTGCTTTTATGGTTGCTGATAATATTGTAATAGAAACAAAACATGTTGATAGTGAGAAAGGCGTACGTTGGGAGAGCAGCGGAGATGGTTCTTATTCTATAGAAGATATTGATAAGCAGGATAGAGGAACTAAGATAATATTAAAATTAAAAGGCAAAGATGAAAAATTAGAAGAAGATGGATTTGTTGATGATGATTACTGCAATAAATATACATTAGAGCGTTTAATACATAAATATTCTAATTATGTTCATTATCCTATAGTTATGGATATGCCTATACCTAAAAAAGATGAGAAAGATATTCAGCAGTATGAAGAGAAAACTATTAACTCTATGATAAGTATATGGCAGAAATCTAAAAATGATGTTAAACTAGAAGAGTATAATGAGTTTTATAAAGAGCATTTCCATGATTATGCTGATCCTTTTGAGGTTATACATACTAGAGCAGAAGGTACTATAGAGTATACAGCACTTTTGTTTATACCTTCAAAAGCACCTTTTAATTTCCTTCATCCTGATTTTGAAAGAGGACTTGAACTTTATTCAAGAAATGTATTTATAATGAGTAAATGTAAAGACTTGCTTCCTGAGTATTTAAAATTTGTAAGAGGATTGGTTGATTCTCCAGATTTTTCACTCAATATTTCAAGAGAGATTTTACAGCATAGTACTCAATTAAAGAGAATAGCATCTAATGTTGAAAAGAAAGTTCTCGAGGCTTTGGAAAATATACTTAAAAATGATAGAAAAAGATATGAAAGTTTTTTCAAGGAGTTTGGAGAGTCTATAAAAATAGGCATATATTCTGATTTCAGTAAAAAAGATAAACTTGCTAATCTTTTATTATTTGAATCTTCTAACACAGCAGAAGGCGAATATACTACATTAGCAGAATATAAATCAAGAATGAAAGAAGGTCAGGAGTTTATATATTATGCTGCTGCTAAAGATAAATCGGCAATAGAAAAATTACCTCACATGGAAGGCATGAAAGATAAAGGTTATGAAGTTTTATATTTTACAGACAGAGTAGATGAGTTTATGGTAAGCATGATGAGGGAATTTGATGGTACTAAACTTCATTCCATACTTCAGGCTGATGAAAAAAGTGCTGAAAATAAAGATGATAATGAAGATTCTGCTAATAAAGATGTACTTAACGCTATAAAAGAGGTTCTAGGCGAAAATAGGGTAGCAGAGGTTAGAGAAACTGATAGGCTTAAAGAAAGTGTGGTTTGTTTGTCTAATAAAGAAAATTCTATAAGTTTTAATATGGCTAAAGTTCTTGCTGAAACTGGTAACAATATATTTGGTATGAAGCCAGAAAGAGTGCTTGAAATTAATACTTCACATGAAGTTTTCAAAGCAATAGAGAAAGAATATAATGCAAATAAAATATCTGATTTATTCAAAGAGTACAGCGAGCTTTTATATGATGAAGCATGCATACTTGAAGGACTTCCTCTTGAAGACCCTAAACTATTTGCAGGCAGAATGAGTAAATTAATGCTTAAATTGTAATTTAATTGTTATAAAATAAAAGGGATTGCTGTTAAAGCAGTCCCTTTTTTTATAGTATGCTATATTAAAAAAATAGTTTACTATATATTGAATGTATGAAATGTATTATTATATTATTTTTATAGTTATCGTTTTCATAATTTTATTTATATAAATTAAATTTAACTATTGACAATAATTCCATACATCGTATACTATATATCAGATTGTTTTTATTTTTTATCATATGTTTTCTTAAGTGCCTACCATATAAACCCCATTTTAATATGGTAGGTAATTTTTTTACTATCACTTTTTATCCAAAAGAAACTCCCTAGCTATAAATATGCTGAATACCACTAATATAACAGCACTTATACCCGCACTTATATATGGCGTGATTCCGAATAATAATGATATAATAGCAGTTGTAACTATAGCCAATATAATAGCTATTATCTCTACTATAACGAGAAATATTATTCTTTTTTTATCAGTTGGTTTCTTCTCTTCTGGTTTTTTGTATGGTATCGGTTTTCTCATATATTTACATCCATTAATTAATTTTTTTAATAATTTGTATCTATATCTAAAGAAGCTCTTGATATCCAAGTTTCAGTTTTATTATCAACTTCCACTATTAAATATCCTTCTTCTGTAATATCTTTTACTATTGCTTCTATTTCTTCTTTATCTTTTACAGCTTTTATAGTTTTACCAATCATTTTACTGTATATTCTAAAGTATTCTGTTAAACTTTTACTGCTAGTATATATTTCTTCAAAATAATAAATTAAATCTTTATAAAAATTTTCTATTTCAGTTTTTTTATTTGTTTCTATGAATAATGAAACTGCCTTATCACGTATATCATCAGGAAAATCATCCTTTTTATGGTATAGATTAACACCAGTACCTATTATACATGCATTTTTATTGTTATCTATTGGTGTAACTTGTATAAGTGTTCCTGATATTTTTTTATTTCCAACTAAAACATCATTAGGCCATTTAACATGGGCATCTATATTATATTTTTCTCTTAAATATTTACTCAAAGCAATACCTGGCAAAAAACTTAATGCTTCTTTTTTAAATGGAGAATATACAAGCACGCTGAACCATAATCCTAAATTATTATCAGACTGCCATGCATTTCCGTAACTGCCTTTACCTGATGTCTGCTTTAATGCTATATAAACGGTTCCTTCATCTAATATTATTTTATTATTTAAATCTTCTATCATTTTTTTATTTGTACTTTCTAATGATTCAAATAATATAGTATTTTTTCCGTATATTTTACTTTTCAAACCGTTTGTAAATATGTTAACTTCCATAATAGTATTATACATTAAAAAAACTTTATATCAATATTATGATAACTTTATTTTTATGCTAATAATATAAGATATAAAAAAGCATCTCTTTCAATAGTTTTAATTAGTATGCTTATTTGAATCGCAAAAAGATTAGTTATAAATAATTTAAATGAGTTATGTTATTATTTTTTATATATTATCAATATCTAATATTATATATGTAGGAAATATAAAAATTGAATCACAAAGCAAGTATTTTATTTTAATAAATAGCTTACAATATATAAAAAATAGTTATAAAAAATGATTAACATACTTTACTTTATTTTTTATTAATATATAATATAGGCATAGGGTGATAATATGTATTTAATTAATAATTTTCGATTAATAATTTTCTTAAATCAGGATACTTTTCCCGAGATTCGTTCTCTATAATATACCGTGCGTATATTCCATTTTTACATCTATTAATAATCATAAGTAATTAAAATAATAAACAATTTGTTTTATGAATTTAATATTTTATTAGAGGTTTTTTATATGTCTAAAGTATTAGTAGAATTTATAAATACATGTCCTACTTGCGATGGTTATTCATCATATTTAAATGAACTTCAAAAAGAGTATGATGGTAAGATTGAAGTAAAATTATATTATGCAGGCAAAGACTTTGATTATTTAGAGAAATATGGAATGGTAGACAGAGGCACATTAATTATAAATGGAAAAGATAGATATGATGTATTAAGCAAAAAATTAATAGAAAAAGAGATAAAAAAAGCTGTAGAAGCTTTATAAACGAGGATTGATATAGAATAATATGCTTATGCGTTTTTTGTATGTATTTTGGGACTTTCTTCTTATAAGTTCTGAATGGATTATTATAAGTTTATTATTATCTGGTATAATACATGCTTTTGTACGTCCTCAAGTATTACAAAAATCAATAGGAAATAAAAAGATATCCTCTTTATTAAAAACAACAATATCGGGTGCTATTTTACCGATATGCAGCTGCGGAGTTTTGCCTTTAGCATTAAGTTTATATAGAACAGGTGCTTATTTAGGACCTACTCTTTCTTTTTTGGTGGCAACACCAATAATAAACCCTGCTGCAATAATAATGTCATTTGCTATGTTAGGTAAAGAGATTACTTTTATATATATATTATGCGGGATATTGCTCCCTATAATTATAGGAATATTAGGAAACACTTTTGGTGGTAAAGAATTAATAGCTCCTGAAGTTTTAAAATTGCAAAGTATGAATATTAAAATTCCTGAACAAACTTATGTTGATAAAACTCCATGGTATAAAAAACTGTACAATGGTGTTTTATGGGGGTTTAATAATCTTGGAATAGAAATCAGCAGATTTATATTGATAGGCACTTTATTTGGAACTATTTTAATAACGATTGTACCTCAGTCATTTGTTATGCAGTATTTAAGTAATCCTAAATTAGTGTCAATATTGGGTATAACAGCAGTAGGCTGTATAATGTATGTATGTGCTTTAGGTCATATACCATTAATTGCAGCATTAATATCTGCTGGGGCTTCTCCAGGTGTGGCAATAACATTTTTAATTACAGGAGTTGCCACAAATATCTCTGAATTAATTAGCATGTATAAGCTCATAGGTAAAAGGACTTTAATCATATATCTCGTTTCTATGCTTTTTTTTGGTATCTTGATAGGTTACATTACAAATATTTTATTAACGGACAATTTTACGCCCATCTTTGATTTATCAAATTCCCAAAAGCAAATGGAAATAGCCAATAATATTAATATTACTTTCCCCAATTGGTTTAAAAATGTATGTGCAATTATAGTGTTATTTATGGGCTTATATTCATGGTTTATGATTTTTATAAAGAAGATAAAGGTATTAGTAAATAGGGAAAAACAAGTTCAATGTTGAAAATATTGTGTACTTTATTTATTTTTATACTGATATCTTGTAATAATAGAACAGAGAATATCAAAAGTGCTGATGGAATAAATAATAATGATCTTTATCAAGTTTATATAAATAAATATGCTGACAAAGAGTTGCTGACTTTTTTGGAGGGAGATTTCAGCGGAGATGATATAGATGATTTGATAATAATTTATAGGGAATCAGAATATTCAAATAAATTAGTAGGAATATATAAGGACTCTAATGGTAAGATATTGATGACTGATCCAATACCTGCACCAATAGAAAACTATATTATCAAATTCTATAATATTGATGAAAAAGTACCTAATGAAATTTTGGTATCTGGTCAGAAGGGTGCTCATATAGGTTTTGCTGTTTACAGGCTTGAAAATGGAGTGTTTATAAGTTTATTTGAAAATGGAATGGAAAACTGCTGTTAAATTTTTAAAATATATATAATTAATTTTTTAAGGAGAACAATAATGAAAAAAAGTATGATTATCTTTTTAATGATGATATTTGCTGTTTCATGCGGAAGCGGTGATAATTCATCTAAAGATGCAGCTCAAATACCTGAAGATGTACAGGCTATAGTTGCTGATTATAATTTGGAAGAATTAAGTGATGAAGATAAAAAATATAAAATTAATTTGGGCTATTATAATTGCGATCACATGACTGCTGCTTGTGTAGGAGAAGATACTGGAATATATAAAGCATTAGGATTGAATGTTACAGTTACAGGTAATGGAAATGTTCCTGAAGCTATGAGTGCTGGACAGATGGATATGGCTTATGCTGGTTTTGCTACTACATTGAATGCTGTAAAGAATAAAGTACCTCTTTTTATAGCGGCAGAAAATCATACAGGCGGTGCTGAGTATTTTGTTGTTTCTAAAGATATTCAAAAACCAGAGGACTTATTAAACAAAAGAATATCTATGGGTGCTAATCCTGAAACACAAAATTTAAACTGGGCAGAATGGTCAGAGCAGTTAAATATACCTAGAGATATTACTTATTATGAAAACTTCTCTATGAGCGATTCTGATGCTTATTTTGCATTTAAATTAGGTCAATTAGACGGCTATGGTGCCTGCGATCCTTGGGGTTCTATGGCTGAATACGAAGATACAGGAAAAGTATTAAAAAGACAAAATACTGACAGAGAAATAGACGGACATGGAACTTGCTGTAAAGTTTGTATGAATTATAACTTTGCAAAAGCTCACCCAAAATTGGCTGAACGCATACTTCTTGCTCATGCTATGTCTATAGAATATATGTATCTTCATCCTTATAAAGCAGCTCAAATATTTGCTGAAAATTATAATGTTCCTTTGGAAGTTGGTCTTATGACTTTATGGAAAAAACTCAATGAGGAAGGAAGAACTATTACTTGGAAATTAAACAGAGATTATGTTCATAATCAAATGAAAACTATGAGGAGATTAGGTGTAAGAGATGATATTAACTCTCTTGATATAGATGATTATATAGATTTATCATACTTTGATAATTGCGGTGCTAGAGATTTTGATGAATTTATAAAAGAAGAAGTTGATCCTATATTCCCTCTTGGTATGAGTTATAAAGAATGGAGAGCTAAAGCTGTAGAAGTAGATAACATAAAAGAAGAACCTAAAGTTTGATTATTATATATAGTGATTAATAAATAAAGGTAAAAGATGAAGCATATAATAAAAGGTAATAAATATGTTATTATATTTACCATGATTTTTATATTATGCTTCATTTTATTTCAAAATTATAAGAATAATTTGGGCAGTAAAAAGGATAAGATGACAATAGCATGCGGTAATGATGCTTCAGGGATGCTGTTTGACTATATTATAAATGATAAAGATTCTAATATAGAATTATCTGATGTTGATTATATACAGTTTTTAGACTGCTGCGGTTCTCAGGCTGAATTTGCTTTTATATCTGGAAGAGTTGATATGGCAGTATTATGTCCTGATGCTGCATTTCAGTTAATATCTATAGATACTAACTATTATATAGTTGATTCTATAGTTAATGGTTCTAATGTTTTAGTATATTATGATGAAAATTATGATAAAAATATAGAACCTAAAAATATTGGATATATGAATAAGAGATTATTGCAGGAAGCTTTATTAAAAGAAAGATATTCCAATTCTAATTATTATCCTATGTTGGCTACAGCTTTACCTTATGCTTTGGAAAAGAAAACTGTTGATGCTATTTTTATTGATATTATATTGGCTTTAAAAACTAAGAATACTAGATTTAAAAAAATAGATACGGATAAGGCTGATTATTATCTTGTTGCATCAAAAAAATTGAAAGACACTGTTATTCTTAATAATTTCATAAAAGTTTATAATGAGGCAGTTGATGATATTGAAAATGATACTATATTGTCCAATGTACTTATTAGTTATTTAGATATTTCAAATTCTGAAGGAGAAATGAATATATGGAAAACAATGGGAGTCAAGTTCCGCAAAATAAAAGCAGAGTTATAAATTTGGGAAATGCTGGAAATAGTATTTTTATGAAATTTTACAGTGTTTCTGTGCTTATATTTATAATGATAGTTTGGTATTTTCTTGCTAAAAAGATAGATAATAATTTGCTTCTTCCAGATTTTATTACAACTTGTAAAGAGTTTTTTAAATCTTGGGTAGATCCTTATACGGTTAAAAATTTACTTATAACATTAGAGAGGGTATTCAGAGGATTTCTTATAGCTTGTTTAATAGGTTTGCCGCTTGGGCTTTTTATGGGGTATTCTAAGCCTATACTATTAGCCATTTCGCCTATAATAAACTCTATAAGACAAGTACCTATAATGGCTTGGATACCTTTAGCTATAGTATGGTTTGGTCTTGGCGACGGACCTACTATATTTTTAATAACTATGAGTGCAATATTTCCTCTTATAATCAATACTATAGACGGAGTTAGAGGAATAGATCCTAACTATATCAATGCTGCAAGAAGTATGGGGGCTAAAAATATAGATATAATGCTTGATATAATATTGCCTGGTGCTTTGCCTGCATTTCTGACGGGATGCAGGCTTGCTTTAGGATTAGGATGGATGAGTGTTATATGTGCGGAGTTTATAGCTACAAGTAAGGGGTTTGGATTTATATTAGTTGAAGCTCAGCAAAGACTTGAAACTCCAAAACTTTATGCTCTTATGATAGTATCTGCCATAATCGGTTTTAGTATGGATAGAATATTAATTATTTTAGAAAAACTGCTTACTTCTTGGAGATTTAAAAATGGCAATTCTTGAGGTAAATAATGTATGCAAATCTTTTAAAACTTCAAAAAAATCTCCTGAAGTTGAGGTTTTGAAAGATATTAACTTTAAAATAGAAAAGGGAGAATTTGTTACATTACTTGGTCCTTCAGGATGCGGAAAAACTACTCTTTTAACTATAATAGGAGGTTTCCAAAGTACTACTTCAGGAGAGGTATTGCTTGAAGGAAACAAAATAGAAAAGCCTTCTTCCGAGAGAGGATATGTTTTTCAAAATTATGCTTTGTTCCCATGGATGAATGTTGAAAAGAATATACTCTATCCTTTAAAATTTTCAAAGATGACTAGAGAAGAGAAGAAAAAAAGATTAGAGGAGCTTCTTGAAATGTCGCATCTTAAAGGACATGAAAAGAAATATCCTATATCGCTTTCTGGAGGTATGCAGCAGAGGGTAGCTGTTGTAAGGGCATTGGCACCTAACCCTAAGATACTGCTTTTAGATGAGCCTCTTGGTGCAATAGATTTGCAGATGAGAGAACATATGCAAAATGAGCTTTTACAATTAGTTAAAGAAAGCAACAGCACTATACTTATGGTTACTCATGATGTGTCTGAAGCAGTTTATATGAGCGATAGAGTTATAGTTATGAGTTTGAATAAGGGGGAGATCGTTGCTGATATAAGGATAGGTATTAAACATCCTAGGGAGAGAGATAGTTCCCAGTATATAGAAGCTGTTAGAGAACTTACTAATAGTGTTAAAAAGGCTTTTATCAATAAAGTGCCTGTTTAAATATAAGTAGTTTTCTTTAACATATAAATATTTTATAGGAGTAAAACAAATGAAAGTAGCTTATATTTTTAGCAGCCAAAATTCACATATGATTTTGGATAAAATGATAGTACCTCAGCTTTTAAATGATAAGCATGGAGCTGAGGTTGTAGGTATGATGTTCTTTGCTGACAATACTTTTTTGCTAACTAAAGGAAGCAGTGTAGGAGATAGACTTGCAAAAGTATTGGAAAGCAAAAAAATTCTTCTTATGGCATGCAATATATGTGCTATAGAGAGGGGTATCGATGACAAACTCATTGATGGTGCTTGTATAGGTTGTTTCCCAGACTTATATAAGGCTTTGGAAGGAAGCGGGGTTGAGCAGGTTATAACTTTATAAGGATTTGTTTATGATGTTTGATTCAAATTTTATGGATAAATATGGTGTATCAGATAAGTATCATAATCTGTCTGAGGATATACAAAATGCCAGATTGAGATTAATGAATAGAGTTATAGATACTGGATGCACTATTTCAGAAGACGAAGCTATAAAGATATGCGGCGATGAAGAATTATACAGAACTTTAATAGAAAAAGAAATTATAACTATGAGTGGAAATGATGTGGCTTTTCTTTATCCTGTATCTGCTATGGAAACCAATCACAGAGTAAAACTTGCTGACGGCAGAGAGTTCTGTTCTATGTGTGCAATAGATGCACTTGGTTCTTATAGTTTATTTCATCAGGATACTGAAATCAATTCTGTATGCAGCCAAACTGGAAATAAAATATTTGTTAAAATTAAAGATAGACAAATAGCCGAATATTATCCTAAGGATATTCATGTAATTCATGTTGATTTGAATAAAAATAAGAATTGGGCTAGTACATGCTGAAATATTATGAATTTCTTTGGGTCAAAGAATGATATGAATGAATGGCTTAAAGGGCAGGATGTAGATAATAATACAATATATCTTTTAGACTTAGAAACTGCTTTTAAAGTAGCAACAGCCATATTTAGATTATAACATTTCCTTAAAATTAATTATATATTTATTGTGATAGATATTAGCTTTTTTTAATATCTATCACACACTTTTAATATTCTATTTCCTTTCCAATACATTTATCTGAGAATATGCCTTTATTATAAGCTATATTTCCGCGTACTATTGTAGTTAATACTTTTCCGCCTCTTTCAAAACCTATATAAGGGGACCAGCCTGCTTTTGTGATTATATCTTTTTGTTCTATTTCTGATCTGTCATTTAAATCTATTATAACCAAATCAGCATCATAATTTTCTTTAAGCAGTCCTTTATTTTTTACAGCAAATATTTTAGATGCATTTTCACTCATTATTTTTGTAAGAAGTTTTAAATCTATAGTACCGTCATTTACTTTTTTAAGCATTAATTCTAATGAATGTTCTACAGAAGGAACACCGAATGTAAGTTTTTCTAGTTTTTCGCTTATCAAGTGGGGAGCATGATCCGTCCCTATTGTATCTATTGTGCCGTCTAATACAGCATCCCATAAAGCTTTATTGTCTGATTTTTCTCTTAATTCTGGTTTCATTCTAAGAAGCATTTTATTTTTTTCATTTTTATTTACATCTTCAGTATTTAAAAATAAATGATGGGGTGTAGCTTCTCCATATATTATCATTCCAGAATCTTTAGCCCTTTTTAATGAATCAATTTCACTTGCTAATGATAAATGGCATAAATATAACGGTGTCTTTGTTGCTTTGGCTATATTAATTGCTTTATCAACCATTTTATCTTCAGCATGAACTGTTACTATTTTTGAGCTTTCAA
This sequence comes from uncultured Brachyspira sp., assembly GCF_944388875.1. Classification (GTDB taxonomy): domain Bacteria; phylum Spirochaetota; class Brachyspiria; order Brachyspirales; family Brachyspiraceae; genus Brachyspira. Next base: position 19,069 of record NZ_CALXKQ010000008.1, read on the forward strand.
ATAATTTTTCTAATACTTTATCATTTTCTACAAGCATATTTCCAGTAGAGGCATTAAAGAAAATTTTTGTAGAAGCAGATACATTAATTACATCTTTTATGTCATCACTATTATCAGACTTACTTCCTCCAAAATGAAAACCATAATCAACATAAGATTTCCCAATCATCATTGATTTTTTGGCAATAAGGTTTTCCTTTGAAATAGTATTTGGTATAGTATTAGGCATATCAAAAAATACTGTGACTCCTCCTCTGGCAGCAGCCTTGCTTCCAGAATTAAAATCTTCTTTATGAGTAAGCCCTGGATCTCTCATGTGAGTATGAGGATCTATTATGCCGCATAGTACATAATTATAATTTGCATCTATTATATTATTATCTTTATATATTGAAAAATTATTATCAGCATCTATTTTTTTTATTATTTCATTTTCTATTATGATAGAAACTATTTTGTCATTATTTATAATTTTGGCATTTTTTATTATCATAGTTTTTAATCTTTTTATATGGATTATATTATTTAAATATAATCCATATATCTTATTTATTTATTTTTCAATTTCTTTATTGCAGTAGTAGCAGAAATCACCATAGCTTCTTCTAGCAACTTTATTTTTTGTTTCTTCAAAATGAGTAACACATTTTTTATTGGTACAAACTACATTTTTATTTTCTATTAGTTCATAATCAATATCTTTCTTTTTAGCCTTTGATTCTATAATTCCAGTAGCAAGCGATATCATAGCCATTCTTGTAGGAACACCATTTCTAGCTTGTATAAAATATTTAGCATGTTTTGTATCATCCAAATCTATGCTTATTTCATCAACTCTAGGAAGAGGATGCATTATTATCATATTATCTTTACATTTTCCAAGTATAGTTTCTCTTGATATATTAAAAGCATGTTTTACTTTTTCATATTCATTAGGATCATCGAATCTTTCTCTTTGTATTCTAGTCATATATAGGCAGTCTATATCTTTTAATATTTCTTCGTATTTATTAAGTTTTTTATATTTTGTTCCTGCTTGATCTAGTTCCTTTAATATATAATCAGGTATTTGTATAATATCAGGTGATATGAAATAAAACTCTCCATTAAACATCATTAATGCTTTTGATAATGAATGAACCGTTCTTCCATATTTAGTATCTCCTACGAATGCTACTTTTTTATTTTCAAGACTTCCAAGCTCATCTCTTAAAGTATATAAATCAAGTAAAGTTTGGCTAGGGTGTTCATTAGCTCCATCTCCTCCATTGATAATAGGGCAGTCAGTAACTTCTTCAGCAAATTTAGCAGCACCGTCAATATTATGACGCATAACTATAACATCAGAATAAGCAGAAACCATTATTATAGTATCTCTTAATGATTCTCCTTTTTTTATAGAGCTTATATCAGGGTTATCAAAGCCTAATACCTGACATCCCATTTTGTATGCTGCAGAAGTAAATGATAATCTTGTTCTTGTGGAAGGTTCAAAGAATATGCTAGTCATTATTTTTCCTTCCATCATTTTTCTTCTCTTTTCACTATCAGTGTTATCTAGTTTTTTAGCTACATCCAATACCTCAATAATTTCATCTTTTGATAACTCTTTGATAGATATAAAGTTTTTCATTGTTTTCCCCTTTTTTTAAATAATTTTGTTGTTGTAAGTTTTTTGATTTTGGCATAAAAAAAAGGAATAAAATCACTAAATAGTAACTTTATTCCTTTTTAGAAATTCCAAAATTCGTTAATTTAAAAATCAAATAGGGTAATAAATAAAAAATTATTTTATTTTCCAAAAATATATTTTTCATATTTTCACCTACTATTTATAAATTGAAGGGATTATATCATAAATATAATAAAAGTCAAGAATAAAATTTCTAATTTATATTTTTTAATTATTGAAATAAAATCTTTTACAGTTATAATTGCTTTGTAATAGTTTAGTATAAGGCAATATATGTATTTAGAAAAAATTAATAGTCCGTCAGATTTAAAAAAATTAACAACAGAGGAATTAAAATCACTATCTTCAGAGATAAGGGAGTTTATAATAAATAATGTTTCAAATACTGGAGGACATTTAGGCAGTAATTTGGGTGTAGTTGATTTAATTTTAGTTTTGCATTATTTATTTGATTCGCCTAGAGATGCTTTTATATTTGATGTGGGGCATCAGTCATATACTCATAAAATTATAACTGGAAGAAAAGATAGATTTAATACATTAAGAACTCTCGGAGGAATATCAGGCTTTCCAAAAAGAAATGAATCTGAACATGACATAGAAGAAACGGGGCATGCTTCCACTTCATTATCATTTGCTTATGGTCTTGCATGTTCAAAAAATATATTAGGATATAGGGGAGATGTTATAGCAGTTATAGGTGATGGTGCTATGACTGGAGGCATGGCATTGGAGGCTATGAATAATATTGCTAATACTGATACTGATATAATTATTGTATTGAATAATAATGAAATGTCTATAGGTAAAAATATAGGGGCTATATCAAAGTTTCTTAATACTACATTAAATGATAATTTAGTTCAGGAGGCTTCAGAAAAGGTTAGGGGATTAGTTTCTTCTTTGCCTTTTGGAGATATTGCAAATGAATTTATAGACAGAGGCAAAGGGGCTATTAGAACTTTTGTTGCCCCAGGTATTGCTTTCAGAGAGATGGGATTTAAGTATTTCGGTCCTGTTGATGGTCATAATTATGATGAACTTATAAGCACATTTCAGAAGGTGAAATCTATAAGAGGTCCTAGATTAGTTCAGGTTAATACTGTTAAAGGAAAAGGTTATAAAATAGCCGAGGAGAATCCTTCTAAATTTCATGGAATAGCTCCGTTTAATATTGAAACTGGAGAGTTAAAATCTAAATCAAGTTCAAAAACTTTTTCTAATCTTGCTGGAGAATGTATAGTTAATGCTGCAAGAGAAAATAAAAATATAGCTGCTATAACTGCTGCTATGGAATCAGGTACAGGTTTAACTGAGTATGCAGAACTTTTTCCAGACAGATTTTTTGATGTAGGAATAGCTGAGCAGCATGCTGTTACATTTGCTGTAGGGCTTGCTGAAAATGGCATAATACCTTTTGTTTGTTTGTATTCTACTTTTTTACAAAGGGCTTATGATCAGGTAATACATGATATTGGTATAATGAATGCTAATGTTAAACTTATGATAGACAGAGCAGGATTAGTGCCAGAAGACGGTGATACACATCAGGGAGTTTTTGATGTATCTTTTTTAAGAATTATACCAAATATTACAATCATGGCTCCTGTAGGAGAAAAAGATTTTAAAGAAATGGTAAAAAAATCTATAGAATATAAGGGACCTACTGTTATAAGGTATAATAAATCTGCTGTTAGAGATTTAAAAGAAAATATTGTATCTGATAATTTTGAGATAGGAAAAGCTCATATTATAAGAGAAGCTAAGAATACTAAGAATCTTATCATAAGTTATGGTCAAACATTAATTGATATAACTGATGCTTTAGATGAAATTAATTTAGATGCGTCTGTAATAAATCTTTCTACTTTAAAACCTCTTGATGAAGAAACTATTTTAAATATGGTAAAAAAATCTGATAGAATTTTAATTATCGAGGAGAGTATGAAAAAAGGCGGTATTGGGAGTGCCATATTGGAATTAATGTCTGATAATGAAATATATAAGACTATAAAAGTCCATGCTTTGCCTGATAAATTTTTTGAAACTGCTACTAGAAATGAACTTTTAAAAATATACAAATTAGATAAAGATGGTTTGAAAGATATTATTAGCAATTATTTTATAATTTAATTTTCTTTTTATCTTTAATGTATTGAATAAATATATCCGTCATTATAGGATCAAGCATTATTTCTTTTTCTAAAAAATTTTCTGTCATAAATTGTATAGTTTCTTTATGAGATTTTTTTAACCCATTTATCAATGTATCGTACACATCAATAACTTCCAATATTTTAGCAGGCAGATATGTAAGGCTTTGCAATGTTAATATGTCTTTATAATCATAAGATACTATATATTCTATTCTCTGTTTTGGATTTCTTCTTAATGCTGCTTTATATAATTCGGTAAAAAGTCCGTATCCATGACTGTAATATTCATGATGCAGTGAAACAGTTAGTGCTACTCCCTCGCTTCCTCTCATAAAATATTTTGCAAAAGCATAATCCTGCAAAGAATGATTATCTTTTTCATCAGTCATTATTGGTATATAATCCCTGTTTTTATTCAATGATATGTCATGCATCAAAATACCAATAACTGTGTCTGTGATTGTATTATTTTCTATCTTTCTAACACCCAATTTTACATTTGAATCTAATGTATTGACACTATCTGTTAAATTATATCTTTGGTATATTCTCTCTGAGTACTTATAATAACTTTTCTTAAAATCTATTCTCATTTTATTGGCAGCACCCTGTTTTAATTTTTCATTGAAATATGCAATAGCTTCAACTGCCATTATAAATACTCTATTAATATGTCCTATTGTACTGTCTGTTTTTAGTTCTTTCATATTATCGAACATATTATCACTTTCATATTCTTTAGCATATATTATCATTGCTATTTCTGCTATGAGAAGCTGAATCATTTTTGATAATGAATTTATTTCGTCATCATTGCTCAAAGTATGATGTTCTTTTTTATATAAATAATCTGTATATTGTATTCTTAATATAAAACCTAATTCTATAAGTATTTTTACTATTTCTTCAGCAGTTTTAGAATCTAAGAAATTTTTATTATAATGAGTTAGTTTTGCCACATACTGCCTTATGTATGCTGTAACTTCTTTATTAGACATGTTTATAATGTTTTCAAGTATTTTCTCTTCTTCCTTTGCTCTCTGTGAATCAGACGGAATACAAAATTGAAATGTATTGTAAAATTCGCTTATTTTATTATTCAATGTCTTCCTCTTAAAATTATTTGTATATAGTATATTATAAACTATAAAGTTATATTTTTCAATTATATTATTAGTTATGATATACCCAATTTTTTTATGGCTTCAGAAATATGATCTACTCCTATAATTTTAACATCTTCTATATTTTTTATTTCTTTTAATGCTCTTTTAGAAATATATACTTCTTTTAAATAAAATTTTTTCATTTCTTTTATACGTCTTTCTATAAATCTCACAGGTCTTACTTCTCCAGAAAGCCCAAGCTCTCCAATATATGCTGTAGATCTTTGAATGGATATTCCAGACATACTAGAAGCTATTGCCATTGCTATAGAAAAATCGCTTGCTGTTTCTTTAACATTAAGTCCGTTTGCTATATTTATATATACATCCTGATTTGAAAGATTTAAATGTGCTCTTTTTTCAAGTATGGCTATTATAATAAGAAGTCTGTACTGATCATACCCTATAGTAAGCCTTCTAGGATATCCGAATGCACTGCTTCCAACTAAAGCTTCCTGTTCAACACAAAATACTCTGCTGCCTTCTATTACGGGAGCTATAATACTTCCTGCAAATACTGCATCATTAATTCCTCTGGTAAATACTCTTGAAGGGTCTTTTACTTCCATTAATCCTTTTTCAGCCATTTCAAAAATACCAACCTCATCGACTGCACCGTACCTATTTTTTACAGCTCTTAGTATTCTGTATATTCCTTTATCATCTCCCTCAAAATATAATACACAGTCAACAATATGCTCTAGTATTTTAGGTCCTGCTATAGTGCCTTCCTTTGTTATATGTCCTACTAAAAATATTGTTATATTTTTAAGCTTTGCTGTCTGCATTAATGCCCATGCACAGTTTTTTATTTGTGCTGGGGAGCCTGCTATACTGTTTGTTGAAGGACTGTATACTGTTTGTATAGAGTCTATTATCGCAAGTGTAGGCGTATTATCTAGTAAAGTATTTATTATATTGTCGCAGTTTGATTCTGATGATATTAAAAAGTCAGAATCTTCTAATGCGAGTCTGTCAGCTCTTAATTTAATCTGTTCAAGAGATTCTTCGCCTGTAAAATAATAAACTTTTTCATTTTTAGCAATATTTGAGGCTGCTTGAAGAAGAAGGGTAGATTTACCTATACCAGGCTCTCCTCCTATAAGTATTACGCTTCCTTGTACTATTCCGCCTCCTAATACTCTATTAAGTTCATCTATATTTGCAGATATTCTTGTACTTTCATTAGTTTTTATTTTTTTTATAGATGTTAATTGTGCCTTATCAGATGATATGCTTGATCTTTCTCTTATAGTTTTATTTGTATCCTGCGATGGTTCTGTAAATGGTTTTAATGTATTCCAAGAACCGCATGAAGGACATTTACCCATCCAGTTAATTGTGCTTTCTCCGCAATTATCACATACAAATATAGTATTGTTCTTTTTAGCCATATTTATTATTATATAGTTTACCCTATTTTTACTTACTATTAAACTTTTCAAATATTTTCTGCCTTCTTTTTTTGTCTGAACTCCATAACATAAGCCCGAATACTATAACAGCAATAGGAAGCATAACTATATTTATAACTCTTACAAATAATTTAATACTTTCAGGTACAGTGTAAGGCGGATTAAATATAGCCCCTTTTCTTCTTATGCTCATGAGTCCAGTATCGCCAACCATATAATCAACCAAATTCATTAAGAATATTTTATTAACATTATATGCACTGTTTTTAGCCATTTCATAAGAACCTACAACTATAACTCTTCCGCTTGTAGTAGAATTAATTCTATTTATACTGCTGTTAATATTATTCTGAGCATTTATTGATGAAGGTATCTCTTTTCCTTCAAATGCACTATTCATTTTTCCTTCAAATGAAGCAGCTAAAAGCCTTTTTGATAATTTGCTCTCATCCGTAGGTATTCCAGTCATTGAAGCAGCGAAGTTCTCTGTTTCAGTCCAGCTTTTATCACTAGTATAAATAAGAGGTGTAACTTTTATATCAGTATTATTTGTATTTGTTATGATTTCTGATGATATAGGAGTAAGCAGAATATTAATGCTCTTAGTTATATCATTTTTAGCATTTATATTTTCAGAAGCTATCAAAGGTATATAATACATTTTCTGTTCAGGCATTCCCTGCTGTAATTGTGCTTTGTATGCATTATCATCAAATATCATATTTTCTGCTACAGTAAATCCATAATTAGTAAGTATTTCATTAAGTCTGTTTGTAACAGGTATAAGAGTAGGACCATACATTTGTGCATTAGGATCATCCTGATTAATTTGTACGCCGTTAAGCATAAACAGTACAGGCTTTCCGCTCATAATGAATTGATCTAATTTATAAAGTTCATAGTCGCTGAATGCAGTTTTACTTCCTGCTATTATTAAAGCGTCTATATTTGAAGGTATATCGTTTAATGAAATATCTACAGGTTCAAAATTATAATTAGCTTCTATTTCAGAAACATATTCACTGACACTATCATAAGCATCATTAGGATTTCCGCCAAATTGAGGAGGTATAGTTATATAATTAGCCTCTTCATGTCCTTGTATATATCCTATTGTTGCTTTTAATCCAAGCATACTGTCTATGCTTTTTAATATTTCATTTTCAATTTCATCAAAAGCACCATATAATATATATGATGTTGAAAGCTCTCTTATATCATCTCCGTTTTCTAATACTAATGAAAAGTATGCACTTCCTTTATTTGCTACAATATTTCCGTTAGGGTCTTTTATATCATTCCATTCTATTTTTTTTATATTTAGTTTTTTTAGTAAATCTTCATTTTCTTTTGAAGGATTTGTCATATCAACATTTATAAATTGAACTTTATTCATAAGGTTTTTATTTGCACTTGCAACAGCTTTCATTATGGAATCAGGTATAAGTTCAACAGCACCTATAGGTAGAAGATCATATATTTCAGGCGATGAAACATAATAAACATTTAAATTATTTTCTAATCTTGTCAGCTTATCATTTTTATCCATCATCTTTCTTATGGTAGTATCTATATTGTATTCTAAGCCTTCTGTTGATTGTATAAATGGTATTGTTTCTATGGAATCTCCATATATAAATGCCAATCCCATATATGCAACCTTTGTCTGAGTTTGATCTTTCTCTAATACGCTTATTTGTGTAGGGCTTACTCCATACTGACTAGCCTGAGCAGAATCTTTTGATGCATCTACTACTTCAAAACTCAAATTTTTTCCGCCTGCTGATTTATAGCCTTCAAATATATCTTTTATATATTTCTCGTAAGCAGAGAATGGGGGAGGAAGGTTAGGTGTTACAAAGAACTTTACAGTCATAGGTTCTTTTAAATTTCTTACTAATGTTTTGCTTTCTTTACTTAGAGAGTATACTTTATCTCTAGTTAGATCTATTGCTGGCGTAAATTGATTTATTATTGCATTTATTAAAAATATTATTATTAGTATTAGTATAAAAGTGATGATTCTGTCTTTTTTTTTTGTCATGCTTTACCCACTGTAATTAATGAAAATTGATTATTAATTATATATTCAATAATCCTATTTGTCAAAATTTGATTATGCAATAAAACCTTTAAATATGCTTTTTGTAATAAAATTATTAAATAGTACTTGACATTTTTTATTGCTATGCTATAATAATTTTCACTTGCCGAGTTAGCTCAGTAGGTAGAGCAAAGGACTGAAAATCCTTGTGTCTAGGGTTCGATTCCCTGACTCGGCACATTCCTTTTATTTCCTAATCAAAATATATTAATAAATTATTCGCTGCTTTAATAATCAGTTTTGTTTACTTGACAATAGCTTTTAATGTTTTAAAATATTATTAAAATACATAGAGATAAAAATATGAATATAGAAAAAGAAATAACAAATTATATTAATCCCATTTATGAGGATAATCATATAATAGTAGCAGTTAAGCCTCCTAATGTTCCCACTCAAAGCGATATTACAGGTGATATATCATTTTTTGATAATATTAAAGATTATTTAAAAATAAAATACAATAAAAAAGGCAATGTATTTTTAGGTCTTGTTCATAGATTAGACAGACCAGTATCTGGAATAATGGTTTTTGCTAAAACTTCTAAGGCTGCTTCAAGATTAAGTGAGGCTATAAGAGATAGAAGATTTGAAAAGACTTATTATGCTGTTGTAAAAGGCATACTTTTAGATAAAGAGGGCATGCTTGAAAATTATCTTATAAAAAAAACAAATAAATTAGGAAATATTGCTCAGGTAGTTTTTGAAAATACTAAGAATGCTAAGATAGCTAAACTTAAATATAATGTTATAAACGAGAATATAGCAAAAAATTTAAGTTTATTAAAAATAGAGCTTGAGACAGGCAGATTTCATCAGATAAGAGTTCAGCTTTCTAATATTGGGCATGCTATATATGGGGACAGGAAATACGGAAGTTATATAAAATATGACAGAGATGATGTTCCTCTAGCTTTATTTGCTAAAAGTTTGAAATTTCCTCATCCTACTAAAGATGAAATGGTTTATGCTGAAGCTGATTTGCCTAAATATAATCCTTGGGATATTTTTTAATATTATTTTTTGTTATGCACTTGACAAAATAAATTAATATTGTATAATGTACAAACATTTGATTGATATAAAAATCACGGGCCAATAGCTCAGTCGGTAGAGCATCGCCCTTTTAAGGCGGTTGTCGAAGGTTCGAACCCTTCTTGGCTCATATAGAAATCACTTTCTATTTGTATATGCCGGTGTGGTGAAGAGGTTTAACACACAGGATTTTCATTCCTGCATTCGCGGGTTCGAAACCCGTCACCGGTTCATTTAATGCCGCTCTTGATTAGGGCGGTTTTTTATGTATTAAATTTTTTAATTATAAAAAATATATTCATTAAAAATATTTGAAGCATTTATTTTATTATAAGAATCTCCGCCTCTCCAATTCATTAATTTTTCTGATAATTCTGTATCTCTATATTCTCTCTCTTCTTTTGCCTCTAAAATATCTAAATATGATAATATTTCTAAAAGTATAATTCTTTCATATTTTGATGATGGTAATATATCTTTTAATGTTTTTTCCATTTTATTCACAGAATGATTTTTTATATTGTAAGAATCTATTTGCTTTAGTATTTTATTAAAAATTTTTATGTCTTCTTGAGTTGGATTTAATTCATATTTATTAAAGTTAATCTTTTTAAACTCGCATAAATCAAAATAAATATATGACAAATTATCTAGTCTTACTCCTCCCCATTTAAACTTTTCAAAGTTGTATACATTTTTATATTTTAAATAGAAATCATCTCCAAGGATATAATATTTATAACATTCTTCACAATATGATTTATTTCTATCTCCAGTAAAATTATGAGGCTTTATTTTTTTAGCTAAATAATAACTGGATATAAAACTTCTTAAATGCAATGATCTTGATGATAAACTGCATAGAAATGCTTTAACCGTATTATTAAAATCAATTTCATCTAGTAAATTTTTAATACTTTTTATAAGCTCATCATGTTTAATAATTTCATCAGAGAAATCAAACATTAATCCCTTTTCTTTGGCATACAAAAAATCATCATCATTTATTGACATTTTTTTATCATCTATCCAGCCATTTTTCCAGAAATAATTGAATAATATTTTTTTAGCTTTTTTATCTATTTCTATTATAGACATGCAGTTCCTTACAAAAAAATAAGGGGCATAAAGCCCCTTAAAATTTAGGTTTGAGAATTTAATTATTGTACATAAGTTCTTTTTTAGTTAATACTTGTCTTAATCCTTCCTTAGCTTGAGAATCACTTCCATTATAACTTAAAGCATTTCTGTAGCTTTCTTCAGCATTATCAAGTTCATTCATCCTATAATAACATTTTCCTAAAGCTAAATTAATATCAAATAAATCCCTTTTAGATGTTGCAGTGTTCAAAGCTTCATTATAAGCATATATGGCGTCATTATACTGAAGTCTTCTGTATGAGAAAGCACCGTACATCATAAAATTTTCAACACTAGGGGACATTTCTACAAGCTGTCTATAGTATGCAGCTGCATCATTATATGAACGTATCTCCTCCATCATAGTAGCAAGTGTAATCCAAGCATTTTCCCTAACTAAAGTTGTATTATTTTCATCATTAGCAGCTATAAGCAGAGATTCTTTTGCCTTTTCATAATCTTTTGTCTTATAATAAAGCATTCCTCCTCTGTATATACTTTCTCTGTCTTTAGGATATTTTGAAAGAGTATAATTATAATAGTTTAATGCTTCAACATTATTTCCTATGCTTTCATAGTAGATGGCAAGCGTTCTGCTAGGAAATGCATTACCAATATCCTCTTCAATAGACTGTTTTAATAATTTTATACCTCTGTCAGAGTTTCCATAATATAGTTCCAACTCTCCAAGTCTAGGCATAAATATTGCATTATTAGTTTCTATTTTATATATTTCCTGATAATATTTTAGAGATGGAATGAAATTCTTTTGTCTGTATGTTATATCCCCAAGTCTTTCCAATGCTGTTTTATACAAATCATCCTTATTATCAGCCATTATAATCTTTTTATAATTTGCTTCAGCTTCTTTAAGCATGCTTCCCTTATAATAAGCATTGGCAAGAAGTCCAGTAGCCTCATAAGTATTTGTATAATCTTTCATTTTTGTTAATTTTAAATAATATTTGATAGCTCTGTCATAAGCATTTTCTTTTTCATATAATTCGCCTAATGCAAGTATAGTATCTACATCATTTGGATTTTGATCTAATATCTGTTCATATACTTTTTTTATTCCGTCATAATCTTCAACTTGTTCATATATTTTTACAAGCCTTCTTACAGAATCAGGCTTAGTTTCAGAATTAACCAAACTTTTTAAATACATTTCTATAGCACTGTCGGTATCTCCTGATATTACATATATATCTCCAAGTATTGTAGCAGCTTTATCAGCATATTCGCTTTTGCTTCTTCTAACCAATTTGCTTAATGTATCATAAGCTATGCTTTGAAATCCCTCATTAAGTGCTATAAGACCTACATAAAATAATGCCTCATCATTTTCTTCTAATGATAATACTCTCTCATAGTACCCCTTAGCCAAACGAGGTAAATCTCTTTCCATATAGAAGCGTCCCAAAGTAAGAAGGCTAGGTATATAATTGCTGTTTATTGATAATGATTTTTCTAATGATGTTAATGCTTCATCATACATTTCTTTTTCTAAATATGAAATTCCCAAATTATGTTTTAGCTGCTCATCCAAATATAATGAATTTGTCATTTTATTGAATACTTTTATTGCAGAATCATAATCTTCTGTTTCATTATATATTTTTCCTAGAAGTATATTTGCTTCATACTGTTTTTTTGGGTCTATAGTGTCTTTGATTTCTTTTTGTAAAATAGATTTAGCTTTTCCGTAGTCTTTATTTTTATAATACTCTTTTGCCAAAGTATATTCATCAACTATCTGTGAGTTCATTCTAACTTTTCCCTGAATTATAGCCACATTTAATGATATTATAGCAATGAATCCCAAAGCACCTATACACAATATGAAAACTATTGTTTGAATATTTTTATATTTTTCTTTTCTTTTATTGTATGTCGCTTTCTTGTATGCCATCTAAAATCCCATTAACAAATTTATAAGAATCTTTATCGCTGAATATTTTAGCGATTTCTACAGCCTCATCTATAACTACAGATTTTGGTATGTCTTTTAAAAATATTAAAGAATATATAGACATTCTTATAATTGACTTGTCTACATACTGTATTCTCTTTATATCCCAGTTATTAGAATATTTTTCTATTAAATTATCTATTCTTTCTAAATTTTTTATAGTACCTTCTACTAGATTCTTAGCAAATACAAATATATTTTCAGGTATTTTTTTATCATAATCAAAATTCAAAATTTCATTAATATCAGCTTTTCTGTCATTAATTTCATAAGAATATAATGACATTACAGCATATATTCTAGCCTGTCTTCTAGCCCCATAAGATGATAAATCCACATCTTTTTTTATATTGTTTTTAGTTTTTACTAAAACTTTCTTTTTAACAGCCTTCTTAGGTGTAGACTCATTATTTTCAGATGTATTATTCATATCTTTTTCTTCAGGCATATTTATAAATCCACAAACTATTTAGTACTTGATAATTATCGGAATATATATCATAAAAATAATTTTGTGTGATATTTATTTTTATATAAGGTGATAACGGCAAAAAGGCTATGGAAAATTTGATTTATCATCCACAGCCTTTTATATATTGATTTCTATTAATTTTTTTTAATTTATTTTATAGCATCTAATTCTTTTTTGATTCTAGCATAAACTTCTTCAGGTGTTCCTACACTTTCTATTTTTATAATTTTTGCTTTATCATTATAATAGTCTAGTACAGGTTTGCTTTGGCTTTCAAATACTTTTAATCTGTTTTTTATAGTTTCCTCATTATCATCAGCACGTCCTCTTTTCAATAATCTTTCTATAATGATTTCTTCTGATGCGTATATATCTATAACAGCACTTATTTTATAGTTTAAACTATCCAATATTTTTGAAAGTTCTTTTGCCTGCTCCATAGTTCTAGGAAATCCATCCAGCATAAAACCATTTTTGCAGTCATCTTTCTTGATTCTATCCGTCAGCATATCAATAACTAAACTGTCAGGCACTAATTCTCCCTTATCCATATAAGATTTTGCTGTTTTTCCTAATTCTGTTCCATTAGAAATGTTTTCTCTTAGCATATCGCCTGTAGCAATATGGGCTATTGAATAATCTTTCTCTATTAAAGCAGATTGAGTTCCTTTACCTACGCCAGGAGCTCCTATGAAAATTATATTAAGCATATTAAAACTCCAATAAGATGTTATTATATGCAGTATAGTAAATAATACTGTTTTGTCAAATATTATTGTAAAAAAGTTTTATATATAGTATTATATGTACAATATGTATTATTACCACCGTAACGAATATGTTAAATTAGCTCCGCCATAACCAGCATTGAATGATAATCTTTCTACAGAAAAGTTTTCTTCATTTACCCAAAGCATATAATATATACCTGTAGTTAAAGCAAAAGCCCCTGTAAGAACCATACCTGCTATATATACATTCATTGCCGTATTATAATGCCTTAAATCTATAGGAGGTCTTGTAGGAGAATTTTTATACTGATCATAGTATTTAACCATAGTTGAATCTAATATCTCTCCTGCATATATATATGTTCCAGCTGCAAATATTGCACTTGCTATTGTTAATCCCAAAAATATTTTTGTATTTCTTTCATAATTTTTGAATATTCTATCTGCCAATGTAGGTTCTTTAAATCTTTTCATAGTAGGTGTTAATAGCAAAGTATTCGTACTATTTACAGTAAATGTTCCGTAATAATCTATATAATTTGTATTGGTTATCTTTATAGAATATGTTCCGAATCCAAAGTATCTGTCTATTGTATTTGTAGGTTTTTCTTTTATACCGTTTATAACAACTGAACTTGAATCTTCTCCCTGTATATTTATCTGAACTCTGGCTCTGTTTGTAAGCTCTTTTAATTTAAAATTTAATAATATATTTTCATTAGGTTCTTCAAATGAAAGCATTGTATCTATTGTTTCATAAGTTTCTTTCTGTATTGTAAATCTATGGCTGTTTGTAGTTAATGCTGGAACATACAAGGTTTGTCCGCTTTTTCCTATAAATACATCATCCACATAAACAAATGCATCTTCAGGACTTACATCTATAGCTATTATTCCTGTTTTGTCTAAATAACTTATTCTATTTGCTATTTCTAATGCATAGTTTGGTATTTGCTCATCTATTCTCGCTTCTGGTATTGTAACAGAGTATGAGTTAATTTTTCTGTCTTTTATATATGCTATATATGTTACTACATTTATATTAGGTCTTTTATATTCTACTGTACCAAATATTGCTATGTCTGCATTTCTAGTGAATACATATTTTTTTATATCATCTCCGAAGTATTCATAATAGCTTTTTCCTATATCAACTTTTTGTATAAAATTGTTTGTGCTTTTTAATATTACATTGCTGCCATTATAATCAAATAATATTTCATCCTTTTCTAAAACAAATCCTTTAGTTTCTGGGGTTATTAATCTTACATTGCTTCGTACATCTCCCCAATTTGTATAATATGTTTTTTCATAATTCGTTACTATAGAAATATTTGTGCCGTTTTGCCTGCTTGTATACGTTATATTTGTAAATTGAAATACTTTATAGTTATAAGCTCTTTCAAAATCTTTAGGAGTAATTGTATAATTAGTTTCCGACTGCAGTTTCAAAGTTTTATTATACTCTATCTGATTTGCAACGGCATCTGCTATGGCGAATGATAAATAATTATAATTCGTATTGTTTCCTATATTCGTATATATATAAATATCTATTTTAGCAGTTTCAGAGCTTGTATAATAAGGTCTTACTTCTTGTATCCTAATGGGCTTTCCTCCGAAAGAATATAGAGGCGAATATAATAAAACAGCGGAGAGCATCAGCAATAATAATTTAGCAATTTGTTTTATATA
Source organism: uncultured Brachyspira sp. (assembly GCF_944388875.1). Lineage (GTDB taxonomy): Bacteria > Spirochaetota > Brachyspiria > Brachyspirales > Brachyspiraceae > Brachyspira. The sequence goes on from NZ_CALXKQ010000008.1 coordinate 34,648, forward strand.
CATAAATCCTATTCTAATTTTTATTATTAATTCTATATTAAAAAGCATCTTTTATCAATAGACTTGTTTCAAAACTAATTTTATTTATAATAGTGCGGACTAGCCTACATGAAATGTGTACCGATAAAGTACTCCGCTTATTTTAGATGCGGCAAAAAGAATATTAAGTAAGCCTTGGCGAAAGACTGCAATTTAGATACTAAAATACAACATATAATAGATTATATTTATATTTTTTTAATTAAATTATGAATATTTAAATATATTTTAAACTAAAAATAATCACTTTATATGCTATATTTTTATAAAAGATTATCATATTTTTTATTTAATAATGTTTTATATTAGTATATTATCTAATTTTTTTTATTTATTTTTTGATTATTATTTAATAAATATATTGACAATTTTTTCAGTTTAATATATCCTATCTAGTTAGATTACTATATATAATAATACGGAGAAGTTTTATGGATATATCTAAAAGAATTCAGAGATTAAAAGTTTCACCTGTGAGAAAATTGAACCCTTATGCTGAAGATGCATTAAAGAGAGGAATTAAGATTTACCATCTTAATATTGGGCAGCCTGATATAGCGACTCCTAAGATTTTTTTTGAAGCAATTTCTAAATATAATGGTACTACCCTTAGATATGAACATTCAAGGGGATTAGCTTTGCTTATTGATAGAATACAAAAATATTATGATAAACTAGGCGTTCATTATGATGTTGAAGATATAGTTATAACTAGCGGAGGAAGCGAGGCTATATCATTTGCAATGCTTGCTATATTTGATGAAGGGGATGAAATACTTGTATCTGAGCCTTTATATGCTAATTATAAAAGTTTTTACGATGTGTATGATATAAAATACAATGCTGTTAGAACTTATGCAGAAGATGGATTTCATTTGCCTAGCAGGGAAGAAATAGAGAAGCACATTACACCGAAAACAAAAGCATTTATGCTTGCAAATCCTTCAAACCCTACAGGTGTTGTATATACCAAAAGAGAATTGGATGATATAGCATATTTAGCTAAAAAATATGATTTATTTATCATAAGCGATGAAGTTTACAGAGAGTTTGTATATGGGGATAGAAAAGCTATCAGTTTTGGCACTTATAAAGATTTAGAAGAGAATGTTATAATAATAGACTCTATATCTAAAAGATTTTCTGCATGCGGTGCTAGAGTAGGATGTCTTATAAGTAAAAATAAAAAATTAATGACTGCTGTATTTAGGGAATGTCAGGCAAGATTATCTCTTCCTACACTTGATATGCTTGGAGCAGTTGCTTTATATGAACTTCCTGATGACTATTTTGATGACGCTTTAAAAGAGTATGATTATAGAAGAAGAATAATATTTGAAGAACTTAATAAAATGGAAGGAGTTGTTGCCAGAGAACCTGAGGGAGCTTTTTATGTTCTTGCTAAACTCCCAGTAAAAAATGCTGAAGATTTTATTATATGGCTTTTAAAAGACTTTAATATTAATGGGGAAACTGTTATGTTTGCACCTGCTGAGGGTTTTTATGCTACTCCTGGACTAGGCAAGGATGAGGTAAGGATTTCTTATGCTTTGGACAGCAATGATTTGAAAAAGGCTATGAACATACTAAAAGAGGCTTTAATTAAATATAAAGAGGTAGAAAAATAATATTGTAAATATAAGGCTGCTTTTTTTAAAGTTGATTTTTTATTTATATTGACAATTTTACAGTTTGATATATCCTATTTCGTTAGATTATTATTAATTTTATTGGAGAAGTATTATGGATATATCCAAAAGAATTCAGAGGTTAAAAACTTCGCCTGTAAGAAAGTTGAATCCTCATGCAGAAGATGCTGTAAAAAGAGGAATAAAAATTTATCATCTTAATATAGGGCAGCCTGATATAGAAACCCCTAGTGTATTTTTAGAAGCTATTTCTAAATATAATGGAAAAACACTTAAATATGAACATTCAAGAGGTATGAAGCCGCTTATAAACAAGATTCAGGAATATTATGATAAATTAGGTGTTCATTATGAAGAGGATGAAATCACTGTAACTAATGGAGGCAGTGAAGGAATATTATTCAGTTTGCTTGCTATTTTCGATGAAGGCGATGAGATTTTAGTAGGGGAACCTTATTATGCTAATTATAACAGCTTTTACGATGTGTTAGATATAAAACGTAATGCTGTTAGAACTTATGCAGAAAATGGTTTTCATCTTCCTAACCGTGATGAAATAGAAAAACATATTACTCCGAAAACAAAAGCATATATGTTTTCTAACCCTTCAAATCCTACTGGTGTTGTTGCTACTAAACAAGAGCTTGATGATATAGCTTATCTTGCTAAAAAACATGATATGTTTATTATAAGCGATGAAGTTTATAGAGAGTTTGTATACGGAGATAGAAAAGCTATTAGTTTTGGTACTTATAAAGATTTGGCAGATAATGTTATTATAATAGACTCCATATCAAAAAGATTTTCTGCATGCGGTGCAAGAATAGGATGCGTTATAAGTAAGAATAAACCATTTATAAGTGCTGTATTCAGAGAATGTCAGGCAAGATTATCAGCTCCTACGCTTGAAATGGTTGGGGCCGCTGCTTTATATGATTTGCCTGAGAATTATTTTGAAGCTGCTAGAAAAGAATATGATAATAGAAGAAAAATATTATTTGAAGAGCTTATAAAGATGGACGGAGTAGTAATGAAAGAGCCAGAAGGTGCTTTCTATGTATTAGCTAAACTTCCAGTAAAAAATGCTGAGGACTTTGCTATTTGGCTTCTTAAAGATTTTAATATTGATAATGAAACTGTTATGTTTGCTCCGGGAGAAGGTTTCTATGCTACACCTGGTCTTGGAGTAGATGAAGTTAGAATGTGCTATGCTTTAGATGCTAAAGATTTAAAAAGAGCTATGGAAATTTTGAAACAAGGTTTAATCAAATATAAAAAAGAAGTTGAAAAATAAAAAATAATTAAAAAAGGGGCTATAAAAAATAGCCCCTTTAATTTTTTGAATGTTTAATAAATATTAGCTTATCTCTTTAATAACTTTAAAGAAGTTATTGATAGTTTTATCAGATATTAGTTCTTTCTCATAATAATCTATTATATTATTTTTAAATAAACTAGAATATAGAGCATCTTTATTTTTATTATCTATCTTATAAGTTTCTTTATCTTTTTCATTGAATAAATCTTCTATTGTAATGAAATTTTTATTTATATCCGTAAGCTGAGTAATTTTTAAATTTGTTCCTTCAGCCAATTTATCGAATTGATTAGCAGAATTATCTCCGTCAATTAATAATGTAGGATTTTTTGATAGTTTGCATAGAGAATCTATTATTATCTTTTTTTTATCTTCATCATTTTCCCTTCCAACACCATTAATAGGCATAAATGCAATATTTGTTTCTTTATTTTCAATATGTTCCATTAATATTTTAAAAGCAGTAAGATAATTATAATCTGTAATTCCTTCTACATATATTATTTTTATATCTCTGGTAATATCTATATGTTTTACTCCGAATGCATTGATAATTTTTTCCAATGTATCAACTTTTCCATAAGTTGCCGAGAAGTCATTTTCTATTTTTACTCCTATATTATCCTGTTTTGATTCTACTATCTTTAATTCATCTAAGTAGTTTATATCAGCAAAATACGGTATTTGTATAGATGTTATTATAGTAACTCCATTATCTTTTGCAAACTGTTTCAAAAATTCTCTAAGCTCTCTTATAAGAGGTACAGATAAATGCTGTTCAGGCTCATCTATTATAATTATATCTCCTTTTTTTAATTCATCAGAATTCAATGTATTAAAAAATAGGCTAAAGAACCAATTAAATCCGTCTGATTCATTATCAAGATTCGTAAGACCGTTTTTGGTTTCAAAATATATTTTTATAAAATTTTCTTCTAATGATATTTTAAAAATGTATTCATTATTTGATCTGTATAATTTATTAAATTTCTTTGATATGGTATTTTCAAAAAGTTTATTTATTTCTTTTTCTATTTGTTTTACAAAAGCTACATCTAATGGAGAGTTTCTATATATGTTTATTAAATATTCATAAATTTCCATATTATTAGTTGATTTGAATAATGAGTATAAAAAATTGGATTCTCTAATAAAATTAAAACTATTATTATTATCTCTGCGGGTATTAACATTATAACTTGCTTTTTTTGAGTAGCAGGATATTGTAAGTTCATCGCTTTTTATATTTTTTCTGTGAACGTATATTTTTGTATTTTTTATACCGTCAATTTTAGCTAATATACTTGATAAGTGCCTTAAATTATTATTATTGATTTCATTTTCATCTAAAATTAAATTATAATAATTATTGTCTTTATCTATTTCATAGAATTTAGAGTCGATAATAGATGCTATTAATTTTAATTTATTTATATCATCGTATTCTTTATATTTATCAATTATATGCATGGTTTTTGATACTGCATAATTTAATATTATATCATAATGCATATTTTCTTTTTTATCTTCATTGTTATATTTATTCTCTATAATATCATTATTTTCAATTAATAGATTATCGCTATCCATTTTATAATTATTTTCATAAACATAAAAAAGCTGATTATAGTAATTATCATTATTATTTCTAAACTTAAAAATATTATCTAATATTTTGTATATATAATTTTTATTTATTATAATATCCATTATATTATTAGTTTCTGATATATCCCATATAATATCATTATCTTCAGCTTTTCCTTTATATATGATACCATTATAAGATTCAATAAATACATTTAATTCAGTTTGACAGTTTATAAATCCATCTATTTTTGGGCTATCTTTTTTATAATCTATATTACCAGTAAATGTTTTTTCAATAGCAGAAAGCACATTTGTTTTGCCTGTTCCATTGGCGCCTATAATACTTATCAATGTCCCCTGATCCATATCTCCATTGAGATATAATCTTCCGTATTTAAGTTCATGCTCTTTTTTATTTGAGGAATTTTCATTGATTATTATTGGATTAATATTTCTAAAATTTTTAATTGTTAAATATCTTTTCATAAAATTTCCTTTAATTCACTTTGTTTTATCAGCAATTAATATTATATTTAATTCATAAAAATGTAAATTGCATGCTATGCGAATAAAGTTTCACAATTATATATTGTAATTATATAAACTATGTAATTAATTTTTATACCAAAGAAGGCGTATTATTTTTCATTGCTGAATTATTAAATACATCTCTCATACGATTAGATACATTCCAAAATTCTAAATTCTGATTAAAACTTTCAGCTTCATAAAATATAGCATTCATATATTCTACATTAGAAACGTCCCAATTATCCAAAGGATGATTAAATGATGAAGCATAATGAAATATCTGACTAATACTCGTAACATTAGAAACATTCCAATTATTAAGAGGCTGATTAAAACTTTTAGTAAAGCAGAACATTAATGACATATCTTTTACATTAGATACATTCCATTTGTCCAAAGCACTATCAAAATTAATAGCTCCTTCAAACATACTTTCCATATTTACAACATTAGATACATCCCAAGTTTCAATACCGTCAAAATTTTTTCTTTTACTATCTTGAAATAAGTATGACATGTCAATCATACTGCTTGTATCTATCTCAGAGAGATTTATATTTTCATCTTTTAGTAAATCAAGCAAGGCATATTTATATTTTACTATGTATTTTTTATTCATTTTATAGTTTTCTTTATTTTGATTTTTTAAACTCTTATATTTGGTATATCAAAAACTTTTCCGTTTTCAAAGTTTTTCACTTTTTCTTTTTCTGTAACAGTAATAAATACCTGCCCTAATGTTTTTATGTATTCAAGTATATTATCGCGTCTTGTATTATCAAGTTCAAGCATAGCATCATCAATGAGTAAAATAGGTGATTTTTTTCTGTATTCTGATAATATCTTTTCGCTTGCAAGTTTCATTATAAGGGTAAACATTCTTTTCTCGCCTTGAGAGGAGAATTTTTTTGAAAGTGAATCTTTATAAAAAAATTGATACTCTGCTCTGTGTATTCCAAAATATGTTGTACGCATTCTTATTTGCTCGTTTAAAGTGCTTTCTAGTTTTTTTACGTATTCATTTTCATTTAAAATATCTTCTATAGTTGACTGATACTTTATTGCATAAGGGTTTTCATCATTAAAAATATTTTTGTATATTTCATTCATTTTATCTTCTAAAATAGAAGAATATTTTTTATTTTCATTTGCTATATATAGTGATAATTTGGCTATATCATTATTATAAATATACGCTTCATTGGGTTTTGTGCTTAAGCAAATATTTCTCATTTTTAATAGTTTATTATATTTTATTAATGCTGTTAAATATTCCAATGATATTGTTGATATAAGCATATTAAAATAATCTCGTCTTAATTTTGGCTCAGATATTACTAAGTCTGTATCATTAGGCATAAATATAACATAAAGTATTCTTCCTATTAAATCTTTTCTTGATGAAACTTCTTTTTTATCTATAAATACTTTTTTTAATTTTTTTTGATATGCTATTTCTATATTTGTGTCATAATTTAATTCATCTTCTCTGAAAACGCCTCTTAAAAAATAGTTATCATTTCCATTTTTTACAAGCTCTCTGTCAAGTCTTGTCCTAAATGATACGCCGTTTCCGAGCATGTATATTGCCTCAAGTATATTAGTTTTGCCGCATCCATTATGTCCGTAAAGTACATTGATTTTATCAGAAAATTCAAACACATTTTCATTATAATTTCTAAAAGAACGGATTGTAAGTTCTTTGAGTATCATTTAATAAACCTTTTGCTTTATTTGTGAAAGCTATTATATATTAAAAAATTAAAAATAGAAGTTTTTTAAAACTAAAATGATATGTCTATTATTTTATTTATAGCTACTAATGAAAAAATTATAAACTTAAAAATTTTTAGTATATATGCCAAAAAAGCGTCAGAATTTGTCATACATGCATATTATAATTAAATTAAAAATTTTAAAGGACATAATCTTATGGAAGAATTAGGCAGACAAAATAAAAAATATATTATACAAGATAAAAACGATTACTATTATAGCAAACATTCATTAAATTATTTTTTAAAAGAACTTGATAAACTTATAGAAAAAAATAATATAAAAATAGAAGAAGCAGATAAACTCATAATAAATGATCATCATAATTGTTCAGTATATACTTTTATAAGAGTATTAGAAAAATATTTAATAAGAATTAATTTTGAACAGTTTGTGCATCCAGACCCTGAAACTCAGAAAGATTTATTGGATTGGGGTGAATATAAATGTTTATTAGAAAAGGATAAATTTCCAGATATTTATGAAAAGTATCATAATGATAAATTTCCTATACTAGATGATGAGTTTTCAGAATTGCATGTATATGAAGAAGATGACGGAATGTATGAACTATTAATTCCTTCTTGGTATTATGAATATGATGACGGAGAGTACAGAGATTTTATAGAAAAAGAAAGAAAAGAGTATGATGAAGAAGATAAAAAAGAAATTATTTCTGAAAAGTATAGAAAGAACGGTTATATATATTTTGAAACTAAAGAATTGGTTGATGAGTTTTTTGAAAGCGGGGAAGTTGATTCAAGAACTTGGTTTAGAGAATGGGGGAGCGAAAATAAGAATGAAGCGATGAAATATTTTAAAGAAAGGATTGATAAACATTGGGAAGAAGAATACCAGAGAGAATTGGATAAATATAATATTACAGATGATGATGACTGTATGAAAAGTTATATTGTATACGACGAAGAAGATATTGATTATTATTTTGAAAATAGAGATTTATTTTCATTTCCTTTTTTTATAACAGGATACAATGAATTATTTGAACATTTTTATAAAAAACTAATGAATGACAGAGAAGAAGTTAATAATTCTATAAATGATGACATAAAAGAGAAATGCGACAGGCTTTTATATGATTATATATTAGGATACAGTACTAATCATAGATTTGCTCCTAATAAAGCTCTTTATGTATTAAAAGAATACATCAAAGAGAATTACAAAGACAATTACAAAGAGTATATTGATTTGTCACTTCGATACATTATGAATTATACAAGACATTTAGACAGGGATAAACTTATAGAAAAGTATTTTAAAGGTGATAAGAGATTTTTATATAAGCTGTAATTATTTATACTGATTTATTATTTAAAAACCTACCGTGAAGCCGTTTTTTGTTCCTCTATATAATTAAAAAAAATAAAAATATAGGAGCTACACTATGAAAAAATCATACAGTTTAGAAGAAATCGAAAATATAATAAACAAAGAGTGTTCTTATGAACCCGATGAATTTGATAATCAATCAGATAATAAAGAAAATGATGAAGATTATCAAAATAATTATGAGAATAATAATGAAAATATAATTTATCAAGTTATAGAAGTATTAAAAGAGTATATTAAAAAATATAGAAATAATGTAAAAGCTTTAACTTTATTAGGAAGGGCATATTATTATAGGGGATATTATTCTACTCATGATAATAAAAAAGCAGAAAAGCTATTTAAAAAAGTTTTGCTGCTAAATCCTAATGATGATAAAGTATTATACTATACAGCAGTCAATTATATATATAATTTTAGAGGAAATGAAAAATATAATGAAGCATTAAAACTTATTAAAAAAGCTATAGAATTAAATGAAAATGATTCAGCATATTGGCATCTTTTAGGATATATTAATCAGAAAAATAAAAATTATTATGCGGCAATAGAGTATTCTCAAAAAGCAGTTAAGTTAAATAAAAGCTATGTTGTTGATGGTAGTAATTATATGGAATATTATCTTACTGTGATAGGAGAATCATATTTTAAATTGGGTAAATATGATGAAGCAATAAATATATTCAAAGAAATAATAAAACTTCCTCGTCATGATGAAAGCGATTTTATGTATTTAGGGTTATCATATTTTGAGAAAAAAGAATATGATAAGGCTATAGAAAATTATGAGAAGGTATTAGAAATTCATCCTTCTTTTGATTATATAGAAAATACCAGTGCAATAAATGCATTAGCTAAATCTTATATGGCTTTAGGAGAGTATCAGAAAGGTATTGATGCATATAAAGAATATATTAAAAAACATGAGTGGCGTTGGATAAGAGATCTATATAATAAAGATATTGAAGACTATAAATATTTGATAGAAGCATTTAATCAGCTTATAGAGGAAGAGCCTAATAATTTTGAATATTATGACGGATTAGAAACTATATATTCTTATGATTTGAATATATATGATAAAGCGGCTAATGTACTTGACAAATATTTACTGAATAATACAGAGAATATTAATCATAGAGTTTATAAAACTTTGGCTTATTTATATAAAAATATTTACAGATATGATAAAGCTATTGAAATGTATAATAAACTTATAGAAATTAATCATTTTGACAATTATGATTATTGTTTTTTAGGTGATATTTATAAAAAAATTAAAAATTATGATAAGGCTTTGGATATGTACGAAAAATATTTGGATTATAAATTTAAAAACAAAGATAAAGATAATGAAAAGACTTGTTATAATATCATAAAATTATTAGATTTGTATGATAAACTTTCAAAACATGAAAAAAGAAATTTACTTATTGATAAAGCTGTTAATTATTACATTGATAAGAATGATTATAAAAAATTATCTGATTTATATTTGCATATAGGCGAAAAATATAAGGCTATTGAATATTATAAAAAATATGTCAATTTAGATGATAATAAAAATTATAGATATAATTTTGCAGGTATTGCAGAGATTTATGAGAGTTTAGGAGAAAAGGAAAACGCAGAAGAATATTATAAAAAAGCAATAGAGGTTTATGAAAATGAAAAAGATAAAAATTATTGGGATTTAGATATGATAGGTGATTTATATAATTCTATAGGTAATAAAAACAAAGCTATTGAAGCATATAAAAAAGCTATAAAACTTGAAATAAAAAGTGCTAGTTGTATGTTCAGCAGAGAAAAAAGATTTGATAGAGAAGAGTTTGAAGGTTTTTATTCAAAAGAGATAGGTGATTTATATATAAAAATAGGCAATAAAAATAAGGCATTAAAGTGCTATAAACATGCCGTTTCATTAGAGCCTAACAGTAAAGAGTATTATGTTTCTATTGCTGAAGTTTATGATGGTATGAATGAAAAAGAGTTAGCAAAAGAATATTATCAAAAGGCTATAGATATTAATAAAAAATATTTTGAAGATCGTCCATACAGATGTGATATTCTAAAACATATTGCTGAATTATATTTAAAAATTGATGATAAAGAAAATGCTAAAGAATGCTATAGAAAAATTTTAGAGATTAACCCTTATGATGATGAGGCTGCAGATTATTTTAAAAACTTGAATGATTGATACAAAATATTTTGACAATTATATTTTTGCTAGTATAATTAACTGATTAAATAAAAATAAAGTATTGGATTTTATTATGAATTTTTATGATAATACTTACACATCTAAACGCAATGTGGTTTTTGGAAGGAATATAGTTTCTACAAGCAATATACTTGCTTCTGAGGCAGGGATAGAGATTCTAAAAAAAGGCGGTAATGCAGTGGATGCGGCAATTGCTTCTGCTGCTGCACTTACCGTTGTTGAGCCTGCTTCAAACGGACTTGGAGGCGATGCTTTTGCTGTAATAAATTTTGAGAATAAAATATACGCTATTAATGGAAGCGGGTTTTCTCCTAAAAGTTTGGATGTTGATAAAGTATTATCATATAATTTTGATAAAATGCCTTTATACGGAGTTCTGCCTGTAACTGTTGGAGGCATTCCATCAGTTTGGGCTGCTCTTATAAAAAAATTCGGTAAATTAAAACTTATTGATGTGCTAGAACCTGCTATTAGATATGCAAAAGAAGGTTATGCGGTTCAGCCTCAAGTAGTTCTCGATTGGAAAGAGGCTTATAATATGTATTTGAATGCTTCTGATAATTTAAAAAAAGAAGAGTTTAAATATTGGTTTGATACTTTTACTTTTAATGGTAAAACTCCTGAACTTGGTGAAATAGTAAAACTTCCATATCATGCAAAGACTTTATATGATATAGGAAAAACAGATGCGGAGTGCATTTACAGAGGAGAATATGCTGAAAAGATAGATGCATTTATGAAAAAATACGGAGGTTATTTATCTAAAGAAGATTTAAATGAATATTATCCCGAGTTTGTTACTCCTATAACTGCTAATTACAGGGGCTATGATATTTATGAAATTCCTCCAAACGGACATGGCATTACCGTGCTTATGGCTTTAAATATTTTATCTAATTTTGATTTTAATAATTTAAGCGAATTAGAAAAAGTACATTATCAAATAGAGGCTTTAAAATTAGCTTTTACAGATACAAAAAAATATGTAGCCGATATCAATTGCATGAAAACATCTATTGAAGAAATGCTTTCAAAAGATTATGCTAAAAAAAGAGCTTCACTTATAAATAAAAATAAATCATTAGAGCCTATAAATCATATATTCTCGTCAGGAGATACAGTTTATTTGGCTTCTTCAGATAGTTACGGAAATATGGTTTCATATATACAAAGTAATTATACAGCATTTGGTTCTGGCATAGTAATTCCAGAAACAGGCATAGCTTTGCAAAACAGAGGAGCTAATTTTTCATTAGACCCTAATTCTGACAATTTTATAGCACCTCATAAGAAGCCTTATCACACTATAATACCAGCCTTTATATGCAAAGATTCAAAACCTTACGGAGCTTTAGGAGTAATGGGAGCTTTTATGCAGCCTCAGGGACATGTTCAGGTTATAAGCAATTTGATAGATTATGATTTAAATCCTCAGGCGGCATTAGATAAACCTAGATGGCAATGGGTGGGTGATAAAAATATAGAGTTGGAATATAATTTTGACAATAATATCTATAAAGAGCTTTCATCACTTGGGCATAATATAACAAAAAAAGATCATATTACATACTTTGGATATTTCGGACGCGGACAGGTGATATTAAAAAATGATAATGATGTTTATTTTGCAGGGTGCGATGGAAGGACTGATTCTGCTATTGCGGCTTATTAAATAAAAATTATTATTAAAAATTAATAGTAACAATTTCTGTATAATTAACAAAATCGCTTGAATATAGTGTTATTGAATGAGCAGTAAATGATAATGGAGTAAAATCTAAATCATTTATCTCTTCAATTTTTTCTTTTAATTTTTTATTATCATAAACTCTTTTTACTCTTGCTAATGTGATATGAGATTTAAAATCTTTTTTATCATATTTAAGATTCTCTATATTGTTTAGATTTTCTCTTAAGGTTTTTACATAGCTTTCTAATTCTTCACTTACAGCTTTTACAAATATCACATTTATATCTTTGAATTTATTCGTGAAATAGGAAATATTCTCAAAGTTTATATTAAATGGAGCAGGGGAGGAGTTTATTACTTTTTCTTTTATTAACTCTATTTGTTCTTCTTTTATATTATCAAAAAATACCAATGTTATATGCATTTTATTTTTTGATACCTTTTTTAATTCAGCAGTATTTTCATTTATTCTCAAAATATCAGAATATTTATTTTTTATTTCTTTATTTAAGTTTAATGCTAAAAATGCTCTCATAATATTTATAGTTCTATATTTAATGATTTATATATTGTATCCATTGTAACATCTTTATAGAGAATTTTATTTTGTATTACATTTCCGTTATATTGATTTGTATATGTTTCATTTTCTATATTGCTTATTTCAAGCATACTGATTTTGTATAAATATATTTTTTTATCATCATTGTATTTAAATGTTATATACAATTTACGGTTATTTCTTATATGATGTTCTAAAGTAAAATAATCATCTTTATAAACCACATTTGCAGTAAGTCCGTCAATATTAAATATAGCAGTATTTAATGATATATTTCCTATATATTTATATTGATTATTTTTCTCTATTTGAAATAGAGAATAGTAATACCAATATTTGTTTTTTAATATTATCATTTCATAAGCACTATTATCTTTAAATCTCATTTTTCTTATAATATTAATTTTTAGATCTGCTTTTTCTTTTAAATTACCGTCATCAGTGAAATAATTTTTATTTATTTTTATAGGCTTATCATCAATATTTTGAGAATAAAGATTAAAAGAAAATATAATAATAAATATCAATACAAATTTTTTCATATTTAATAATCTTAAATTTTATATATCAAGACTTAATAATTTAGATATCATATCCATTGTAACATTTTCATATAAAATTTTATTAGGCACTACATTGCCATTAACTTGTTTAGTATTTGTTTTCGCCTCATTAGTATTTATTACTGTGCTGTTATCAATAAATTCTATAATCATACTAGCCTTATCTAAATATATTTTTTTATCGTCATTATATTTAAATGTTACATACATCTTTAAAGTTGACATAACACTATGTTCTATAGTGAAAAAATTATCTTTATAAACTATATTACCTATAAGTCCTTCTATATTATTATTGAAACTTTTTAAAGCAATAGTTCCAATGTAATTGTATTCATTATTTTGTTCTATTTGAAATAGAGAATAGTAATACCAATAATTATTTTTTAATATTATCATCTCATAGGCTGAGTTATCCGTAAATCTTATTTTTCTAATAGCATAAACTGATAAATCTTTTTTATTTTTTAAATTGCCGTCATCAGTGAAATAATTTTTATTTATTTTTATAGGCTTATCATTAATATTTTGAGAATAAAGATTAAAAGAAAATAAAATAAAAAATATTGCTATTATTCTTAGCATATATAAAACTCCAATTTATGATAAATTAATTTATACCCTATAACTCTTTATTTGTCAATAATTATAATAAAAAAGCCCAACTTAAAAATTTAAGAAGGGCTTTTATATTGTATATAATAATATTAATTTATATTTTTATGCTCCCATATCCATTATGCCTTCATTTAACATAGCGTCATTGTTGTCAGGTAAATAATTAGGGAAATCATTAGGTGAAGAAGGTACTGTATTATTACCTGGGTTGGACCTTGCTTCATACTTCTCTAATATTCTAGCAGCCACAGTAGGATCCATCAAACTTAATAGGTAAGAAGTAGTACTGTTTCTTCCCTCAGCAGCAGCAATCGAATCCATTTCTAATAATACATCTATAACTAAATCATCAGAACCATTTGCTGCTAATTGATTAAGTAATGCCACAGAGTTTTGCGGAGGCATGCTATTAACTTTATTTGCTAAATCAGCAAGAACCAACTGATACTGTGATGATTCATCCATAGTTGCCTGATAATTTGACCATGCATTCAATAGATTTTGTCTGTCTTGTTCTATTAATTCAGACTGAGTATTTAATTCTATAGCTTTGCTTGCTATTAGAGATTCCTGAGCCTGTATATCTTTTTCTCTTAAATTAAATGATTCCCTCATTTTATTTAAATCATCTCTAGCTAAAAGAGACATATCTTCAACTCTAGGTTTTTGTGTGAACCTAGTTAAAAATCCGGGAACATTAGGAGCTATTTTAGTACGCATTAATGTATAGTAATTTACAACTCCGAATATATCAAACATATAGAGCAATGCTATAAATGCTATTAAATTTACTATAGTTAAAATTGCTATTTTTAATCTCATAACTTTTTATCACCTTATAATATTATTATAACATAATATAGAAAAAACTGTAATATGTCAACTAAATTTTGTTATCATAATTATTATCGTAATAATCAAATATTTAGTTATCATATTTTTTTTATTTATGCAAATAAAAAGGGACTATATATAGTCCCTTCAGAAAATTATTATGTTTTAATTATGATGTTTTTTTAAATATCCCCAATGGTTTTCCAACAGGAAGTACAACTCTTCCTAAATTTTTATTTAATACTCCAGCAGCAGCTCCATAGAAACCTAATAATCCAGCAATAAGTTCAGAAATACCAGATACAATTTGAGTTTCTTTTTGAGCTATTCCTAAATAATTTAACGCCATAGCTACTAATAATACATCAACAGCAACAAATATGAAGAATAAAACTTTATGAGCTTCAGCAGCACCAAAAGTTAAAGGTCCTACAAGGAATAGATAAGCTATACATACAACGCCAAATTGTTTAAAGTCAATTGTATTTTTCATCTCTTCTCCAAAAACTCCTAAAGTAGTAAGCCAAATAAAACCAACAGCTATCCAGAATAATCCAAAAGAACCAAAAACAGTAGCACCAAAAACATTGTCTTTTTTGAAGTCAATAATAGCGGCAACAAATTGAGTGATGCATCCAAGAAATATAGCCCAAGGAATAAGACCTGCAAATCCTGATGTAAGTCCTAATTTTTGCGTTGAAGCTACAAATGTTATTACTGCAAGTCCGAATAAACCAAAAGGTGAAGGATCTGCAAGTGTTTGTGTTACTTTTACTTCATTATTCATATATACTCCTATACTGTATTTATTATAGAGTATAGTAAAAAATTCCTATATGTCAAATAAAATTACGATTTTTTTACAAAAAATTTAATATATTGTGATATATTTGAATTTTTATTACAAAATACAAATATTAATTTATACTATTATTCTGTCCTTCTAAGCATTATCATGCTTATATCATCCTGCAAATTATTATTGGAAAATGTTTTCAATTCTTTTATAATATTCTCTTTTATCACTTTAATATCTTTTTTTACATGCTTTGAAAATATATTTTTTAATTCATCATCCCCAAGCATTTTTCCTTCTTCATTAAATATTTCATAAGCACCATCTGTAAATATAAACAGCATATCATTATGATTTAATTTTATTTTTGATTCATAATATTCACTTTCTTCTGTCATTCCAATTAAAGGACCTTCGGTTTCTAACTCTTCTATATTGTCTTTAGAATAATAGAAAGGTTTTGGTGATCCGCCTGATGAACATATAAAATCTCCTGTATCATTATTGTATACAGCATAAAACACAGAAGCAAATAAATTTTTATCAAAATTTTCTTCTATAAAGAAGTTATTTAATTCTTTTAAAAATTGAGAAGGGGAAGTATTTTGATTATCAATAATAACATGAGAATCAAAGAAAGATTTTATAAGTATGGTAAGCATGCTTGCTGCCACTCCATGTCCTGAAACATCCGCAAGAAGTATGGCATACCATCCGTCATTGATTGCTTTTATACCGCTGTAATCTCCAGATACTTCATTTGGGGCATAATGGTATATTGATATGTCATTTTTAGGAATAGAGGTATTGCCATAAGAGAGTATACTTTTTTGAAGCCTAGATGCATACTCTATATCTTTTTTTAAAATATTCATGTACATTATGTTAGACTCTATGGCTTTTTTTAATCTTATATATGCCTTCATTTTTGATAGGAATATATCTGTATCTATAGATTTTAAAAAGAATCCGTCAGCACCGCATTCATAAGATTTTAAGCATTCATTTTTATTATCAGTGGCAGTTAAAAATAATACAGCTATATTTTTTAGTATATTATCTTTTTTTATATGCTGCGAAAGTCTGCATGCACCTGCATTAGGAAGCATATAATCAACAAGTATGCAGTCTGGTATTTTATCATAAGACATTTGTATAGCTTCTTCATAGGATGTTGCTATATATGATAAATATCCAGATTCTTTTAATAAATTTTGTATAAATTTAGCATAATCTATATTTGAATCTACTATTAAAACTTTTTCTGTTAAAATATTACTTTTCATATCAATATCTTTATCTAATGAACATATCTTCTGGCTTCTACATTAAATATAAGCCCTATGGATATAGAAAAAGTCCATATAGATGAACCTCCGCTGCTTATAAAAGGCAATGTTAAACCAGTAATAGGCATCATTCCAACAACCATACCAATATTTATTATTACATGGCATAAAAACATAGCAATAACGCCTGATACTATTAAAGCACCAAGTCTGTCTTTAGCAAAATATGCTACCATAGTTCCTCTAATAAATATAGTTGTATATGCCAAAACCACTAATGCACTTCCTATAAATCCCCATTCTTCACATATATTAGAAAAAATGAAGTCATTAACCTGCTGCGGTATGAAGTTTAATTGTGATTGGCTTCCATTTAAGAAACCTTCTCCAAATAGTCCTCCGCTTCCTACCGCTATAAGCGATTGTATGATATTGTATCCTGAACTTAATCTGGTTAATTGAGGATTCATAAATACAAGAAGCCTTTGTTTCTGATACTCTTTTAATCCTATATCAAATACTAAGGCAGCTCCCATACATAAAAATAATACAAAGAATGAGAATGATAATAAACTCACATATTTACTATTCATATAGAAATTTAGTGTGAGAAGAAGTGCTGCTATAAATAAAAATATTCCAGCTAAATATCCTATATATATTCTTTGTGATAAAAAGTTAAAAAGTATATTATCTATATCATCAGACATTCTTTTATACTCTAAAAACATTGGTATAGACAATCCTATTACCCCTATACTTATTAAAGCTATAATATATCTGGTAGGAACACCTCCTACAAAAAGCATTATAAATACTATAAAACAGTATACTAATACAGTACCTAAGTCTGGCTGAAGAAGTACTAATCCTATAGGTATAGCAATAAAAAAACCAGCTAATGCAAAATATTTAACCTCTTTTATTTTATCTCCTATTTGATCTAAATATCCTGCAAGGAATATTATAACAACTATTTTTCCAAATTCGGAAGGCTGCATACCAAATAACCAGCTGCTGCTTCCATTAACAGTTGTACCTACACCAGGAATTAAAACAAGTATAAGAACTCCAAGCATAGGTATATATAAAGACATTCTATGCTCAGCTAATTTAGTATAGTTTATGAACATACTAATAAATATTAACACCAAACCAGTTGCACAGAAAAATAAGAATTTCAAAAACATCCAGCTGGTTTTACCCGATTCAGGAGAATATGTAGATGAATAAACAGCTATAGCCCCTGCAATCATTAAGAATATAATAGCTGCTAATATTTTCCAATCGAATATAAATAGCTTTTTTAATTCTTTTTTTTCATTCATATTTTATCCTTTCATCTTCATTGGATTTTTTCTCTTCTTTTTGATTTTCATCAGCATCAATACTAGCTTCTCCATTTTCTAAGGCAGCCTGTTCTCTTGCAAGCCTTATTTGCTGATAAATATACTGCATTCTATTATATATAGCATTTCTAGCTTCCATAACATTTTCTCCGCCTAATATAGAACGAAGCATAGCAGTAGCAATAGGTCCTGCAGTAGTACCGCCTCCGCCTCCGCTGTGTTCTAACATAACAGTAACAGCTATCATATCATCTGACGGTCTTTGATCATAAGGTCCGAATATTGTAACCCAAGTATGGTCTTTACCTTGTGCGTTTTGGGCTGTACCTGTTTTAGCTGCCAATTTTATATTAGGCGACCAAGCACCATTTCTAGCAGTACCTCCAGTTACAGCCATTCTCATACCTTCTTTTACTACTGTAAATATATTTTTATCTATATCCAATTTTTTTATTATTACCTTATCATTATTGTATATAACCTCATCAGTTTGAGAGCTTCTTATTTCTTTTACAACATGCGGTCTGTACATGATACCGTCATTTATTATAGCAGAAGTAGACATGTGTACAGCAATAGGTGTAGCGGACATATAACCTTGTCCCATAACATATTGAATAGTGTCTCCGTCCCACCAATATTCTCCGATTTTTCTTCTTTTCCAATCGGCACTAGGAACTACTCCAACTTTTTCACCCGGTAAATCTATTCCAGTAATATCTCCAAATCCCAGCATTTCTGCATATCTTTTTATGAAATTAGGACCAAGTTCATAAGCTAAGTTATAAAAATATGTATTACATGAAAACTGAATAGCCCTATACATATTTACAAATCCATGCTGTCCAGTACATCTGTAGAATCTATTTTCAAGAAGCATACCGCCGCCGCAGTATCTTGTTGTATTAACTCCTATTCTTTTTTCAGCCAATGCTCCTACAGCAGTTACTAATTTGAATGTAGAACCTGGAGGATATCTTCCCCTTATGGCTTTATTCCAGAATGGATTTGCTGGATTATTTATAAGTTCAGCATATTTTTCTCTGTCTATTTTACCTATAAATATATTAGGATCATACCAAGGAGAACTAACCATAGCAAGTATCTCTCCTGTTGTAGGTTTTGATACTATTACAGTACCAACTTGTCCTTTTATTAAATCCTCAGCATCCTTTTGTATTTTTGAATCTATACTTAATATAAGTTTTTTACCAGGTATAGGTTTTCCTATTGCTGGGCTTATAGTTTCTTTTACCCTGTTTCTTGAATCTACTATCCATTGAACATAGCCGTCTATACCGCGTAATTCTTTATCATAGAATTGTTCTACACCTTCTTTACCTATCATACTGTTTCTTCTGTAGCCTTCTGCTTGTTTGCTTTCAAATTCTTCCTGAGATATGTTTCCTATATACCCCAATATATGAGTCATAGTTTCGCCTAGAGGATAATGTCTTATGGATTTGCTTCCATAATATACCCCTGGATATTCTTCAGACCTTTCAGCCAAATAGCTCATTTGCGGCATTGTTATACTTTCTGATATTTCTACAGATTCATAGCTGTTTTTTGATACTTTCTCTAAACTTGATTTTATATGTCCCAAATCTATATTAAATACTTTTGAAACTCTGTACAATAATTCTTCTCTTTCAAAATAATTCTTAGGTAAATAAACAGGTATCATATACATTGTGTATGTTTTTATATTTTCAGCAACTATAATACCGTTTCTATCATAGATTTCTCCTCTGTATGCATCTATTGGTATTATTTGTTCTTTATTATTCCTTGCCAAACTATCATAATGTTCATTTTGTATTATCTGCAAATAAAATAATCTTATCAGCAAAAGCACTGATACTAATATTGAAATTGCAAAAACTACTATTAATTTTTTTCTATATTTAAAATCTTCACTTATGATTTTTTTATCTTTATTTAATTCTATTTCTAAAAAATTCATGTATAAACCTTTTACCTTCTAAGAATTATTATTAATATAAGTAATATTATACTAACAAAAAATTTTTATCAATACTATAAGTAACGGTATTTTTTACTATATTATTAACATTATTAGTTTTATTTATATTTATATAATAATATAATGTTTCAGCATTAAAAAATAATTAATATTTAAAATGCTGAAACATATAATTTGATAATAAAGAATATTATCAAAAGTGATATTGATTAAGTGTTCTTATATTAATTTTGCTGCAAATGCTTATGATATTCATTCAAATCCAAATTATCAGCATTAGCCTGATATATACAGAAAGGATTTTCTATTTTTAATCCTAAATATTTAAAACTTGTTGTTATAGGAGATAGAAGAGTATTAATACCGAACTCTAAAGAATCATAAAAAGATTTTTCTCCTCCTGCTGTAGTAACTATTTGAAAAGTTTTGCCTTCTAAACATTTGCTTTCACTTCCATAAAGTATATCAGTTAAAACAGTATCCTGCCATTCTTTTAATAGACTTGGAGTGCTGAACCAAAATAATGGGAACTGAAATATTATTTTATCATGCTCTTTTAATAAAGATATTTCTGACTTTACATTATCTTTAGTTATTTTATTATCCTTATATTTTTCATTTAAATTATGAATTGTAATATCTTTGAAATCTTTTATTGATTCTAATAATTTACGATTAACTTTTGAATCATTCCAATAGGTATGTGAAAAAATTATAAGTGTTTTCATTTTATTTTGCTCCTTTTGATATATTAATTTTTATTATATTATTTTTTAAATATTATTATTTTTTCTAATTTTTATTTTTGGTAAATAGTAGCTTATGAATATAAATAAACCCATTATAGATAAATAATCCATAAAGAAAAGTATTACAGGCTCTTCATAATTAAAAAAAGCAAACTCTACAAGCAAAAACATTTTATTATATAATTCTCTTTTAATGAATGCAATAATACCATATACGGCAATTAATGAAGCTATTATTAATGCTATTTGTTTTTTTATATTGATAAACTTCTTACTCATATTGATAAACATACCCCAATGCATTCCCAAATGTGCTGACATAAATATAAATCCCCAAGAGTTTGAAATCATGTGAAGGCGTCTTGTAAACATTCCGCTGTTATGAATATTTAAAAATCCCAACACCCTTTGAGAAAAGAGTATTCCACTTATCATTAATCCTATCATACATAAAAAAAGCATAGTATTAATAAATGTACTTAAAATTCTATTAAAGCTATATTTTCCTTTAGGCAGGTTTTTGTACCAATTAAAATTAAGTATATGATGAAGTATGAAAAATACAAATAGAAGAAAACCCAAATATTCATGTACGGCATCTCCTGTGAAATGATAAGCCATCAAAATAAAAAATAGTAAAGTCATTATTATGTCAACGATTATTTTTATTATTTTTTTAGTCATATATATTTTTGCTCCTTTTGTATTATTTATATTCATCATAATTTTTTAATAATCCAACTTTCTAAGCCAGTCTAAAACCTTATTTTTTGATGTTTTTACCTCTGGTCTGTATATTCCTATAGGCTCTAATACTTTGCAGTCATCTGGGAGTAAGTTTCTCAAATCTCTTATAGTTCTTGAAAGTCCTCCTGTTCCATGCGTACAAAATGGTATTATAGTTTTTCCAGATAAATCATAGCTTTCAACGAATGTAAAAATAGCCATAGGACAAGTATACCACCAATTAGGAAAGCCTAAAAATATAACATCATAATCATCTATATTATTAATTTTTTCAGTAAGTATTGGTCTTTCATTATTATCTCTTTCTTTTCTAGCTTGATTAAGACATTCATTATAATCGCTTGAATATTTATTTTGTGTTTTTATGCTGAATAAATCTCCTCCTGTTTCTTCTTGTATCCATTCAGCAATTAATGCTGCATTACCGGGAGGAAGCACGCTTGCAGAAGTTTCAGCATCTGGGTCTATAGATGAATGATTTTCTACTACAGTATTGTCTGCCCAAGTAAAATATGCTATTAATATTTTTGAATTGCTTTGAGTATAATTAATATTAACATAATTATTTTGAGTATTATAATTATTATCATTTGTACTTTCTATATTAGAAGTATTATTGTTACTGCATGATATAATTATTGATAATAGTAAAAAAATTAATATTAAATTTTTCATATAATATAATCTCCTTTGATATTTGATATTATTTTTATGCCGCTTATTATTTTTGGTAAGTATTTAGTTTAATAAGCGGCTTAAAATATTATTTATTATTTGATAATTCTCCGTACCACCAAGAAGCTGTTACGCCTCCGTCCATAAGAAAATCGCTTCCAGAAATGAAAGAACCTCTATCACTCATTAAAAGCTCAGCCACATTTGCTACATCATCTGGAGTTCCTGCTCTTTTTGAAGGGCAAAGTTCAAGCATTTTTCTGTAGCTTTCTCCTCTTGGTCCGTTTAATTCATCATTTGCTAAAGGCGTAATTATTATACCTGGGCTTATTGAATTTAATCTTGCTCCTCTTTTACCCCAATTACCAGATTCATACATTACCCTTAAGCAATTGCATCTTTTTGATAATTGATATGCTTTTAAAGTATCTGCTGCTTTATCAAGTATAGGCAAAGATAATAATTTTTCAGTAGGAGTAGTTGCGAGTATTTTATTTTCTTCATCAGTCAAAGAGCCTAAACGATATCCAGATTGAGAGGATATTATTACTCCGCTTCCGCCTTCTTCTATTACTTTACCGAATTCCTCAAGAAGTACGGCAGTTCCATATAAATCAACTTTTAAAATATCTTGAATAGGTGCTTGAGAAGGTGAAACTCCAGCAGCATTAACAAAATATTTTATTTTTCCTAAGCTTTTTGAGAAATCTATAAGTTTTAAAATTGATTCTCTTGAAGAAATATCTGTTTCACATACAGAAGTTTGAAATCCTGCATTGTATAATGTTTTAGATTCTCTTTCAGCATTTTTTATATTGAAATCGGCAAGTACAATATGTTTTCCTATACCTATTCTTCTTGCTATGGCAATTCCTATGGAACCAGCCCCTGTTAAAACTAGAACATCTTTACTATTATTCATTTCTATTATCCTCATATTTATTAAATTATTCAAGAACCCTTTCTGATAAGAGTTTTACAATTTTATGATCCTGATGAGAGAAGAAAGAACTTTCATTTTTGTCAAGGGATGAAATTAATTTTATATCACTCTCATCTAATTCAAAATCAAAAATATTGAAATTTTCTTCCATTCTTTCTTTTCTAATAGTTTTAGGTATTACTACAATATTTCTTTTTACAAGCCAATTTAAAATTATTTGTGCTACTGATTTATTATATTTTTTAGCTATACCTAATAATATTTCATTATTAAACATATTGTTTCTTCCTTCTGCAAAAGGAGCCCAAGACTGCATTTGTACATTATATTCCTGCATAATAGTTTGATAATCATTTTTTTGATAAAATGGATTTACTTCCACTTGATTTACTGCAGGTACTATTTTATTGTGCATTATTAAATCAACCAATCTATCAGCAAAGAAATTGCATACTCCAATAGCTTTAATTTTTCCATTTTTGTATAGCTCTTCCATACAACGCCATTCTCCGTAATAATCCCCAAAAGGCTGATGTATTAAATATAAATCTAAATAATCTAATTGAAGTTTTTCAAGAGAATTATTAAATGCTTTTTTTGTATCTTCATAACCGTTTTTTTGTATCCATAATTTTGTTGTTATAAATAATTCTTTTCTGTTTATACCGCTTTCTTTTATAGCATCTCCAACAGCTTTTTCATTTTTATATGAGGCTGCAGTGTCTATTAGTCTGTATCCTGTTTCAATAGCATTTAATACTGCTTTTTTACATTCATCATAATCTTGAATTTGATAAACTCCAAAACCTAAAATAGGCATTTCTAAACCATTATTTAATTTTACGTATTTCATTTATAAATCCTTTTGAATATTATTTTTATATTATTCTAAATTTTTTTCTTTTAAATATTTTTCAAGCAAATCTGCTATTTCTAAGTTGTTTAAATCTGAAAAAGGAAAATGAGTATTTCCATATATTCCAATTTCTGGAAGAATTACAACATTGACATCAGCATTATAAGATTTTAAAGTTTCTTCCCATTTTTTTACTAATTCTACTCTTAATCTCCATTCTTCCAAATAAGGATTATCAGATTTTTCTTTTGGTATATTATCCCCATAATAAATTACTATAGGTATACTTGCTAATTTTTTGAAATCATCTTCAGGTATTTCTTTTATAGGAAAATATGCAGGCATAGTAATATTAGTAGGTGAAGTATTCTCAGGAAAAGGTAAACTGCATCCGCCAGGCTCATATAAAACTAATGCTTTAACATTTTGATTTTTTATTGCTGTAAAAAATGCAGGACCAGCTCCTTGAGAATGTGCTAGTAAAATTCCTTCTCCTATTCTATCAAATAATGCAGATAAACTATCAGATACTACTTCCTCATCAAAACTGCCTGTATTAGGAGTAACTTGCTGAAAGTATTGAGTTAAAGTTTCTTCATCATTTTTAAATTGCACATTTTCAAAAAAATCAGGCCAAGAACCTATTCTAAACCAATTAAATAAAGATTGTTCGTCAGGAGTAGGATTAATAGTTATAGGTACAGAACTTCTTCCAGCTCTTCCTCTCCTTGGCTGATCTACCAAATATACACTATATCCTTTTTTTAAGAAAATATTTTGAAAACCTTCTCTGCCATCTGGAGTAGTTTCAAAACTTTTAGCAGATTGTCCGCCTCCATGCAAAAATACTATAGGGTATTTTTTAGCATTAACAGGTATTTGATAAAATGTATATCCGTGGTCGCTATGATATGTTTGTCCGTTTGAACTTGGAAATAAAGTATCTTTTTCAAATTCTCCATCTGCAGATGATACTTTACCGCCAAATGTGAAACTTCCTTGTTTATCTATAATAATTTTACTTTGTGTATTATTAGATATATTGCTGCATGATATAGTTAAAATAGAAGATATTGTTAAAAACACTAATAATAATTTTTTCATTATATAATCCTTAAAATATTTTTTATTTCCTACTGCCTATTAATTATAATAAGCAGCAGGAAAACAGGAGAATAAAAAAAGTTTTCTAATATATTTATATTTGATAATTAATATTATTTTAAATTATTTTTATAAAATTCATCTAATTTACTAACAGCTTCATTTACAGCATCCTGTTTAAAATATGTTTGTATATGTGTGGCATCTTTAAGTTCATATAGTTCTTTATTTTTTGTTCCTGAAGCATTTTCAAAAATTCTTCTGCTCATATATGCTGTATCTGCTTTGTCTCCGACTAACATTAAAAGCGGCTGATTTAGAAGTTCTATATTATTTATTACATCAAAACTCATAAGATCTAATAATGAACTTGTTGTATAGGCAAAGCTTGAATGAGGATGGGCATAAGTATCACCATAATATATTGCTCCTTCTCTGTATAAATCTGTAGGTATTTTTGCCAATTCTTCATCACTCAATTTCACAGGTGCTGAACTTGTATATGTTACTTCTCCAGTTAATGCTTCTTTTTGTCTAGCTAGACTCGCTTCTTTTAAACGTTCTTCTATAGAATCAATTTGAGAATCTAAAAATCCGTTCCTCCTTACAAGTCCGCTGTCAAACATACTTAAAGTTGCCACAGCTTTAAATCTTTTATCTGTTTGTACAGCTTTTATAGTATATCCACCGCCTCCGCATATTCCTAATACTCCTAAGCGATTTATATCAGCACCTTTAAAAGTTGATATAAAATCAGCTGCAGCTCTTATATCATTTACACGGTTATTTGGTGTATCAATATTTCTTGGAAAACCTTCGCTTCCTCCTTGATATAAAGCATCAAAAGCTATTGTAATATATCCAAGTTCTGCTAATCTTTGTGCATAAAGACCAGATACTTGTTCTTTAACTCCTCCATTAGGGTGGGCTACTACTATAGTAGGATATTTTTTATTAGAATCAAAATTTGCAGGTGTATATACATTGGCAACAGCTTTATTTCCTCCTATATTATATGAAACGGTTTGTATATTTACTTTACCTTGTTCATTTTTTTCTATAGCTCCATCATAAACTAGACCAAACGGATTTTTTTCTGCGTTTCTTTTTGCTTCTTCACTTGGATTTACTATATATTTTTCTTCTGCATTCATTTTATTCTCCTTTTCTGTTTGATTTACATTGCATGAATTTAATAGACCAATAATAGCTAATATACATAATAGTTTAATTTTATTCATTTATATTTCTCCTATTTTATTTATCTGCCATTAATTAAAATAATCAATGGCAAGATAATAATAAAATTTTATAATATATTTATATTTTGAAGCCATGTTTTTATATTATTTTCTGAATTATTAACGCTTCCTCCAGATATACTCAAACCTTCTAGTATAGTTGAATTAGGACATAATGAAGTTATATCAGTAACACTTCTTCCCATTCTGCTTCCTCCATGAGTACATAAAGGAGCAATTTTTTTACCGCTGAAATTATGAGTTGATAATAATTGTTTCACTGCCTGAGGAATAGTGCCCCACCAATTAGGGTAACATAATATTATAGTATCATAGTTAGCTAAATTATTTATATTAGCACTTAACTTTGGTAAAAAATCATCATTTTGTTCTTTTCTTGCCTGATTTACAGTATCATTATAAGAACTTGGATATGCTTCAACGGTTTTTACTTCAAATATATCTGCCTGCGTCATGTTCTTTATCATATTGGCAGCTGTTCTCGTATTTCCGCCCCAAGAGAAATATACTATTAAAGTTTTAGAACTTTGAGCATTTAAACCTCCGATCAATAATGTACTTGAAAGAAGCAATGACATTAATATTCTTTTAATTATTTTTTTCATTTTTGATCCTCCTATTTTATTATTCTTAAAGTTTTATTTTGAAAAATATATACCTATCTTGCATTTTTAATTTTCATTATATTTTTATTATGATAGAGTATAATTAATGTAAATTTTTAATCTTAATTATTTTAGATTGTTAATTATAGCTATAGCATTCAATGTTCTTGGATAACCTATGTAAGGTATGCATTGAGTTACAGCTTCTATTAACATATCTTTACTGTTTCCTATAGATATATTAGCACTTGCATGAGAAGCTGCCTGAGGCTCAGCTCCTCCTAAAGATACTATCATTATGAAAGTTAATAACTCTCTCTCTTTCATATTAAGTCCATTTCTTGTATAAAAATCTCCAAAACAATTAGCTGATAAGAAATTTTGAATATGTTTTTGATTTGCTGGGGCATTATTATGAGCGTCTAATATTCTTGTGCCAAATGTATTAGTTTGTATTTCAAGTCCTTTATCGAATCTAGTTTCTTCTGTAACTGTTGATTGAGATTCTATAGGAAGAGAAATATTTTTTTCTTTGAACACTTCATTTGCTTTTTCTAATGCAGCAAATACTCTAGGAAATCCTACATAAGGCGAACATTGATACAATGCTTCTTTTATCTCTATAGGACTAACTCCAATATTTAAAGCTGTTTCTACATGAGGTTTTATCATGTCAGTACCTTGTGAGGCAGTTAAAGAAACTAATGCTACAAGTTCTCTTAATTTAGGATCCAATGTTCCATGATTATAAACTTCTCCATATAAGAAATTATTAAATATGCTTTCTAAATCTGGATCATTAGGTTTAGTTAGACTTGCATCTCTTTTGAGTAATTCATTATATTTGTTTTTTGCTTTTTCTGTCATAGTTAAATTTCCTCCTTTACTTTGTGAATTTGCTATGCATGAAAATACTATAACTAAGATAGATAAAGATAAAATAGTTTTTAAAGTTTTTTTCATTTCTTAATAACCTCGCTTTTTAGTTTTTTTATTGATTATCTATAGTTTTCATATCTATTACATATCTGAATTTTACTTCACCGTTAATCACTTTATTGTATGCTTCTGTAATAGCCTGAGCATCAGCATTGATTATTTCAACATCTGGATATATGTTATTGGCTACAGAATAATCTAAAGCTTCTTGAGTTTCTTTCATTCCTCCTATTAAAGAACCAAATAATTTTCTGCTTCCATTTCCTAGTATTAAAGTTCCTACATTTACACTAGGCATATTTTCTATTGCAGGTATTCCTAAAATAGCCATTTCTCCGCCTCTTTTTAGCATATTCATATACATTGAAATATCATAGTTGGCAGGTATTGTACTTATTATATAATCTAATGTATTATTTAAATTTGTAAGTTCATTAGCATTATTAACATTTACATATTTAACAGCTCCCATATTTAAAGCATCTTCTCTTTTTTCTTCTGTGATATCAAATACTGTAACTTCTGCTCCTAAATTAACAGCATATTTTACAGCTAAATGTCCTAATCCTCCGAAACCTGCTATTCCAATTTTATCTCCTTTAGATACATTCATAACTTTTATAGGAGAATATGTTGTTACTCCGGCACATAATAATGGAGCAACTTTTTTAATATCTGCATTATCTGGTATTTTTACAGCAAATTTATCATATACTACTATATTATCAGAATATCCTCCTCTTGTTATTTCATTATTATGGAATCTATCTGGGTTATCATAGGTGCCTACAAAAGAGTTTAAACAATATTGTTCCTGATTGTTCAGACAATTTTCACATTCCCCACAGGAATTAACCATGCAGCCAACGCCAGCATAATCTCCTACTTTAAATTTAGTAACATTTTCTCCTACTTGAGTTACAATGCCTACTATTTCATGTCCCGGTACTATAGGATAGTTTGGAGTTCCCCAATCACTTTTTGCTGAATGTATATCACTGTGACATATTCCAGAGTATAATATATCTATTAATATATCGTTGCTTCCTACTGCATGCCTTGTAAACTCATAAGGTTCAAACACTCCATTTTCTGAAAATGCAGCAAAACCTTTTGACGGTATTTTTCCTTCATAATTATTTGTAACATATACTTTATTATTATTTTGAATGTTTGAAGTATTGCTTTCTTGTGTATTATTATTACTTTGATTATTGCAAGACAATATTAATGCAAAAGAAATAATTAAAATAAAATTTTTTATATGTTTTTTCATTTAATAATCTCCTTAATTTTTAATATTTCAATTTTAATAATTGCTTTATAAAGTCAGCATCATCATTAAGAAATATTATGTTTTTATTATTATCCAAAGTTTTTATAAGATTCATATCATTATCATCTAATGAGAAATCGAATATTTTAGAGTTTTCTATTATTCTCTCTTTGTTTATACTCTTTGGAATAATAGGTATATTTCTTTGAGTAAGCCACCTTAAAATAACTTGAGCTATAGTTTTATTGTATTTTTTGCCTATAGTTTTTAATATTTCATTATTGAAAATATTATTTTTTCCTTCTGCTAAAGGTCCCCAAGATTCTAATGTGATATTATATTCTTTCATTAAGTCCTGATCTTCCCATCTTTGAAAAAATGGATGAGTTTCTATTTGATTAATTGCAGGCATTATTTTAGTATGTGCTGCAAAATCAATTAATCTTTCTTTATAAAAGTTGCAGCATCCTATAGCTTTTATATATCCCGCTTCATATAATTCTTCCATTGCCTTCCAAGCTGCATAATAATTACCGAAAGGCATATGAAGCAAATATAAATCTAAATAGTCCAACCCTAATTTTTCCATAGACATTTGAAATGCTTTCTTAGCCTTATCATAATCAGCATCCTGTATCCATAATTTGGTAGTGATAAACATTTCTTTTCTGTTTATTCCGCTTTCTTTTATGGCATCTCCGACAGCTTTTTCATTAATATATATTGATGCTGTGTCTATATGTCTGTATCCTGCTTCAATGGCATAAAGACATGCTTTTTTGCATTCCTCATAATCTTCTACTCTGTATACTCCAAATCCTAGAATAGGCATTTCAACATTATTATTTAATTTTATAGTATTCATAGTATCTCCGAATCATTAAATAAATTATCAATTTGCTTTTTCAATGCGTATATCAAAATCTCCTTTCATATTTGAAAGTTTTGATATATCTGATGCATTTTCAAATTTTCCTAAATAAATTAAATTATTTGAATACCTAAAATTTTTATAAAATATAGCAATGTTGCCCCAAGGAGCATAGTAAGTAATATCTCCTGCTTTAGGATTTATTCCGTCTGGTTCATTTTGAGTATTAAGTTTTTTACTTAAATAAAATATTTTTTCTGTGTTATTGAAATCTTCTGCTTTAATATTTAAAGGAAGAAGTGATAAAAAATCATTTCCTGCTTTTGAATTTGTTATTAAAGCATAGATTTCATTGCTTCCAAAAGTTAATTTTATTCTTGTGTTTTGAGCAAATGCATTCATAGTGAATAATCCTATAAATAGTATAAAAGTTATAATAGTTTTTTTCATAAATAATAATCCTCCTAATTATTGATTTGTGTAGCTGTAATATTCTTCGTCAGTAACATGTTCCATCCAAGTAACACTGTTTCCATTTGAATCTCCTATTATGGCAATATGCTTCATAGGTGAATTAGGAGAAGCACCATGCCAATGCTTTATATTAGAAGGACAATATAAAGTATCACCAGCTCTAAACTCTTGTATAGGCTTTCCTTCTTCCTGAGTAAGTCCTATACCTTCAATAACTATTAAATGTTGTCCTTTAGGGTGGGTATGCCAAGCACTTCTTGCACCTGCCTGAAATGTAACATAAGCTACAGAAAATTTTGAAGTTTCATTTGGGGAAGTGATATATTCTACTTCAACGTCACCTGTAAAATAATCTGATGAACCTTTTGATTTTTGTCCTTCTCCATTTTTTATTAAAATTGTATTTGTTGGTGCTGCAGTGTATTCATAAGTATTAGTAGTATTATTTGTGTTATTTGAATTGCATGATATTGATGCAATCAAAACAAATAAAATTAATAAAATATTTCTCATTTTTTCTCCTTTTTTCGTTTATATTAACAAATTGTATTTTGATTGTATCATTGGAGTTGACTCCAATGTCAATAGTTAATTATTATAATTTTAAATTTTTTAACCAATTTTCTATAATTTTTCTTGAATTAAGAATATCATTTCTTGATATTGTTAGACCGTCTTCTATGATTTTGGCATTTGGTTCTAATTGTTTTATTTTTTCTATAGTTCCTGAAAATCTGCTTCCTCCATGTGTTGAAAAAGGTATAATTATTTTATTGGAAAAATCATACTCCTCAAAAAAACTATACATAGCCATAGGAAGATCATAATACCATATAGGATAGCCTACAAAAACAATATCATACTCATTAAAATTATTTATTTTTTGGGATAGTTTAGGTAATTTTTTATTGGCGATTTCATTTTGTACAATTTCTAATAATTCCTGATGGGTATTTGGATATTTATTTTCTGTTTCTATTTTAAATAACTCTCCTTTTGTATACTCTTTTATAGTTTCTGCAAAAAATTCAGTGTTCCCTATTATTCTGTTGTTATCATTTATTCTGCTTGCCCCTGTAACAGTATCTATTCCATCTCCTTCTGGAATTGAAAAGTAAGTTATTAATATTTTTCCTTTGTTTTGAATATAACTTTCCTGAGCATTGCATGAGGCACATATTATTATTATAAAAATTAGATATTTAATTTTTTTCATTTTATTTCTCCTTTTTAACTTTTTATACTTGTTTTTTCTACTATAGTAGATTATTATATTAATGTATTTTATTACTCTTATGTTGCTTATTCTTTTTGTATATATTATAGTTTTTAACCTGATTAAATCAATGGTTTTAAAATAGGTTAAAGTTGTTTATTACACATATTGTATTTTTGTGTGGTATAAATGCTGAAAAAAGGAGATTTTTTATTATGAATGTAGAAAAAAAAGAAGATTTAAGAGTTGTTAAAACAAAAGAAATCATAAAAAACACATTTAAAGATATGATTTCTGAAATGGATTATGAAGAAATTACTATAAAAGAGCTTACAAATAGGGCTAAAATTAACAGGAAAACTTTTTATTTGCATTATAAAAGTTTGGATGATTTGCTTTTAGAACTTCAAAATAGTATAGCAAATAATTTTATTGAGAAGCAGGTATCATATACAAAATTGGAGGATATGAAATATTTGATTAGATTGTTTTTTGAAAGTGCAAGTAAGAATATACCTGTTTATGAGAAAATATTATGCAGCGGAAGTTATAGAAATATAAGTGATCAAATAAATAAAAAGATTATGACTCATAGAAAAAAAACTAATAAAGGGGCTTTTTCTGATGATGATGCTTATGAAAATATTATATTTGCTTATTATGGTGCAAATTCAACAGTTATATATAGACAATGGGTTGCTGATGGTAAGAAATTGTCTTTAGATGAAGTGACAGATTTAGCCGTAAATTTAGTATGTTATGGATTGTCCAGTGTAGTGAAGAAATAATATTTTATTTTTATATAACAATTATATAGCAAAATAATTTATATTGCATTATGTGTTTTATATAATGCAATATGAATTTAAAATAAAGTTTATATTTCTTTTATAACTTTAGCTGGATTACCTGCGACTATAGTATTGCCTGGCACATCTTTATTTACAATAGCTCCAGCAGCAACTATTGAGTTTTCTCCTATAGTAACACCTGGAAGTATAATAGCTCCAGTTCCTATCCATACATTTTTCTTTATTATAATTTGTTTTGGAATAAGTATATTTCTATTATTAAAAT
This sequence comes from uncultured Brachyspira sp., assembly GCF_944388875.1. Classification (GTDB taxonomy): domain Bacteria; phylum Spirochaetota; class Brachyspiria; order Brachyspirales; family Brachyspiraceae; genus Brachyspira. The sequence goes on from NZ_CALXKQ010000008.1 coordinate 67,613, forward strand.
CATGATTAGGAGTTATTATGCTTACATTATGTGCTATCTGTACATTATCTTCTATAATAACTCCTCCTATATCCATTATAGTGCAGTTCTTATTTATAAATACATTCTTTCCAAATTCTATATTTCCTATATCGACATGAAAATTAGGCATTATAATTACAGATTCATCTAAATTAGTTTCAAAAATTTGATTTAAAATTTCTCTATTATTTTTATATGCTTGAAAAGTATTATTATACTGCCATAATAGTTTTTCTGTTTCCTGCATTTTATTTGCTATATTTATAAATTCCTCAGAAAACATATCTATTGATTTACCTGAACTATAGTCTTTTAAAAATTCTTTTATATTCATAATTAATATTCTCCTTTTATAAATTATAATTATAACATTGAAGTTAACTCTAACTTCAATATAAAAAAATATTTTTTAATTAAAGAAGTCTTTTTCTTCTAATTTTTTATTTAATTTTTCTAATCTTATTTTCATTTCATTAAAATGCTTCTGCATCAAATCTCTTTCATTTATTAATATTGATTTTCTTTCGTTTAGAGTATTTTTTCCCTTTTTTGAAAGTTTAATATATTTTATGATAGATTCTATTGATATGCCTAAATCACGCATTGATTTTGAGAATTCTATGCATTTTAAATTATATTCATTATAGTTTCTAATACCGCTTTTGTTTCTTCCTATTTCAGGTATTATTCCTATTTTTTCATAATATCTTAAAGTGTCTTTAGTTAATCCTGTTAATTGGCTTACTTCTGATATAGTCATGATGTACTCCTTATTATTAATTATGTTGTTATATTAATGTATTAATTTAAATATATCAAATACTTATATCTTATAATTAGTTATAATAAAAAAGTATTACTAAATATCGTTATCTATGATATGATAAGCATAAAATAACAATTGGAATATATGGATATAAAATCATTAAAATATTTTCTTACTTCAGCTAGGGAAGGCAGTATTACAAAAGCAGCAAATACTCTAAATCTTACACAGCCTAATCTTTCAAGGCAAATAAATAATTTGGAAAAAGAAATAGGTAAGAAACTTTTTGTCAGAAGTAATTACAGTATAAAACTTACTTCTGACGGAGTGCTTTTAAAAAAGAGGGCTGAAGAGATAATTGATTTAATGGAAAAAACTAAAATGGAGTTCAAGTCTTCGGAAGATTTAGTATCAGGTGATATTTATATAGGAAGCGGAGAAACGTATTATATGAAAATTATAGCAAATATAATAAAAGAAATAAGAGAATTATATCCTAATATAATATATCATATTCATAGCAGTGTATATTCTGATATTACAGAAAAATTAGACAGAGGACTTGCTGATTTTGGATTATTAATAGGAAGTTTTGATGAAACTAAATACGATTATATAAAAATGCCTTATAAAGAATTATACGGATTATTAATGAAAAAAGATTCTCATTTATCAAAAAAGAAGTTTATAACTAAAGATGATTTATTAAATATTCCAATAATATGTCCAAAAAGGTTTTTTAATAATAAATCCAAAAGCAATAAATTTTATGAGTGGATAGGTGAAGATATTGATAAATTAAATATCGTTTTAACTTATAATCTTATTTATAATGCTGCTATTATGGTTGAAGAGGGTATAGGATACGTTATTACCATGGATAAACTTATAAATACTGTAAGTGAAAGTGATTTATGCTTTATACCTCTCAAACCAAAGCTATATGTAGAGTCAAGCATAATATGGAAAAAAAATCAGGTATTTTCTAAAGCCTCAAAAATATTTTTAGATAAAATTAAAGAAAAATTAGGCAGTTAATTTTTTATAAGCATTATATTAAACTAAATTTATTGATGCTTATGTATATATTAAAATCATAGAAAGAATTAAAAATATTAAAGTAATATCTTTAGCTCCATTAAATATTTTATGTTTTTTTATATAAAAGTAAAATAAATAAACTATTAAATGTATATATTGACAAACGGAAAAATTTATGTATATTTTTATTCAAAAAGTATTAATTATCTAATCATAGAAATATTAATTAATTTTTATTATAAGCGGGAGCAATAATGCCTATATTCAATAAACTACTTCATTCCAGTATAAGAGTTAAATTATCAAAGAATATATATGATAATTTAAAAAAAATAGAGATTGAAGCTAAAAATACAGAATATGTAAATTATATACCTATAAAATATGAATCATCTAAAAAATTGATTATATATGTTCTATAAATAATGCTGTAGTTTATTCAGATTGGGGATTTATATTTACTAAAGACGGCAAATTGGTAAAGGATAACTTACCTGATAATATTTTAGATTTTCATAATGAACTTACTGGTAGATTCTTTTTTTATAAGTTTATAAGAAAAGTAAAAATTGGAGGAAATGTTTTTGTATTAAAATCTTAATGGCAAAATTATTATGGACATTGGATACATGATATATTATCAAGATTATTTATATTAAAAGATTCAGGATTATTTGATAAAATAGATACTTTTATTATAAGTGAGGGATGTAAAGCTAAATTTTATAGAGAATCTCTTGAACTATTTGGAGCAAAAAATATTATAAATGTTTCTGATGAGAAAAAGATAGAATGCGAACATTTATTTTTCAGTTCTTTCCCATGTTTAGTTCCTTCAAAACCTTTTAAGTGGGAATGTGATAAGTTTTTAGAGTTTGCTAAAGAATTATTAAATAAATGCAGTATTGATTTTTATGATAAAATATACATTAGCCGTAAAAAAGTAAAAACTAGAAATATAGTTAATGAAAAAGAATTACTTGATATACTTATACCTTTGGGATATAAAGTTATTTATCCAGAAGAATATTCTATAACAGAGCAATTTTGTTTATTTTATAAAGCTAAAAAAATAATATCTGTTTTGGGAAGCGGTTTAACTAATATAGTATGCTGTGATGAGAATACTTCCTCTTGGTATAGTATCTAATATCAGTTATGAGGATTGTCATAAATATATATGTAATACAAAAGGCATGAAATACTTTGAGTATATAGAAGATAACCCTAAAAATATACATTACTTTTATAATATAAAAGATAAGAATAGATATAATTTTTCTATAGATTTAGAAAAGTTTAAAAAAGTTCTTGAAGACTTTGAGAAATGTTAATATTTTATTTTGTAAAACTCTTAGTTTCTTCAAAAACTTCTATATATTTTTTTATACCGTCAGCAGTTGCTTTTACCATTTTTAGTCTAGTTTCTTTTGTGCTCATAAGTTTGGCATCTTCTGGATTTGTAATAAAACCTAATTCTATTAAAGTTGAAGGCATTATAGCACCTTTTAATACATAAAATAACGCATTTTGAACAGGCTTAGTTCTTCTTGCAACACCAGAAACTTTATGCACTTCTTTTGTTATTGACTCTGCAAGCAGCCTGCTTTCTTTTTGATACTGTTCTATAAGCATATAATTATGAGTTATTTGACTGGAATAATTTTCGTATTTTGAAGTGTCTATATTATCAAATTTTACTAAAGCCTCATTTTCAAACATTGATACTGCTCTAGCATATTCGCTTGATTCCTGAGCACTTACAAAATATGCCTCAAAACCTCTAGCATTAGGACTGAATGAAGCATTTGCATGTACGCTTACAAATAGGGCATTTTTTGCTTTGTCCGTATTTATTTTGGCAGCATTATTGGCTATCTCAAAACGCTTTTCAAGAGTAGGGTAGGTATCTCCTGTTCTTGTCATTACTATTTTCACATTAGGCAGTATTTCTTCCAATTCTTCTTTTAATTCTAATGAAAAAGCTAAAACGATATCTTTTTCAAATAATCTGTTTACTCCAATGGCTCCTGGGTCTTTTCCTCCATGTCCTGGGTCTATTATTATTGTGGATATGGTCTTTTCATTAAATTTATTAACGGCTGGATTAAAAGCTTTTTTTAAGTCTTCTATTTTTATATTTAAATTATTTAACTTTACCTTATCATTATTTTGACTATACAATAAGCATGTATTAAATAGAATTAATACTACTATGAAAAATAATGTTATTCTTCGTCCTCTTTTATTTCCTCTGAATAACCACAATCTTCCTTGATACAAACTTTAAACAATCCTTTGTTTTTGATGTTTCTTTCCACCATAAGCCCGCCGCATTTAGGACAAGGCTCTTGAAGAGGTTTATCCCAGCTTACAAAATCGCATTTAGGATAATTGGAACAACCGTAGAATTCTCTTCCTCTTTTTGAACGTTTTAAAGTTATATCACCGCCGCATTTAGGACAAACACCAAAAGATATACCTTTTGTATTTTTACATTCAGGAAATCCAGAACAAGCTATAAAATATCCGTATCTTCCCAAACGCTTAATCATTTTCTTACCGCATTTCTCACATACAAAATCAGTTTCTTCATTGAAAAAGTCTTTCATATTGTTAATATTTTCAGTAGCTGTTTTCAATGTATCCAAAAAATGAGGATAGAATTCTTTTAATAAATTATTCCATTCTATATTATCGTCTTCTATTTTATCAAGTTTACTTTCCATATCAGCTGTAAAGTTAATATTAACAAGCTCAGGGAAATTTTCGCTTATAAGTTCATTAACCAATTTACCTAATTCTGTAGGTACTAACTGCTTACCTTTTCTCTGTACATAATGCCTTGATATAATAGTTTTTATTGTAGGAGCATAAGTAGAAGGTCTGCCTATGCCTGATTCCTCTAATATTTTAACGAGTGAAGCATCTGTATATCTAGGAGGAGGTGTTGTAAAATGCTGCTGAGGGTTATTTTCAACAAAATCGCATACATCATCTTTTGATAAATTAGGCATTTTTGAAGCCTTTTCTTTATCTTCTTTATCTATTGTAAGAACTTTCATAAATCCGTCAAACTCTATTTTTGATGAAGATAATGAAAACTCGCAGTCGCCTGCTGTTATGATAGCTCTTGTATTTTTCATTTTTGCAGGAAGCATTTGAGAAGATACGAATCTCTCCCATATAAGTTTATACAGTTTATATTGATCCGTTTTTAAATATTCTTTGATGCTATCTGGAGTTAAAAATACATTAGTAGGTCTTATAGCTTCGTGAGCATCCTGAGCATTCTTTTTTACAGAATATACAGGAGGTTCTGAAGGCAGATAATTACTTCCATATTCTTTTCCTATAAACTCTCTTGCCTGTTCCTGAGCTACTGGAGATATTCTCACACTGTCAGTACGCATATAAGTTATTAAACCTGTAGCGTCCCCTGCTATATCAACACCTTCATAAAGCGACTGAGCTACCTGCATAGTTTTTGAGGCACTGTATCCTAATGCACTGCTTGCCGCCTGCTGTAATTTACTTGTTGTATACGGAGCTGTAGGATTTCTTAATCTGTCTTTTACTTCTATATTTGAAACAGTATAAGTTTTATCCTTAAGATGCTCCATTATATCATCAACATCTTGTTTAGTTTTTAAATCTGGTTTTTCGCCTTTATACTTTTGAAGTTCTGCTAAAAACTCTTTATTTTTATGCTTTAAAAATACTCCGAATGTCCAATATTCTACAGGTACAAACGTTTCAATTTCATCTTCTCTGTTGCATATTATAAGTAAAGCAACATTTTGTACGCGTCCTGCAGAAAGTCCTCTTTTAATCTTTTCCCAAAGTAAAGGACTTAGATTATAGCCAATAAGTCTGTCTAATACTCTTCTTGCCTTTTGGGCATTAACTTTAGAAATATCTATATCTCTAGGCTGATCAATAGCTTCTTTTAAGGCATCTTTTGTAATTTCATGGAATACTATTCTTTTTATAGGTACAGCAGAGTTTACCCCTCTTATTTTGTTACCTATATGCCAAGCAATGCTTTCTCCCTCTCTGTCATCGTCTGCTGCAAGCAATACTTCTTCTGCTTTTTTAGCTTCTTTTTTTAAATCATTTAATATTTTGGCTCTTCCTCTTATTGTGATATATTCTGGTTCAAATCCATTATCAACATCTATAGCCAGTCTGCTTCTAGGCAAATCTATCAAATGCCCCATAGATGATAATACTAAATAATCAGAGCCTAAATATCTGTTAATCGTTTTTGCCTTTGCAGGAGACTCCACTATAACAAGTTTTTTCTTTTTAGATTCTTTTTTACTTTTAGATTTTTTTGTCTTTGTATTTTTTGCCTTTTCTTCTATAGTTGTATCAGCCATAAATAAAAATCTCCTTTTAATATCCTAATTAAGTTATAATTTTATTTTTCTATAGTATAATATTTTCCAGCTAATTGTTTTATAATCCCTCTAATTTCTAACTGCATTAATATTGAAGTTGCAATTTGAACTTTTATATTACTTTTTTCTATAATATCATCAATATGTATTTTGTCAGATTCGCTTATTATATTATAAAGAGCAGATTCATCTTCTTTTAAACTGCTTATGATTTCATTATTTTTTGATTCTTTAATCTTTTTTTCTTTCTTGTCTTTTTTTGTTTCTTTTTCATTTTCTTTGATATTTATTTCTATATAATCATCCGATGCTCTTTTATTATTTTTTCTTATATCTCCGCCTTCAAAATATTTTAATTTCATTTTTACATAATCATCATCATTTGAGAATATAGAGTCAAAATCTTCTAGTATATCCATTACATTATAAGCTATTTTTGCCCCATCTTTGTATAATTTATGATTTCCAAAGTATGAACTATTTTTTTCATCATAAGGTGCAATATAAACATCTCTTCCCTGATTAAGAGCATAATCAACAGTAATCAATGCTCCAGATTTGCTTGCCGCTTCTACCATAACAACAGCATAAGAAAGCCCTGATATTATTCTGTTTCTTCTAGGAAAGTTTGTTCTGTCTGGTTTTCTTCCTATTTCAAATTCGCTTACAATTATACCTTTTTCTACTAATCTATTATATATTTTTAAGTTTTCAGACGGATAAACTGTATCTATTCCATTGCCCAAAACAGCAGCAGTATTAACAAGAGATGATATAGCACCAAGATGAGCCTCTCTATCTACACCTTTAGCCATCCCTGATACTACTGTTATATTTAAAGATGATAATTTGCTTGCAAGTTCAAAAGAATATTTGCAGCTTTCTTTGGAAGGGTTCCTTGTACCTACTATAGCTATAGAATTACGTCTTAATTTTTTTAAATCCCCTTTATAATAAAGTATATATGGAGGATTATCTATTTGCTTTAAATTAAAAGGATATTCATCATCAAATAGTGTAAGTATTCCTATACCATAATCGTTTGATTTTTCTATTATGGTTTTTGCTCTATCTAATATCTCATTTTTATCAAATTTTCCTATTTGAGATTTGAATTTCTTTTCTATTAATAATTTTATATTTTCTTCTTTATCTTCAAAAATATTTTCTACAGATTCATAATGATTAATAAGTTCGGATATTCTTCTATCGCCGACTTTATCAATTTGATTCAGGGCAATCAAATACGTTTTTATATCATTATTGCTGCTCAATTTTGATTTCCTATAATTTGATTAATATTATTTAATGCAGTTTGTTTTATAGAAGTTTCTGTAGCAAGATTTGATATTTTTCTATAAGCTGCTACAGCTTCATTATAATTTTCTCTGCTGTATTGTATTCTAGCTAGTATAAATAAGTAGTCTATATTATCAGGGCTCATTTCTACAGCTTTTTTTATATTTTCAAATGCTTCTTCATATTTATCCTGCTGTATTCCTTTTAATGATGCCAATGCGGCATAATAATTTGCATTATTAGGGTCTTTTCCTATGGCAAAATTTATATTCGTTTCTGCTCTATTTATGAACTCTGTTTTCTTTTCTGGAGTATCTGCACTGTCGGCTAGATTTGCATAAGATATTCCTAATCCGTATCTTAAATATGGACTGTTTGGAAGTATTTTTAAGGCTTCTGTAAAATATTTTGCAGAGTATGCGTACTGCTGTTTAGCTAAACTTCTTTCTCCTAATACTCTATAAACGGATGCCAATCTATCCTGAGCATATATTTTTTGATTGATAATATCATTATATATTGATGTTATTTCAAGCAGTGCTTTATCATCATCCTCATTTTTGCCTTTTTCATATAAGTTGTAGGCTCTATTTAAATTAAATCTATTGCTGAAAACTTGGGTATTGCATGATATTAAAGACAAAAAGCATAGAGTAAATATTAAATATTTTAAAATTATTTTCATTATATATTCCTTACATTTTATAATATATACATATTATGAAAAAAGTAAAGGAAATTATTAATATATATAGTATATAATTAATAAAAAATATAATGTTTTATATTAATATACAGTGTTTTTTTATATGTTGTTATTTATTTATAATAATTATTGATTTATTTTAAGAATATAAGTCCAGTACTAATTTTGCTTTCATCTTCTATATTAAACACATTTTTAACCATATTTTTATAAGTATCCAGCTGAGGTTTATAATAATCTTCCTTTTCTTTACTGTATTTTGAAGTTTTATAATCCAATACAAAATATTCATTGCTTTGAACATTTTTAGTGATAAGGTCTATATTTCCCGTTATAGTTTTCTCTTCATTATTATATTGCTGAAAAGTATGTTCTCTGGATATTATTATTTCATTACCGTTCATTATATTTTGTATATGCTGATTTTCAAATAATTTTGAGAATGCTGTATTTAAGTTCTTTGTTAATTGCTTTTCATTATAATGATTATAACTTTTTACTACATCCGTTTTTATTTTATCTAAATATATTTCTTTTTCTTTTTTGTATCTTTCAAAATCAAAATGTTCTAATATTTTATGTATTATAGTACCCATATCTTTATATGATATATATGCTATTTCTTCATCATAATCTGCATCATTATTAATATTATTTTCCAATTCTGATATTTTTTTATCGAGTATTGCAGAAATATCATTAAAATTTCTTTCATTATTATTTATTAAAGAAGGGTTAATATTTAATCTGGTTTTGCTTTCTTTTATATTTGTATTATTTTTTTTATTTTTTATTTTCTTTTTTATGATTTCTATATCTATGCTGTGATTGTTTATTTTATCATCAGGTTTTATTGCCAATCCATAAGTGTAAATATTTATAAATTTATTATCTATATCTTTTACTTCTTCTATATCATAACTTTCTTCGCTTAGAACTTCTGATTTATAATCAGTTATTTCATTGCAGTAATTGTTTATATATGTTCTATAGCTGTTATTTTTAGACTGTTTTGAACATTCTCCTGATAGTATTAAATTATTTGAAGCTCTTGTTAAAGCTACATATAAAAGCCTTTTTTTCTCTGATGAGTCACTTTGTTTATTGTTTTCTTTATTAAATGAACAGAACTCCAAAGTTTTATAATGATTTTGTCCGTATATAGGAAGTTTTATTAAAGGAGCATCCTCTATAAAATCAAAATCATTAGTTATCGGATTTCTTGCATGTCCTATTCCAGCAACGAATACATTATCAAATTCCAATCCTTTAGATTTATGTATAGTCATTATTTTTACTGCTTCCACTGATAATTTTGGTATTGATGAATAAGGTATATCATTGCTTACATTTTTTATAGATAAAACAAAATCATATATGCTGTTTCCTGTTTGATTTTCAAATTCATAAGCTATATTTTTAAATTTTTCTATATTAGCATAAGCAAGTTCAGCATCTTCTTTTGTCATTAGATAATTATAATAATTTGTTTCAGTGCATATAGTTTCTATTGCTTCTGCTGTATTCATAGTAATTATTTTATTTTCTATAGTATTCAATAGATTTTTAGCTTTTTCTAATTGATTGTAATAGCTTTTTGATTTTGCCATTTCCAGTATTTTATTATAATTATTTTTATTTATTACATTTAATGGGAAATAATCATTTATATCCAAATTATTAATAAGAAGCGTGAATAGAAAATCTGATAAACTGCTTATATCTATATCAAAGAAATCGCTTCTTAAAAGAATAGTTAATTTAGCATGATCTCTTAGTATTAAATATTCCAAAAATGTTTTTATTAGAATTATCTCTTCTCTTTCATAAAATCCGTTTCCGCCGTCTATATAGTATGGTATATTAAAATCTGATAATGCTTTTAAATATATATTTAATCTTTTAGTTGCCTGTAGAAGTATAACAACATTTTTATAATCATTATCATAATATTTTTTTATGTATTTTGCTATGCTGTATGCTTCCAATTCAGTTTTGTATTCTATGCCGCCTATTAATGCCTTATTTTCTTCTTTTACATTATTATTTAATACTAATATAGATACAGATTTATCATTAGTTTTTTTATTATGTACCAAATTATCTTCGTTTATGTATCCTATTTTATCATCTATAAATACCGTTTGCTGAAAAAACTCATTAAAAAAGTCTATAAGCATAGAATTGCTTCTATAATTGTCTTTTAAATATCTTACATTTTTTTCAAATATCTTCTGAGTTTTCATAAATGCATTTAAATCTGCATTTCTAAATCTGTATATAGACTGCTTCCTATCTCCTACTATCATTATTTTTTTATTTGTTCTCTCTTCGCTTTTTATTTCTCTTTTTCCGAATGCTATTAAATTAATGAATCCAAACTGCAGTAAACTTGTATCCTGTGCTTCATCCAATATTAATGTGCTTATATTTTCTCTTATCTCTTTTGAAATGTTTTCATTTTCCAAAGCCTCTATAGCCTTATGCATTATATCCTCATAAGAGTAAGCACCTATAATTTTTTTTACCTCTTCAAATCTAAGATAAGTATCTTTTATAAAATTTACTACTGTTATGTAATTTTCTTTATTATATAATATATTAACATAATTAATCATAGTTTCGCAAAACGGCTGTAATTCTGACAGTAAAGCTCTAAAATCATCATGCTTTGTATTTCCTAATTTTGCCTGAGATACATTATATAGAGCATTTATTATATATTCATATTCTTCTATTTGTAAGTTCTTTACTTTTTCTTTATCTTTTATTAAATCTAGCTTATTTATTAAAATAGATAATCTGCTATGACATTCATTTATATATTTTCCGCTTTTTGATTTATCATCGAGCAAATCTATACTATAATTATATATATTATTGTATAGTTTATCATATTCTTTTTTATCTATATTTATTATTTCTAATGCTTTTTTTTCAAAGTTTTCTATATTTTCTAATCTAGGCTTTATTTTTATTAGAAATTTTAATATTTTATCAGCAAATTCGCTTTTGGACTCTTCAGTGTATATTCTGTATAATTTTCTAAGTTTTTCTGTGTATACAGCCTCTTTTAGTACATTAAGTATTTCATCTTTTAAGCGGTTATTAAATTCCGAACTGTCTTCAAGTATAGATATATTAGGCGGCATTGATAAAGCCATTGAATGTTCAAGTACTATTGAATTAGCAAATGAGTTTATAGTTGAAATCTTAGCATTTGTCAATATATCTCTGTAAATATTCTGCCAGTATTTTTTATCATTTTCAGATTGAGCTTTTTTTATTTCATTTCTGATTTTAAGCCTTATCCTTATAAGCATTTCATTAGCCGCAGCTTTTGTAAAAGTTATTACTACTATACTGGATACTTTTTCTTTTTTTCTTAATAATTCTAAATATAATTCTGTTATAGTACTAGTTTTTCCAGTACCAGCTGAGGCGTTAACGAAACATACTCCATTGTTAAAGAAACAGTTTAATATTTCTTTTTGTTTAGCATTTAAAGAGAATTCCATTACTATATAATAACATGAAAAAATAATAATTCAAATTTAAAATGCTTGAAAAATATTATATATATATTATGATAAAAACTCTAATAATATTTAGTATTTTTTAATAGGAAGTTTATGAATAAAAATAATATTGCTTATATTTTCTTTATAGCTTTTATATTTCTAGCTATATTTATAATGTATCAATTATTAAAACCATTTGGAATGATTATATTTTTCGCTGTGGTTTTCTATGTGGTATTAAATCCTTTATTTATAAAGGCTATGGGTAAAAGCTATAAGCAGAATAATAAATTAGCCATTATAAAGAGAAATACTTTGGCGTTATTATTTTCTTTGATATCATTGATTATATTCTTGGTTCCTACAAGTATTTTAATATATACTATAATAGTGCAGTTAATAGATATTTCTAATATAGGTATAAAGTACTTTATGAATCTTGATGTTAATGAGGTTTTAAGTAATTCCCGTATTAATGATATTCTTAAATCTTTGCCTTTAGATGTTTCTATGGAAACAATATTGAAGAGAATACAGGACTCATCGCTTTCTAATTTAACTTTTTTCAGTTCATATCTTACACAGAATGTGGCAGGATTGCTTAAAAGTACAGGCGGATTTGTAAGTTCATTCATATTTATGATGTTTTCTCTATTTTTCTTTTTTGTAGACGGAGATTATTTGATAGATCAAGTTAGAACTTTGGTTCCTATAGACAGAAAGTATCTTGACAGATTGATTAAGCAGGTATCTGAAGGAATAAAGGGTATTGTATTTGGAAATCTTTTTACAGGTATATTTCAAGGTTTTTGTGCATTTATAGTATATACAGTATTCGGAGTATCTAATTCGTTCACATTTGCATTTTTAACTATTATTGCTTCTTTCATGCCTATAATAGGTACTACTATTATATGGATTCCTTTAGGCATATTATTTGTTATTAATGGAGAATTGGTGAAAGCTATAATATTTATAGTTTGTTCTTGGTTATTTATTACTATACCTGATAACTTTGTTCGTCCTCTTCTTCTTGGAAACAGAATAGAACTTCATCCTCTGTTTATATTCTTTTCTATACTTGGAGGTGTTTTATTTTTTGGGCTTTCAGGAATTTTACTTGGTCCTTTAACTTTTATATTATTCTTTGAAATAATGAAAATATACAATGAAGAGAGAATACTTGAAGCTAAAAAAGAAAGATTTTTAAAGAGAAGAAGACAGCAGTAATATATTTTTGATAGGTTTTATATATGACAAAAATATTAATTATAGGAATGAATTATATAGGAGATACAATATTTATAACTCCTCTCATAAGAGCTATTAAAAAACATTATAAAGAATGTATTATAGATGTAGCGAATGGAGTGAGAGGATTTGATATATTAAAGGAAAACCCTTATATCAATAATGTAATAATAAGAGATGAGAATATTATAGAAAGCATAAAGCATAAAAATTATGATATAGGTTTTACAGCAACAACAGCATTTTACGGAGCTTCGCTTTTATATAAGGCAAAAATACCTGTTAGAGTTGGTGTTAATAGCGAATGCAGAGGTTTTTTGCTTACTAAAAAAACTTCTTGGAAAAAACACAGCAGACATATAGTTGATACAATATTATCAATTTTAAAGCCTCTTAATATAAAAGAGGACGGTATTAATACTGAAATATTTTTAAACGAAGAAGAAAATAATTTTGGCTTTAATAAAATGAAAGATTATAAAAATGCTTTGCTTGTGCATGGCGGAGCTACAAGGATAAGTAAAAGATACGGTGCTGATAATTTTTCAAGATTAATAGAGATGTTTTATAAAGAGTATCAAGTTCCTATAATATTAATAGGTTCAAAGGATGATGAGGAGTTCTCTAATGAAATGAAAAATAGATTAGGAAATATAATAAGCGATGATTTTACAGGAAAATTAAATATTAGAGAACTTATATCGGTAATTAAGCATTCTTATGCTCTTATAGGAGGAGATAGTGCACCTCTTCATATAGCTAATGCCTGCAATATATATTCTATAGGAATATTCGGCGATACTTTGCCATTGATTTATGGGGCTAGGGGAGATAAAGCTATTAATATAGAAGCTAGGAAAAAATACTGCACAGCATTAAAAAGTTTTCATTGTGAGTATATGAAACGCGGATGCAAGACTATAGATTGTTTGAAAAAATTGACACCAGAAGAAATTTTGCCTAATCTTTTGAAGGTTTATAATAATTCTTAATTATAATTTAATATGTTATTATCTTACTTTTTTTAAAGTTACAAGTATATCTTCATTTTCTATATGTTCAAAAGTACCTTCATATCCATATTTTTTACACCCTCTTATTACGCTTTCACAGCTGGAATGTCCGCTTACTAGAACCTCTATTATAGTATTTAATTCAGTATTATTAATAGCGGCAGCTTTAGCATGAAATGATGACTGAGAACATGACATTCCTCTTGTATCTACTTTAATAGTTTCCGACATAATGAATTTCCTTTTATAGTTAATACTAATAATATTTTTATAAGGCATTAAGATTGCCAGCATAATTAAAAATTTATTTAGAAGCATTAATTATTATAATAAGCATTAGTTTATATCTAAATATTTTTATTATAACCTCTGCCATTACTTTATATTACCATAACCATATTTGGTTCTAATAATATAGCGTAACGGCAGAGTTCATTATATAACTTCCAAAAATTTTATACGGTATATTTCTTTTTATATAATGACAACACCCGGCTGTACAAGAAATATATCAGCTTGCAGTATTTTCTTTCATTGTAAATCCAATGATTATACAAAATACTAAACCTAAAACAACGGCACCCATTCCATATACCGTAGGACCTGCAGTAGAACTAGCCAAATTAAAATTATGAGCAAATCCAGCACCTACAAGCATTCCTATAACGAAAATGAAACTGTCCATGTTGCCTTCCGCAGATTGTATCACTTGTCTTCCGGGACAGCCTGTACCTAAAGTAAAAGCTAAACCTGTAAGAATCATTGATACTGTATTCCATAAAATATTTGTATGGGCGATTGGCTGATTTTCCATAGATAAGTTGAATCTGCTTGTTGCTATATTAACTATAAAAGCAGCAACTATAAATGCAATAACACCTTTAGTCATGTGAAAATCTTTCATAAATATTCCATCTCTAAGTCCGCCTACAGTACAGAATCTTGATTTCTGAGCTACAAATCCTATTACTATTGAAGCAATTAATGCTACAGCTATAGGAGCTCTCATACTTCCAGGACCTGATTCAGAGAAAAATATTGGCCCGCCTTCAGAAAATTTAGGATGCTGTAATAACAATATTAAAAGTATTATTGATATAACAAGAGGCAGGAAGCCGACTAGTTTATTTTTATAAGCTCTTGGCTGACCTAAAGAGAAATTTTGTTTCCAAAAGAAAACACCTATTCCTCCGCCTATAATGATACCTATTAATCCGAATATCCCATTAATATCTCCTCCTGCTACTCTAAGTAAAGTTCTCCAAGGGCATCCCAAGAAAACTAAAGCACCAATCATAGCAAAGAATCCTAAACAGAACCTTATAATAGGTGAACTTCCTCCCTTAGGAATGAATTCCTTAGAGAGCATTGCCGAAACTGTAGCACCGATAACAAGACCTATTAATTCAGGTCTTATATATTGTACCGCGGCTGCTCTATGTAAACCGAGTCCTCCTGCTAAATCTCTGGTGAAGCATGCTATACATATTCCCATATTAGCAGGGTTTCCCATTACAGAGAGCCAAGCTGCTATGGCACCTATAATAGCACCAATTATTATAATGCCTATAGAGCTTGTGAAAATGTTTTTTTTCATTTTCAACTCCTTTAATGTATTTTATAATTGATTTTATAATAAAAAATATTAATTATCAATATTAATAAAATAATTTTTATTTTGACAATTATTCTCATTTATTTTACAATTAACAAAATATTACTTACGGATGTTAATATGTTTTATTTGCAAAAAGAAAGTGAATTTTTAGATGAATATAAAGATGTGGCATTTATAATAGGTTCTCCAGAGTTTTTTGGGGCTAAGAGTGAGGATGATGATAGAATTAATGTTCTTATGATGTGTATAGCATATAAGGATATTGAAACTAATTATATTGAAAAGAATAAAAAAATAGTTGTCAGAATGAAAATTGATGAAAAAGATTTGGATTATTATAAATCTATAATTAAAAGAGAATCAGTTGTTAAATTTAAGGTTAGATATGAAAAAGAACAGGGTGAAGAGCTGGCTGAGTTTTTGCTTTCTGATATTATAGAAAATAATTATGAAGATGAAGATTTAACCCCAATGCTTAGAGAATATTTAAAGCCTATAATATATAACGATGAAACACTTGGAGATTTTTTATATAATAGGGCTTTAGGTTCTTTTGATAAAAATATTGCTTGGACTAATAATAAAAATATTCTTATAGCTTTTGATGATTCTTCTGAATATAATAATAATAAAGCTATTAATTTTTTTAGAAATATATTTTCTGATAAAGAAGATTGGGATATAAGAATTAAAGATTATGCTGCTAGAAAAATAATAAAAGATGGCAATGAATTATCGGCAAAAAATGGAGGCAGTATTGTAGATGAAGATGCATTTATTAAAGAGTTTATGAATAAAATTGATCTTATAGAGATTATAGTTCATGAAATAGATAATTATGTGAATTATAGGTTAGGAAATAAAAAAGTTTTTCATATTGATGTTATTATAGAAGGTGATTTAAGCGGTAATTTTATTAATGCATTTGTAGGCAGATTTTAATTTTTGTAGTTTTTTTTAATAAATTAAACCCATATTATGTAGTAAATGTAGCGTATTGTATATATAGTATATGGTTAATAATAACTATTATTAATAAATATTTCAAATTATAATATTGACATTTTTTGTTAGATAAGTAGAATATTTGTAAATATTTATGTAAAGAAAATTTTTAGTTTTTTATGGATTTTATACATTTATGATGAGGGAAATCATAAAATCTAAAATACACAGATTAACAGTAACTAGAACTGATTTGAATTTTAAAGATTCAATTACAATAGATGAATCTTTAATGGATAAATCAGATATAATGGAAGGAGAGCGTGTATCAGTTATTAATTTAAGTAATAATGATAGATTTGAAACCATTGCAATTAAAGGTATACGTGATACGGGTATTATTGGTATTAATGGGCATAATGTTCATCATGCAAAGAAAGATGATACTATAATTATACTTTCTTACGGACATATAGCTGAAGAAAATATAAAAAAACATAAAACTAAAATAGTATTTGTAAATATGAATAATATGATAATTGAATAAATTTGATTTTTTATTATGATGAAGGAGAGATATTATGGAAAAAATCTTAAAAGCTGGAATTGACATAGGTTCAACTACAGCAAAAATGGTTGTATATGATGATAAAGATAATATGATATTTAAAACTTATGTTAGGCATAATGCTGACATAAAAGATACATTATTGTCTATATTAGAAAATCTTCAAGCTATGCATGGAGATTTAAAACTTTCTTTGGCTATGACTGGAACAGCAGGCATGGGGGTATGCGAGAAAACTGGAATTAGCTTTGTACAGGAAGTTATTGCTTCTTCAACGGCTATTAGAAAAATTTATCCTTATGGAAGAACATTGATTGATATAGGCGGTGAAGATGCAAAGATCATAGTTTTTGATGACAATTTCAAAGCTGATATAAGGATGAATGGAAACTGTGCTGGAGGAACAGGAGCTTTTATAGATCAAATGGCTACTCTTCTTAATGTACAGCCTTCCGATCTTTCTGTATTAGCTGAAAAATCAACATCTATTTATCCAATGGCAAGCAGATGCGGTGTATTTGCTAAAACAGATGTTCAAACTCTTATAAGCCGTGATATACCTAAAGCTGATATTGCTAAAAGTATATTCCAAGCAGTTGCTGTTCAAACTGTTAATACTTTGGCAAAAGGTTTTGAAATTAAGCCTAAAATATTATTTACAGGCGGTCCTTTAACATTCCTCCCAGAATTGAGAAAGACATTCTTAACTTTATTAGATGCTACAGAAGATGATATGTATACGGTTGACCATCCTGAATTAACTGCTGCAATAGGAGCGGCTTTCGGAGAGAAAGAGGATAAAACTATAATAACAGTTTCTGAGTTTACTAAATTAGTTCAAAATATTTCGGCTGAAGTAAAAATAACTAATTCTAAAACAAGAGAAGCATTGTTTAATACTCAGGAAGAATATGAATCTTGGAAAGAAGAACATTCTAAAGATAAAGTAAAATCAGCTGATGTATCAACAGTAAATGGTAAAAATACATTCTTAGGTATAGACTCTGGTTCTACTACTACAAAAATTGTTATCATTGATGATGAAGGAAAAGTTGTATTAAGACATTACAGAAATAATAATGGTAATCCTGTAGGTGCTGTTACTGAAGGACTTACAGAGATTAAAAAAGAATTAGATGAAAAAAATATTAAGATAAATATAGCAAGAACTGCTGTTACAGGATACGGCGAAGACTTGATAAAAGCAGCATTTAATATGGACGAGGGTATAGTAGAAACTATGGCTCATTATAGAGGTGCTAAGGCTTTCGATAAAGATGTAAGCTTCATACTTGATATAGGCGGACAGGATATGAAGGCTATCTTCATTAAAGACGGTATTATAGAAAATATCGAAATTAATGAGGCATGTTCTTCAGGATGCGGTTCATTTATAGAAACATTTGCACGCGGAATGGGTTATAAAGTTGCTGATTTTGCTAATATAGCATGTGAATCTGCAAGTCCTTGTGATTTGGGAAGCCGTTGTACAGTATTTATGAATAGTAAAGTTAAACAATCTTTAAGAGAAGGCTCTTCTGTTTCTGATATTTCTGCAGGACTTGCTAAGAGTGTTACATTAAACTGTTTTACTAAAGTATTAAAAATTACAGACACTTCTATCTTGGGAGATCATATAGTAGTTCAAGGCGGTACTTTCAAAAACTCTGCTGTACTTCGCTCTGTAGAAAAATTCTTAAATAGAAAAGTTATACGTCCTGATATATCCGAACTTATGGGAGCTTACGGATGTGCATTGTTAGCTTTAGATACTTTCAATACTAAAAAAGAAGATACAACATTTGTAGGTTTGGATAATTTACAAGAAGCTAATGATTATGAAAGAAAACAGCTTACTTGTAAAGGCTGCGAAAACCTTTGTACTGTTACAAGATTAAAATTCAAAGATTTAAAATCATTCTATACAGGAAATAAATGCGAAAGAATATTCTCAAATAAAGGTACAGGCGAAAAGAAATACGGTATGGATATTACACAGAAAAAACTTTCTCTTCTTTTTGACAGACCTTTAGCACCTGCTTCAGATGAAATAAAAGGTACTATCGGAATACCTAGGGTACTTAATATGTACCAAAACTTCCCATTCTGGGCTACTATACTTGTAGAATGCGGATACAGAGTACAATTATCATCTCCTTCTAGTATGGCTATAGCTGAAAAAGGTTCTGGTACTGTTATGAGTGATAATATATGTTTCCCTGCTAAAATAGCTAACGGACATATATATGATTTGATAGAATCTAAAGTAGACAGAATATTCTATCCTTCAGTAGTACTTGAAAAAACAGAAGATGACGGAAGTTTTAATAGTTATAACTGTCCTGTAGTAACAGGATATCCAGATGTAATAGATAGTTCTATTAGTCCTTTAAGTAAATACGGCATACCTTTTGATGCTCCGACTATTTCTTTCTTAAATGAAGATTTATTATACAAAGGCTGTAAGGCTTATTTTGTAAAAGTACTTGGAATAGATAAAAAAGATTTTGACAGAGCTTTCAAAATGGCTTTAAAAGAACAGGTAAGAATAAAAGATGAGTTAAAAGCTGAGGGCAAAAAAATAATTGAGCATGCTAAAGAAACTCAGACACCTACTATACTTATAGTAAGCAGACCTTATCATATTGACCCATTAATTAACCATAAAATACCTGAAACTATTGCTTCATTTGGTATTAACGTTATTACAGAAGACGGTCTTGATATAGATGAATCTCTTGCTGATGTACAAGTATTAACTCAATGGTCTTATCCTAATAAAATGTTTAAAGCTGCTTTATGGGCTGCTAAACAAAATGATATGAAGCTTGAAGTTGTTCAAATTAATAGTTTTGGATGCGGTCCTGATGCTACTACTTCAGATGAAATAAAATCTATACTTAATGCTTATGGTAAGAGTCCTACTTTGGTAAAAGTTGATGAAATATCAAGTCCAGGAAGTATACGTTTAAGAATACGTTCTATGATAGAAAGTATGAAAATGAAAGGTGATTTCATACCTAAAGAAAAACCAGAAAGAACTATCATTAAAAGATACGAGAAAAATGATAAACGTAAAATACTTGTTCCTAAATTCGCTCAATTCTATGATGCTATGATACAGACTCTTTTAGAAAGAAGCGGATATGAGCCTATAGCTTTGCCTGATCCAGATATTGAATCTGTAGAATTAGGCTTAAGATATGCAAATCAGGATATATGTTACCCTGCTACTATTGTAGTTGGTGATATTATAAGAGCAGTTCAAAGCGGACAGTATGATCCTAATGAAATAGCTGCTGGTATTACTCAAACTGGAGGTCAATGCCGTGCTAGTAACTATGCTTCTCTTATAAAAAGAGGTTTAATCAATGCTGGTTATCCTGATGTTCCAGTAGTAACTGTAGGTCTTACTGTAGCTAATGATCAGCCTGGTTTTGAAGTATCAAAAATGGATTTGATGAAAGAAGGTATTGTAGCTATGCCTTATGCTGATGCTATATCTACAATGTACTATTATATTGCAGCCCGTGAGGTTAGAAAAGGAGAGGCTTTAGCTCTTGCTAATAAATATATAGCATTACACCCTAAAGATTTTGCTCTTAAACCTACTGATAAATTATTAAAACAGGCGGTTGCTGAGTTTAATGCTATTGAAACTAATGATTTGGATATGCCTAAAGCTGGTTTAGTAGGTGAGATTTACGTAAAATATAATAACTTTGCTAATGGAGATGTTTGCGATTGGTTAATGGCTAAAGGGGTTGAAGTAATAGTGCCTCCTGTATTCGACTTCTTTGTACAGAAAGTTATAAGCGAACAGGTAAATAAAGAAACTCATGCTAGACAAGTTTCATTCTTGGGCTATTATGGATCTAAACTTTCAGAAAAAGTTATTGATGTAAGAGTGGATGCTATAAATCAGATAATGTCAAAATTCAAAGGTTTCAGACCTGCTCATCATATACGTCAAATAGCTGAAAATGCTGCTAAAGTTACTGCTATGACTAACCAATTCGGAGAGGCTTGGCTTTTACCTGGTGAAATAGCTACTTTTGCTGAAGAGGGTGTTAATAATGTACTTTGTCTTCAGCCTTTCGGATGTATTGCTAATCACATTATAGCACGCGGTATTGAAACTAGACTTAAAACTAGATATCCTAATTTGAATCTTCTTTATTTGGATATGGATGCTGGTGCTAGTGAAGTTAACACTGTAAACCGTTTAGAGTTCTTCGTACGTTCTGCTAAAGACAGTATGAATACTATAATGGTTCCTGAAGAAAAAGATATTATGGAGTCAGTTGCTTCATATAATAAATAAAATATAATCAAATAAAAACTAAAGGCTTATAAATAGAAAATATTTATAAGCCTTTTTTAATTTTCTGATTCTGATATAGTCTTAAGGTATATTTTTGATATCTGCCAATTATTATTATTCATAAATTTTAATGTTGATTTTAATTTAGCTGTAAACTCGGCTATTTTAATTTTATCGCATATTTTAAATCCATCACCTTTGAAGTATAATCCTGTAATCCATTTTTGTTCTTTTTTGGTATAAACTGCATAAAATGAATCTTCTCCAAACGGCGGTCTTATTCTTATTCTAAATATTGAGTTTTCTGGAGGTATTATATAGTTTTTCTTTCCTTCTGTTTTATTTTGATATTCATTATTTATGAAGTTATTAAAATCATTAGGATGCATCAATATAACACTTCCGTCATTTTGAAAGGCAAATATATATACATATCCGTCCATATTGCATCTGAAATTTAAAGTAAATGATTCTCCTTCTATTATTTCTCCGCTGTCATATATGGCATTAGTTTTATTTTCTAATGTTGTTCTTTCTATTCTTAAATTTAAATTAATGCCGTTTATTTGATGTTCTATATTTTTTAATAAAATATTTGAGAAATAAAATTCCAAATATAAGCATATTTCCTGCATAGCAAGCAAAGCTTCCGAAGATGTCTTTTTATCATATTCTTTTAATGTTTCTTCTGTTTCTATATCAATGACTTTAAAACTATATTTTATATCATAAAGCTCTTCATCTTTTTTCTCTTCTCCTGCTTTATCCATATTTTCTGTTTTCTTCCCTATTCCGTATTCTATTAAATCTCCCAAATCTTTTGTTTCATTTGTAAGTACAATATCATTGCTTAATATAGCATTAGTAATATTGTAATTACTCATTATATTGTTTATTTCATTTGATTCTATTGTTAAATTTTCTATTTTATTTTGATTGTTATTAGTATTTTTTAGTATTTTTTCGCTTTTCATTACTATAGCTATTTTTACATTCAAATTAGAAGCAACAGTTAAAGCCTGTTCTAAATTTAATTCATTAGTTCCGAATAGTTTTTTCTTTTGTCTGTCTACTGATATTGAAGTTTTTTGTTTTAAATATACGAATCTGTTTACAGCTCTCACCATTTCCTTTCTTAAAGGTTCATTTGCCCTTAGGCTATGATCTACATCTATAGTTGCTATAGACATTCTTTCTCTTGAATAGAGATTAACTGATAAAAACATTATAATAATGAATATATATAGAGAGAAAGTTTTTATTTTCAAAGTTACTCCTAATATTCAAGGGCTGGTTTTATGCTGTTTTCTTTTTCATGTATTTTTTCAAGCATATCCATAATTCTCGATAAATCATCCGCATTGTAATACTCTATTACTATTTTTCCTTCTTTTCCATTTTTATCTATAACATTAACCTTTGTAGAGAATATTTTTTCTAAATCATTTTCTAACTTTTTTATATTAGGGTCTTTTTTATTTTCTTTTTTTACTTCGCTGATATTTTCTTCTTTTTTACTGCTTTCATTTCCTTTTTTTTCTTTAACTATCCTTTCGCATTCTCTTACAGAATATCCATTTTCTGCTATTTCTTTTGCAAATGCTTCTCTCTCATTTTCATCAGTTAATGATAATATAGCCCTTGCATGTCCTTCTGTAATTTTTGATTCCAATATTAAATTCTGTATATTTTCACTTAACTCTAATATACGCATTGAATTTGATATTGTGCTTCTGCTTTTTCCTACTCGGTTTGCTAATTCTTCCTGCTTAATATTTAAATCATATATTAATTTTTTATAGCTTCTCGCTATTTCTATTGGGTTTAAATCGGCTCTTTGTATATTTTCTACTAAAGTAAGTTCAAGCATTTTTGAATCTGCAATATTTTGCAAAACTAATGCAGGTACTTTATCTCTGTTTAAAAATTTAAAAGCTCTGAATCTTCTCTCTCCAGATATTATCTGATATTTTCCGTCTTTCTCTCTTAAAGTAATTGGATTGATAAGACCATTTTCTTTAATAGATTCTGCAAGCCCTTGTATTTCTTCTTCATTAAAAATTTTTCTAGGCTGATCTGGGTTTACATCTATAAGTGAAACATCTATTTCTAATACTCCGTTTTTTTCTGCTTCTTCAACAGCTCTTTTTATTTCTTTATCTCCAGATTTGATTAAGGCATTCATACCTTGCCCGCCAAGACCGCCTTTTCTGCTCATAAAAATCCTCTTATATATTAAAATTCATTATTCAATAGCCAATTATATTATTTATTCATAACTTTTTCAAATTTAAAAAACTCTTCATACCTTCAAGTTTATTATATTTATTATAAAAAGCAACGATATGGAAACCGCATTTATTCACATAAAAATTTATATTACGCTTTTCAAAATAAGGTGTATAACATGTCCAAAGTTCAGTTTGAGGATATTTATTTTCTATTGATTTCCAAGATAAATATCCCATTTTTTTATTTTGATATTCAGGATAAATAAAAAAGAAATGAAGTTCATTATGTTTTGTTTTATCATTTATTTCTACTATTGCTCCGCCTATTTTTTCATTATTTAGAACTAAATGATATGAATATATTTCTTCTGTATTTAAAGATTCTTCAATATCTTTTTCTTCTGGTACTTTATCCGTAATATCATCTTTAAAATAATGTTTTGCAGCAAATACAAATGATTCTATTAATTTATTTTTAAAAATAGAAATATCATCTTTTTTAACATTTTCTAAAATTATATTATTCATATAATAATCTCCAAGTATTAAAATATTACAAGTTATTTAGATTTTTCAAGAAACTCTTTAGCAAATTCCCTATAGCTTCTTGCTCCTATGCAGTCTTTATCATAATCACTTATAGCTTTGCCGTATGAAGGAGCTTCGCTTAAACGTACATTTCTAGGTATCATAGTTTTATATGTTTTTTCTTTAAAGAAATTTACAACCTCACGCACAACATCAGCACTTAATTTCGTTCTGGCATCATACATTGTAAGAAGCACGCCCTCTATTTTTAATTCTTTATTAAGATTTTCTTTCACAAGAGATATTGTATTATTAAGTTCAGCTACACCATCTAAAGCATAAAACTCGCATTGTATAGGTATAAGTACAGAATCAGCAGCAGTTAATGCATTAAGAGTTAATATACCCAAAGTAGGCGGACAGTCAATAATAATATATTCATAATCATCTTTTACAGCCTCTATAGCCTTTTTTAATTTGTATTCTCTGGCTATTTCATTAACCAATTCTATCTGAGCACCTACCAAATCGGAATCAGCAGGTATTAGAAATAAGTTTTCCTGATATGTAGGCATTATTACTTCTTTAGTTTCAGCTTCACCTATTAACAGATCGTATACGCTTTTTTCCATTTTATCTCTTGTAACTCCGACACCTAAACAAGCATTAGCCTGAGGGTCTACGTCTATCAAAAGAGTTTTATGTCCCATTGATGCAATTACGGCACTTAAATTAACGGCTGTGGTTGTTTTTCCAACTCCGCCTTTCTGATTGACTATAGCTATAACTTTAGACATCTCTATTTCCTTAAAACTAAAAATCTCATGAAATTAGATTATTATATCAAAATCGGGTATTTTATCAAGTTTTTATTATCTAAATTCTATATCAAAATATTGACAAATGTATATTATTATATATACTAATTTAATGATATATTAATTTAATATTTTTTAAATTATGTTATTAAATATTGCTAAATATATAAATTAAATAGGAGTTTTTTATGAGTGAATATAATGGATACAATGATAATTCTAATAAGCCTGCTCAATCTGGAATAGTTCCTTGGATACCATTGATATTGGCGATTATATATACAGTTTCTCCTGTAGATTTAGTGCCTGATGTATTGCCTGTTATAGGCTGGTTTGAGGATGCATTATTTCTTTTAGTAGGAGGGCTTAACGGCATACAGAATGGTGTTGTAGAAGCTAATAGTTCCATAAGAAAAATAATTAAGTTCATAAAATGGGGGCTTTTAATAGTAGGGGTAATAGGTATTTTAATAGTTGTTCTTTTGGCTGTTTTGGTATTCAAAGTAGCTGCGAACTAAAAAATAATATTATAATATTAACACATACTAATTATTATTGGTATGTGTTTTTTTATTATTATATGTATAAAATATTTGACAAACAAGTATTATCATATATACTAATATAATGAAACATTAATTTAAGGTTTATTTTATGTTAAAAATCAAATCAAATCAAATCAAATAAGAATTTTAATAAACTTTATTAATCATTCTTTCAATTTAAAGTTAAAGTTTCAATATTTAATTAAAAACATATTAATGCCTTTCTTTTGGCATTTCAAGACAATTATAATTAAGGAGTATAATTATGAATTTAACACAGCAAGAACAAAACTATTATGAGCTTATAATTGACATGTTAGATGACGGTGTTATAGACGATAGCGAGAGGAATCTATTAGATAAGAAAAAGGGTAGATACGGATTATCCGATTCAAGAGCAAAAGAGATAGAAGATTTTGCACTTCAAGAAATACAAAATAAAAATAAACCTAAGTTTAACACAGAAGGCGAAGAAGAATATTATGAGCTTTTGGAAGATATGCTTGAAGATGGTGCTATAGATGAAAGCGGAAGAAGTTTATTGAATAAAAGAAAATCTAAATACGGTATATCAGATGAAAGAGCTAAAGAATTTGAGGATTATATAAAAAGTGTAAAGGGTATTAATAATGATAGTAGTAGCAATAATTTAGAATTAGAGTTAAAAGAAATTAATTCATTAATGGAAAATTCTGAATATGATAAAGTAATACAGAAATGTAAAGAGTTATTAAAAATTAATGTTGATAACCCTGAATTATTATTAAATCTTGCTTATGCTTATTATAATAATGATATAGATGATGAGGCATTGAGAATAGGATTAAAAGGACATAATTTATTTAAATCAGATTATAGATTTTATGGTTTTTTAGTTGATTTTTACAGGTATAAAGGTGAAAAAGATAAAGCTATTGATATATGCCAAAAATGTATTAAAGAATTTAATGGCAGTGCTGCCTCTATTCGTTTACTTGGATTTTATTATTATGATTGTTCAGAATATACAGAAGCAATTAAAGTTTTTAAAGATGTGATAAAAATCGATGATCAATATGCTATGGATTGGTATTATCTTGGAAATTCATATAGCTATTCAGATGAGGAAGGAAATGAAAAATATTATAAAGCCATAGAGGCATTTAAAAAGGCTTTAGATTTAGATAAAGATAGTTTAGATATATTATCAAGTATAGCCCATAATTACGGAATGGCTGATGAATATAATAAAAAAATTCAAACATTAAATAAAATGTTAGAAATAGATCCAAATAATTCAGGCGTTTTATGTGATATTGCAAATACTTATTATTATATGGAAAATTATGATAAAGCATTAGAATATGCTTATAGAGGAATAGATATTGATGATAATAATACTAATTTATACATCTCTTTATCTGATATTCTTTGGAAATTAGAAAGATATGATGAAGCTATAGATGAATTATATAAAGTTTTAAAAATATATAGGGAAACTGATTATTATGGTATTTATACTTTATATACTTTATCTGATCGTTTAGCTGATCAATATAGATATGATGAGGCGTTGGAAATTTATGAACTAGCTTTAGAAAAAGAAGATAGTGAATATATTACAGCATATAGAATGGAAAGATTAGGAGAGCTATATTGTTTTAATGATAGATATTATGATGCTATAGAAGTATTTAATAAATCTATGGAGATGAATGAAGATGATTTTTATGATTATGGTTTTTTAGCATCATCTTATTTAAATGTAGAAGATTATGATAATGCAATATATTTTTATGAGAAAGCTATTGACAGGTATTACGATAATCCTTATTTGTGGAATGATTATGGTGTTGCTCTTGGAAGAGTTGGAAGAAAAGAAGATGAAAAAGAAGCATATAGAAAAGCATTGGAGTTAGACCCAGATTATGAATTAGCTAGGAATAATCTTCAAAATTGTAATTCAGGAAGTGATATAGTTTCTGGTATAGTTAAGGGTATAGGTAAGTTTTTTAAATAATTCTTTTTAAGTTAAAAAATAAAAAGGCAGGGGTTTTAATAATAATCTTCTGCCTTTAATAGTTTTTATATTATGTATACTGCTATTTTATGTTCTTATATAGTTAGTATTATTATGCAATAGTTTAACTTTAGTCATTAGGACTTTTAACAAAAAAAAGAATAAAAAAATTACAAACTTAATATATATAAATCATTACTTTCATCAAGTTTTATATATAAAATATTTACATTATATATATTTGCTTTTATGTTAAATAATATAATTATTTTAGATTATATATTTTTTTTACTGTATTGACAAAATTTTTATAACATATATTATAGGGGTATATTGTATTATAACAATATATAGGAGGTTTATATGAATAATAAAAGGATTCTAAAATTTATATTGTTAATGGGGATTCTTTCATTAACATCTTTATTCTTGTCTGGATGCTCATCATTATTTAACTCAGCTTCAAAATTCAGACCCTATGATTTAAGAGTTACTTGGAGAAATATGGATAATTACAGAGAAAGATTTACTATTTCTTCTTATGGAGTATTAACTTTTTATAATGCTGATGGTACATCTAGCAGTCATTATATTGAGAATTGGGATAGGGAGAAATATAATGAAAAAAGTTATTATGAGTTAGTTATACCTAATCTTCCAATTTTAGGAAACATTACGTTTTATTTTATGAGCGACAGTGAATGTGAAATAAGCTATGGAAGCATATCAGGTATAACTTATCATTATGAAAAAGTAAACTAAATATAATATTTAAAAATAAGCTGATAATTTTTAAGTTATCGGCTTATTTTTTTATATTTAATTTCTTATGTATTATTTTATTCTCTTATGCTTAAAACTAATTCTATGGCTTACATAATCTTTTATTATTGCTAATAAAAATTGTTAGTTAAATATCTCCTGCCATTCTAACGAATAGCATGTACTAACAATTTTTATATTTTATTTTATTCTCTTATGCTTGAAGCTAGATTTATGAGTAACGTAATCATTAACTATCTGATAGTTCCCGAAAATTTTGTATTTGTATATTGTTAAGCCTTCCAAACCTACAGGACCTCTTGCATGAGTTTTGTTTGTAGATATTCCTACTTCCGCACCGAAACCGTATCTGAATCCGTCAGAAAATCTTGTTGAAGCATTACAGTATACATTAGCAGAATCAACGAATGTCATAAATTTTTCTATATTATTTTTATCTTCGGATATGATTGAGTCTGTATGATGAGAGCCGTATTTGTTTATATGATTGTATGCTTCTTCTGTGTCTGATACTATTTTTAATGAAACTTCCTTATCTCCGTATTCAAAATGCCACTCTTTTACTTCGCCTATATCTAGTATTTTTTTTACCTTTTCACAGCCGTTCATTTTTATATCATTTTCTTTGAACAGCTTATAAAGTTTTGGCAAATATTCTGAAGCTATATTTTTGTTTACAAGTATAGTTTCAACAGCATTGCATGCACTTGGATACTGAGCCTTTGAGTCCAAACATATTTTTAAAGCTTTTTCTTGATTTGCAGATTCATCTATATATAAATGACATATACCGTCAGCATGACCTAATACAGGTATATTGGTATTTGACTTTATATACTGTACTAAACTGTTGCCTCCTCTTGGTATTATAAGATCAATATATTTGTCCATTGACAATAATTCTTTTATATCCTCTCTTGTAAATACTAAATTAACAGAGTGCTTTGGAAATTCCTTTATACTATTTAGAGTTTCTTCTATTATGTTAAATATTGCTTTATTTGTATTTTCGCCTTCGCTTCCTCCTTTAAGTATAACAGCATTAGAAGATTTTATGCATAAAGAAGATATTTGAGATATAACATCAGGACGAGCTTCAAATATTACAGCAATTAAACCAATAGGGCAGGATATTTTTTTTAATAATAAATTGTCGTCAAGCTCAGTTTCTAATAATACTTTATTAATAGGGTCTTCAAGTTTCACAACATCTCTTATACCAGATACAACATCTATTAATTTATTTTCATCTAGTTTTAATCTGTTAAACATTGATTTAGAAATTTTATTTTCATCAAGAAGTTTTTGAGCATATTCTAAATCCTTTTTATTAGCTTCAAATATTTTATCTTTATTTTCTTCTATTTTGTTTGCTATTTCAAGCAAGGCTTTATTTTTTATATCAGTATCAAGCGATTGTAATATATATGTAGCTTCTTTTGCATTTTTTACTAAATCTATTAATTCCATAATATACTCCGTAAATTTTTTATTTTATTGTTTAATGCTTTATTGTTTAAGCATCAAAGATACCCAATCATTTTTTGATTTTCTTAAAATAATATTGAGTTTATTTTCTCTTATAGCATTTTTCATAAATGATTCTTTTTCTAATAAAATACCTGATAATATTAAAGCAGAATCTTGTTTTAATAATGCCTTTAAGTCTGTAAGTATTTCTATTAATATATCAGTTTCTATATTGGCAATAACCAAATCAAATTTAAAATTCATATTAATTAAATCTTTAGCACTTCCAAGCATAACATTATCTATTTTTATATCATTATATGAAGCATTATCAAGAGTACAATTAACAGCGTCATTGTCTATATCTATTGAAGCAATATTTCTAGCACCAAGCTTGTATGCAAATAATGATAATATACCGCTTCCGCATCCTATATCTGCAATACTCTTTGAAGCCATATCATTATTATCAGAATATTCACTAATCATCTCAAGAGCAAGAGAAGTAGTTTCATGAGTACCAGTTCCAAATGCATACTGTTTTGCTATATATAAAATACTATCATCTGATTTTTCATTATCATTTTTTAGGTTAGGCACTATTGTTACGCTGCCTATATCAAATGGTTTTAAGAATTCCATATATGATGTTAAATACTCTTCTGATTCTAATTCTTTAATATCATAAGTATATTTTGCAATATCATTAATGTTTTTTTCTATAATTGATAAGTTACTTTTTAATATATTATTATTTTCATTATATATATTTACTATTGCGATTTTATCATCATTTATTGGAAACTCAATATTAAATCCAAGTATATTTAAATCCCCGTTTTCTATTACAGCCTCTATTATATCCTCAAATCCTCTCTCTAATGTTATAGATAATGAATGTATCAGCATAATCACTCCAGTTTTTTATTAAAGTATATTCATAATATTGTTTATATCATTAATTTTTTCTTCTATATCATTCTTATATTTAACAACAAAAGAATTATCTTTTACAGTTCCTCTTATAGCCTCAAAATCTCTTTCCATAATGCTCTTATCATCAACTCCGCAGCTTACCATTTTTGACAGATCATATTCTTTTTTTACATCTCTATAAAATATTTTATATGCCTCTTTTAAAAGCAAAACATGTTCCTTTAGTAATTTTATAATTGTATCTTTGTCTATATTATCAACTGCATATCTAGTTTTTAGAGTATTGATAACCCAAGCCTTTTCATCTAATGAATAATCATTATATAAACGTTCAAAAGATTTAATTAATAATTCAAGACTATTTATTTTATTAAATTCTATATCTTTTATAATTCCGTCTATTCTTGATTTGGCACATATAAGCCCTCCGACATCAGCCCATTTTTCAAATACTCTCTCTTCATTATATTCTAATCTTTTTATTATTTCATCCATACTTTTTGATGATTTTATATATGAAAGTACTTTATCATGCAAATATAAATCTATTGCTATTGAATATCTTTGAGAATATTTATCTAAAGATGATTTTTTTATTATCATGTTTTTGTATAATATATAATCTCCGTATTTATCAATATTCTCTATCTCTTTTCTTATTTCTTTTAATATATTTTCAGAATTAATCATTTTAGAAACAGTATAGGGACTAAATACATCAAATATAATCAAATCTTTTTTATCACCAACCCTTCTATCTCTGTCTTTCCATTTATTTTCATCGCGGCAAAGTCCTACGCCGAATAAATTTAAAGCAGGTATAAGTCTTGTTTGATGATATCCATGTTCAGTTATATATGAGAAAGGAAAATCAGAGGTATCAACATTATCATAATGAGCACCTATAACTGTAGAAAAAGCTCCTATATGAGAAGGCCATAATATATATGAATTACTTCCTGTTTTGCATCCTCTTTCCATAAATCCATGATGATAAGGTCCTAGTTTGTACATATGATTGCTTTGATTTGTTCCGCTTCCTGCATTAAAGAAAGAAAAATGACTTGCTATTAAAAGTGTTGCCTTATGATGTGTAACTGTATAAGGACCTGCAAATATAGAAAACATTTCTCCATGCTCTCCCTCGCAGTTTGCAAATAGAAGAGAATCCTCGCATGAAAATTGTCTTCCTAGTTTAACACCTTCACCTATAAATGCCTTTTTTATCACCGTGCTGTCAACTATATGTGCACCTTTTAATACTATTGCGTCTTTTAATATTACAGATGTTCCTATATATGAAGGACATTCTTTTGTACTTATTATTGTTGTATTATTAATTTCGTCCGTATTTTCTATTGTTGTATAAGGGTCTATATGAGAGTTTACTATAAGCCTTGCATTTATTATTTTTGCATGTTCTTTTATTTTACCGAATCTTCTAGTCTTTTTTGCCGTATAATCATCTATCATAGCATTTATTCTTGCTCGCATTAAAAATCTATGTCTGTACATTGCTACCATATATGCTATATGAGAATTAAGTCTATTGAATATTTTTACGCTTCTTCCATCTCCTTCCATTATAGGAGAAGTTTCTACTCCGTTTCCAAAGCTGCTTTCTCCTTCCATATATATAGAGCCTGCATTTTCTATTATTGCTCCGTTTTCTATTTTGTAATTAGCAATAAATCTTCCTACATTATTAATGTAAACATTTCCGTTAATTGCTACATCTATTAATGTGGCTCTGTTTATAGATGCGGGTACTTTTACTTTATTATGATATTTTACCATTCCATTAAGTGCATTTATTTTAACCCTGCCGTGAAACTGAACATCTTTTATCCTGTTTAAATCTACATTTCTTATGAATATTTTATCCCAAGATTGAGAAGAACATCCCTGAGATTTTAGGAATTCAATTTCTTCATTTGTTAAACTTCTAAATTCTTTATCATCATTACTAAAACTATACATAACTAAAAAACTTTCCTTTTATTTATTATTTATTTATCATTATAAAATTATGATATTTTAATCAAAATTTTAAATTCGTAAAAAAAATGAAAAATATTACAGATTATATACTGAAATGGAATAATTATCTATAAAAAAATTATTTATGTATGCATTGTATTAATACATATAGCATTTTTTACTGTAGAACTAAAAAGCTGATTTTTGGTATTCCTTTTTTATCATTAATATGTTTTATTTATCTTAAATAACTTGTGTTTTTTATTATATATATTATAATAATTTTTAGTAATAATTGGGTATTAAGAAAATGTTAAATAATTTACAAGACAAGACAAGACAAGACAAGACAAGACAAGACAAGACAAGACAAGACAAGACAAGACAAGAC
>NZ_CALXKQ010000009.1 GCF_944388875.1 uncultured Brachyspira sp.
GATTAGAAACTGTCAATAGATAAACCCTACACTTTTAAAAAAGCATATTTACATTCCAGTATGGTTAGATTAGAAACATGAGGTTTTTCTGTACATCTTATAATAATACTCGCATTTACATTCCAGTATGGTTAGATTAGAAACAATTATAATGAATGTATAACTGTTTATGAAATGATAGAATTTACATTCCAGTATGGTTAGATTAGAAACTTCAAAAAATCTACGCATCCATACTAAAAACTGTCTATTTACATTCCAGTATGGTTAGATTAGAAACCCAATCTTTGCATGTTTGATATTTTTTGTAATATCTATTTACATTCCAGTATGGTTAGATTAGAAACCCATATATATCCGTACATTTGTCTGTAAAAGTCTAAATTTACATTCCAGTATGGTTAGATTAGAAACATACATCTTCCGTTCCTGGTTCTCCTATTAATTCTATATTTACATTCCAGTATGGTTAGATTAGAAACAAATCTGCTTCAATGTCTCCTATTTCAGAGCCAATTATTTACATTCCAGTATGGTTAGATTAGAAACCCTCCAGACATCGCAAGACCTTGACCCAACAAATAAATTTACATTCCAGTATGGTTAGATTAGAAACTTATACTCCTCAAAATCAATGATGGTCTGAGAGACCATTTACATTCCAGTATGGTTAGATTAGAAACATTGATAGTACAAAGATAATATAATTTAAAATCAGTATTTACATTCCAGTATGGTTAGATTAGAAACATACGGACTTGCTAGACGCTTGGCTTCCTTCCACTAAATTTACATTCCAGTATGGTTAGATTAGAAACTATTAAAAAATGTTGGCAAAAAGGTTTTGTTCACTTATTTACATTCCAGTATGGTTAGATTAGAAACATTTAGTATCTGTAACGCTAGGAACATCCTCACTAGAATTTACATTCCAGTATGGTTAGATTAGAAACTTTTCTTTCTTCATATCTTCAATTGGTTTTACATTCATTTACATTCCAGTATGGTTAGATTAGAAACCCGTATATTTAAAACTATTTTATAATTTATACTGCAAAAATGATAAAATGCACAAATGCATAATGATAAAACAGTCAATAAATATATTTTTGTCAAAAATCATCTGTCGATAAAGCAGGATTTCATAATAATCATACATTGACGACACTTATATTCTATATAAAATTAGATGTTTTGTCAATGCTTTCTTCTACCAAAAACTCTTTATCAAGCCATTTTTCATTACGGCTTTTAAAAACTATACAAGAATCTTTTTCTTTTCTTAAAATGTCAAAGAGCTTATTTTTTAATTCCAAATACTGCACTTTTGAGAGCTCTCCCTCAAAGACAGATTTTTGTATATGATTAAGATATGCCTTGCAAGTCTTAAAAACTGTTCTTGCAACTCTAGCACCATCTTCGTCATCTGTTTGTATATCATAAACTAATATTAAATACATTGTTTCTTACCACCATATTACAAAAGGTTTATATTCTTTTTCATTAAGTAAATGTTTAGATATTTTATAAAGTTCTAATCTAATCAAATGTTTATACGATACATCTCTTTTCAAACTTCTATGATTTATAGTAGTGGTAAGTCTTTTTTCTAATTCTTCTATTATAATTTTTAATGACCTATCTTTAAGTCTTAAAAAATTACTATCTTTATCAAAATCATTTTCGCTTATCATCTTTTTATTTAATAATGAAAAGATAAGTCTGTCAACTATTAATGGCTTAAAAATTTCAGCTGTATCAAGTGATAATGAAAATCTTTTTACAGAAGGCTCATGCAAATAGCTTATAGTAGGGTTTAATTGTGTTTTATAAATCTCTGATAATACCTTTGTATAAAGCACAGAATTCAAAAAACTTATAAGTGAGTTTATCATATTATCAGGCGGACGCTTTACTCTTTTTTCAAAATCTATTTCCTGATTAATAATTTTTTTCCAAGAGCTGTAATAAACCTTATGAATATTGCCTTCTATTCCCATTATCTCATTAATATTATAATATAAATCTATACTTGATTTTAATTTTTCTATATTTTCTATTTCCTCTTTTAAATCACGTCCTCTATTATTATAGTATTTTAAATTTCTTAATATATTGTCAGAAGCTCCGTAAACAAATTTTTTAGCAAGCAATACTCTCTTATCATAATCACTGTAGTGCATAACCTGATGAACAAGCAAATCCCCAGAAACTAATTTTTCTCTAGGATAAAAACTTCCAGCATAAAACTCATAATAATTAAAAAAATGCACACATATACCAATCTGTGATAAAAAATTAAGAAGTTTGGTATTTATTGTAACTTCAGAAAAAATATATATATCATAAATTATCTGTATAGGTAAATCTCTTTTCTCGCCGTTTGACTTAATAAACTGAAGCGTATTATCTTTTCTTTTTAGCTCACCGCTTGAAAATAAATAATAAGATTTACTCATAAAAATAACTCCGTTAATTTATATTTTTTATATATAACAAAACTCATAATAAGCACATTTTTTACAAGAACTTTTATTAATAACTTCTGGTATATTTTCTTCTTTGATAATTTTATTTATAGTTTCAAGTCTTTCTACAATTTTTTCATCATCTCCTTTATCAAGAAGTACTTCTTCTTTATATCTTTTTGACGGTATATTTAACTCTCCTTTTATATCATCAAATCCGTACTCCTTTAATATAAATAAATAATATTTTATTTGATTAATAGCCATTTGTTTTTCTTTATCTGATTTTTTTATTTCATGCACTACATTATTTTTTAAAAAGTCTATATTAACTTTATTATCTATCATAAAATTATGTTTTTGATTAGCATAAGTATTTTCATCAATAAACTTTCCAATCTTTACAAGCTCGCTTTCACTCTCAAAGGATAAATTATGATAAGAAAGCCAAACCTTTCTCATACATAAAAAACTATAAGAATAAATAGTACCTGTTACATAATTTATATTTTCTCTCATCATAATAAAACTAATCCATAAGAATAGAATCATCTTTTTTATCAAGAAGTCCTAATTCCCCATTGTATTCTAATTCAACAATAAATATTTTATTTGCTTTGTTTTTATTTAAATTTATTTCAATACCAGAATAATTTCTTATCTTTTTATAAGTTTTTATTGGTACTGTAAAACCAAGCAGTTCATTTTTTTTCTTTAATAATTTTTCATACATATCTTTACTAAGTTTATCCATATTAATTAATTTTGTATACTCATCTATAATATTGTTTTCTTCATTTATCAAATCATTATAAATACTTAACGGCATAACTGTAACATTATCTATTTTTCTAAAAAGTTTCTCGCAGTCGCCTTTATCTACAGAAGCAGGAGGAAGCTCTTTTATTTTTTTCAAAGTATCTTTTATTTGTTTTATATAATTACTGTCTTTTAGTATTTCTTCATCATAAACTTTATTAATAAAATCTTGTTTCTCTTCTTCAGTAAATATTTTATTATCATAATCTTTTAAAAACGTTTTTGAGTTATCATATATTTCTTTATCGTATACACTGCCGTATCCATCTTTAGTATCATAAATAAATATGTTAGGCTCATTTTTATTATAAGTTCTATTCCTGTAAACTCTTCCCATTCTCTGAAGCAAGCTGTCGGCTGAAGACATGTCAGTATGAAGCTCATCAAAATCTATATCCAAACTAGCCTCTACTATTTGAGTAGAAATCCATATACCGTATTTTTCTTCTCTTTTTCTGTTATCATTTGGGGCAAAATTTTTTATATCATCTTCTTTTTGCTTTCTGTCTTTCATTATAAATCTTGAGTGAAGAAGATTAATGTTTTTTATATTATGACCTTTTAAAATATTATAAACTTCCTGTGCATGTTTTACCGTATTGCATATTACAAGTACTTTTTTATTTTCAGCACTTTTTATTATATTATTATAATTTAAAATATCTTCATCAATGAACTTTATAAAATGCCTTTTTATACTTTCTCCCCTTTTGTCTTTTTTTAAAAATGCTTTTCTAGGCATCTCAAAATTAATACCATTTTCTTTCATAAGTTTTTTTACTATAGGAGGAAAAGTAGCAGTCATTATACAAAACTTACCCCCTATATCATTTATCACTTTAAGACCGTAAATTATAAAAGCTATTATTTCTGGAGTGTATGATTGTATTTCATCAATAATTAATTTGCTGTATTTCAAAGTAGCAGGAAAAATTTCTGTACCTAAAGATTTGAATACAAAATAAAAAAGCTGATCTATAGTACAAACAGTAAAAGGAAATGATAATTTTTTGCTTTTATTATATTTATCAAGAGCATCATCAATAGACAAATCATTATCAAGCATATCATTAATACTATCAGAATGTAGGAAAGTTATTTTTTCTTTATCATAATAATTATTTTTTATTCTCTCATAAATAGCATTAATAGAAACTTTAAGCGGAAGAGTATAAAAAGTTTTTGATTTTTCAGTCCAAAGCAAAGCACCTTCAGTTTTACCAATGCCAGTAGAGGCAATAATAATAACATTTTTATCCTGATTATCCTGCATATATTTTTGGCATTCATTTATATCAGAATTCAACTTTTTAATTTTATTTACAATATTTTCTTTAGGATCAAAAGGCTCAAGTTCCAAAGTATCAATACCTATTTGTTTTTTATTATATAAATAAGTACTTGCGGCATAGTCTAATTTATTAAGCATTCCTTTCACAACAATGAACTTAATCCAGAATTTATATACATATTTTGGTTTTAATTGAAATATGTTATTTATTATCTTGTTATTTATAAGGCCGTTAGATGAACAGTATTCAATTCCATAATTTTTACCATTAATTTTTAAATCATTTTCTATTATTTTTTCAAATATTTCACTGTCTTCTAAATTGAATTCTCTATTATGATGATTGTATATTGAAGTTGTCAGTATTTCTAAATCATAATAATCAAAATTGTATTTTTTACTCAATTCATCTTCATTAATAAAACAGCAGCTTAGTATACCATGTGGAATGTTTTTTATGTTTTTATATTCTTTATAAAATTTTTCAAGATCTTTATTTTCTTCAAAATGCATATTGCTTTTTTTATACATATCTTTTTGAAATCTATAATTAATTTTTCCTAAATCATGCATTTCACAAGCAACTTTTATTAAATCAATTTCTTTTTGTTCAAATTTATTTTTATATTGTAATAAAAAATCTTCAAATAAATTTATTAGTTTTTTTGTATGTACTTCTAAAGATTCAGTATCATAGTAATTTTTTTTAGAAGATTTAGCTAAATATTCATTTTTATTCATATACTTAATCCCAAAAAAATTATGCTAAAAATACTCCTGTATTTTCTTCATTATCTTTATATACATTTTTAGTAAATCTTATCTTTTCAACTCTTCTTTTTATATATTTAACTTTTACTTTTTCTTTCCAATTTCTTATATCAGATGAAGTATCGAATACTTTATTAAGTAAATATACTGTTCCTGTTATGTTATCTTCTTCTCTAAAATATTCTAAAGGTATATATGCATCATAATTAATATTTACAGTATTAGTTTCTTCAAGTTCAATTTTTCTAATATTCTTAATTTGTAATATATCTTCATGGCGTCCTAATGCCGGATATACATAAGGTTTTTCCAATCCATTGAAGATTCTTTCAAATAATTTTTCATTTTCTGGTACAATATGTATAAGTAGATTAACATCAATTAGTAATTCTGATATCCCAGTTCCTCTGATTAATCCAGTTTGTCTTTTTTCATTTTTGTTTAGAATGGCAAAGTATTCTCTGTCTCCTTCACATTTATCAGGAGTGAAAAAATATCTTGTATATAAATCTGTATTAATACTTTCACTTATACCCTGAATACTTATTTTCATTGGCATATATTCACCATTTTTGCAATTACAAACTTTATGAATCATGCCAATTACACTTGAATATGGAGGAAGTTTAAAAGTTTCTTTGAAATCAAAACTAGCAGGACGTCTATAATTAGGCATATTTTGATAACATTTAAATTTAATGGCTTTAGTTTTATTGCTCATAATATCTATCCACCTCTTCACATAAATATTTAATTACATCCGCTACACTTCCAGCATTTAAATCTTTTAGATCTTCTTTTATTTCTTCAGTGTTTGAAAATATTGAATCTATTATCCCCCATCTTGTTTTATTTTTTATTTCTTTTTCATCAAGATTTAAAACATCTTTTATAGTTTTTATTTCCAAATTATTTTTATTAACTTTTAATCTGTTTTCAAAGAAAGGATTTTTTATATTATAAACTCCTCCTATGATGAATACAGGACTTAAATTTTCTCTTCTTCCCCTTATATCTCTGTATAAGAACTTTAATACATTTAATAAATCTTTAACTCTTTTCGCTTTTTCTTTATTATCTATTTTTATTTCTTCTATATCTGGTTCTTTACCTTTATTAATTTTTTTTACTACTTTATCAATACCAACTTTATCCAAATCTATAGTTACGGTATATGCATAATATGATCTATGTATTTCACTTTGTACAAGCTCGTTTTTTAAATTATTTCTGTTAGCAATTCCCATATTATTTAAAAAATCTAAATCAGAGTTGTAACTTTCTAAAGCAACGGCATTGCTTAACCTTACAACTGCATTCCTTGTATTAGAAGTTTTATTAATACTATTATCTCCAGTTTTCATATATCCGAACAAATCTATCTCAGGATAATCTTTTATAGAAGTATCTTTTTCAAATTGAGCAACAGTATTTTTATCAGATGTAGGAGTATTATCCCATTTTAATTGTTCTATTATGTTATATCTTAATGCCTGTCTTGATATATAGCTGTAGCTGTTTCCGTCTCCTCTGCTTAATCTTTTTAATGCTGAAAAGTTATTAGCACCTTCTCCGTAATTTGCACTTTGTGCATCAAAAATAATACTTAATGTTAATCCTTTATTTTCCATTATTCTTCTCCTTCATTATTATTTTCTTGATTTTCTGTTTTATCATAAAAAGCTCCTTTAAGACCAAAAATATAAGCATTTCCTATATTTTTGAAATCTTCATCGCTTATAAAAATTCTTCCTAATATATTTGGTATTGGTAAATTAAGACCAGTATAAAGTCTTGCTATATTAGTAGAAAATAAATCTCTGTTTGATGTGTTTACAGCATTTATTAATTTATATACTAATCCTCTTAATTTATTATCAGCCTCTTCATTATTTTTTTTATCATCGGTTTCTTCATTACTGTTTTTCTTAATTAGCTCTTTTCTAACATCATACCCTGATTTACAGGCTATGTGTGCATAATTAATTTTTTCACTCATATTATTCTCCTTTAAAGTTTCTTTTGCTATTTGTATTTTTAATATATTAAATATTGTATTTATGGAATAAAATATTTTGTTATTATTCCCTTCATGTTTGTTATCAATATTTTTTAGCAAT
Source organism: uncultured Brachyspira sp. (assembly GCF_944388875.1). Taxonomy (GTDB): domain Bacteria; phylum Spirochaetota; class Brachyspiria; order Brachyspirales; family Brachyspiraceae; genus Brachyspira. The sequence continues at coordinate 7,470 of NZ_CALXKQ010000009.1, forward strand.
GTTAATATTAAACTATATTGATTTCTATTATTTAAAATATTTTCTATGCATTCTTTATAAATATTAAATGATTCATCTTTGCCGTATTTAAAATAGCTTTTTGATATTTTGCTTAAATATTTATCACAACTTTTTATGATTTTTAATGTGTCTTTTGAAATTGTATTAAATGAATATTTTGTATTATCTCTTATTATTACCTGTATAGAGTCAAGTTCTTTAGTTTTTAATTCTAAGGCTCTGTTAATCATTGTATTATACGCTATGTAATTAGTATTGTTATCTTCTTCTTCTTTTAAAGGACTGTTCATAGATATTAAAGACTCTATGCTGTCATTATCATTTATAAATACCATTATATTTTTAATATTTATAAAACCTATAGGGACACATGAATAAATCATATAGCATATAGGACAAATAAATACATCAGAATTACAATTCCAATAAACAGAGCCTTTTCTTCCTTCTGCAATTCCAACATCTATTAAAAAAGCCATATCTAAATCTTTATTAGTATTTAAATTACATATTAGGCATTTATCTTTATAATTGTTTTTATTATCTAATTGAATTATATATTCTTTAATTTTAATAAAGTAGTCATTTATTGGTTTTATCAAATCTATATTTTTTTGTATGTAATGTCCATTAATTGAAGGATTATATCTTAAAAAATATATATTGTTAAATATAAGACTGAATTTATCGTAAAATATATTTCCAATATATAAATAATATTTTAATTTTTCATTATTATTTATGTATGAAATTATTTCTTTAAAATTATTTTCTTTATTGTTTTTATCAGATTGATAGTTTGATAATAATTCTTTTATTTTATCATCTTCTAATGTATCAGATATTGTAATTAGTGTTGTTCTTTTTAGAAAATTATCATATTTTTTTATACTTTCTGAATCTGTTTTATTTGTATTTAACATTTTATATAAAATAGTATTTTTATAAAATTTGTTATATACGGTTTTTAAATAGTATTTTGCAAAATCTAAATTTAATAAAAATTTTTTATTAACATATAAAGTTTGCCCTTCATAATAAAAATCTTTTTTTTCATCTAAACTTGCCCCTTTGTTAGCTTTATGGTTTTCTTTTAATTCTTCCAACACTTCAATAAAACCTATAACACCTGCATTAAAAAGAAAAGTGTCAAGATTAATTTCAAAATATTCGTTTTCAAGGTTATTGTTTTGATTATCTTCTAAATTTAATTCATGCTGACTAGATTTTTTTGTTTTTGTCATAATAAAAATTCCTTAAAAAATATTATAAAACTTCAAATAGTCCGAAACCCTCGCTTCTTCTGCTGCCTATACCTGTTTTGTAAAGATTGTTTAATAGGTTAATGTCGCCTTCCAAACAGAATTTGCCGTAAGAAACATTTATTAAAAATTCTTTGAAAGGCACTGCTGTAGTTTTTGATTCTTCATGTATGATATTACCGTTACCATCTGTTAGATTTAATGGTATTAGTTTTATTTGAGAGCTTTCAAAATCAAACTCTTTTGCAAGCCTTTCTATTGATTGATTTAGAATGTCATTAAAATTATTATCTTTAAATGTTAAATATATATCTTTATTTGTTTCTCTGTTATGACTGCGTAATACTAATGGGCTTAAAAATTTTATCAATATTTTATTTTGTTTTATAGGCTTTTCATTTTGCATGGTTATTTTTTTTAATGTCATAATCATTTGGCTTTTTGTATTTTCATCTTTAGGATATCTTTTATTAATTGTGCTATTAAATGAATTATAAAGCTCTATAAATAATTGATTATCAAATATAGAAAAAGTTACATTTATATATCTGCTTGAAAGTTCTATATTATCATCATTAATTTTAGCATCAGGCAAAAATACTCCGAATGTAAATGCTTTCATTTTTGTGTTATCTTTGTAAAGTGAATTGTAAGTATTTTGAGAATAATTTTTTAAAGCATCTTTAATGAAACTCATAATAGTTAATCTATATTCTTTATTTATTATATTATTTTCAAGTTCAAAATTAAGATTGATACGCATACAAATATCCTTAAAGTTTTTGTTATTTTAGCGGATAGAGTATTTTTGGAGATATTAGAATATGAATTACCGCTTGATAAATATTATTAACTAATATAGTAAAAATAGATAGTATTGTCAATAAAAATTACAATTTTTCATAAAAAAATATAGTATAAATATTTATTATGCTTTTTTGAAGTTAAGTATTATATTTTATTATGATATATAATAAGCAATATATAGTTCTTAATTTAATAAAATATTAATTATGATGATGATGTTCTTCATCTTTATGCTTTATATTATCTCTGTAAACAGGCTGGAATTCTTCTCTCAAAAGTTTTCTATTTAAATCTTTGCCTATAAAAACAATTTCAAGCTCATCATTTTCACTTGCCCCAGTAACAGCATATCTTTCACCCACAACATCATACCTTAAATAATTTTCTCCGCATTTAATAAAGCCTTTTGATCTTGCAACATATCCGAATCTTCCATGCACAATGTCTTCAAGCAAAGTTATAAATTTATTTTCATTTAATACACTGCATCCTTTCATACTTATAGATTCTGGCATCTCTTCATTTTTAGTATTTTCTAATTCTTTTACAGCATACTTCTCATCTAAAAATGATTTTAAAATACTCTCCCACCAATCCTTATTTTTATTAGAGTAATGTTCATCCAGTATTTCAATATTATCCAATGAAACATTATTTTTTGTAATTATCAATTTTATTTTTTTTATAAGCTCTTCATTTTCATCCTTTCCTTTAGACTCCATTTTAGATATTATTATTTTTGATGTATTTAAAATCTGATCCACATAAATATCATCATAAGAATTAATAAATGAATCAAAAGCATTTCCGTCTATAATAGTTATAGGTCTAAGAAGAATAATTCTTTCATATTCAATCTGCTTTATATTGTTAATGATATTGCTTAGTTTAGCGACACCAGTAGGCTCAACTATTAAATATTCAGGATCGAGGGAATTAGCTATAGTAAGAATTGAACTTGCAAAATCTTTTTTCATTGTGCAGCATACGCATCCTTCTGTAAGCTCCCAAATATTCATTCCTTCATCTTTAAGCATATTAGAATCTATATCAACATCTCCGTATTCATTTTCCATAACTACGAAATCTCTTTTAGTTTTATTAGCCATTTCTTTTATAAGAGTAGTTTTGCCAGCACCTAAAAAACCAGAAACTATAAGTATTTTCATTTTATATGTTCTCCTAATATCTATTATATTTTTATTATATAACAGTTTATTTATTAAATCCAGTTTCAATTTTTTTATAATAGGTTTATGATATATCTGTAATAAAAATTAATAATGATGAGAAGACGATGGAAAATAAAAAGATTTATTATTCTTTTTCAGATTATGTTAAAAAAAAATTTGGTGTCAAAGTCGGAAAAATTTCAATAGATACAGATTTCGGATGTGCTCATAAGGCGAATGATGGAGGATGCAGATTCTGTAATTTAAATAGCTATAAGCCTCCTTACATAATAGAAGAGAATATAGAAAGTCAATGGATTAACGGCGTTAATAATTATAAAAATAGATATCAGAAATTTTATGCATATTTTCAGCTTGGAACTCCATTATCCCCCTTAGCTTCAAAAGAATCATTGATGTATGCAAATAAACTCATATATTTTGATGACTGCGTAGGTCTTATGTTCGGAGCAAGAAGTGATATGCTGGAAGAAAATGTACTAAAAGAACTTAATGATTTATCCGCTTCAACTAATAAAGAGATTTGGCTTGAAATGGGGCTTCAGTCTTCAAATGAAGAAACTTCAAAGTTTATAAACAGAGGACATGATTATAAATCTTTTTCCCAAATGGTGGAACATATAAAATCAAATTATACTAATCTTATAATATGCACCCATATAATATTCGGTCTTCCAAAGAGATTGATTGAAGATAAAAAAGCAATAGAACTTGAAACTAGAGAAGATATGCTTAAAACGGTTAAAGATATTTCTAACCTTCCAATAGATGCGGTAAAGTTTCATCAGCTTGATATAGTAAAAGGTTCTTATTTTGAAAAACTTTTCAGAGAATATTCTTTTCCCACAATAGATGAAGATTTTTATATAGAGCTTATAGCAGATTCTCTATCTATTATAAAAGATAATATAATAATAGCACGTTTAGTAGGCGACAGTTTGGGAGATACTTTAATAGCTCCAAAATGGAAAAAATCAAAAGGAGAAATAATTAATCTTATAATCAAAACTATGTCTAAAAAAAATATTATACAAGGAAGTCAATGTCATATTGAAAAACATCGATAAATTGATTATAATATAATAACACTATTAATTAAAAAACTTTAAAAATTGTAGATATTACAATAAAATATGGAGATATCAAAATGAAATTCGTATCTTTCGTTGAATGGAACAATACAGAGTCTATAGGAATATTAAGCAAAGATGGAAAAAAAGTAATAGCTATAAATGAGATAGTCCCTGATTTTAAAATGACTGAAAATCCAATGATACAATTAATAAAAATGATTAATGAGGATATAATTAAAAAATTAAAATATGCAGAGGAAAATTTTACACATGCATATTCTATAGAAAATGTTCAGATACTTTCACCTATAAGAAAACCTATACATGATATTATATGTGTAGGCGTTAATTACAGAGATCATTTAAGTGAGATAAAAAAAGATATGAAAGATTTTAAAGAGGTTAAAGCTCCTGTTTATTTTTCTAAAAGAGCTTTGGAGATTATAGGATTAGGAGATAAAATTAAAGCAAGATTTGATTTAGATGAATGCCTAGATTATGAGGCTGAGCTTGCCGTTATTATAGGAAAAACTGCCAAGGATATAGAGCCTGATAAAGCAGAGGATTATATTTTTGGATATTCTATTTTTAATGATATATCATCAAGAAATATACAAAAAAAACATTCTCAGTGGTATAAAGGTAAAAGTTTGGACAGCTACTCATCTATGGGACCTTGTATTGTTTACAAGGATGATTTAAAACTTCCTTTAGAACTGGATATTAAAAGTATTTTAAATGATGAAGTAAGACAGTCTTCAAATACTAAATATATGATACATGATATAAATTATTTAATATCTGATATATCAAAAGGGATGACTTTAGAGGCTGGCGATATAATTGCAACAGGAACACCTGGCGGAGTAGGCATGTCATTTAATCCGCCTAAATATATGAAACATGGGGATAAAATAATATGCTCTATTGAAGGAATAGGGGAGCTTATCAATTTTGCAGATTAATTATTTTTTCTAAATTGTATGTTAATATGCACTTGCAATTATTCTATTATTTCATATATTTTATTACTGAAAACATATAATTTAAGGACAATATTATGAATATATTTACTTTTACAAATAAAGGTTCTAATACAAAAATAAATACTGATGCTTTCTTATTTAACAGTGAGGCAATATCTGGAAATCCTATAATAATTAATGAACAAAATAGTTATTCTCATTTTTTAGACAATATAGAGGGAATTGCAGTTTCAGTTTTAGCTGATGGGCTTGGAGATACATTTGCTTCAAGATTAGCAGTCAATATATATAATGAAAATTTTTTAGATTTGCTTGAACTTGTAGGTGAGCAGGAAGTTATGAATTGGATAATGCATAACTTTATTAAATTAGAAGTTACAGCTTCAAGAGAATCAGCAGATGACAGAGAAAAGTCTATGGCAGGTACTTCTATTGCTGGAGTATTATATCATAAATTTGCAGGAGTATTTGTATTTAATGCAGGGGATTCAAAAGTTTTTGCCGTTGATAATAAAAGGGCAGTTCAAATAAGCAGAGATCATATTGTAGGAAATGCCTTAGAAAACTGTGCATGTGCAGGAGGCGGACATTATATCACTATTGAAGGAGCTAGAAGAAACAAAAGACATAATTACTTTATAGCTTCTAATTCTATGATAGAGCTTTTATCAGATAAGTATGAGAGTGCCGAAGCTGGAATTAATGATATAATGATATTCTCAAATACGGCTGAAGAATCTTTGAATAAATTAAAAAAATTATCAGAAGCAAGCAATGATAATGTAAGTGCTGTAGGTTTATTTAATTTGTTTGAATAATGTATTTATAGATAAATAAAAATATCCATATTACAGCTTTTCAATATTATTATAGGATAACTATATGTTATATTGATTAATCATTGATATAAATTTTCATTTTTTAATTCGCTTGAAGCAAAATTTCTTAAATAGTTCTGCACTATTTCCAAATCTTCCATAGTATCTATTCCATGTATGAATTTTCTTGTTTCAAGAACTTTTATTTTCATTCCATTATAAAGCCATCTAAGCTGTTCTAATCTTTCTATATTTTCATAATCGCATTCTTTTAAACTTTCTATTTTTAAAAGTATATCCTTTCTAAAAGCATAAACTCCAATATGCTTATAATATTTAACATCTATATTCTGATCAAATCTTCTATGAGGTATAGTAGCACGCGAAAAATACATAGCATAATTATTTATATCGCATACCACCTTAACAGCATTCTCATCTTTTATTAAAGGACTTTCATCATCAATTTTTGATTTTATAGTAGCGATATCAACATTTTTATCTTCAAAAGAATCTATTATAGGATTTAATACCGTTTCATCTATTAAAGGCTCATCGCCCTGTACATTAATTACTATATCACAGTCTATTTTTTTAGCCACTTCAGTTATTCTTGAAGTTCCTGAAGTATGCTCTGATGAAGTCATTACAGCCTTAGCATTATTTTTTTCGCATATTTCCATTATCTCTTTAGAATCTGTAGCAACTATACAATCATCAATCTTTTTAACAGCTTTAACATTATCATAAACATCTATTATTATAGGCTTTCCTAATAATTCATAAGTTAATTTTCTTGGGAATCTTGTAGAACCGTATCTTGCAGGTATTATAGCAACAACTTTATTTGACATATTATTTGCCTCCTAATACATCTTCTGATATTTCTTTTAATTTTGATTTAAATGCATCTATACTTTTTGATTCAAGCAATACTACTGGATACATACTCATTCTTGATATTTTAGTAAATAATGAAAGAAGACCGAGATATTTATCATTACTGTTTTTATTGGTTAGAAACATAATAAGCAAATGAACGGGTTTTTTATCTAGAGAAGAATAATTAAGACCTTTTCTTGAAACGGCAAATATAATATCATTATCTTCTACCTCATTTGTTCGTACATGCGGAAAAGCTACTCCGTACCCTAATCCGCTGCTTATAATATCTTCTTTTTTATACATAGCTTCTATAGTTTGAGCTATATTTATTCTTAATCCATTAGATTCTGCATATATCAGCATCTCACTTATAGCTTCATCCTTATTTGCAGCTTTCAAATCTAAAATAACATAGGATTTATCTATATACTTTATTATATCATTTAATGAAATCATAGACTGCCTTCTTTTAATTAATATTAAATTTCAATATTGAAATTATTTTTTAAATATTCTTTCATAGTATATTTTTTTTGTATAAGCTCTAAGGTGATATTTAGAGGATATATTATATTATTGTTTTTTAGACTTATTCCTATAGACTCATCATCCAAGTCTATGCCTCTTGATACTATCCAGTTTCCATGCATATTTATTCTTATTACTTCTCCTATATATGCACTTATAGAGAATATAAAATTTCTATTATTATCGCTTTCTAATACTAAATTCAATTTTTCTTTAAAGAATTTGTCTATTTCTGATAAACTTTTTAATGTGTAATCAGTATGATATCCTTCACGCATTAAAAAATTGCTTATCCAATTAGACGATCTTGAAAGCTCTTCCTGTGGCAAGATATATTTTGACATAATATTAATCCTTATATGTTAATATATATTTTTTTTATAATATGTCAAATTTATTTTTATCATTATGATGATTTGATTGTATTATAAATTTATTATAAATTATACTTGCAGAAGTTTCAATCTTTGATATACTTTATGTATTAAAATTTATGAATTTGGAGAGTATATGCTAAAAAAAGTTATCTCAAATATCCTAAAAGAAGCGTTAATGGATTATTTAAAAGATACGGACGTGAAAGAAATTGATTCTTATATAGAAATTGGATATGCTGCAGATGATAGGTTTGGCGATTATGCTTGTCCTGTAGCCATGCGATTGGCTAAAATATTAAAGAAAAATCCTATGGAAATTGCAGATTCTATAGTATCAAAGATTGATAAAAAAATTTTTGAAAAAGTTGAAATCGCTAAGCCTGGATTCATCAATATAACTTTATCTCATAAATATATAAATGAATGTATAAATGATTTGATAAGTGATGATAATTATGGAAAGAATACAGCAGAGGATAAAAAGAAAATTATGATAGAATATGTAAGTGCTAATCCTACAGGTCCTCTTCATATAGGTCATGGAAGATGGGCTGCTATAGGAAGTGCTTTATCAAATATTCTTAAATATGTGGGACATGAAGTTTATCAGGAATTTTATGTTAATGATGCTGGAGAGCAAATTACTAAATTAAATGAAAGTGTTCAGGCAGCAAGAGAGGGAAGAGAAATTCCAGAAGACGGATATCATGGTTCTTATATATATGAACTTGCTAAAAAAGAAGGCAATCCTAAAGATTTAATATTAGAAGATCAGAAAAGATTATTAGAAAAATTTGGAACATATATGGATAATTATGCTTCTGAGCTTGCTATACGTGAAAGCGGAGAATTAGAAAAGACTATGGAGTTTCTAAAAGATGAAGGTTTATTATTTGAAGAAGATAATGCCTCTTGGTTTAGAAGCACAAAGTATGGAGATGATAAGGACAGAGTAGTTAAAAAAAGCAATGGTACATATACTTATTTTGCTCCTGATATAACATATCATAAAAATAAAATTGACAGAGGATATAAATTCTTAATAGATATACTAGGTGCTGACCATCATGGTTATGTTCCTAGAATTACTGCTGCTGTCAGAGCGGTAAGTAAAGATACTGCAAGTTTAAAAGTTATATTAGGACAGTTAGTAAGACTTTACAGAGGAAATGAACTTGTAAGAATGAGTAAAAGAACAGGGGATATGATAAGTTTAGAGGATGTAATAGATGAAATAGGAGTTGATCCTACAAGATATTTTTTGCTTATGCGTTCTTATTCCAGCTCTTTAGATTTTGATTTAGAGCTTGCTAAGAAGAAGGATAATGATAATCCTGTTTATTATGTTCAGTATGCTTATGCTAGAGTTTGCAATATATTTTTCAAACTTAAAGAGAAAAATCTTTCCTATAATGAATCTAAAAAATTTGATATAGAAAAAATAGCAAACAGCAGTTCTCTTAAATTAGCTAAAATGATACTTAGATTTCCAGATGAGATTTATGAGTCTTCAAAATCTTTAGAGGTTTATACTTTGCTTAATTATACTTATGATATTGCAAGTGCTTTGCATAAATTTTATTATGATAATATAGTATTAGAAGAGAATGAGGAGATAAGACAGGAAAGATTAACCTTAGTTAAAGCTGTTCAGAAAATATTAGGAATATGTTTTGATATAATAGGAATATCCAAAGTAGAGAGAATGTGGCTTGACGAACAATAATAAAAAATAAGATAATAAAAAAGGGACTCAAATTACTGAGTCCTTTTTTATATATATTAAATACTTTTAATTATTCTCATTCCATTGAGTAATTGCATCATCATTGGATAATTCTGGTATGGAGTTTTTATTAAAAGCAGGTTTTTTATGTTCTTTTAATTTACTAACATAATGTTTAGCAAGTAAGTAAACAGGCTTATTAAGTATTACCATAACTATAATATTTAGCAATGCCATAAATCCCATAAACATATCTCCAGCTCCCCATATAGTTTTGAACTCTGCCAATGATCCTGCAAATACCATAACTATTGTCATAAGTCCTACTATTACATAAGAAACCATACTGTCTTTTATAGCAAAAGCACCAGTTTTTATATAGAAGAAATTACCAAGTATAGAACTGTATGAGAAAAATAATATACATACTGTAATAAAATATGAACCAAAACTTCCTAAATGAGATTCCATAGCATATTGAAATAAATTAATTCCTTCAATTTCTTTTACCATTTTCATCGCTTCAGGAGATAATAAAAGTATGAATCCTGAAATAGAACATATTAATAGTGTATCAGTAAATACTGAGAACATCTGTATAAGCCCTTGTTTGCAAGGATGAGAAGAGTGAGCAGCAGCAGCGGCATGAGGAGCACCTCCCATACCAGCCTCATTTGAAAATAAACCTCTTTTCAATCCGTTTGAAATTGTTGCACCTATAGCACCGCCGAAAAATGCTGTTGGTTTGAATGCCTGCACAAATATGCTTTGAAATACGGAAGGTACAGAAGGCAGATTAGTGAAGAATATATAAAGTCCTATAAGTATATAAGGTATAGCCATAACTGGAACTATGAATACGCATGCATGTGTTATTGTATCTCTTTTTTTAGAAAATAAAATTAATCCAGTAATAACAACTAAGGCGATTGCTGTATATAAATAAGAAACATGATATTTTGATAAAGCATTTGATATGGTATTTGCTTGTACTCCGTTGAAAGTTGTATAAGTAAATATCATACATATTGCAAATAAAGCAGCGATAACTGGTTTTTTTAATCTGCTTTTTATGTAAAAAGAAGCTCCGCCTATAAATTTACCAGCTGAATCTTTTTCTTTATACAGCTGAGCTAATGTGCTTTCTGTAAATGCCAAACTTCCTCCAAGTACAGCCATTATCCACATCCAAAATAAAGCACCAGGTCCGCCAGCAGAAACTGCAGCCATAACTCCTGTAATATTTCCAGTTCCTACTCTTGATGCTGTGCTTATGCAGAAACTTGCAAATCCAGAAACACCGTCCCCCTTTTCATGAGTTGATAATAAAAGTTTAAGAGCATGTATAGAATGTGAAACTTGTATTCCTTTTAATTTCAATGTAAAGAAAATGGAAACTGCAAAAAATACTGCCAAAAGTAAATAACCATACATTACACCGTTCACTGTGTTTATTATTGAATTAATAATATTCATTTTTATATCTCTTTTATTTATTTTTGTAATGAATTATACAATAATATTAAGTTTTTTTAAATTATATTTTTAATTTAATTAAAACTTTCTAATATTTTTTTTACATCATTACGTTTTTTAATATACTTATCATAAAGAACTGCATTGGGTTTTATATTATTAATGATATAAAGATTATAATTAACAGCATCGAATAGTTTTGTATAATAAATTTCTGCATTATATTTATCTCCAAGTCCATTGTATATTTCAGCTAACTCCTCCAATGCTTCATCATCATTCTCATTTATAGAAATTATTTTTTTTAAATACTCTATAACTATATTGCCGTTTTTATTCATATCTCTTCTCAATAAATATACAGCATCCTTTATAATTTTTATGTCTTTGTCATAAGCATTTATAGACATACCGTAATATTTAGAAGCGTTTTCATAATCATTTTTTAATATATAAGCATCAGCAATTTTATAATAATAAATATGATTATTCTTTTTTATTTCTGCTGCTTTATTATAATTTTTTATACTTAAATCAATATCCTCAGCTTCAGCATTAACCTTATATTCAGCATAATACAAACATCCAAGAGAATATAAAGAATAATGATTATTTTTACCCAAATATTTATATATATTATCAGCAGTCAAATTAATATTTTTTATATTATCACATTTAATCATCAAATACTCTAAATAATCCATATTGAAATAAATATTTTCTTTATAAAAATTAAAAAATACATCGTATAGCTTATCTTCATCGGATCCATCATCATTAATTATATTATTTACCTTTTGAGAATAGTATCCTATAAGCGGTACATATTCATCTTCTTTTATATTTTTAATATTTGCTGATATTGATGAATAATAAGATATATCTTCAAGTATTTTATTAACAGCTTCAAATAAATTATCTTCTTTTGAATATATATTTCTTTCAAGCCATTCTCTTGGTTTTTCTTTATTAAAAATCACATAATTAACTGCAAAACCGTTTTTATAAGGATTAATATCATATAAAACTGATATATCAGCATTATTATTAATTGTTAATTCTTTTATTTTTGATTTTATTATTTTATAATTATTCTCTTTTATAAAATTGTTAGGAATTATATCAATATCAAAATATAGAAATATATTTTTTCTAATCAGATCATTTAATGCATAAAGCATATAATTTTTGGAATAATCTGCTTCAAATATAATGATTCTTTTTTGAGAGAATGCTGAAATATATAATACTATTAATAATACAAAAACTTTTTTTATAATATTTATCATAATGAAATAATATACAATATAAATGTTTAAAAATCTATATAAATAATTATCTAATCTTGTATTTTATTTATTAACATTATATTATTAGTATAAAATTATTTATTGGAGATTAAAATGATGATATTAGACGGAAGAGAATTAGCAAAAGGAATTAAAGAAAATATTAAAAAAAGAGTAGATGAATTGAGTAAAAAGCCAAGAATAGATTTTTTATATTTTGAAAATGATAAATCATCAGAAGTTTATTTTACCAGAGCAAAAAAGCAGGCAGAAAGCGTAGGTATGACAGCTTCTCTTCATAATCTCCAAGAAAACACAACAGAGAATGATTTTTTAACATTAATAGAATATTTAAATAAAGAAAAAGAAACCAGCGGAATAATAGTTCAAATGCCTCTGCCTAGTCATATAAGCAAGAAGAAAGTTTATGAAACAATATCGCCTGAAAAAGATGTTGATGCTATATCTTATATTAATTTGGGAAGAATTTTCATGGGTGAAACTGTACTTTCTCCATGTACTGCCAAAAGCTCTATTGCTTTAATTGAGAAATCAGGAGTTCAGATAGAGGGGGCTAATGCCGTTGTTATAGGAAGAAGCGAAATAGTAGGAAAGCCTCTTGCTCATCTTCTTCTTCAAAGATCTGCCACCGTTACAATAGCACATTCAAAAACTAAAAACTTAAAAGATATATGTAAGAATGCTGATATATTATGCGTATCTATAGGAAAGGCAGAGTTTATAACTGGAGAATATATAAAAGAAAATGCTGTAGTTATAGATATAGGAATTAATGTATTAGAAGACGGTTCTTTAAAAGGAGATGTTAATTTTGAAGAGGCTTCAAAGTTAGCTTCTGCTATTACTCCTGTTCCTAATGGCGTAGGAAGCGTTACTGTGGCTATGCTTTTAGATAATCTGCTTTATCTTCATACTAAATATAATTCTTAAAAATTATAAAAAATAATGCATGAACTAATTTTTAAATCATGCATTATTTTAATATATCAAAAAAATCATCAGGATATCCATACATATCGATTCTGCCGTTTTCATCAATTTCTATTTCTACATAAGTGCCGTTTACTATATCTTCTTTTTTGTATCTGTCAGTTAAAAACTCAATTAGCTGATTATCCGAACCGTAAAGATGATTATTAATATTTCTTTTTTCTTCTATATATCTTCCTGATATTAATATGTCGGCATAAGAGAGTACTGAATTTTTACTGCTGCTTAAAATCTCATCCTTTTCATATCCTGTATAAAGTATTATGCCAATATTAAGACTTTTGATATTTTTCATTAATTGTATAGTTTCTTCAAGCTGATCTAAAGGCTCTCCTCCAAGTATAGTAACATTATTAATATCATATTTTATTACAGAATCTTTTATTTGGGAAATTATATTTTCTATACTAATTTCTTCTCCGCCTTCAAAACTATGCATAGAATAATTCCAGCATCCTTTGCATCTCAATTTACAGCCTTGAGTCCATATAACAAAACTATTCCCAAAGCCGTAAATCTTTGAATGCTTTTTAATATGAGCTATACGCATAAATCTATCTTGCTTCTCTCACCAAAGTAAGCTGTATCTTATTATCCTTTTTCACTTCCATTACTTTATATCCTTTAGCCTTTGCCTTTTCCATAATGGCTTTTTTCTGAGATTCTATAAACTCAAGTCTTTCTCTCTCAAGTCTTTCTCTCTCTTCTTCAAGCTTTCTTTCATAAACTTTATTATATTCCGCTTCCAATTTTTGAAGAAATGAAGATATTTCGCTGTTATAACTGTCATAGCTTAATACATATTTTCCATTAACTAATTTAAAATATGTATTTCTAAATCTATGCAGAGATGGAATATAAATTTTATCATTCTTTAATTCATACTGATATCCGCAATTTTTAAGTGCCTCTAAAAGTATTTCCTCATTAATAAAAGGTGTAGTAGTTTTTACTAAACAGCTCATTGAATACCTCCTTTTTGTATTTTTTGCTGCTGAGTATTAATCTTCTGATTATACTCATCTGTTTTTTTAATGTCTTTTATATTAGAAATTTCATCAAGCAAAGCATTAACCTCATCCAAACAAGCCTCGCCCTTTATACCGTCAGTTTTAACATTGAGGCTTCCGTCCTCATTTATTGTTATTGTAATTCTTTCTTCTCTCATAAATTATACTCCTTTATTTTTTAATATATTTAAATATTCTTTTATATTTGCAAATGGAATTAACTGAGACAGCATTAAAAAGTCATTATCATGTTTATATAAATTTTCTAATGTATTTAATAGATAATTACTATTAAATATTATTATTATTTCTATTATTCTAATAAAATATTTTTTTAATAATTTAGTATTTTCAGTTTCAAAGGCTTTTACAACATCCGCTAATAAGGCTCTATTCAATCTAAACATTTCTCTAAATAATCCTACAGCAAGAGGTCCGTGAAATCCTACAGCAAGAGGTCTATTTATGGTTAAACCTGTTAAATAATTTATTATATTTGATAAACTATATTCGGTATCTTCGCCATATATGTCAATGAATACATAATTATTTGTTTTTATCTCTTTCTCTAAATAATACTTTTTATCATCATCAAAAATAGACAAAAATGCTTCTTCATTTATATTAAAAAGATATCTTAATATTTTTATATCTATGCAAGAGTTAAGCTCTTGATTATTTTCAAATATTTCAAAAAAATACAATCTTTTTTTATTTGGTATATTTTTAAGCATATAAAATGATTTTAATTCATTTTCATTAATATTACTAATATTATTTTTAATTGATGAAAAATCATCTTTATTTATATGAATGCATTTAAAAACTTCATCAAATTCAAAATCTATTTCTTTTTTATTTAAAATTATTTTAAATATTTCCAATGTATCATAAGATATTAATGTATATAATATTCTATTAAAGTTATTATCCTCTGAATAATTTATATCATCTTTATTTAGAATATTTTTAATATGCGAATTAAAAAATAATCCTTTTTCATAAACTCCAATTTCTTTAATATGATAATTGTAAATATAATCGGTATTTTTACACTTATACTTTGATGATAGTATTTTTAATAATGCCTCTCTTTTATCATCATCTAAAATAAATAAAATATTAAGAAATGAATTTTTTATTTTTAAATCTTCTATAGAATTATAAATATTATTAAAATACTCTTTTTGAGAATCTGAAATGCTTTCATTAACTATTTTTTTACCTACATTAAGAAGCAGATTTTCTCTGTCTTCTTTATTAAGTCCATTTAAAAATACTTCTCTTTCATTTTCAGGAAGTTTATAATACATATTTTCGAATAAAGATAAAGACATATTAATTCTCCTTAATATGATCTATAAGTTTTATATTATCATTATCTTCCATAATATAATTTATAGAAGACTGATTATTCCTTTTATAGTACACAGTTTTATACAGGTTATTAATATAATCTATAATCTTATTAAATTTTTTAATATCTTTAATTCCTGAATCTAAAATATTTTCTATATCATCGCATGATTTTTGATACTGCTTTTTATTATTATCATCTAAGTCTTTTATAAGCCATGATATTTCTGTTAATTTAGCTTTGCATTTGCTTAGATATTTTATTAGTATTTGATTGTCTAAATCTGATGAATAAGCATTAAATAAACTTAAATAATTATTCATTTGATATATATTTACATATTTTGATAATGAAATAAAATCTTTTATATTTTCTATATTATTAATATATTTAAGGGAATCCAAAACATTATTAATTTCAAGCTTCATAATAATATCTAATATTCTATTAAGAACAAAACGCTCGATATTTTCCAATTGATTGTATAAAGCAGCAATAATAGAAATAATCTGTCCTCCGAAAAGAACAAGCATGCGAAGTCCTTGAGAGCCGTTTGTTAAAAACTCTCTGATTTCAGAATTCATGCCGCTTTTATTAAGAAAAAAAGTTTCTATATCTTTTGCATCTTTAAGAAATATCAAATTATTATTTCCGCTGCTCCATAAAGTATTAACTATGCTTGTATTATTAGGAAATATAAAGCCTATACCGCTTTCTGTATTAATCCAAGCAAAACTGGTACCGCTTTTATTATTTAAATCTATTTTTTGATTATCCATATTATTTCTGAATATTTCTAAAAAAGCCTCTTTATTTGTATTAAGCATATTCCTAAGAATTTTTATAAATGCAACGTCCCTAAGTTCATCCGTATTTTCAAATTGATTAAAAAAGTATTCTTTTTTGTCTTCAGGTATATTAAAAAGAACTTCTAAAAATTTTGAATTAAGCTCTCTTGTATCATAATAATTATCAAAGTTATAATCATATTTTCCAAAAAAATCATTAGCTTGAGAACTTATATTAATATATCCGAATGAGTTTAAAATTTCTATAACTTTTGATGATATTGCAATATATATAATTCTGTAAAACTCAGATTCATTTCCTTTAATGTTTTCTATAATAGAATCGATATCATTTTTTCTGTTTGGAACTATATTTTTTATATTATCTTTGGACATGCTATAGGAGTAATTTATTTTGCAGTCATTTATAGTTTCAAATATTTGTAAAAAATCATTTCTTTTTGATTTGATTATGCTGTTAAATACGGTCAAAAAAGAGTTTTTATCATTATCAGGTATGCTGCTGAATATATTTTTAAAATATTCTTTTTTATTATCATCAACATTTAATAAAGCATTATCTCTATTTATTACAAATAATAATTTTTCTTTTTCATTTCTAGGCAGACTCTTAAAAAAAATCTCTCTTTCATTTTCAGGAAGACTGTAATAAATATCCTCATAAAATGCCATATTAAAAACTCCTTAATTAATGTACTCTATATATTTAATATTTTCGTCTTCATCATCCATTATATAAGCCAAAGAAGATTTATTATGCTTTTTATAATAGGCATTTTTGTATATATTATTGATATGCTCTATAATTTTATTAAACTTTTCTTTGTTTTCAATTCCTCTGTCAAGTACAGAGTCAATTTCTTTACATGACTTTTTATAATCTTCTTTAATTGCATGCTCAAAATCTTCTATAAGCCATGATATTTCTGTTAATTTTGCTTTACATTTACTTAAATATTCTATATAGATATCATTATCTATACTTGTAGCATTATTATTATAAGTAAACTCGTTATCATTAATTTGTGTTTCTTTTGCATTTTTTTCTGATTTATTTGAAACATTTGAGAATAAATTTATATAATCTTCTAATTTTTCTAATACAACAATTGATGAAAAATGATTTACACTTTCCTGCATATTTTCATCTAAACTCTCAAATATATCAATAAGCTTTTTAGTTTGAAAATTAACAATACTCTCAAAGATTCTTAAGAAAAAGAAAGATTCTATTTTAGACTGAAAACATTTATATATATCAATAATCCTACTATAATTATAAGAATCTTCCAAATAATCTAATATAGTTTTTTTTTCATCTGTAGTAGAAAGAGAAGTTCCCCATCTCCATGCTCCAGCATAACTAATATCCCTAACATTATTTATATCTGCTTCTTTTACATTTTTAAATATATATAAAAATAAATCTCTATCCATATTTAATACTACTCTAAACATTTTGATAAACTCTGAATCTTTAAACTCTGAATTCTTTTCAAATTCTTCAAAGAAATATATTATTTTTTCTTCAGGAAATTTATAAAGCATATTAAGAAGTTTTTCATTATTATTTTTATAATAGTTATATTTACTTTCAAGTGAATAAATATTCAGAAGTGAATTATTAAAATAGTTATATGATATTTGAGAAATTACTGATACAACTTCTATAATTTTTATATCAATAATAAATTGCAATATTCTTCTAAATTTTCTTAAATTCAAAAATTTATTTAATTTTTCTTTATACTGATCAAATATATCTGCTATAATAGTTAGGTTGTTATACTCTTCTGAAATTCTTTTATCATTAATATTATTAGAAACAATATCTAATAATATTTCTCTTTTATCTTCATCTAAATAATTAAAAATATCAATAAATGATTTCTTTGTTTTTTCATCTTTCAATTCTTTATAAATACTTTCGAATCTTTCTTTTT
The DNA here is from genome assembly GCF_944388875.1 of uncultured Brachyspira sp. Taxonomy (GTDB): domain Bacteria; phylum Spirochaetota; class Brachyspiria; order Brachyspirales; family Brachyspiraceae; genus Brachyspira. Next base: position 26,041 of record NZ_CALXKQ010000009.1, read on the forward strand.
GATTATTGGATACATTTGAATAAAGATCATTTTTTTTCAAAGAAAGCATTAATGATTGTCTGTCTTCTTCTGACAAACTATTTATAAAAGTTTCCCGCTCATTTTCTGGGAGGCTGTAATACATATCCTCATAAAAAGCCATATTAAAAAACTCCTAAACAATATTGAATATTATATATTATATGCCTTTATAATTCAAATCTTTTATATTTCTATCTTCTCCATAAGCTCAATCTCATCATCTATATCCATTATAAGCAATAGAGTAGATTTATTATACTTCTTATAATAAGCCGTTCTGTAAAGCTGATTTATATCATCTATTATTTCATTTAACTTATATTTATCGCTTATGCCGAAGTCCAAAATATTTTCTATTTCCAAACAGGCATTATTATAATATTCTTTTACAGCATACTCAAAATCTTCAGAAAAATATATTATATCTTTAATTTTTTCTTTGCATTTTGATATATATTTGTAGTCTATATAATTACTATTGACAATCTCTATTTCTTCTTCTTTGCTTTCCTCTGTATAACTGAATATATTTAAATAGTTTTCTATATTTTCAAATGTTATATAATATGAAAGAAGCAGAAAATTTTCTCTTATATCTTCTCCAAGGCTGTCAAAAACCTCTAATAATTCTTTAACCTTAAACTTCAAAACAGATTCTAAAACTCTGAAAAATACTTTGCATTCTATCTCTGATTTTAATATCTCATAAAAACTATTTATAGAACTGTAATAATCAAAATATATATTTCTGCAAACCTGAGAAGAGTAAATGTTATATGATTTATGTATGTATGATTCCTTATTTATATCCTCAAAAATATCTAAAAAAAGTTCCTCATCCATATCAAGTATTACTTCAAGCATCTTAATAAACTCATTATTTTTAATGTGATCATTATTTTTAAACTCTTCAAAGAAAAATATTCTTCTCTCTCTAGGTATATTAAAAAGTATATTCAATAATTTCTCAGAACTTTTGCCTTTATATTTATGCTTGTATGAATTCATTTTTATATAAGAATTATTTACTAAACTGTATTCATAATTATATAATTCTTTTAATATCTCAGACATCTTTATATCTATAATAACTTTTAAAAGTCTTTTAAATAAAGTGTCATCAGAAAATCTTAAAAGTTTATTCATGTCTATTTTTTCATAATCCTTACATATATTTTTTAAATCATTAAAGTCATTAAAAAAATATAAAGCATCCGTATTTATATTATTAAAAAGCATCTCCAATAATAAATATCTTTTCTCTTCATTTAAATTATTAAATATATATAAAAAAGCATCCTTATCTTTTTCTTTCATCATTCTTTCGTATATATTAGTAAATTTTTCTCGCTGTTTATCTGATGCATTTTTTAAATATAAATTATTTCTTTTAATAGTTCCAAGCAGTTCGTTTTTTTCTTCTTCGGATAAGCTATTAATAAATATTTCTCTATCGCTCTCTTCTAAATTATAATAAATATCGTCATAAAAAGACATAATTCTCTCATCCCCCTTAACAACTATGTCCAATATAAATTAAAATTATAAACAATATTTAAATAATTTCTATATTAATAATAAATATTTTTTAATATTAATTTTCAACAAACTCATTAACATTTATAGTTTCTATAAAATTAATATCTTCATCATTATCCATTATAAAAGCAAGAGATGACTTATTATTTTTTTTATAATAAGCACTTCTGTATAAATTATTAATATAGTCTATAACATTATTAAATCTATCAACAAAATCATTAATGCTCTTTGTACCTTTCATAGTATTAAAATCTTCTTCCAAACTTCTTTGCAAATCTAAACAAGAATCTTCATAGCTTTTTCTTGAGGCATAATCAAAATCTTTTATAAGATTTTTTACTTCCTCTATCTTTAATCTGCATTCATTTGCTGAAGAGTTTATTTTTATTTTAAACTTTTCTATATTTATTTTTATAGTTTCTTTTTTGTTTTCATCATTTTTATCTTCTCTATTTTTTGATTCATTATTTTCTTTATTGCCGTATACAGAATTACTATTGCTATTTTCACCGAACATTATATCATAAGTTATATCATCTATATCATCTGCTATACTGTTTAAATTATCTGCTACCGTATTGGCAAGCTCTTCAATATTGTCAATAAAATCCATAAAGTTATAATATGTATTTCTATTGGAATTACTGAAGTTTTTGAACTTATCCTTTAATTCATTAACTTTTTTATCAAAAGAAGTATTATTGCTCATTAATATCCTCCAGTTTTATTAAATCAAGCTCATTATCATCATCCATTATAAAAGCAAGAGATGATTTGTTATGCTTTTTATAATAAGCACTTCTGTATAAATTATTTATGTATTCTATAGTTTTATTTAAATCATCATAAGTCTTTATATATTCTAAACTCTTTTCCAAATCTATACAAGAATCTTCATAACTTTTTCTTGAAGAATAATCGAAGTTTTCTATTAATTCTTTTATCTCTTTAATTTTATCTTTGCATTTATTAATAATATTGATGCTTATATCTTTTTTAAGCTCTTTGCTGTCGGCAATGATTTCTTTTTCTGCTTTTTTGTCTTTTGACATAGTATGACTGTTTATTTCTTTAACAGCCGCTGCATTACTATTTTTTGATGATGTTCTTTTTATTCTAGCATTGTTTTTATTATTTTTTCTATTTTCTGCCTTCTCTATTTTTTCATTTAAAAACTGCAAAGTGTCTTCAAATTTCTCATCAAAACCATCAACAGCATCTGCAATAATTTCAAAAATACTCATAAAAATACCTCAATATATTTAATTTATAGTATTATTATAATAAATATTTATGACAAAAAATGACGCTGTTTTTAATTTTTTATAAAAAATTAAATATTCTCAATCAAATCAATATCGTCTTCTTCTACATCCATTATATAAGCGAGAGAAGATTTATTATGCTTTTTATTATAAGCATTTCTGTATAAATTATTAATCTCATCTATAATTTTATTAAGTTCATATTTATTGTCAATACCGTTATTTAATCTTTTTTCTATATCATCGCATTCTTTATGATAATCATTTTTTATCATATATTCAAAGTCTTTAGAAAGTTCTTTTATTTCTTTTAATTTATCCATGCATTTCTGATTTATGCTGTTTATTTTTTCTTTTATATTTGAAGCCTCTGAATATAGTTTATTAGTTTCATCAACTATATCATTTAACTTATTTAAAGCCTTTTTTATATCTTTTGATAAATTAGCTTTAGCATTTTTTAACTGTTTTTCTATTTCTTTTTCTAATGCATTGCATTCTTCTATTAAAGCATTATCATTCAAGCAATTTTTTAGGGATAATACTTTTTCCTTGCAGTTATTTAATGTGTCTTTAAATATTTCTATATGCTGAGATATATCTTCTTTTACTAATTTTGATTTGGATTTATTTTTAGTGGAAACTTTAGAATTAGCTGATGCCTTCTTTTTAACTGATTTTTTTATAATTTTTATTTTAGTTGATTTTTTTACTGATGCAGTTTTTTTAGATGACGGTTTCTTTTTAGATGCCATAGTTTTTTAATCTCCATTTTTTAATTAAATATTCTCAATCAAATCAATATCGTCTTCTTCTACATCCATTACATAAGAGAGAGATGATTTATTATGTTTTTTATTATAAGCATTTCTGTATAAATTATTAATCTCATCTATAATTTTATTAAGTTCATTTTTATTGTCAATACCGTTATTTAATCTTTTTTCTATATCATCGCAGTCTTTATGATAATCATTTTTAATAGCATATTCAAAATCTTTAGAAAGTTCTTTTATTTCGTTTAATTTATCCTTACATTTTTTTATACAGTTTTTTATTTCTTTATCATTATTTATTCCCTCTTCAAAAGTACCATCAATATCTCCAAAAATATCTGAAAATAGTTTATCTTTTTTCAAGTCTGGAAATTCTTTTAATATATCTTTAAAAAATTCTTTTGAATTTTTATCATCTAACTGTATATTTTCTTTACTGGTTTTAGTATATGTTTTTGCTGACTTTATTTTATCTAAAATATTCTTATTATTTTTCAGCTTTGGAAATTGCTCTAATAAATCATTTATAAGTTCTTCTTTCATATTTTTATCATCTAATTCTTCATCTTTAAATATATTTTCCAACATACTTTTATTATTAAAATCTAAACTATACATTTCAAAAGCTTCTTTTATATTATTAAAAAACTTTTCTTTTTGAGATTCTGATAAATCTGAAAATTGATTTAAAAATTTTTTCTTTTCATTTTCTGAAGATGATATTTTTTAAATTCATCCTCAGTCATAGTAGTTTCTACACCAAAATTTTTTATATTTAAAATCTTCTTAATCATCTATGTAATTTAAATTTGTATATAGATCTTCTTCAATGATTTTATTATATTTTTTATTTTCTTTGATATTTAGCTCCTGATTATAAAAATTTGTATTAATTCTTTATACTTTTATAAAAATTGTATTAATGAAAAAGTAAAAAACTATTCATTAATACAATTTATAATAAATACATTTAAATTTATTAATCTAATTATTTTTATACTCTTTAAATATGTATTTAACAAAATATTTTACAGCGTTCTCATAACTTTTAATATTTATTTGATTATCTTTTTTTACTTCAAGAATTGGAGGAAAGTACTTATTAGGATCTGGCTCTTCATTTTCTATTCCGCTTATACTTTCTATAATATCATCAGTATCTACTGAATAATCTTCAGGAAAATCATAAATATCTATCATGTTTTTATCTTTGTTAGTAAGCATCTTTTGTACATTGAATCCTTTTGGTATGCCTGCCATTTTTTTCTTATCCAAAACTATTTCTCTTTTAATAAGTTCTTCCTCATTTACAGCTTTATTTTCTAAAAGGAAGTTTACTATATTATTTACACAATCTCCCATAGGGTTAACGCCTAAAGCACTGTTGTCTGGATTATCAATAATTATATTAAATTTATCCTTTTTCTTAATCAATGTGAATTTCAAATTTTCATTATCAAAATCTGATTTATTTAAATCATAATTTCTCGTAGTTTTGAACCCAAATTTTCTAAGAGCTTTAATAAAAATATCTTCATTAATATCGCTGTCAATTAAAACTACTGTTATTTTATCTTTCATAGTGATTTTCCTCCAATCTTTTTATTTATATTACTGTATAAAAGGATTATACTGTTCTTGTTTTAATTGAGGAACAGGCTTATCTTTTGAGGCTGAATCTTCTTCCCAAGCATTAGATGAAGCTAGTACTGCCCTTGCTTTTGCCCATCTTCTCATATCGCTTATATTTTCTTTCATAGTTTTTGATATAGGGTAGGTTCTTTTCATGGCTTCTATTATATGCTCAGTTGTTACTTCCTTATCCTCATCAAATGCCCTGAACAATGCCTCTTTTATAGCTTCTTCTATTTCAGCACCTGAGAATAACTCACATTCATCTGCAATTTTAGAAATATCAAAATTTTCGCTTTTTCTTTTGTATTTTCCTAAATGTATTTTTATTATCTCTTCTCTGTCTGGCTTTAAAGGCAAATCAACAAAAAATATTTCATCAACACGTCCCTTTCTTAAAAGCTCTGGAGGAAGACCAGATATATTATTTGCAGTGGCAACAACGAATACTGGTTTTTTCTTCTCCTGCATCCAAGTTAAAAATGTTCCAAGCACTCTTGAAGTAGTGCCTCCGTCAGTAGCTCCTGATGACTGCATACCTGAAAGCCCTTTTTCTATCTCATCTATCCAAAGTACTGAAGGAGAAACAGCTTCTGCTATTTTTAATGCTTTTCTAATATTGCCCTCAGATTCTCCTACTATACCAGCAAATATTTTACCCATATCTAATTTAATAATAGGAAACTGCCAAGCTGCACCTACCGCCTTAGCACATAAGCTTTTTCCTGTTCCCGGTATACCCAATAATAATATTCCTCTAGGTGTTTCAAGTCCGTAATCTTTAGCTCCCTGCTCAAATGCTCTTCCTCTTCTTCTAAGCCAATTCTTTAATATATCAAGTCCGCCTATATCATCCAATGTTTCATTATGATGATAATATTCCAAATGACCGCTGTTTTTAATAATTGTTTCTTTCTCTGATATTATTATTGGTATCTCTTCCTCTGTTAATTTTCCTGCCTGTACTATTGCTTTAGAAAATGCTCTTTTAGCTTCCATTATAGTTAACCCTAATGCAGAATCAACAAGTTTTTCTTTATTTCCGCTTGGGGTTACATCATATTGCTTGCATGTATGCTCAAACATTACTGTCAAATCGCTTCTATCTGGCAAATCTTCCTCTACAATATAAACATCCTTCTCTAATTCAAGAGGCAGGCATCTTTTTGTTTGTAAAAGTATTAAAGTTCTGTCGCTGTAATTACTGTATCCAATATCTCTCATTTTGCTTATTAATCTTGGATTATCTTTTAAAAATAAATCATAGTCCTGAAGCATTAGTACAGAATCCTTTGCCTCATCGCTTTGATACCAATCCAAAATAAATAATGCATCGTCCTTGTCTTCTATTGAAGTAGATGTTTTTCCGTTATTTGACATCTTTTTAAGCCCTGAGGTAATGCTCCATTTATACCATGTTCTTTTTAATTCTGCAGCTGTTCTTGAAACTTCCCCTTCTATTCTCATAGTTTCATAGCTTATAACCTGCACAATATTTATAGATGAACGTATTAATATGCTTAAATTTATCATAAAAAATCCCCCAAAAAATAGTATGCTTTTATGATAACATATATATAAAAAATGTAAACTCTTATATTGTAATAAGCATAAAAACTATTATTCTAAAAACTATATTTATTTATATAAAAAATGCTAGAAATTAAAACAGTTTTATAGTACTATATTGCACAAAACTATACTTATTGGATATACCAATGGACAACGCTATTTCAAAAGAAACTATAAAATTTTTATTAGAATTACAGCAGAATGAAGTTACTGAGCATTCTGTTTATTTAAACTTAGCAAAGTTCGTAAAAAAAGAAGATGATAAAAATGTTCTCTTAAGCATAGCAAAAGAAGAATATGCACATGCTAAGATATTAGAAAAATATACGGGTAAAAAACTAAAGCCTAATAAATTAAAAGTATTTAAGTTTTTTATATTAAGTATAATTTTTGGATACACTTTTGTTATAAAAATAATGGAAGGCGGCGAGAAGAATGCTGAGTATGTATATTCAAAAATAGTTTCAGAAGTACCCGATGCAAAAAAGATAGCATTTGATGAAGATGAGCATGAAAATAAACTTATAGCTATTTTGGATGAAGAGAGATTAAAATATGTAGGTTCTATGGTGTTAGGTTTAAGCGATGCATTAGTTGAAATAAGCGGAACATTGGCAGGGCTTAGTTTTGCTTTGCAGAATAATAAACTTGTTGCATTATCTGGAATAATAACTGGAATATCAGCTACTTTGTCTATGGCTTCTTCTGAATATTTATCAGCTAAGGCGGACGGAGATAAAAATGCTTTTAAATCATGTCTTTATACAGGGATAATGTATTTGATAACTGTAAGTCTTTTAATACTTCCTTATTTAGTATATCCTAATAATCATTATTTATATGCATTAATTACAATGCTATGCGTAGTTGTATTCATTATATTTTTCTTTACTTACTATGTGTCGGTTGCTAAAAGTTTGCCTTTTAAAAAAAGATTTTTTGAAATGGCAGGAATTAGCTTGACTGTTGCTGGTATTAGTTTTTTGGTTGGTCTTTTAGTTAAACATTTTTTAGGTATAGATATATAATAATTTAATGGAGTATAAAAATATAAATGAAAAAAAATTACAAGTATAAATTATCAGAGGATGATTTTATAGATTTTCAGCTTTACTATTTAAAAATGAATTCTAAAATGACAAAATCTGTAAAAACAACAATAATAGTATTGATATCGCTTTATATAATTGTTTTTGCAGCGATGGCAGTATATTTTAGAGATAATGCATTTTTAATATTAATAATAGCCGTATTAGTGTCAGCTTTTTCAATAATACAAATATTTACATACAGAAAACGCTTGGAAAAGAAAATAGTAAATAAAGTGAAAGAGTATATAAGGTCTGGTAAACTTGATAAAGTTCTCGGAGATAAAGAGCTTGAAGTTTATGATGATAAAGTGGTATTCCATGAAAAAAGAGGAACAAGCTCATTTAATAAAGAAGATATAAAAAATATAGAAAGCAGCGATAAATCAGTTTTTTTATATATAGATGAAATGTCAGCAATCATTGTACCAAAGCATTGTTTAACAGGCGAAGATGTAGATTTTTTATTGTCATATAAATAGAAATTAAGTGCAGATTTTCTCTGCACTTTTTATATTTTATTTTTCTTCTGTTATACCAAGTCTTGAACAAACATAATCTTTGTTTAATTCAAATACTTTTTTCTCTTTATCATTTGAAGGCATATCATACATTGCATCAAGCATAACACGTTCAAATAAGGCTCTTAATCCTCTTGCTCCTGTATGCTCTTCCATAGTTTTTTTAACTATTGATTTTACTGCCTCATCATCAATTTTTAATTCTATATTGTCATAAGAAAATAATTTTTGATACTGCTTTATTAAAGCATTTTTAGGTTCTTTTAATATCCTTAAAAGCTCTTCTTCTTTAAGTTCTTCTAAAGTGGCTATTACTGGAAGTCTTCCTATAAGCTCTGGTATAAGACCGTATTTTACTAAATCTTCAGTTGCAATATTTTTCATTATCTCATCATAATTAAGATTATCCATAGAATTAACTTCAGCGGCAAATCCCAGTCCTTTTTTTGAAGTACGCTCAGCAATGGATTTTTCTATATCAATGAAAGCTCCTCCGCATATAAATAAAATATTTGAAGTATCTATATGAAGATTGTCCTGATGAGGATGCTTTCTTCCGCCATGAGGAGGAACTGTAGCAATGGTACCTTCAACTATTTTTAATAAAGCCTGCTGAACTCCCTCGCCTGATACATCCCTTGTAATAGAACGTGATTCGCTTTTTCTTGAAATCTTGTCTATTTCATCAATATAAATTATACCTTTTTCTGCAAGTTTTATATCGCCGTCAGCATTCTGTATAAGCCTAAGAAGAATATTCTCAACATCATCTCCCACATAACCAGCTTCAGTTACAGTAGTAGCATCTGCAATAGCAAAAGGTACATTCAAAGCCTTAGCTAAAGTGCGTGCCAATAATGTTTTACCGCTTCCTGTAGGTCCTATTAAAAGCACATTAGACTTTTCTATTTCTACATCATTTTTATCATCAGCACTCTGAGTTATTCTTTTATAATGATTATAAACAGCAACAGATAAAACCTTTTTAGCATAATCCTGACCAATAACATATTCATCAAGCAATGCTTTTATTTGCTTAGGCGGAAGTACAGTTATTTCATGCTCTTTTGATTTTGATTTCATCTTGCTTTGTGAATGCATATTAAAATAATCATTAGCTATAGCAGAACAATCAGAACATAAATATCCTTCATTTCCTTCAATATATCTGCTTAATTCCTTTAATTCTCTTCCGCATAGAGAACAGACTTCTTTTTTATCATAACTATTATTTTTTTTAGACATATCTCTCCAATTCTTAATAAAGAAATTTTAATTTATATATTCTATATCATAATAAAACTATTGCAATAATAAAAAATAATAAAAGCTAATAAACTTTTTCAAGAATATTAGCTTTATTAATTATTTATTTAATAATAAATTATTCTCTGCTTGAGAAAACTTTATCTATAATTCCATATTCTTTAGCCTCATCAGCACTCATGAAATAATCTCTGTCCATATCAGCTTCAAGTTTTTTAATATCCTGACCAGTATGATTAGCCATAATATTATTAAGTATGCTTTTTAAACGTATAGTTTCTTTTAATTGTATTTCCATGTCAGTAACCATACCTCTAGAACCGCCTGAAGGCTGATGAATCATTATTCTTGAATTAGCAGTGGCAAATCTTTTACCTTTAGCTCCTCCTGCCAAAAGCAAAGCACCTGCAGAAGCAGCTTGTCCTACACATAAAGTAGCAACATCTGGCTTAACATACTGCATAGTATCATACATTCCTAAAGCAGCAGTAACAACTCCGCCAGGACTGTTTATATACAATGATATATCTTTTTCAGGATCAGCAGATTCTAAGAATAAAAGCTGTGCTATAACTACATTAGCCACATCATCATTTATCTCTCCGCCTAAAAATATAATTCTGTCTTTTAAAAGTCTTGAATATATATCGTAGGAACGCTCTCCTCTGCTTGTTTGCTCTATAACATAAGGTATAGTCATGTAATTTCTCTCCATCTTATCTATATTACCTCTTTTTTATAAATTAATATCCGCCCCAAATATCGCTTTCTTCAGGCTTGAATTTACCTGCATCTTTTTCGGATACCTGTACATGTTCTTTAACATAATCCAAAATAGCCTCAGAAGTAGCTCTGTTTTGAGCATCACGCATTATATAGTTTATAATATTTTGCTGTTCTTCTTTAGGAAGTTTAGCAAGTCCCATATAACTTTGATATTGATACATTCTATTAGCATATTCTTTTGCCTTTTCTTCATTAACAGTAATAGAATCTTTATAAGTTTCAGCAAGTTTAGCCATTATCATATCAAAAGTTATTTGTTTTCTTACATTCTCTTCATATTCTTTTCTTATATCTTCATCTGTTTTAGCAACAGAAATTAAGAAATCTGTTTTGCTCATTCCTCTGCTTGACATAGATCTTTCAAATTCATTTAAAGATATTTCCAATTGCTCTTCATAATATCCTTTAGGAAGAGTCATATTAACTAATTCTATTAATTTATTAAATAATGTATCATTTATAAGTTCGCTGTTTGCTCTCTCTTCAGCTCTTTTTATCAAATGATCTTTTAAAGATTCTTTAACTTTTTGTCTGTCTTCTTCTTTAGAATCATCCTTCATATCTGGTTTTTCTACTTTTAGAATATTCATTATTAAAGTAGCTTCTATTCCATCAACATAAGTTTTAAGAAGTTTTTTATCATCTTTTTTTACGCCTACTGCATTTCTTGAGAAAATACTTTCATTTTCATCATCGCTTGCAACTACTGTCAATTCTTTATTGTATTTTTGATTAGCATCATCATCAAATTCTATTTTTACATAAACTCTGTCGCCTATTTCTGATTTTAACTCGCTTTCATTAAAATGAGAAAATCTATGAAGAGAAAGTTTATAAGCCTCTTCAACAACACTGTCATCAACAGTATATTTATTTTTTTCTACACTTATAGAAGACAAATCAGGCAAATTAAATTCAGGTATAGGATAGTATTCATAAGTAAGATGAAGTCCGTCATCTTTATTTTCTAAATCAAGAAGTTTAGGAGTACCCATAGCTTTGACATTTTTTTCATCATGGTAAGTATTCCAAGCCTCATCTATTAAAACTTCATTAGTAGCACCTTCTAAAGCCTCTCTATATCTTGAAAGTATAATATTATTAGGAGCATGTCCTACTCTGAATCCTTTAACATTAACTCTAGGCTTATAATATTCTATTTGCTTTTCTAATTCCTTATTATAAGCATCTTTTGAGATTGTGAGTTTGAGTGTAACCAAATCCTTGTCATCGGTTGAAGTTTCAAAATTTAAATCTTTAATATCCATTTTTAATAATACCTTTAAATTATAATAAAAAAATACCCCAACAGAAGAAAATCTATTGGGGATTTAATATGAGCGGGAAACGGGACTCGAACCCGCGACAGTCTGCATGGCAAGCAGAAACTCTACCAACTGAGTTATTCCCGCATAGACATGTCAAATACTATAACATAATAGAAGAAAAATGTCAATACTTAAATTTATAAATCCAAAAATTTCTCTAAAAACTTTCCAACTCCGTTTTCATCATTCCTTAAGCATATATAATCAGCATTTTTCTTTACATCTCCTTCAGCATTTTCAACAGCAACTCCTGTACCAGCATACTTAAGCATTTCTATATCATTGTAATTATCTCCGAAAGCTACTATCTCTTCTCTTTTTATTCCCTTTATATCACAAAGCCATTTCAAAGCACTGCCTTTATTTATTCCATAAGCAAGTATCTCTAAAAAATTAGTATGAGAAAATGATATATCCGCTTTAATATTATTTTTTACTTCATCTTGTATGGTTTCTAAAATATATCTTTCGCCTATAAAAAGCATTTTACTGAAATAAAAGTCTTTAGCATTATCCAATCCTATCACAGTATCTGTAATATTTTCTTTTTCTATATATCTTTTAAAATAAATATCTTCTTCTGAAACTATATATTGATTTCCGCTGTAAACATGAAGGTATATATCTTTATGCTTATATTTATTATAAATATCTATTATATACATAGCAGTATCTTTATTGATAGGTTTATTATAAATAAAATCTCCGTTACTGTCTGCTATAATTGCTCCATTAAATACTATTGAATGATTATCATTTTCAATAATATCTTTATAGCGTTTCATTCCTTCAAAAGGTCTTCCTGTAGAAAATATAATTTCTATTCCATTATTCATTAATTTTTTTAAGACTTTTTTATTATAATTGCTTATTTCACTGTTATTATTTAATAAAGTTCCATCTAAATCTGTAGCTATAAGTTTTATCATAAAAATATATTATCACAAAAAAACTCAAAAACAAGTACTATTTAAGAAAATTTAATATGCTTATAAAATGCATTTACCATTATTTATATAAGACTAATTAAAAACATTCTAGTTAAAATTAAGTAATGTGTCAATTATAAATTCATTTTTTATTGCTTTGACAAAATATTTTGTTTTTATTATAATGTTTATATGGCAAATGATTATAGCAATATAAAATATTTTAATACCTTGAATGACTATTTTGTAAGATACCTTTTTTCTGATAAAGGAAGCGAAGCAATATTGTTGGATTTCATTAATTCAACAATGCTTGACTCTGGTATGAAAACTTTCAGATCGGCAGAGATTTTAACACCATTCAACTACAAAAAAAATTATGAGGACAAGGAAAGTATTACAGATGTCAAATGCATTACACAAAATGGATCAGTTGTTATAATAGAGATTCAGCTTCAAGGCAACTCAAGATTTCCAGAGAGAATACTTTATTATTGGGCATCTAATTACAGCAAACTTTTAAAACAGGGTGAAAAATATGATGCTCTAACTCCTGTAATAAGCATTAATTTGCTTAATTTTAATTTAGATGACAGCAATAATATACATTCATGCTATATGATTTATGATACAATTAATCAAAAACTTCTTACAGACCATCTGCAAATTCATATAATTGAACTCAAAAAATTTAAATATAATTTATTAGAACCAGATTTAAATTGCTGGCTCAAATTTTTTACTATGAGAGATAATAAGGAGGAAGTTATGTCTGAGTTAGTAAAAGAAAAACCTATAATGGAAGAAGTACAAAAAAAATATAATAATTTTATAAAAGACAGATTAATGATGAATGAATATGATAAAAGACAGGCATATTTATACGGCAATCAGATAATGCTTGAAGAAGAGAGAAGATTAGGTATTGAAGAGGGTATTAGACTTGGTATAGAAAAAGGAGAAAAAAATAAATCAATACTAATAGCTGGAGAAATGAAGAAAGAGAATATGAGTTTAGAACTTATAAGCAGATTGACAGGATTAAGTATAGAAGAAATAGAGAAACTATAATAAATAGTATTACTTATTTCTTAATTAAGAAAACTAAAATCTTTTGATATATGCATACAATATGTCAATACTTTTATTGCTAATTAATTTCTATATTTAATCATAACTATCTTTCTTCCGTTATTTTCAAAATAGAAATCATCAGTATAAAGCGATATTAAGAAAATTCCTCTTCCGCTGTCTTTATATATATTATCCTGTGATTCTGTAAGTTCAATCATAGCCATTATATAATCAAATCCATTTCCCTCATCCTCTATGATAACTTCAACATATTCATCATTTATATTAAAGTTTATATCAACTTTTTTATCAATATTGTTACCGTTGCCGTGAACTATGGCATTTGTTAAAGCCTCTTCAAATGCCACTTGAAAAGCATCGCATTCTTTTATTCCATTTGTATGCAGAAATGTAAGAAAGTCGCTGGAAACTTTGGCTATATAGGATTTATCACTGGGTATTTTCATGGATAAAGTCATTTCTTTTGTTAAATATTTTACGCACATATTCACTGTTTTATCATCTCTGCTATGCTTATTACTGTATTTAATATATAGTATAGTAAAATAATATTCATTGTCAAGATTCTTTATGTTTTTTGTTCTTATAAAAAACATTAACCATATATTTTATTTATTAAATTAATATTGACAATAATTATAATATGAATACAATTTATATAATAATTTTTTAAAGGATTGTTTTATGAAATATATGAACCTTTACAGAGGATATGAAAAGAGAAAAGAGGCTATAGATAAGAAGATATTTTCTATTATAGAGAGGAGTCAGTTTGTGTTTGGTCAGGAATTAGATGAGCTAGAAAAAGAATTATCAAATTATACAGGTGCTAAATATGCTGTAGGCGTATCATCAGGTCATGTGGGGTTAGTACTTTCTCTTTTGGCATTAGGGTTCAATGCTGGTGAGGATCATTCTCAAAAAGAGGTAATAGTTCCTGCTATGACATTTTTTTCTACTGCTGAAGCTCCTGCTTTTTTAGGAATGAAGGTAAGAGTTTGCGATATTGATGAATATTTTAATATGGATGTAAAAAAACTAGAGAGTTTAATTAATAAAAATACTGCTGCTATTATACCTGTTAATTTATTCGGACAATGTGCTAATTTTGATGTTATACTGGATATAGCTAAAAAGAATAATATATTTGTTATAGAAGATGCATGCCAGTCTTTCGGAGCAAGCTATAAAAATATTAAATCATGTTCTGGTAAGTTAGGAGATATTGCTGTTACTTCATTCTTTCCTGCCAAGCCTTTAGGATGTTTCGGAGATGGAGGGATGGTATTTACTAATAATGAAGAGCTATACAAAAACTTAAAACAGCTTCGACATCATGGTGATGAAGGAGGAATGATACATGTTAAATTAGGTACTACTGGAAGATTGGATAATATGCAGGCTGGTATTTTGTTAGAAAAGTTTAAGGGATTTGATGACGATATGAATTATAGGAGAAGTGCTGCTGAGTATTATAATGAAAAATTAAAAGATGTTGTAAAAGTTCCAAAAATAGCAGAATATACTCAAAGCGTGCATGCTCAGTATGTTATACAAGTGGAAAATAACAGAGATGAAGTTAGAACAAAATTAAACGAATTAGGAGTTCCTACAGCTCTTTATTATCCTCATCCTATACATTTAGCTCCTATACTTGTGAAAAAATTAGGCTATAAAGAAGGTGATATGCCAGTATCTGAATATGCTTCAAAACATAATATAGCATTGCCTATAGATAATGATATTTTAAGAGAAGAACAGGACATTGTTATAGAGGCTCTAAAGAAAGTATTATCTTAAATTATTATAAATACTCTGCAGAAGTAAATGTAACTTCTGCAGATATAAAAAATATAATTAATCATTAAGAGTTTTCATGTCTATTACATATCTGAATTTTACTTCACCATTAATAACTTTATTGTAAGCATCGGATATAGCCTGAGCATCAGCATTAATTATTTCTACAGGAGGATATATATTATTAGCTACAGAATAATCAAGCATTTCCTGAGTTTCTTTTATTCCGCCTATTAAAGAGCTAAATACTTTTCTGCTTCCATTAAAAATAACTAAATCTGTTATATCTAGCGAAGGGCTGTCATTATGAGGAGGTATTCCCAAAATGCACATAGTTCCATTTCTTTTTAATATATTCATATACATATTAAGATCATACTTAGCAGGTATTGTACTTATGATATAATCTAAAGTATTATTAATATTTTCTAAATCTGAAGTATTATTAATATTAATATATTTAAAAGCTCCCATATTTAAAGCATCTTGTCTTTTATCTTCTGTGATATCAAATACAGTAACTTCAGCACCCAATTTAACAGCATACTGTAAAGCCATAGAACCTAGTCCTCCAAATCCTGCTACTCCTACTTTATCTCCTTCTTTTATATTCATTACTTTTATAGGAGAATAAGTAGTAACTCCTGCACAAAGCAAAGGTGCAACTTTATTAAGTTCTGCATTATCAGGTATAAGTATAGCAAAATTTTCTGAAACAACTATATTATCAGAATATCCTCCTTGTGTTATTTCATTATCATGGAATCTGTCTTCAAAGCCGTAAGTAAATACCGTTCCATTTAAACAATACTGTTCCTGATTATTTAAGCAATTAACACATTCTCCGCATGAATTAACCATACATCCAACACCTGCCAAATCTCCCACTTTAAATTTTGTTACATCACTTCCAACCTGTACCACTCTTCCAGCTATTTCATGTCCAGGTACGAATGGGTGAGCTGCTTCACCATGTTCTCCATTAACCGCATGTATATCACTATGGCAAATTCCTGCATAAAGTATTTCTATAAGTATATCATTGCTTCCTACAGCATGTCTTGTAAACTCCCTTTTTTCAAAATCCATATTTGTAGAAATAGCCATAAATCCTATTGAATTTATTTTGCCGTCATTATTAGTTGATATATTAATAGGTGCTTGAATAATAGCATTATTTACTGATGCAGAGTTTGAAGAACTTTGATTTGAAGATGATTGCGTATTATTACTGCATGAAAAAAATAATGTAAGAATTGATAATAAAAAAATAATATTTCTCATAAATTATACTCCATTTAATTTTTACAAATTATATCATTGGAGTTCACTCTAATGTCAATATGATTTTATGATTATTATTTACATTATTTTTTTAAATTAATTAGATAAAAATTTATTAAAAACAAAATAGAAGTTTATTTTTGATAAACTATATTTATTTAGGTATATATTATTTTTATCCAGTATACTCTTCTATATATTTTCTCATAAGCATTTTTATAGTTTCTTTATCCGCATCAAGAGAGGCTATATCAAAAGCATCAATCATAACTTTTCGCTCTTCTGGTGTTAAGCATTTTACAGGGTCTTTAGCTATGAATAATTTTTTGTACTGCGAAGGAACTAATGTTTCATCATCCATCAATATCTCTTCATAGAGTTTCTCGCCTTCCCTAATTCCAGTAAATATAATAGGAATATCTTTTTCAGTAAGTCCGTACATTTTAAGCATATTTTTAGCCAAGTCTAAAATCCTTACTGGCTTTCCCATATCCAAAGTAAATATTATTCCATCATTTAAAGTACATGCTTTAATTACAAGTCTTGCGGCTTCTCTTATAGACATAAAAAATCTTACCATTTCAGGATGCGTAACAGTTAATGCTTTGCCCTCTCTTATCTGCTTTTCAAATACTGGTATAACACTTCCGCTGCTTCCTAAAACATTTCCAAACCTTGTTATTTTAAATGCTGTATTATTTTGCTCATGCGATAATGACATTATCATTCTTTCGCATATTCTTTTGCTTGCTCCCATTAATGAAGTAGGGCGTACTGCTTTATCTGTAGAGATAAATACAAAGTTTTTTATATTATTTTTAATAGCTAAAGTTGCAATATTTTCTGTAGCTAATATATTATTTTTAATAGCTTCTTCAGGATAAGCTTCCATAAATGGAAGATGCTTATGAGCAGCTGCATGGAAAATTATATCTGGCTTTTCTTCTTTTAAGATTTTATCAACTTTAACATAGTCGCGTACATTTGATATTATATACATGAATTTGTGTTTATGTTTTTCATTATTTCTGTCATTTAAAGACATTATAAGATTATGAACAGCACTTTCAGAATTATCCAAAGCCATAACTTTTTTTAGAGGAAGTGTAATTAACTGCCTTACAAGTTCGCTTCCTATAGAGCCTCCGCCTCCTGTAACTAATATTGTTTTATCTTTATAGTATTCAGAAATTTCTTTTTCATCAAAACCAATTTCCTCTCTTCCAAGCAAGTCAGAAGGCTCAAGATTTCTTATATCTTTTATAGAGGCATTTCCCTTTATTATTTCAAAAAAACATGGCAGTATTTTATATCTTATTCCAGTGGGGTATATAATATCCAATATTCCAAGAAGTTCTTTTTGTTTAAGGGTAGGTATTGCAATAATTATTTCTTCTATATCTATATTATTTTTTTTATATTCCTCTATTATTTTATCTATATCTTTTACCTTGCCTTTAACTTCTATAGAATGTAATTCTTTTTTATTCTCATCATCATCTAAAAAGCAAAGTATATTATATTCATTATTATCATCAGAAGTTAATATTTCAGATGCAAGTGTTTCTCCTGCATTTCCAGCCCCAATTATCACTATATTTTTTTTATTCATTTATATTTAAATCCTAAAAAATATTTTAAAGTAGTATATATTTTTTTTATTTATTATACAAGTTTTTTTCTGTAATTATATATATTGCCTATCTTTGACAATATATTAATTTTAGTATATCATATTATCAATGACTGACAAAATTAATAATTTAAAACAATACATAAATGAAAATTTTCTGCTTACTTTAACAAGTAAAGGCATATATAACAGAGCTGTTAAAGATATTGATAATATTATAAATAATAACCCTGAAAAGATAAAATTGGAAGAATCAGAAGATAAAATAAAAGTAATAATAGATACATCAGAAGTTACTTTAAATGATTCAGATATAAAAGCAAGTAAATGCACATGTCCTTCAAAAGATATTTGCAAACATATAATAATGGCTCTTCTATATATAGAAAATATAAGTTCAAATAGTGCTGAAATAGATAAAAAAGCATCAGAAGAAGAAATTAATACTGATAATAATTCATTTGATGAGGTTAAAAATATTCCCTTTAATGAGATTAGAAAATTAAGCACAAAAAAGAATTTTGAATATGCATTAGACAGATTTTATGAGGATATAGAAGTTCAAATAAAAGAAGATGCTATGCTTGAAATATGTATACCAGAAGAGGATACAAATGTTTATTTCCCTAAAAATGACAGTGTGAAAAAAGCAGTATGTTCATGCAAGGATTCTTCTTTATGTTCTCATAAGATAATTGCAATACTAAAATATAAAGAAATGTACGGTACTTTAGAGGAAATAAATGAAGAAGACAAAGAAATAGATGAAAATATTTTAAAATTTTCAAAAGTTTTTGCAGAAAGTATATTTGAAAAAGGTTTATACTCATGCAGTGAAAAGGATTTTGATATAGCAGAACAGCTTAGCATTAAACTTCAAATGAAAATAATGCCTGAGCTTTCAAAGATGTTTAGAAGTATTGCTGACGGTATTGATGCTATGCTTAATAAAAGAGCTTCTTTTAATAAATTATTTTGTTTTTCCACTATTTCAAGACTTTATAATACTATAAATTTAATAGAAAAAGCTAAAAAAGAAAATGATAATAAAACTGTAAAATTACTAACAGGAGAAATTAGAAGCAAATATATAAATAGAAGAAGCGGTGATTTTTTAGGATTGGGGGCTTATCCTTGGATTACTTCTACAGGATACTTAGGCGTCAGTGCCTATTTGTATAATTTGAATTCTAAAAATACCGCTTTCTTTTCGTATGTTATACCTACATTTTATGATAATGCCAAAATTTCTTATGAAGATGTTAGAAGCAATTACAGAAAAAAAATGCATTTTGAAAATAATCTTTCTATAGAAGAAGTTTCTAAATTTAAATCTAAATTTACATCATATAAAATTAACAGCGAAGAGAGAATATCATCAAGCAAATATACTTCTGTTATATTAAATGACAGAGTAGATTCTAAGTTACTTGAGCAGATAAAAGCATCAAAAAATAATGAAGAATTATTTGCAGAAACCTATAATGATGTACTTAATATAGATTTTAATTATGATTATTTTAATAGAAATGACAAAATAAAAATTATAATAGCTAAGTTTCAAAGAATAGAAAATATAGATTTTGATAAAGTGCAGCAAATACTTTATTTTGATATAGTGAATAATGATGATGAGAGATTAACTTTAAATATTAAATATAATTCAATTAATTCAAATGGTATTAAATATATAATGAATTATAAAAACTCTGATATTGATAAAGACAGATTTATATTATTAGAAAAAACTAAGTATTATATACGTCCTATAAGTATAATAAATGTTAATGCTGTTATAAATATATTTTTTGAAAATTAAAATATGTTTAGCATATAAATATAATATACTAAACATATTAAAAATATTATTTATTTACAAATTTTTTTATTCTTTCAGCAGCCTCTTTTAATAAAGGTATATCCTGTGTTAAAGCTATTCTAAAATAATTCTCGCTTCCAAAAGCAATACCCGGTACTACAGCAACACCAGTTTCATCAAGCATTTTCATACAAAAATCAATAGAATTTTCTTTTGAGAACTTGCTGTATCCTACAAACAAATAAAATGCTCCCCTAGGTTCTATAACATCAAATCCTAAATCTGATAATTCTTTAGACATTATCATAGCACGTTCTTTATATGTATCTCTAAAACTTTCAATGAAAGGACAATTTTTTAAAGCATATTCAGCTATAGCACATGAAAGAGCAACCATGCTTCCCACATTATTAAAACTTGCATTAATAAAGCATTTTCTTACATATTCAGGCGATATGCTGTATCCTATTCTCCATCCAGTCATAGAATGAGATTTAGAAAAACCATTGAAAGCAATAACTTTATCTTTTATAGAAGGATAAGATGTGAATGATGTAAAAGGGTAAAAAGATATAGCAGAATATATTTCATCAGCTATAATAAATATATCCTTTTTTTCAAAGTATTTAACAAGTTCATCCATTTCTTCTTTTTTAAGCATATATCCAGACGGATTTCCAGGATTACTGAATAGTATTGCTTTAGTTTTGCTTGTAACAGCTTTTTCTATAGTTTCAGGTTTTAATACGAATTTATCTTCGCTTGTATCCAAATAAACAATTTTTCCATAAGCTAATTTAATAGCCCATTCATAAGGAGAAAAAAACGGTGTAGGAAGTATTACCTCATCATCAATATTTAATATAGTTCTAAATACAGAAGAAATTCCTTCCATAGAACCAATATGCATTAAAATATTATTAGCATTAACATTAGAGCCATAATATTTATTATAATGATTAGCTACAAGCTCCCTTAATTCATTTGAACCTCCCGCCTGCGTATAACCTAATGCATGAGTTTTTGCATACTCATATCCATAATCAATAAATTCTCTAGGAGGCTGCAAATCAGGCTCTCCTATAGTAAGCATTATAGCATTTCCCTTTTTTTGAGCTTTTTCAGTGAATTCTCTAATAATAGAATAAGGTACAGTAAGTATATTTTTATTAAGCTCCATGATAGACTCTCCGTATATTTTTTAATTTTGCTAAAAATTGGAAAAGCCTCTATATAGTTTATATATAGAGGCTTTTAATTATTTTCTTAAATCATCAACTAATTTAGTTTTGTCGGAAGTTTTTTCATCTTTGTCTTTTATTACTTTGGCAGGATTTCCTACAACAACCTGATTATCTAAAACATCCTCTATAACAACAGCACCAGCCCCAATAACAGCGTTTTTACCAATATGAACACCTTCTATAATAACAGCATTAGCACCTATAACAACATTATCTTCTATTATAACAGGCTTAGCAGAAGGAGGCTCAATTACTCCAGCAACAACAGCTCCAGCTCCTACATGGCAGTTTTTTCCTACAATAGCACGTCCGCCTAGAACAGCCCCCATATCTATCATAGTGCCTTCTCCAACTTCAGCTCCTATATTAATTATAGCTCCCATCATTATAACAGCATTATCGCCTATTTTTACTTTATCTCTAATTACTGCCCCTGGTTCTATTCTAGCATTAATATTAAAATAGCTTAAAGTAGGTACTCCTGAATTTCTTCTGTCATTTTCTAAATAATAATCTTCTATAGCATCTTTATATTCATCTAATATAGTTTTAATCTCTTCATAATCTCCTACTATAAAGTGAAAATTTCCAGAAGAAAATACTTTTGCTGTAGTTTTAATATTATCAATATTTCCTTTTATATATATTTTAACAGGTGTTTTCTTCTTAGAGTTTTTAATATATGCTATTATATCTTCTGACTTTTCTAACATGTCCATCTATAAATTATTCTCCTCATGTAATATATATTGTTATGATAGTACTTCTTTCATTCTGTATAGACCTGGTTTTTTTCCTATAAGGAATTTAGCAGCTTTCACAGCACCATTGGCAAATATTCTTCTTGAAGTAGAGGTATGTTTTATTTCTATAATTTCATCATCTCCATAGAATATAACTTTATGCTCTCCTACAACAGAACCACCTCTTATAGAATGCACTCCTATTTCATTTTTATCTCTTACATGCAATCCGTTTCTTCCATGAACTAATGACATTTTATTATCTAATGCAGCATTAATAACATTAAAAAGACTTTTTGCAGTACCGCTTGGGGAATCTACTTTTCTGTTATGGTGAGTTTCTATGATTTCAATATCAAAACCTGTTAATAGAGGAGCAATTTTTGCAACAATTTCATTCATTAAATTCATACCTATACAAGTATTAGAAGATAATACTATAGGTACATGTGAAGAAGCTTCAACAATTTTAGCAAGCACATTCTCATCATAACCAGTGGTACAAATAACCATAGGTATATTATTTTTTACACCATATTCTATCATAGAAGGAAGTCTTGAAAAATGTGAAAAATCTATAATTATATCACCTTTTTCATTTGTTAGATCATCAGCAAAACCAGTGATTTCCAATTCACCTTCTTTTTCTATGACTTCTTTTAACATAGAGCTCATAACTCCAGTTCCATGTATTATTACTTTCATTTATCACTCCAAATTTTTTATTTTTATTTATAAAAAATAAATTATTTTTTTAAACCATATTTATTTATTATTTCTCTAACATGCTCCCTATTTTTATCGCTTAAAGGTCCCAATGGAGAACGGCAAGGTCCTACATCAAAACCCATAATGTTCATAGCCTCTTTTATAGGTACAGGATTAACCTCTATAAACATAGCTCTAATTAAATCTATATATTTAATCTGTGCTTTTACAGCTTCTGCAACATTTCCATTGAGATAATTCATAACCATATCATGATTTTCTCTAGGTATAATATTGCTTGTAACTGATATAACCCCTTTTCCGCCTAATGCAAGTATTGGAGTAACCATGTCATCATTTCCTGAATATATATCCAAGTTAGGAGCTATATTGGCAATATCAGCTACATATCCAATATCACCGCTTGCTTCTTTAATTGCCTTAATATTTGAAACAGCGGCTAAAGTTTTAATAACATTCAAAGATAATTTTACGCCAGTCCTTGAAGGTACATTATACATTATAACAGGACATTTTACACTATTTGCTATTTGCGTAAAATAATCAATAAGTCCGCTTTCATTTCCTTTGTTATAATACGGAGTTACAGCCATTACAATATCGGCACCATATTCATAAGATTTTTTACTAAACTCTACAGCCAAACTTGTATTATTAGTTCCAGTACCTGCTATGACTAAAGTTCTTTTTTTAGTACGTTCTATACAGAATTTTATTACCTCAAGTCTTTCTTCGGCACTAAGCGTTGCACTCTCTGCGGTTGTTCCTGCTGCTATTATAGCATCAGCTTTATTTGCTATTTGGAACTCTATAAGTTCTTCTAATTTCTCGTAATTAACCCTATAATCATTAGTAAATGGTGTTATTAAAGCTACACCAGCTCCTTCAAATAATGACATATTCATCTCCTTTAATTATATATTATTACTATTATAAAAACAACTCTTTATTTTTATAAGTATTATAAACATTTAAAACCTGCATCTTTACGCCTATATTTATAGCATCTTCATCAATATCAAATAAGCTGTTATGAATAGGGGCATTTATCTTATCATTAGAAACCCCCAAACTAAAGAAAGCCCCTTTAACTCTTTGAAGATAATAACTAAAATCTTCTGTAGTCATATTAGGATTTTCTTTTATGCAGTTTTCTTTTCCTAAAAACATACTTCCAGATTCTATTATAATATTAACAGCATTATCATGGTTAATTAAAGCAGGATAAGAAGGTATATTTATAAACTCAGCATATCCGCCGAAACTTTTAGCCGTATTAACTATAATATTTTCTATCATTTTAAGTCTGTAATCTCTAGCTTCATCATCACACAGCATTCTAATAATGCCTTCCATTTTTACATTTTCAGCTACTATATTATTTGCAGTTCCTCCGTTAATTGTACCAATATGAAGCCTCATGCTTCCGTCTGTAAAGGCAGATACAAAACTATGAAGCTGAGTTATTATATGAGAAGCTATTATTATGGAATCTGTACCATAGTATGATTTAGCCCCATGTGCTGATTTTCCTTTTATATTCACCTCAAACATATTAGAACTTGCATACATTGCTCCATAAGTAAAGCTGATTTGTCCCACCCTTATTTCAGGTCTTACATGAAGCCCATAAATAACATTAACATTATTTAAAGCTCCTTCTTCTATCATAGGCAAAGCACCGCCTGTTGTTTCTTCTGCAGGCTGATATATTAACCTTATATTGCATGGAGGTTTTATCTCAGAAAAATATTTTGCTGTTCCTGTTAGTATTGCCGTATGAACATCATGTCCGCATGAATGACATTTCCCTTTATTTTTGGAGGAGTATGAACAAGTTTTTTTATCCTCCATAGGCAAAGCATCCATATCCGCTCTAAAGGCTATAGTAAAATTTTTATCTTCGCCTTCGATGTCAGCTATTATGCCGGTATTTGCTATTTTAGTTTTGTGATTTACATTAAACGATTTGAGTATAGAAGATATTTTTTCCATAGTTCTAAACTCTTCAAAACCTAACTCAGGATGTGAGTGTAAATCTCTTCTTAAATCTATTAAAAAGTCTTTCATAGACAAAAGAATATCATCTGATACTGTAAAATTATTGTTCATAATACTTTGTACCTTAATTAATTTTAAAATAGTTATACACTATTTTTTATAAAAATTATATATAATGTTAATATTTAGATAGAATTTTTTAAAGATTACTTCTTATTAGATAAGCTGCGTTTGAAAGATTTATAGAATTTAGAAAGCTGAAAATAAATATTTGAATTATTAATTCTTTGGGTGGTATTGCATCTGGTCGAAATATACATTCCAAACTCCTTATAAAAATTATTGATAGTATTATTATATACAATAATATCGTAAAAGTCAATAAAAACAGCATTATTTTTTTAAAAAAGGAATACATATATAAAATGCATTCCTTTTTATTTTTTATTTTAATTATTTATTAGAATCTTAATCCTATTTGTCCGCCTAAATCAAAAGCTGACATTTTAGTGTGAAAAGAAGGATTTTTAGTTTCTATTACTCCGAAGTCATAAGAAGCATATACTCCAAGAACTATATTCAAAGGAAGTAAGAAATCCACTGTAGCTTTAAGATAAGGAATATATGGATTTTTGAAATTTTCTTTTATCTTTTTAAAATCATATCCTACAGAAGTGTATCCTCCGTCGCTTTCTCTGAAGTAGCTGCTTCCTCCTAAAGGTATTTTTACCCCAGCACCTACTCCTATAGATATGAATGCTATATCTATTTTAGGCAATACTCCTATCATTATACTGTCAAAAGCTATACAGCCCCTAGACTTTTCATCCATTGCTGATTTGAAAGCAAATACATCTCTGTTATATCCTAAATCCAAACCAAGTCCGAATGATAGGTATCGAAAACCAAAGTAGTATGCAGGCTGAAAATGTATTCCGAATTCAAATCCTGCATCGGATTTTAAATTGCCTGCATCATTTCCGCTGAAGCTGCTGAAACTTGCTCCGAGAGGTATCATTAATCCTAAACTTGCACCTGTTTTTGCCATTAAATTTCCGCTTATAGTAATAACTAATATAGATGATATTATTATTAGTTTTTTCATTATCTTCTCCTTAAAAAAAATAAATTGTTTTTATTTATATAAAAATTATATCCCATTATTATATAAAAAATCAATACCTAAAAACAATATATAATTCCATTTTTATGCTTTATTGGTAAAAAATGTAAGAATTATCTAACATTTTCTATAAATTTAAACATTCGACTAAATTGTTAAAACATACAAAAGTTGTAAAATATCATTGCAATAAATAAAAAATAATTATATGTTTCTTTAACTAGGCATTAAAATTTTTGTTTAAAATCTAATAGTTAGATAAAAAAAATCTAATAAGGACTTAAAGAAATATGCAAGAAAAAATCAATGAACTTAGAAAAAGAAAAGAAAAAATAGAAGAAGGCGGCGGAAAAGAAAAAAATGAAGAACGTCATGCCAAAGGAAAATTAACTGCAAGAGAACGTATACTGCATCTTTTGGATGAAGATACATTCTGCGAGATAGATGCTTTTATAGAGCATAGATGCAGTGATTTTGGAATGGAGAAAAATAAAATAGCTGGAGAGGGTGTTGTTACAGGGTACGGAAAAATAAACGGCAGACAGGTATGCATATACGCTCAGGACTTTACTGTTATAGGCGGTTCTTTGGGACAGATGCATGCTGCTAAAATTTGCAAAGTACAGGATATGGCAATAAAATTGGGATGCCCTTGTATAGGTATTAATGACTCAGGCGGAGCCAGAATACAGGAAGGTATTGATTCATTAAGAGGATACGGAGATATTTTTTATAGAAATGTTCAGGCATCTGGGGTTATACCTCAGATATGCGTTATAATGGGACCTTGTGCAGGAGGAGCCGTATATTCGCCTGCTTTGATGGACTTTATATTTATGACTGATAAGGGATCAAATATGTTTATTACTGGTCCTCAGGTTGTTAAAGCTGTAACTGGTGAACAGGTTTCTGCTGAAGAGCTTGGAGGAGCTTATGTTCACAGCAAAACTTCAGGCGTTGCTTCACTAATGTTCCCAGATGAAATATCTACTTTAGAAGGCGTAAAAAAATTATTATCATATATACCTCAGAATAATTTAGAGGATGTGCCTTTAGAGAAAACTAATGATGATCCTAATAGAAATGATGAGGAATTATCTAATATACTTCCAGACAGTCCTAATAAGCCTTATGATGTTAAAGAGATTATTAAAAGGGTAGTTGATAACGGAGAGTTTTTTGAGCTTCAGCCTTTATTTGCTACTAATATAGTTATATGTTTTGCACGTCTTGATGGAAAGTCTGTTGGAATAATAGCAAATCAGCCTAATTCTATGGCGGGAGTGCTTGATATTAATGCGGCAGATAAGGCAGCAAGATTCATACGCTTCTGCGACAGCTTTAATATTCCGCTTGTTACATTAGTTGATACTGCAGGATATTTGCCCGGTGTAGGACAGGAGCATAATGGAGTTATAAGACATGGTGCTAAACTTTTATATGCTTATTCGGAGGCTACTGCTCCTAAAATTACTCTTATTATAAGAAAGTCTTACGGCGGAGCTTATATTGCTATGTGTTCTAAACATTTGGGTGCTGATATGGTTTATGCTTGGCCTTCTGCTGAGATTGCTGTTATGGGACCTGACGGGGCTGCTAATATTATATTTAAAAAAGAAATAGACAAAGCTGATGATCCTAAAAAGGTAAGAGCTGAAAAGATAGAAGAGTACAAAAAAGAATTTGCTAATCCTTACAGAGCGGCTGTGAGAGGCTATGTTGATGATGTAATAGAGCCTGAATATACTAGAAGCTATCTTATAAATGCATTGCATCTTTTAGCTGGAAAAAGAGAAAGCAGAATGCCTAGAAAACACGGCAATATACCTTTGTAATAATTGTTTTAAGAGGAGTTATTAAATGGAACATAATGCGGCTATTGCTATATTCGGTATAATGTCTGTTTTGATTGCTGCTTTGGTTTTCTATATATTATCTGTGATTTTGGCTATTATTTTTAAGGCTAGAAACATAAAAAAAGAGGAAGAGATAAGCAAAGTTGTAGAGGAGAGTAAAACCAAAGAAGAGGATTTAATTGATGATGCTGAGCTTGTTGCTGTGATTACTGCTGCAGTTTCAGCTTATACGGGAATGTCTAATAATAAATTTATAATTAGGTCTATACAGGAATCTAAAACTCCTATATGGGGAATGGCAGACAGAGTAAATAAAATTAAATAAAATATTTGGGAGAAATTATGACTAAACAATATAAAATAACAGTTAATGGAAAAACTTATGATGTATCAGTGGAAGAGGTGAAAAGCGAAAAAGTGCAGTCAGCACCAGTTGTAAAAGCAGCTTCTGCAGTTCAGGAGGCTAAGCCTGCAGTTTCTTCAGCACCTTCAGCTCCATCAGCACCTATAGATGAGAATGCTGTATCAGTAAAAGCATCAATGCCCGGCACTGTTGTATCATTCAGCGTTGCTGTAGGCGATAAAGTTTCCGAAGGTCAGGTTGTAGCTATATTAGAAGCTATGAAAATGGAGAATGAAGTTACAGCACCTGCTTCAGGGGTTGTTAAATCTATACATGTTGAAAAGGGTTCTTCTGTAGTTGAAGGTCAGGTTATATTGCAGATTAGCTGATTTAAGGGGTATATATGAATAGAGCTTTAGGTTTGGATTTTAACAATTTACTTACAGGTTTTTATCCGCCGTCTTTTGCCCAGATTATTATGATACTTTTGGGGGCATATCTTATATATATGTCCATTTATTATAAAAGAAAACCTTTGCTTCTTCTTCCTATGGGAGTAGCAATACTGGCTGCTAATATGCCTCTTCCTAAGATGACGGAGGATGTTGTAAATGGTTTTTTAGGATTAATACATAGCGGGGCAGACAGCGGAGTTTATCCAGTATTGGTATTTTTTGCTGTAGGCACTATGATAGATTTGGGGCTTGTGCTTGCTGATCCTAAAAATTTCTTTATAGGTGCAAGTTCGCAGATTGGGATATTTTTGATATTTTTTATTATGAGTTCTTTAAATATCAATGAGGGCTTATCGGCTGCATCTTCTATTATTGGGGCTGCTGACGGAACTTTGGCTATGTATATGGCTTCGCTTATTACAGAGCCTAAATATTTTGCTGCTGTTGTTATGGCTGCTTATCTTTATATGGAGCTTCTTCCTCTTCTTCAGTCCGGACTTACAAAGGTTTTAACTACTTCAAAAGAGAGAAAAATATCTATGGAGTATTTAAGATATGTATCAAGAGGCGAGAAAATAATATTTGCAGTTATTGCTATGGCTCTTTGCGGGATATTTTTAGCTAACTCTTTTCCTTTGATAGCGGCACTTTTATTCGGAAGCATTTTAAGGGAATCTGATATAATAAAAAATTTCTCTGTTACGCTTCAGAAGTCTATTACTGGAATACTTACAATGCTTATAGGAATAGCAATAGGCTCATCAGCATCTGCCGAATATTTTATGACTCTTAATACGGTTTTAATATTTGCTTTCGGCTTGCTTTCATTAATTTTAAGCACAACTATAGGAATAATAACTGCTAAATTAATAAATATAATTTCAGGCGGCAAAGTTAATCCTATAATAGGTTCTGCCAGTTTAAGTGCATTCCCAGTACCTGCTTGGGGAGCCCATGTTTACGGACAGGAGAACAGCTCATCAAACTGTCTTCTTCTTCATGCTATGGCCGTAAATATATCAGGCATAATATCAGGTGCTATAACTATGGGAATACTTTTAACATTTTTTCATTAATTAGTTTATTATATTTTTTATATATAAAAAGCCCTATTTTATATAGGGCTTTAAAAATTTAACGGTATTAATTGAAAAAATTATGATATCGCATATACTATTTTTTATGTTTTAATTAATTAATATCAAGGTTTTTTTATGAAAAATATCAAATTACCAAGCGGCTGGCAGGAAAAAAAATTAAAAGATTTATTTGAAAATTTTAATGAAAAAAATCATGCTGATAAAACAATTTTGGCATCTACCCAAGATAGAGGAGTAATACCTAATTATTTACTTGGAAAAGACATTATAAGAAAAGAAGATAGTTTATCAACTTATAAATTGGTTAAAAAAGGTTGTTTCGTAATAAGTTTGAGATCATTTCAAGGTGGATTTGAGTATTCTAATTATGAGGGAATAGTTAGTCCTGCTTATACAATTTTAAAACCAAAAATAAAATTTGAACCACTTTTTTATAAAGCATATTTTAAAAGTCATTATTTTATAAATAAGAGTTTAGCTAAATATGTTGAAGGAATAAGAGATGGTAGACAAATAAGATATGAAGAATGTAAAGATATTGTAGTTCCATTTCCGCCCATAGACGATCAGAAACGCATAGCCGATATACTTTCATTATGCGATGACATAATAGAAAACCTTACTAAACTTATAGAAAAAAAAGAGCTTTACAAGAAAGGCGTGATGCAGAGGGTTTTAACTGGCAAGGTGAGATTTAACGGTTTCACTGATGAGTGGGAAACTGTGAGGCTTGGGGATATAGCTGAAATGTCTAGCGGCGGGACTCCTAGTACAAAAAATAAAGAATATTATAATGGTGATATAATTTGGGTAGCTATTAAAGATATTACAAGTTCTAATAAATTTTTATATGATAGTGAAAAAAAAATAACAAAGGAAGGTCTTAATAATTCTTCAGCAAAACTATTTCCTATTAATACAATATTGTATGCTATGTATGCTTCAATAGGTGAATGTATAATAGCTAAAGTTGAATGTGCTACTAGTCAGGCTATATTAGGTATAGAATGTTCAGAAAAAATAGATTTTACTTTTCTATATTATTTGTTAGTTAATTATAAAAATAATGCTAAAAAAATGAGGCAGACAGGTACACAGCCAAATTTAAATAAGCAAATAGTTTCTGATTTTCAATTCTATATACCAAAAATGAAAGAGCAAAAGAGAATAGCCGAACTGCTTTCTGCTATAGATGATGAAATCGATAATCTTAAAAAGCAGTTAGAATTACGTAGGCTTCAGAAGAAGGGGCTTATGCAGAGGCTTCTTACGGGTGAGGTGAGGGTTTGAGGGTTCTCTATTTATTCTTTCTTATATTTGTTAGCTCTTTGGGTATGGGTTAGCTTTTTCTTATTACATTTCTTTTTTATATTTGCTTGCATTTAATTCTGGGTTTATCTTTCAATATTTGATTTCTTTTTTCTTGTTCTTTTTTGTGCAGTCAAAAAAGAACCAAAAAAGACTGCTTACTTTTTTGTTAAAAAAGTAAGACAAAAAATATTTACAATCTTGGGGGATTACTTTTTATTGCTGGGTATATTTTTTATTATTCCTTATCTTTATTTTTGTTTGCTTTTTAGGTATGGGTTTATCTTTTAATGTTTTATTTCTCATTGGTTAATGAACGGCAATAAACCGCACGTATATTGTGCTATCCTTAAGTTTAGGCATTACCGTGCGGAAAGACCGTCACGGAGTGTACCTGTAAGGTATAGGCAAGTAGTTTTTTGTCAAAAAAGTAGGGCAAAAAACATTTACAATCTTGAGGGTTTGCTTTTTATTGCTGGGGTTGTCTTTTATTATTCCGTTTCTTTTTTATATTTGTTTGTTCCTTAGTTCTAGGTTAACTTTTTAGTGTTTGAGTTCTTTAGTTTCTTTTTGTTTGCTTTTTAGGTATGGGTTTATCTTTTAATGTTTTATTTCTCATTGGTTAATGAATGACAACAAACCGCACGTATATTAAGCTATCCTTAAGGTTAGGCGTTACCGTGCGGAAAGACCGTCACGGAGTGTACCTGTAAGGTATAGGCAAGTAGTTTTTTGTCAAAAAAGTAGGGCAAAAAATATTTACAATCTTGGGGGATTACTTATTATTTTTTGGTTTGCTTTTTATTATTCCTTATCTTTATTTTTATTAGCTCTGCAGTCTTTTTGCTTCTTTGTGCCACGCCACAGGCGGACAGCGTCCAAAAGAAGTGGGGTTGCCGACACCAAAGGTGGACTTTGTCGGCACGCAGAACGGGGGCAAAGCCCCAACTATAATTTAAAAAGATTAAAAATTTAGTTTTGAAACAAGTCTATTGGTTAATGAATGACAACAAACCGCACGTATATTAAGCTATCCTTAAGGTTAGGCGTTACCGTGCGGAAAGCCCGTACGGCGAGTACTAAAAAAGTAGGGCAAAAAGCATTTACAATCTTGAGGGTTTGCTTTTTATTTCTGGGGTTGTTTTTTATTATTCCGTTTCTTTTTTATATTTGTTTGTTCTTTAGGTATGGGTTTGCTTTTGGGTGTTTGAGTTCTTTAGTTTCTTTTTAGTTTTCATTTTATCTTTTAATATTTGGAAATCTTTTTCCGCTTTTTTTTAGAAAAAAAGCTCGCAAAAAAATCTTACCTACTTTTTTGTAAAAAAGTAGGGCAAAAAACATTAACATTCTTGAGGGTTTACTTTTTATTGCTGGGGTTGTTTTTTATTATTCCGTTTCTTTTTATATTTGTTTGTTCCTTAGTTCTAGGTTAACTTTTTGGTGTTTGAGTTCTTTAGTTTCTTTTTGTTTGCTTTTTAGTTATGGGTTTATATTTTAATGTTTGATTTCATTGGTTAATGAACGGCAATAAACCGCACGTATATTGTGCTATCCTTAAGATTATACATTACCGTGCGGAAAGCCTCCACAAAGTGTACCTGTAAGGTATAGGCAAGTAGTTTTTTGTCAAAAAAGGAAAACAAAAAACATTAACATTCTTGAGGGTTTGCTTTTTATTGCTGGGTGTATTTTTTATTATTCCTTATCTTTATTTTTATTAGCTCTGCAGTTTTTTTGCTTCTTTGTGCCACGCCATAGGCGGACAGCGTCCAAAAGAACTGGGGTTTCCGACACCAAAGGTGGACTTTGTCGGCACGCAGAGCGGGGGCAAAGCCCCAACTATAATTTAAAAATATTAAAAATTTAGTTTTGAAACAAGTCTATTGGTTAATGAACGGCAACAAACCTCACATATATTAGATGTATTAATTGTTATTGTAAAGCCGTACACATTAAGCATACGGCTAGTACAAAATAAAATTTATTTCAGTTTAAAGAAATCAATTAATTTATTCAAATTCTGAGATTCATTAAGCATAAGCTGAGAAGAAGAACTAGCCTCTTCTACCAAAGCTGCGTTCTGCTGAACTGAAGAGTCCATACTACTTATTGCTGTATTAATCTGTTCTATTCCTCTTTCCTGTTCTTTTGCTGCGGCATCTATTTTCTGCATCAAATCAGAAGCCTTATCCATTCTCTCAGAGATTTCTATAAACATTTCTTTAGATTCATTAACACTTGCAGCTGCTAAATTAATTTTATCATTGCTGTCAATTATTAAAGAAGTAATATTTTTTACTGATTCCTGAGTATTCTGTGCCAAATTTCTTACTTCGCTTGCTACTACCGCGAATCCTCTTCCCTGTTCACCAGCACGTGCAGCCTCTACTGATGCATTTAAGGCAAGTATATTAGTTTGAAATGCAATTGTTTCTATAAGTTTTGTAATATCCATAATCTTTGAGCTAGCTTCATAAACTGCATCCATTTTCTGAACGCTGTCTTCTATTATATCTCCAGCCTTGCTTACATAATCCTTAGCCTCTACAACTATAACGGTAGTATCTGATATATCGGATGTAACAACTTTGACATTGGATGCCATCTCACTCATAGTGGAAGCCGTTTCTTCCAAGCTAGAAGCCTGCATCTCTGTTCTTCTTGAAAGATCATTATTTCCAGAAAGAACTTCATTAGCGGCACTCTCAACCTGTTCTGAAGACTGCTTTACTGTATTTATTATATTATTCAAATTCTCTAATGTACTTTGTATGCCTCTTGCTATAGAGCCCCATTCATCCTTTCTATCAGTAAATCCAGGAGGAGTACTCCATGAAATATCTCCTTTTGATAATTTTGTTAAATCAAGAGCTAACAATTTTATTATAAATACAACTTTACTCTTTATTATTAAAGGAGTTATTATTGATACTGTAATCATTATTAAAGCTGCTATTACAATCATAATATTTCTTATTCTGTGGCTGTCTTCCAATATTATATAGTTAGGAACAAGTATTTTCATTCCCCAATTCTGACCCGTATCTAATTTTACAGGTACAAATATATATGTAGACATAGTTTTTAATGTGGAGCTGTACTCTTCAAGCATCACAGTCTGACCAGATTTAATTTTTTCTAATATATTACTATCTCTATAATAAGGGTAAGCATCATAAATATTTTTCCCTATATAGTCTTCATTTTCTATATTATATAATAAAGAGCCATTATGATCGAATAAAGAAGTTTGAGTATTTTCAAAAGGTTTTATATTGTCCATTATAGAATGCAGTGAATCTACAAATATATCAACTCCAGCAACACCTATTATTTTATTTCCGCTTTTTAAAGGTATAGACCAAGTATTCATTTTTACCATTTTACCGCCTACTTCAAAATCATATATCGAAGTTATATGAGTATTTCCTGTACTGATAGGTGCTGTATAATAATCGCTTTTAAGTTCTTCTGATGTCATGCCTCTGTCAGAAACTGAACCATTATCTCTATATACATAATCAGAAAACATTCCGTTAGCAGAAGAATAAAAAGGATCTGTCATATAATCAGCGTCATTTCCCATAACATTAGGTTCAAATACAAGAAATAATGCCCCAGTATTTTGAGGAAGCGTATTAAAAAAAGTCATAGCGGCATTTTTATATACATCTCTGTTTCTCTCTCCTGAGTTATATAAATTATTTACCGTATATTCGAATACAGTTAAACTATCCAATGCCTCCTGAACCATCATTTCAACTTTTGCCGCTTCGCCTTTAGCACTTTCTTCTAAAACTTTGTATGATAATTTTTTTGTAACATTGTTAACAGAAACAATGTTTATAGTATTTGATATAATAAGCATAACTAAAAATGGAACCAATATTATCATACTTATTTTAAATTGCAGGCTGTTAAGTTTACTCATTGAATACTCTCCAAAATATACTTTATTTTTCCCATTATACGATAAAACTGATTATACACAACCATTTTTTTAATATATAGCTTAGAATGAATTACAATAATTATTATTGTATTTTTACTATATGTATAAAAAAATAATAATGAATTTGTTATTTAACATTATATATTATATAATGACATCCTAGATTTTAATTGAAATAAAAAAATACTATGGATAAAGAAAGTATAACGAATGCTGAAGAGAACTCTTATGATAAGCAGGAAAACAATAATTCTGTGAGACCTAAAGGATTTGATGATTTTTTAGGGCAGAATAATATCAAATCAAAATTAAAGGTTTTTATAGACAGTGCCAAAAAAAGAGATGTTTCTCTGGATCATATACTATTTTACGGTCCTCCTGGGCTTGGAAAAACAACACTTGCTCAGATAATAGCAAATGAAATGGGAAGCAATATAAAAGCTACTTCTGCACCTATAATAGAGAGACCAGGAGATTTAGCTTCTATATTAACTACTTTAGGCGAAAAAGATATATTATTTATAGATGAGATTCACAGATTAAGAACTGTTGTAGAAGAGGTATTATATTCTGCAATGGAAGACTTTTTTGTGGATATAAAGGTAGGAGAGGGTACAAGTGCTAAGAGCTTTAGAGTAAAACTGCCTCATTTTACATTAATAGGAGCTACAACAAGAAGCGGATTGCTTAGTACTCCGCTTTATGACAGATTCGGCATAGTAGAGAGGCTTGAGTTCTATACTAATGAAGATTTAGCCAATATTGTAAAAAGAAGTTCTAAATTTCTTAATATAGATGTTACTGATTCTGCAGCGATTTCTATAGCATCAAGGTCTAGGGGTACACCAAGAATAGTTAATAGACTTTTGAGAAGAGTATTTGACTTTGCTACGGTGAATGATGTTTTAAAAATAGATGAAGAGTTTGCCTGTGATTCTTTGGAAAAATTAGGTGTGGATAAAAATGGATTTGAAGCACTTGACAAACTTTATTTAAATACTATTATTAAGCATTATAATGGAGGTCCTGTAGGAGTAGATACTATTTCTGTGTCTTTATCCGAACAGATAGAAACCATTGAGGATGTTATAGAGCCTTATTTAATACAATGCGGCTTTATAAAAAGAACGCCTAAAGGAAGAGTAGCCACTAATAAGGCATATTCATATTTAAATCTTTCTTCTAGGTATGACGATAATTATAATAATGAAGAAAGAGGATTATTTGATTTTTAAGGGGGCTTATTATTTTATTTACTGATGATACCAGCACTAAAACTGAAAGAAAATCTAATGCCCAATTAGATAAATATTATTTAGAAGAAACTTCAAAGGATGTCAAAGGACTTGCTAATAAATTTGTTGGTAATTTTAAAAGTAATAATAAAAAACCTACAATAGATTCCTATTCCCATTTTGATATTCATTATAAAAAAAATGTAAAGTTAAATAAAGGCAGATACAAACCTCCTAAAATAAGAAAAATTAAATTCGTTAAAACAAGAAAAATATTTAAATCCATATATAATTCCACTTACGGAATAAGACATTTTTTCTCTGAAATAATAAATGCCGTTAAAAGAAAAGGCAATCATGAAAGAAGTATATTAATATTTTATGATGATGAGGAGCATGGCGTAAGACTTCCTATCAATAATTTTATGATAACATTTTTGCTTTTGGTGTTCTCTGCATTAGTTTATACAGGATATGATGCATATAATAGGCAAAAAGAGGCAAGAGAGTTTTATAATACACTATCAGCCAGAGAGGCAAAAACTTATTCTTTAATAGAAGATTACAAACAGGCATTAACAAGATTTTCTACAGCCCTTATTAATTATAATAACTCTATGAAGAATATATCGCATACAATAGATTATAACAACACAAGTACTTTTAATAATAATCAAAATGCTGTGAGTTATAATGATGTAACAAATATCAATAAGATATTAAATGAAGTGGATTCATATCAAAAGAATGTTTTATCTTTTATGAATATCTCTCCAAGAATACATGAGCAGATACCTTTAGGCTGGCCTGTTTCAGGAGGCGGAAGAATATCCAGCGGTTTCGGAGCAAGGCTTTCTCCATTCAATCAGGAAAAAAGCTATCACTATGGTGTTGATATAGCAGGTTCTTATGGCACTCCTATAATAGCTGTTGCTGACGGTACTGTGTCTTTTGCAGGATGGAGAAGCGGATACGGATGGTTTGTAATTATTTCGCATGCTAACGGATATCAGACTGCTTACGGACACAATTCAAAATTGCTTGTGAATTCAGGTCAAAGAGTTAAACGCGGTGAAAAGATAGCTCTTATAGGAAATACGGGGCGTACAACTGGTATACACTGTCATTTTGAAGTGAGAGTTGGAGGAGATCATAAGAATCCTATGCCTTATCTTGGAGCAAGATTTTAATCTTACATAAATTTGATTTAATTTTTAAAAATTTATTTTTACGCACGGTGAACTAAATTTTATATATAACAAAAATGTATCGATAATCAATTTTTTATTTTTAGTTTCGTTCTGTGTGCGGAGAATAAAGCTAAAAATTTAAAAACCGCTTGGGCGGGTGTTATAATTACAGTGAAAAATTCTCAATAAAAATGAAATTAAGAATAACAAAATAAAATTATAAGCCTATAGGGCGGGCAGATGTAATTAAACTGTAGAAAAATATTTTCAAACATTAGAAGATAAACCCATAACTTAAGAGTAAACATATATAACAAAAGAACTAAAATATTAAAGGACTATACAATAACTAAAGAGCATCCAAAAAAAGAACAGAAATAAATCAAAAATTAAGATATAAAATTAGAATAATAAGGCAAACAAATATAAAAAAGAAATTAGAAATATCAAAAAATAAATAAAAATATTAAAATTAGTATAATCTGTATACATAAGTGAATTTTAAATGTTTAATTATAATACATTTTTATTTTTTATATACAGAAATTTTCTAAAAAATATTGTAATATGTATCATTTATTTATAAAATATAATGTAATAATTGGTATATTTATTGCATGTATTACTTAGCAGACTATAAAATTATTAATTTGGAGATTTTTTAATGAGCAATGAATTAAATAAAGATATAGATAATAAAAAAAATAGCGATAATAAAGAAAATAAAAACAATAATAATACGGTTGCAATAGTGGAAGATAAACTGCCTTCAAGACTTATTATAATACCAGTAATGGGAAAGCCTCTTTTCCCGGGACTTTATGCTCCATTTCCGATACCGCCTATGCATGCTGATGCCGTTAATAAGGCTATAGCTGAAAATGACGGATTTTTGGGATTGAATCTATATATATCAGATAATCCTCCTGATAGTAAAACGCCTTCTGTTAATGATATCTATAAAGTAGGCGTAGTTGTAAAAGTATTCAAAAAACTTAATCTTCCAGACGGAGGACTTAATCTTCTCATAAACTCCATAAGAAGATATAAAGTTATGAGATATACAACCACAGAACCTGTAATAAGAGCAGAGCCTCTGTATATACCTGATGTGGATCCTTTTCATAATGAGAAAGAAGCTAAAGAAATAAAGGCATACACAAGAGCATTGCTTTCTGAGGTAAAATCTTTAAGCGAGAATAATCCGCTTTTTACAGAAGAGATGCGTCTTACTATGGTTAATGTGGATGATCCTGGTAAATTGGCTGATTTTGTTACATCTATGATAAATGTTGAAAGAGCAAGCCAGCAGGAAATTCTTGAAACTTTTGATATTCAGGAGAGATTGGAAAAAGTTCTTCTCCTTTTACAAAAGGAAAGAGAAATTACAAAAATACAGCAGAAAATACAGGGAAGTATAAATGCCAAAGTTCAGAAACAGCAGAGAGAATATTTCCTTAAAGAACAGCTTAAAGAAATTAAAAAAGAATTAGGCTATGATACAGACCCTAAGCAAAGAGATATAGAAAAATATAAAAAAGCTCTTGAAGAGCTTAATGTTATAGAAGAAGTTAAAGAGAGAATGGAGCAGGAAATTGAGAAGATTTCTACAATAGACACTCATTCACCTGAATATACAGTTTCAAAAAACTATTTGGATACTTTATTTGCTTTGCCTTGGAATAAGGAAAATAAAGAGAGAGAAGATATTGCAAAAAGCAAAAAGATATTGGATAGAGATCATTATGGGCTTGAAGATGTAAAAGAAAGAATATACGAATTTTTAGCTGTAAGAAAATTAAATCCAGAAAAAAAATCGTCTATACTATGTTTTGTAGGTCCTCCTGGAGTGGGTAAAACTTCTATAGGAAAAAGCATTGCAGAAGCATTAGACAGACCTTTCTTTAGATTTTCTCTAGGCGGTATGAGAGATGAAGCAGAAATTAAAGGACATAGAAGAACATATATAGGAGCTATGCCGGGTAAGATTATAGAAGCTTTAAAAATAGTAAAAGTAAAAAATCCAGTACTTATGCTTGATGAAATAGATAAATTAGGTGCTAGTTTTCAGGG
The DNA here is from genome assembly GCF_944388875.1 of uncultured Brachyspira sp. Taxonomy (GTDB): domain Bacteria; phylum Spirochaetota; class Brachyspiria; order Brachyspirales; family Brachyspiraceae; genus Brachyspira. The sequence continues at coordinate 65,750 of NZ_CALXKQ010000009.1, forward strand.
CGATCCTTCAAGTGCATTGCTTGAGGTATTAGACCCAGAACAGAATTCTTCTTTTAGGGATCATTATCTCGATTTGCCTTTTGATTTATCCAATGTTCTTTTTATAACTACAGCTAATACTCTTGATACAATACCAAGACCTTTGCTTGATAGAATGGAGGTTATAAGACTTTCAGGCTATATTATGGAAGAGAAATTAAAAATAGCTTCCAAATACATAATTCCAAGACAGCTTAAGGCTCATGGACTTAATGCAAAAAATATAACATTTACTAATAAAGCCATAAGCTCAATAGTAGACGGATATGCAAGAGAGGCTGGGGTAAGAAACTTTGAAAGAAGAATAGAGAGAATATGCCGAAAAATTGCAGCTGATATAGTTGAGAATGATAAAAAAACTTATAATATAACTATAGATGATAAAGATTTGGAGAAATATTTAAAAAAGCCAATATTTACAGAAGATTTCACAGAAAGGGATTTAAAACCAGGAAATGCTATAGGCTTAGCATGGACTTCTATGGGAGGAGCTACTTTAACTATAGAATCGATAAGGGTAAATGAGAAAAAAGATTCAGGCACTATAAACATGACAGGTCAGTTGGGCGATGTTATGACTGAGAGTGTAGAAATAGCATACAGTTATGTCAGAAGTGTGTCTAAAAATTACGGTGTTAAAGATGATTACTTTAATGATGCTGTAATACATCTTCATATACCAGAAGGTGCTACTCCTAAAGACGGACCTTCTGCCGGTATTACTATGGCTACGGCATTGCTTTCTTTAGCTATGAATAAGGTTATAAGAAATGATACAGCCATGACAGGCGAGCTTTCTCTAAACGGTAAAGTGCTTCCTATAGGCGGATTAAAAGAAAAAACTATAGCGGCAAAAAGGCTTGGATTTATTAAGCATATTATAATACCTTATGAAAATATAAGAGATTTGGATGAAATACCTGAAAATGTTAAAAAAGGACTTACATTCCATCCTGTTAAGCAGGCTGATGAGGTATTTGACTTTATGTTTAAATTAAATAAACTTGGTAAAGAGAATAAAAAAGAAGTCAAAAAAGAAAAACCTTCTTCAAAAAAGAAAAAATAAAATTTGATTTTGTAAAATAAAGGTGCGGAATAGTTGATTTTCTGCACCTTTTTTATTATAAAGAATTTTCATCTACTTCAGTTGCCTGCAGACGACTTTTTAATTTATCTATCATATTTCCTTCTACAGCTCTTTGAAACTGTATAGCAACATCTTTATTTTTTGTAAACTTTGGTATTGCCTTTGATATCAAGTCATTTATACGCTTATCCGACTGTGTCATTTCATATATATTATCTGGAAGTGCTACTATTAATATTGCTCCTCTGCTTTCTATAGGATTTCCTTGAGATAATAGAGAATATATAGTAGGGCTTTCCGTTTCTATAAATGAGAGTATTTTATTGTAGAATATGCGTCTTTTATCATTAGGATTTAAAGGCACATCATAATGAGGCTTATTTTCATTTGCAGGCATTTTGTTATTATTGTTTTGAGTACTTATATTTTCAGGCATATAATCTTCAGTTTGCATATTAGAAGAAATTATATCAATAGGGCGTATTAAATTATCTGTATTAAGCAGCAGAAGCATACGCATTTCAAATATTGTTCTAGGATTAGATGCACTTCTTATACGCTCTTCGGCAGATAGTATATAATCAAGTATTCTCTCTATTTCATCATCACTGTAATTATTAGAAAAAGTTTTTAAATCATCTCTTTCATTTTCCGTTATCTCTAATAATTTAGTATCATCAATGCCGCTTTTTATCATAAGAACAACACGCATATATTCTATTATGCTGTTTATAAATGTTCTTGGGTCAACCGCTTCTTCAAATAATTTCTTTACAAACTCAAAATATGATTTTTTATTTCCTGATATCATAATATCAAAAAACTCTTTAACAAAAGAAAAATTATTTCCTCCGACAACAGCATTAACATCAGCACTCGTTATATATTTTTTGTCTGTAGTGTATGCTATCATTTTTTCTAATATAGTTTCGCTGTCGCGTACAGAACCTCTTGCCTGCTTTGCTATTAAAAATATTGCCTCTTCATCATATTTAATATTTTCTTTATCAAGTATTCCTTTTAATATTTTCTCTAAATCTTCTATTCCTAAAGATTTAAAAGTATACTGCTGACATCGGCTTCTTATAGTAGGAAGTACTCTGTCTGCCTCAGTAGTAGCAAGTATAAACACAACATGTGCTGGCGGCTCTTCCAAAGTTTTAAGAAGTGCATTAAAAGCCTCATTGGTTATCTGATGCACCTCATCTATAATATATACCTTATATTTTCCAGCCACTGGAGATATGCGTACATTTTCTATAATTGTTCTTATATTTTCTATACCTCTGTTGCTTGCACCGTCGATTTCTATAACATCAAGAGGAGTTCCGTTTTCTATTTGCGTACATGAAGGACAAACTCCGCATGGCTTATCAGTAGGACCATTAACACAGTTTAAGGCTTTGGCTATAATTCTAGCAAGAGAAGTTTTACCAACACCATGAGCACCTGAAAAAAGATATGCATGTGCTATCTTTTTTTGGGCTATGCTTTTAGATATTGTTTTTGTTATATGCTCCTGACCTATAACCTCTTCAAAAGTTTGAGGGCGGTATTTTCTTGCTATTACTTTATAGTTTTCTGCCATGTTTATATTTATTCCATTATATTATTTGATTATTATTTCATTTTAACAAACAATTATTATTTGTCAATTTTTATTTATGCTCTTTCCATTTGCACTCTGTTATATGCATATCAGTAAATACTGCCTTAAAAGATGAATACTCTGGACTGCATGCATATATTCCGAAAGGAATTTCATCATCAGCTTTAAATAAATGAAATATTCTCATTTGCTTAAAAATATTTCCATCTTCACTGTATTCAATTAAAAAATCGTTTTCTCTTCTGCTTAATCTGTAATGCATCTCTTTTATAGAAGCTGATATATCCTGAGTAGCCCAATCTGAATACCCATTATTTGTAACAACACTTCCCAAACGCTGATAATTTTCATTTTCATATTCTATAGAAGCCTTAAACCAATTATAACTGTCTATATATATTATAACTCCGCATTGGTCAAAACGTCTTTTGCTTTCAAATACAGTTTTTACCGTAAAAGAAAAATATTTATCTTTAGTTTTTGTCTGAAGTATTGGAGCATTATCATTTCTAAAACCATAATATGTTCTCTGCCATAAATCAGTATTAGGTTCTGTATATATTTCTATTTTTTTATCATCTATAATAAACTTTTGCGGTTCTCTAATCCAAAATAATTTATCTTCTAAAAAATTTTTATTCATTTTATTTTCCTTAATATAAGCAGCAAAAATAAATAATTTTTTAAATCAAAAATCTACTTTATCAGGATGCAGTCCTGAACCTCCGAAATAAGGCATGCTGTTTATTGTTTTCATATCATCTTCGCTTATAACAAAATCAAATATTTCTGTATTTTCTTTAATGCGTGAAGGAGTTACAGATTTAGGAAGAGGCAAAGTATTATTTTGAAGACACCATTTTATGCAAATCTGAGCTGCAGACTTATTATATTTTTTAGCTATTTCTTTTAATATATTATTATCAAGCATTTTTCCAGTACCTAAAGGACTCCATGCTTCTATAACTATATTATTATCATTGCAGTATTTAAAAGTTTCCTCCTGCATAAATCCAGCATGAAACTCTATCTGATTAACCATAGGCTTAATTTCCGTATTCATTAATGATTTCAAATGATGAGGCATAAAATTAGAAACGCCTATTGATTTTATTTTTCCTGATTTATAAAGTTCTGTCATAGCTCTCCAAGTTTCCAAATTAATATTATCCCAGTCTTTGAACTGATTTTCTGATGCAGGCCAATGAATTAGATATAAATCAAGATAATCAAGCTGCAAGTCATTAATAGTTTTATCGAATGCTTCCAATGTTGTTTTATATCCTCTATCTTTATTCCAAACTTTGCTTGTAATGAATAATTCTTTTCTATTTATATTGCTTTCTTTAATTGCTTTTCCTATACTTTTTTCATTTTTATAAGCTGCAGCTGTATCAATATGTCTGTATCCCAAATTGACTGCTTCTATTACAGCATTTACAGCAGTATCTCCGTCAGGCGTCTGCCAAGTGCCGAATCCTAAGCATGGAATTTTATATCCGTTATTTAAAGTAAAAGTATCATTTAGATTGGAAAAATTATTCATTTGTATATACTCCTATAAGAATTAATATTTTTATAATACATTAAAAACAAATTTATTTAAATTATAAAATAAAATCATAAATTAAAATTTATTAAGCATTTTTGTATAATACCGACACTATTGGAAGCAGAATTTTTATTCTTTTATGTAGAATATACAGAAGGCGGAAAATATATGTATAAATATGTGATAAAAGGTTCAAAGAGTATTGGAGGAGTATTAAAGGTATCAGGTTCTAAAAATGCCTCATTGCCTTTGCTTGTAGCTTCTATTTTAACGGATGAGCCTGTAATACTTCATAACGTGCCAGATTTAGTTGATGTTCATGTACTTATTAATATATTAGAGCCTTTGGGTAAAAAAGTAGATTTTAAGAATAATACTACTGTAATAATATCTCATAATGGTAAAAGCGAGGAAGCTCCTTATAAATTAGTTAAAAAAATGAGGGGTTCTATTATAGTGTTAGGTCCTCTTTTGGCAAAACGTAAGCATTGCAGAGTATCATACCCTGGCGGATGTGCTTTCGGACCTAGACCAATAGACTTGCATTTAAAAGGAATGGAAGCCTTAGGTGCTAAAATAGATATAACTGCTGGATATATTGATGCCAAAGTGGAAGATAATCTTATAGGTGCTGATATGGATTTATCAGGCAAATTCGGACCTACAGTGCTTGGTACTGATAATGTTATGATGGCGGCATCCTTAGCAAAAGGAACTACTATTATAAGAAATGCTGCAAAAGAGCCTGAATGCGTTAATTTGGTTGATTTGCTTAATGCAATGGGAGCAAAGATAACAGGAGGAGGCACTGATACTATAACTATAGAGGGTGTTGATTATCTTCATGGTGCTGAGTTTACAGTTATACCAGACAGAATAGAAACAGGCACTTTCTTGGCTATAGCTGCTGCTGGAAGGGGAAAACTAAAACTTGAAAATGCTGAGCCTAAGCATTTAACTTATGTACTTGATTTGCTTTCAGATATAGGGTGCGATATAAAAACTACAGATACAACTATAGAGATTGATGCTTCTAATAAAGAATTGAAGCCTTTTAAAATAGAAACTTTGCCTTACCCTGGATTTCCAACAGATTTGCAGGCCATTTATACAACATTGGCTTGTACAATTAATGGAAAGAGTGAGCTTATAGAAGGCATTTATCCAGACAGATTCAGTCATGTTCCAGAGCTTATACGTATGGGAGCTGATATTGAATTAAATACTTCTGACATAATAGTAAATGGAGGCAAAGAATTATCAGGTGCAGATGTACAGGCAAGCGATTTGCGTGCTGGTGCTGCTTTGGTTGCTGCAGGTGCTATTGCTAATGGAAGTACGAATGTTCATAGAATATATCATATAGAAAGAGGCTATGAAGATTTGGAGAATAAATTAAAGAGTATAAATATTGATACTAAAAAAGTAGAAGATGATATTTTATAATTTAAATATATATTAAACAATAAATAATAATAATAAGATAATATTTTTAATTAGGGGGTACTAATAATGGTAAGAGGCGTTTATACAGGTGCAAGCGGAATGATGGCCGAACAAGCAAGACTAGATGTTGTAGCTAATAATTTGGCTAATGTAGATAAACCTGGATTTAAAAGAGATACAGTGAGTTTTAAGTCTTTTCCAGAGATGATGGCTGCAAGAACAGAAGATGACGGTGTTGTTATATTCCCTCTTGGTTCTACAGATATAAGACCTTATGTAGGAAGAATGGGAACAGGAGTTGAAGTTAATGAAGTTTTCACAGAATGGGAGCAGGGTTCTTTAAGAGAAACAGGCAATCAGCTTGATATAGCTTTGGGAGATAAGGGATTTTTTGCCATTGAAACTCCTAATGGAGAAAGATATACTAGAAACGGCAGTTTTTTGATAGATAAAGATCATTACTTAGTAACTAAGCATGGTTATAAAGTTATGGGTGAAAACGGCTATATACAGATAAAAACTAATAACTTTAATATAGATGAAGAGGGAAGAGTAAGTATAAATAGAAGATATCAGGATGGCAATACATTTGTACAGTTTAATGATAATGAATGGGAAGATGAGGAGATACTTGATACTTTAAAAATAGTACGCTTTGATAATGAAAGATATTTGAAAAAAGAGGGAGAGTCTTTCTGGGTAGACACAGATATAAGCGGACCAGCATATATAGCTCAAAAAGGTGTAGACAGACCTAAGGTATTATCAAGATTTTTAGAGATGAGCAATGTAAATCCAGTAAATGAAATGGTGAGAATGATAGAGGTTCAAAGAGCTTATGAACTTAACTCCAAAACCATATCTACCCATGATACGCTTATAGGAAGAGTAATAAATGAAGTAGGAAGAGTATAATATTATACTTTTTATAATAAATAAATTTTGATAAAAAATACACGATAATATATAATATTGTATTATATACTTTGAGTATTATTTTTTATTAAATATAGAGGATATTATGGTTTTAGAGAAATTAAAACAACATGTTATTAGCAGATTGAGAGTTTTTAGTATTCCTATATACTTGTTAATTGATGTAGTATTTTGGAATTTGTTTATGTATATCATATATAGAGATTTACCTCCTATATATGGTATAAAAATTGTCTTAGCTGTAGTTTCCTTTATTTTTCTATTTAAATATTTAAGAAGATGGAAAGCAAATGCAGAAGTAAAATTGGCAAGCAGAACAATTTTTATATTTTTTATTATGTCTATTACTGGCAGTGTTTTAGAATTAATAATATACTCAATAGTTAATGATTCATTTATGTATACAACAATAATAGCTTTCTTTGCTGCTACTATAAATGCCAGTTTATTAGTATTTGTATTCTCTTTATTATTTAAGATTTTCTCTAAAAATTTTGAATTGGAAGAAAATGTAGTAACATTTTATATTCCATTAACTGCTAAATTAAGTGTTACGGTTTATTTGTTTTTTTCTTCTATAGTGTTAGCATTTTTATTAAATTATTGTAAAGTGGAAGAAAACACTTACATAAATACAGTCAGTGATCAAACTTTGAATGAGGTTCTTAATATATCAGGAAATATTAGTGATTTTAATAACAAAGTAAGAGCGGATATGATATCTTACAATAATTTTGTATTAAGTATGTATTCAGGAAGAAACACTATAACAAGAAATATTATTCAGGAAGAATTTGTTAATAAACTTCCATATTATAATAATACATTGAATAATAATTATAATAGTATTTCTGTAAATATATATGATAAATATCTTGATACAGATTTACCTTACTCTATAACTATAACTAAAGATGCTGCTACAGGCAAATATTCAACTAGATCGTCAGATTCTTTAAGCATGCATACATTTTTGGAGAATGATATAAAAGTTAATAATATAGCCTTCAATGTAAATGTATATGATAGAAACAGCATATATATATCCTCATATTCTAAATTAAATCTTTTTGGTAATGATTTGGGTTATGTTATAACAGAGGCAGATATTAGTGATATAGGCAGAATAATTAAAAATAATGATATACTGTCAAAATGGTCTTATGTTTATTATAGGGTAAATGATAGAGATATAGTTTTAAGTTCTGACAGCAGATATATATCAGAAAGAATCTCAGAAGTAATACAATCATCAGTAGAATTAAGTTCATATATTGAGAAATTTGAAAATAATATAGAAAATAATATTTTTGATTATACCAGTAATATACCTATAGCAGAAAATAATTCTATAGTTATAGTTTCTTATTTAAAAGAATTAAAATTAATAGCCTTATATTATAAAGATATTAATACTGTTATAAAAGATTCTAATATGGACAGCAGAATATTTTTATATGTTTCTTTGTATATATTAACATTTATTGTAGCATTTGTAATATATATTATTATTCTTAAGTTTTTGTTATTATCTATTAAAAAGGCGAATGTATCTACAGAAGCTCTCATTGGTGTAAATGGTGATTTGAGAAAGAGAATTTCATCAAGAAACAATGATGAAATAGGAGTTTTGATATATAACTTTAATTTATTCTTGGCAAGATTGGATACTTTGATAGGAGAGCTTAAATTAGAGAGTTATAAGGTTTTTGATGAAATAAAGATAATAGAAAAGGTTATTGATGAAAATACGAATAGAATTAATGATCAAAGTTCAAGTATTACAGAAAGTGTTGCAAGTGTTAATAATATAATTAACTCAATACAGAATGTTACTAATTCTACGGATCAGCAAAGACATGCATTTTCATCGGCTTCTATTGCAGTAGAAGAACTTCTTCAGACAATTTATAAGATTAATGATAATATGGAGCGTCAGTCATCAGCGGTAGAACAGACTTCAGCTTCTATTGAAGAGATGATTTCTAATATTACAAGTGTAGCAAAAAGTGTTAATAAGGCGGACAGCTTCTCTAAAAAATTACTTGTTGATGCCCATGACGGCGGTGATACGGTAGATGAGGTTATTGAGGCTGTAAGAGGTATTGAGGAAAGCTCTGACCAAATTAAAGAGATTGTTAACGTTATTCAAGGTATTGCCGAGCAGACTAACCTTTTGGCTATGAATGCTGCTATTGAGGCTGCACATGCTGGAGAGCAGGGAAGAGGTTTCTCTGTTGTTGCTGACGAGATTAGATCTTTAGCGGAACATACTGCTGATAACACTAAATCTATTACGAATATTATTAAGGCTATTACGAAGAGAATTGAAGAAACAGTGGAGCTTGCAAGTAACAGCGGTAAATCTTTGGATAATATACTTGATATGTCAGAAAATACTGCTAGGGTTGTTTCCGAGATTAATACGGCTAACAGTGAGTTAGAGGTTGGAGGAAGAGATATACTTGAAACTATCAGACACTTAAATAATATTACAACTGGCGTTAAAGAAAGTGTTAAAGAGCAGATGAACAGCGGTGATGTGGTGGATAGCCAAATTACATTGCTTGACCAAATAACTAGAGAGGTTTCAGATATTATTGAAGCTAACAGTTCAGGTGCTAAAGAGGTTGTACATGCTATGACTTTCCTCAATGAATTATCAGTAAAAACAGTGGAAGGAAACAAGGAGTTTTATGAGGCTACTGCTAAATTAAATGAGATATTTAATAAATTTAATGATCTTATGACTAAATTTGTTACTAATGCTGATAAGGTTGAGGAAGTAAATAATGATAATTTAGATGATGAATCTTCTAATGATTATTCTGTGGATAAGAGAATGGATATGGAGCTTAAGAGTCTTGAAGAAGAATTTAAACATGATAATGACGGATTTAAAAATAATGAAGAAGTATTAGAGATGCTTAAAGAAGATTTTAAAAATCCTGAAATGTTTGATAGGTAATTAAATAATATTTATTATAAAAAATAAGTGAGGTGTTATATGTAAAATATTAACCTTACTTATTTTTTTATTTTAAAAATAAAAATATTTCTTATCACAACAAATATGATTTTAAAGAAAAAAAACGAATTTTATTGACAAACATAAAAAAATAGTTATACTAAAATTTATACAAGGTTGGAAATTAAATATGTTAAATTTTACGGTGGCTGAAGTTAATTTATCGAATTTAGAAAATAACATGAAAAATATACGTACACTTCTAAATGGTGTAAAACTACTTAATATAGTTAAAGCAGATGCTTATGGGCATGGGATAGTTGCTATATCTAATGCTTCAGAAAGGTTTGGAGCAGATGCTTTGGGGGTCGCTACAGTTGAAGAGGCTATAAAGATAAGAGAAAACGGAGTTAGTATTCCAATAATAGTTTTGTTTCAGCATTATAAAAAAGATTCTGATTTAGTATGCCGGTACAATTTAACACCTATAATAAGTAATGATGAATGTCTGCCGTATTATAATGATTATTTAAATAAATATGGAGGGAAGCTTGGGTTATATATAAAGGTCGATACTGGTTTGAATAGGATGGGTGCCAAGCCTGAGGATGTATTGGATCTAGCAAAGAAGGTTCTGTCGTACAATAATTTAAGTATAGAAGGTATTAATACTCATTATGCTGGTGCGGATATGACAGAAGATCATGCCAAAGAATTTACCAGAAATCAAATAAATATTTTCAATGAAGTTCTATCTAATTTAAAAGCTAATAATATTAATATAAATAATGCCCATACAGCAAATTCTGCTGCCTTAATTTCATATAAAGATACATATTTTGATATGATTCGTGCAGGAATAATATTGTACGGATATCCTTATTCTGATGTAAGCAGTATAGAAGTAAAACCTATTCTTAATTTAAAGTCTAGAGTTATTTTAGTTAGAAATATAAAAAAGGGTGAAAGTATTTCTTATGGTATGACATGGACAGCAAATAAGGATACTAAAGTTGCTGTTGTTCCTGTGGGATATGCTGACGGAATATCAAGGAAATTGTCTAATAATTGGGAAGTAAAAATTAATGGTAAATATTATCCTTTAAGGGGAAAAATATGCATGGATTCTATTATTATAGATGTGGGCAATGATAATATAAAATCGGAAGATGAAGTTTTAATATTTGGAGATGATGAGAGATTAAATGCTAAAACTATGGCAGATAAAGTTGGAACTATAAGCCATGAGGTGCTGGTAAATATAGGATATAGAGTTAAAAGACTTTATATATAAATAAATTAATTTTAGGGAGAAAAAAAATGGTTGAAATGATATCTCAAATTAATGGCGTCATCAACAGTTTTGTATGGGGTCCTATTATGTTGACCTTATTGGTTGGTACAGGTATATTTTTAAGTATTAGGACAGGGTTTATTCAGGTTACAAAAATACCTTTATGGGTTAAACACACTTTCGGTTCTTTGGCTAAAAGACAGGACGCTGATGATAATATTACACCTTTTCAGGCGGTTAGTACGGCATTAGCAAGTACAGTAGGAACTGGTAACATAGCTGGTGTAACTACTGCTATAGTTGCAGGAGGTCCTGGAGCATTGTTTTGGATGTGGTTTGCTGCTTTCTTCGGAATGGTTACTAAATATTCTGAAGTTATATTAGCAGTTCATTACAGAATAAAAGATGATCAAGGACATCACCACGGCGGTCCTATGTACTACATATCAAAAGGTGCTAATTTACCTTGGCTTGGAAGTATATTTGCTGCTTTAGCTGCTTTAGCTTGTTTTGGTGCTGGTAATATGACTCAGACTAATGCTATGGCTGCCGTTATGAATCAAAACTTTGGAGTACCTCATATAGTTACAGGTATTGTTGTAGTTGCTATAACAGGCGTTATTATCATAGGTGGTATTAAAAGAATAGCTACTGTTACAGAAAAATTAGTTCCTGTTATGTGTGTTATATATATAGTTTCTGGTATAGTAATATTAGTTATGAATGCAGATAAAATTCCTAATGCTTTCCAAAGAATATTCTCAGAAGCATTTTCATTAAAACAAGTTGGTGCTGGTTTTATGGGATATGCAATAATGATGGGAATTAGATATGGTTTTGCACGCGGTGTATTTTCAAATGAAGCAGGTTTAGGAACTGCTCCTATGGCACATGGTGCTAGTAATTCTAAAAACCCTGTAGAACAAGGTTTATGGGGTATATTTGAAGTATTAGTTGATACTTTTTTTGTTTGTACTTTAACTGGTCTTATGGCTATTATTTTCTTGGAACTAAATCAAGGTACTAAATTAAATGGTGCTGAGTTAATATCTGCTTCTTATGGTGCTAATTTGGGAAGAGCTGGTTCAATAATACTTACAGTTTCATTGATATTATTTGCTTTCACTACTTTTGTAGGATGGTCACATTATGGTGTAGTTGCTTTAGGTTATCTTACAAAAAGAAATAGAATAGCTTCTTATTCATATAGAATTATATTCTTAGTAGTTGGTTTGATTGGTGCTGTAAGCCAATTAGAATTAATATGGGCTATAGCTGATACATTAAATGGTTTAATGGCTTTGCCTAACTTGATAGGTCTTCTAATATTATCTCCTAAAGTTGCTCAGCTTACTAGAGATTATATGAAAGATCCTAATTCTATAAGAATGAAAGATTAAAACACAGTTTGATATGATTTTAAAAATTTTTATTTTTGGAAGTGATATTGCGGAATTTGATAAGAGAATTTACTTTAATATGAGGTGTAGCTGATACTTTAATGGTTTTATTGCTATTCCTAATTTAAATAAGTCTTTTAACTCTATATTATGTATGCTGAAACTCAGTAAAGATTCACTTTAAAATCCGCATAAAATTATTATAGTATCCCTGTCTATTAATTTAGGCAGGGATTTTTAATATATAAAAAGTGCTATATGGTATTGACTTTTTATTAATATTATTATATAATTAGTTATTATTATTAATAAGGATGCGTATGAATACTTTTGCTTTAACTAAACTTTCTTATGGTATGTATATTCTATCCACTATGGATGGAGATAAACCTGTAGGCTGTACAATTAATACATCAACTCAGATTACGGCTACTCCTACAACTATAATGATTAGTGTTAATAAAAACAATTATACTAACGGATGTATAAAGAAAAATGGTAAGTTTGCTCTTTCTATACTTTCAGAAAAAAGTGATTCTACATTGATAGGCGGATTTGGATTTAGAAGTTCTAGGGATAATAATAAATTTGAAAATGTCGATTATGAAATAAAATATGAAATGCCTATAATAAAAGCAGCTAATGCCTACTTAATTTGTAAAGTAGTTGATAGTTTAGAAGTACATACGCATACCATATTTATAGGTGAGCTTTTAGAGGCTGAGATATTGGATAATGAGGCTAATTCTATGACTTATTCTTATTATCATAATGTAATTAAAGGAAATACTCCTGCAAATGCTTCTACTGCTAATGCTTACAAAAAAGAAGATAAAAAGGAAGAAGCTAAAGCTGTTTATAGATGTAAAACTTGCGGATTTGAATATAAGGGAGATATTCCTTTTGAAGATTTACCTAAAGATTGGGTTTGTCCTATATGCGGAGAGCCTAAAAGCAATTTTGAAAAAATCTCATAATAATAAATCAAACTAATTTTTACCCCAATTTTTATGACAGTGCATATACAGAAAAATATATGCACTGTATGAATTATAAAGGAAATATCAATATGATAAAAATTGTAAATAATTCATTCTTTAGCGATGAAGATTATAAATTATTAATAGAAGAATATAAATCAATTATTAATATTTAAGAAATGAAATTATCTGTTTCTTTTAATATATTATTCTTTAAGTTATCTCTTTTAGCTTTTAATTTTTTTAATATATCTGATGCCAGCTTTTTATCTTTTAAAGATTTTCTTATCTGCCAAAATCCTGTATCCCATAAAGATATCTTAAATTTTTCTCTGTCAATTTGATATATATTGGAATAAAAAAACTTATAAAGCTCTTTTCCTATATCAATTAATTCTAAAGCCTCTTTTGAAATATATTTTATATTTTTATTTAGATACTCATATACATATCTTTTTTCATCATTGTATTCAAATAGTGTACATCCAGAATATACCTCTTTATAATCAAAAGGGTAGAATTGATTAATGATTTTATAATAATTATCTTTATATAAAATATTATCCATAGAAGAAGTTTGATTTGAAGTAGAAAACAAACTCCATACCACGCAGTCGAGTATAAACTTTTTCTTTGGTTCTTTTTTTGGTATTGAGAACTGATCGCTTCCATTAAGCCAATTAACCTTTACTGTTCTTCTAACAGCATGTATGACCATAGCTTTTTCAAAATTTTCTTTTGTTATTGATAATGAACCTGCTGATGCCTGAGGAGCTGAAAATATTGCTGTGAGATTTTGTTTTTGCAAATCACTTCCGCAGCTCATAAGAGAACCAATAAAACCTTCGCATACTTTATCTCTTATATCTCTGCCGCTTGTTTTTACTTTTATAGCTGATGACAATGGAACGAATGTATAGGAAGTTCTAATTCTTTTTATCCATTTATTAAGCAAATTATTTCTATCAACTACACTGTAATTTTTTTTATCTATTATATTACATTTATCATCTATAACATCAAGCATTATATTTTCATTTCTTATATTGTATTTATTATTAATATTCCATATTATAAAACTTACTGGAAATGGTGTTGTTTTGGATGTATTATCAAAATTTGATGAAGAGAATATAAAGCCCGATATAAACTTGTAACTGCATACCTTATTTCTAAACTTTTCATTATTATTATATTTTATATAGTTAGTTTTTGAGAATATAGCTAGAATAATATTATTATTATTTATAAACTCCTGATTTATTCTAAACATAAACTGAGCGTAAAGTTCTCTTGATGCTTCCCCCAATTTTTCACTATGCATTATATCTCTTATTTTGCTTACACTTACGTTTTTTTTGCTTTTTGAGTTTGTGCCTGCAACCTGACTTGTGGCATAAGGTGGATTAATAAATATAATCCATTTTATATTTTTATTTTTTAAATCATTTTGTAATATTAAAGGAAGTTTTTTATATTTTATATTTTTATCATCAATATCATCATTTAAATAATCATATTGAAATAAGCATGCATCCTTAAAAGTTTTTCTGCAGTATTCTATGTCATTATTATCTATTGTAGACATATATAAATATTTATGATATTTTTTTTCTATATAATATTCAAGATTTCCTTTTCCGCATGACATATCCCATATTCTATAATTCCCATTATCCAGTTCTTTCTTATCTACTGCATCATATATATATTGAACAGCTTTTTGAGCAAATATTAATGGAGTATAAAATTCTCCTAAGTATCTTTTTTTTGAATTATATTCTTTCATAATTTATTATTGTATAGCTAATAAATTTTTATTTCAATTTTATTATATATTTATTTGAAAAAGTGATATATATTAATAAATTTTGAAAATAAAAAGTATTAATAGTATTTATATAGTAAATTATATTTGAAATTCTTGACTTTAATATATAATATGGTATACTCTATACATGTTAAATATATCAACAATCAACAATCAACAATCAACAATCAACAATCAACAATCAACAATCAACAATCAACAATCAACAATCAACAAATAATTTTTTATATAAAATATATCCTATTTTCATAATAGTTTTTTTTACAAGCGTAGGAGTTTAATATGTATAACCATAATTTATTCTTTAATGAAAAATATGAAATAAGAGGTAAGAAATTTGATGATCAAATAAATGAATGGAGTACAAAATATAAATCTTTAATGTCCATAGAACAAAAAAGATTTTTAATGTCTATTATATCAGAAAATAAAATTAAAAATGTACTTGAAGTAGGTATATTTAATGGGGTATCATCATTATGCATTTTAAAATCTGGATTATCAGCAAATAAAGATTTTCATTTATATAGCATTGATTTAAATAATAATAAGGATTTTGTAGGGCAAGCAGTTTTTGGATTTTGTAATGAGGAAGAGTTAAAACATTACCATATTAATATAGGTAAAACGGTCTTTGATATAGAAAATATTGTTCCTAAAGATATTAAATTTGATTTAGTATTTATAGATGCTGGACATCATCATCCTCATCCGTTAATTGATCTTATATTTTCCATACCATATATGCATGAAAATACAATTATAGTATTGCATGATGTTATAGATTATATGAGACCTAATGCATGGGGAGAAAGTTTTATATTTGAATCTTGGCAAGGGGATAAATATAGATTATATGATGATTTTGAGAATAATATATATTCAGGAATGGGATGTATAAAACTATATAAAACAAAGGAAGAATTATATGATAATATTAAATTAGTTGCCAATATACCTTTTAGGGCAAATCCATGGGCAATTAAGTATAATCCAGATAAAGAAATTATGGATAGTTTAACAATTAGTTTAAAAGATTTAGATATTCTAAAAGAATATATTGGAAAATATTATAATAAAGACTTTGCTGATGAAATATATAATATTTTTATAAAAAATTATAAAGAATACGAGAGAAACTGTTTACTGTATATGCATGAAACTAGATTTTTTAATTATTTATTTGAAAATACATTTGAAATTGATAGAAATATAAATGAGGTTAATAATAGGATAGATAATCTTATAAGTATGGTAGTATGGTTTATACCTATAAGAAAAATAAGAGATAAGATAAGAGATAAAATAAAATATAAAATAAGAGGTAAAAACAGTATATAGTATAAAATAAATATGGTATTATTTATTAAAATATTAAATCTATAAAATTTATATTAATATTAGAATAACAGTGTTATTATATTTAATGCATTGATGTTATTAAAAGCAAGTATAAAGAATAACCTCCATACTTGCTTAAATTAATTATTTAGCAGCATTTCCTACCACATTCAATGAATCCCAAGTTCTTGCAAAAGGAGGAGCATAACATAAATCAAGCATTCCTAACTCATCTACTGTCAGTCCTGCATGTATGCATGCTGCTATTACATCAGCTCTTAATACAGCACCTCTTTTTCCTAATATTTGTCCTCCTATTATCTTTCTGCTGTCTGATAAGTATATTAATTTTATATGCAAATCCTGATAATCAGGGTAATAATGTGTATGATCAATATCTTTTATTGTAACAGTTTTATAGTTAATATTTCTTTTTTTAGCCTCTTCTTCTGTTATGCCTGTGCGTGCTGCTTCTAGTTCAAAGGCAAGTATGCATGCACTAGTTAAGCTTCCTATAAACTGTTCATGTCCTCCTACCAAATTTGAAGCAACCATTCTTCCTAGTTTATTAGCACCAGTTGCAAGTGCAGCATAAGTCTGACTGTCAGTTACTCTGTCATATATGCTTGCACAATCTCCCGCTGCATATATAGAATCAATACTTGTTTTACCCTCTCTGTCTACTAATATAGCTCCATTTTCCATAAGTTTTATGCCAGCATCTTTTGCTAAATCACTGTTAGGCTTAACTCCTATAGCAACGACAACATAATCAGCATTATATTTTCCTTTATCTGTAATAACAGCATTAACATTATTATTTGAATCAGCTTCCAATGACATAACTTTTTCATTAAGGTGTAAATCAACATTTTCTTTTATATGCTCTATAACTATATCCGAAAACTCTTTATCAAATTTATTTCCAAATACTCTGTCAGAACGCTGTATTATAGTAACATTTTTTCCTATATGTTTTAAAGCATGTGCTGCCTCTATAGCTATAAAACCAGCTCCAAGTACTATAACATTTTTTATATTGGAGTCTTTCATTTTTTCCTTCATATTTATAGCATCCTGATAATCTTTTAAAGTAGATACATTTCCTATATTAATATTTGGTATATTAGGTATTATTGATTTTGCTCCAGTTGCTATAAGAAGAGAGTCATAATTATCTTCAAACTCTTTATTGTTCATTATATCTTTTACTAATACTTTTTTATTTTTAGCATCTATTTTTAATACTTCATGCTTTACTTTCAAATCTATTCCAGACTTGATAGTAGCTTCAGCAGTTCTTGCTATCATAGTATTTGGATTGTCATAAAATCCTCCTACATAATAAGGCATGCCGCATGCTCCCCAAGATACTACATCTGTTTTTTCATAAACTGTGATAACAGCTTCTTTATCAATTCTTCTTGCCTTAGCTGCCGCACTCATTCCTGCAGCAACGCCTCCTATTATTATAACTTTTTTCATATAAGAAACTCCTTTATTTTTATATACCCATATATAGTATTTAGTATAATAATTAAAGAATAATTTGTCAATTAATTTGATTAAATAATACAAAATTTGAGGTTAAAAATCAATAAAATTAATTTTAATTTACAATTATTTTATAAAAATATTATATTTAATAATATAGCATTATTCTGAAATAATAAGAATTACTTTTTACAATACTAAGATATTTGCATCTAAATTTAATAAAGGAAATAATTATATGGATGATGAAAATAATATTTTAGAAGATAAAATTAGAAATATGATACTACATTATAAAGAGATATGCGAAAAAGAGCCTAATAATTATAAATCTATGGTGGAGTTTGGTATTTTCTACACACAGCTTGGAAGACATGAAGAAGCTGTTGAAATTTTTAAGAAGGCTTTGCTTATCAATAGTAATGATTATTCTATATGGAGGCTTATAGGAATATCATATACAAAGATAAGAAGCTATTATAATGCTATTATACATTTAGAACATGCTTATGAACTTGAAAATAATGATTATATCAGTTTAAATTGGCTTGGAAACTGTTATGTTAATGTAGGAAGATATGAAGAGGCAGTTAATGTATTGAACAAATCTTTTATGATAGCACCTAAAGAATATCTTAATTGGCGTACACTTGGTATAGCATTATATCATTTAAATAGATTGGATGAGGCTTTGGAATCTTTTGAAAGGGCTATTGAGCTTAATAAATATGATTATGAGAGTATTAATTGGATTGGTGTTTTGTATAAAGATAACGGCAATTATCAAAAGGCTATAGAATATTTCAGTAAAGTATTGGAAATTGAAAATAATAATTATATGCTTTATTTTAATATTGGAGTATGCTATTTTTTATCTGATAATTTTTCTGATGCATTGAATTTTTTTAATAAGGCATTGGAAATAAATGATTCTGATTATATGCTTTATCATTATATAGGAGCTTTATTTTATAAATCCAAAGATTATATTAATGCAATTGATCATTTAAATAAAGCTATAAGCATTAATGATAAATATGCATCTTCATATCATTTTTTGGGATTAGCATATTACTTTGCTGGGCTTTATGATAATGCTGTTTATATACTTGAGGAATGCATTAAACTTGATGACTCTGACAAAGAAGTTTATGCTTCATTATCTGAAGTATACAGAGCAGTAGGGGATATAGATAAATCAATTCTTGCCTTTGATAAGGCTAAATAATTTAATTTGTATTATTATTTTCTTCTAAATTTTCTTTACTTATTATAATACCGTATCCGCTGATTTCTATTTTATATTTATTATCTAATACTATAATAAAATTCTTATCTTTTCTCTCTATATCAGTTATTTTAGAAGAAGGATATTCATTATCTATAACATTAACCATAGATTTATGTATGCAGCTTCTAGGTATTCCATTTTTATTATTTTCGTTTTCATTTATAATGCTTATTTTCTTCCAAAGCCCAGTATTATAGAATATAAATTTATATCCGAAATCTATATTCACCTCATATCCGCCTCCGCTTTGATATAAGGCTACAGTTTCAATATTATTGCCAGGAAAATTCATATTAATAAAATTCTTCGCTCTTAAAGGAAGAGAATTTTCTGTCATAGATTGAGAGAATAGTACTGAACTTATTAATAATATTATAATAATCTTTTTCATATAAAATTTCTAAAATAAAAAATATATCATTATTAATATTCGTATTTTCTTCCTATTAATTTACCATTTTTTTCTATATATAAGTTCATATTATTATCAAGTTTTATATCATATCTGTTGTCATTTATTGATGTGTCCAATATTGCACACTGAGGATACAAGCTCATTATAGTCTTTATTACTTCTTTAGGAAGAACATTATGAGTTATTTTATTATTATTTCCATTTATATAAAGCCACTCTCCAGTCCATTTAAATTTTATTTCTATTCCGCTTTTGAGATTTACTATATAATCTCCGCTTTTTTCTTTTTCAGCTAAATATATTTCATCTCCGTAAAAATAATAACCTATAAACTCTTTAACATCTTTAGGCAGTTTATCAATGTCTATTATTTTTTTCTCAGCAAATGCTATAGCACTTAATAGCATCATCATAACAGAGCATAGTAGTAATATCCTTTTCATAAATACTCCTTTATATATAAAACCTATATAAAGGAGTATAATAGAAATATTTAATTTTGTCAAATTTTATTTACATAATTTTACAAAAAATATATATTTATTCGTTTTTTTCAAATTCTTTGTCATAATTATTTATAATATCATTATATTCATCAATTAATAATCTGTATTCATCATCATTTAATAGTAAGAAATCATTAAAGTTATTTATTAATTCTATAGTCATAGTTTACAATCCTCCTTTTAAAATAACATATTAATGTGTACTAAAATACAAATAAAATAATTAAATCATAGTTTTATATAATAAAATATAACAAAACATAAAATAAATTCAATTTTATTAATTTAAAAAATAAAAAGTCTATATATTCAGACTATGGAATATATAGACTTAAAATACTAAAATTAAATATATTTTTATTAATTCATAGCATTAATTTTTTTCATAATGTCAGATTTTTTAGCACTTGCTCTATTGGAATGAATAACAGATTTTCTAGCAGCTTTATCTAAAGCACTTGCATATTTCTTATATTCTTCCATAGCTGATGCTTTATCATTAGCATCTATAGATTTAATAACTTTCTTTTTTTGAGTGTTTAAAAAACTTTTAATTTTTCTATTATATAAATTTCTTACTGAATTTTGTCTTAATCTTTTAGATGCGGAAGCTATATTAGGCATTAAAGTACTCCATATTTTAAAATAAAAAAGCGGAGTTGACGGGGCTCGAACCCGCGGCCTCCTGCGTGACAGGCAGGCGCTCTAACCAAACTGAGCTACAACTCCAAACTAGTTAAGGATGCTTTATATTATATACTAACTTATTTTTTTGTCAATACTTATAAATAAAAAAATATTAAATTATTTATTTAATCAATACTCATCATCGTCATAATAATTATAAAGACTGGATATGCATTTTTCACATATATTTTCATTTAAAAGCAGAATTAATATTTTAAGGCTGTCTATATTATCTATATAATATATATTATTGTTATTTTTATAATACTGATATGTATTGATTTTGATATTATTATCATTAGAGTTTATATTTATATTATATTCAGCAAAATCGAAAAACTGATCTTCTATTTCATTTAGAGTTCCGCATAAGGAATTATTAACATCATTGTAATCTTTTATTTTTATATATAAAGTTTTATCTTTTTTATTTGTATGTATTGTAGATTCAAATATATGATAATCATTTTTTGCTTTGTTTATATATTCAGGAGGAAGAATAGCATATCCCATTAAAATTAATCCTAAAATTATTTTGGATAATATATTAAATTGATTTTTTGAAAATAAAACAATATATAGTTCTTTTTAAGTATTTTATTATGATTATATATTTGCAAGCATGAAATATATAATATATAATAGCTAAAATTATACAATTTCTAAGGATAAAAAAATGGCTAAAACAGGAGAAAATCTGCATCAGAAACCATTAATGGAAGAGCTTTATAAGGAAGAATTAGATGCTTTAAAAAAAGAGGATAAAAACAGCAAGCCTAAAAACTGGCAGCTTTCTCCTCAGGCTGTAAGAGATTTTATTCTTGGAAAAGAGCTTAAAAACGGAACGGTTATAAAAAGAAAATTTTACGGAGATGATGCTTTAGTTGAGCGTGCCATAATAACTTTAGCAGGAAATAGGGGATTAATGCTTGTAGGAGAGCCCGGAACTGCCAAAACTATGCTAAGCGAATTATTATCTGCTGCTATAAGCGGGAACAGTACAATTACAATACAAGGAACAGCAGGTACTAATGAAGATAATATAAAATATTCTTGGAACTATGCTATGCTTTTTGCCAAAGGTCCTGTAGAGGAAGCTCTTATACCTTCTCCTGTTTATACTGGGATGGATAATGGCATTATTACCAGATTTGAAGAGATTACTAGATGTCCGCTTGAGATACAGGATTCTTTAATAAGTATATTAAGCGATAAGATTTTGAATATACCAGAACAGAATAAAGTACTTTTTGCTAAGGCTGGCTTTAATATAGTAGCTACTGCTAATACAAGAGATAAGGGTATAAATGAAATGAGTTCTGCTTTAAAAAGGAGATTTAACTTTGAAACTGTAGAGCCTATAAGAAATCCTAAACTTGAAGGAGAAATAATTACTAGTCAATGCAAAACACTTCTTGAGCTTGCCGATATAGACATTAATATAGAAGATGATGTTGTTGATGTTCTTGCGGTTACATTTAATGAATTAAGAAGCGGCAAAAGTTTCGAGAATGCCAAAATACAGGAGTTAAATTCTGTTATGAGCACTGCTGAAGCGGTATCTGTTTACTATCAGTCAGCACTTCATTCATATTATTACGGCGATAAAAAAATAAAGATGGGTACTTTGGTTGAAAACTTAATTGGGAGCGTGGCTAAGGAAAATAAGGATGATTTGCCTAAATTAAAAAATTATTTTAATAACTCTGTAAAAATAAAAGCTGAAAAAATGGGCAAACGCTGGAAAGAGTATTATGAAAGCAGGAATTTGATTAAATAGTGCTGATTAGATTTAACGCACGGTGAATAGAATTTATAATATAGTAAAGATGAGTATTTAAAATAAATCTATATTTTTAATTTCGTTTTGCGTGCGGTACGTAAGGCTATAAATTTAAAAAACACTTGGGTGGGCAGTGCTGTAACTTATTAGACTAAAAAGAAAAACAGAATAAGAATAACAAATAATATTGAAATGCTAGAGGGTGGGAAAATGTAATTAAATTTTAAAATTTTATTACATACCCCGCCCTTTAGGTTTTACTGCCTTTATAAGAAATAGCACTCCAATTTGTTTTGTTGTTTGAGTAGAAGAAGCACCCCCACCCAAGTTTTTATTATATTTGATACTTTCACAAACGCAGGTGAATAGATTATAAATTTTATTACATACCCCTCCCTTTAGGTTTTGCTGTCTTTATAAGAAATGGCACTCTAATTTGTTTTGCTATTTAAGTATAAGAAGCAAGCCCGCCCAAGTGATTATTATATTTGGTACTTTCACAAACGTACGGTGAATAGAATTTATAATATAGTAAAGATGAGTATTTAAAATAAATCTATATTTTTAATTTCGTTTTGCGTGCGGTACGTAAGGCTATAAATTTAAAAAACACTTGGGTGGGCAGTGCTGTAACTTATTAGACTAAAAAGAAAAACAGAATAAGAATAACAAATAATATTGAAATGCTAGAGGGTGGGAAAATGTAATTAAATTTTAAAATTTTATTACATACCCCGCCCTTTAGTTTTGCTGTCTTTATAAGAAATGGCACTCCAATTTGTTTTGCTGTTTGAGCAGAAGAAGCAAGCCCGCCCAAGTAATTATTATATTTGATACTTTCACAAACGCAGGTGAACAAAGCCAAAATTGAAAAATTTCATCACATACCCCGCCCTTTAGGTTTTACCGCCTTTATAAGAAATAGCACTCCAATTTGTTTTACTGTTTAGTTAGAAGAAGCCCGCCCAAGCAATTATTATATTTGATATTTTTATAAACACAGGTGAACAAAGCCAAAATTGAAAAATTTCATCACATACCCCGCCCTTTAGATTTTACTGTCTTTATAAGAAATAGCACTCCAATTTGTTTTGCTGTTTAGTTAGAAGAAGCCCGCCCAAGTGATTATTATATTTGGTACTTTCATAAACGCACGGTAAACAAAATTTATAATGTTACAAAGATGAGGATTGCAAGTAAATCTATATTTTTAACTTTGTTCCGCGTGCGGTGAATAGATTACAAATTTTATTTACATACCCCTCCCTTTAGGTTTTGCTGTCTTTATAAGAAATAGCACTCCAATTTGTTTTGATGTTTAGTTAGAATGAGCATGCCCTCCCAAGTGATTATTATATTTGATGCTTTCACAAACGCGGGTGAATAAAGCCTAAATTTTTTAAATTAATTACATACCTCGCCCTTTAGATTTTACTGTCTTTATAAGAAATGGCACTCCAATTTGTTTTACTGTTTAGTTAGAAGAAGCCCTCCCAAGTAATTATTATATTGATACTTTCACAAACGTACGGTGAATAGAATTTATAATATAATAAAGATGAGTATTTAAAATAAATCTATATTTTTAATTTCGTTTTGTGTGCG
>NZ_CALXKQ010000010.1 GCF_944388875.1 uncultured Brachyspira sp.
ATGGAAAAATTATTATCAAGCGAAGATTCAAACAATATAGACGGATATGATGAATTAATGAATGCTGTATCTAAAGGAGATATGAAAGCATTAGAAAAACTTATAAAAGATGATACTGATTTAAATAAACAATATGATAATATTACACCCCTTAATTTAGCTACCGCTAGAAATGATAAAGAAATGGTCAAATTTTTAGTAGAGAAAGGTGCTGATATAAATTTAGAAGATGGATACGGATATACTCCTTTAATGAAAGCAATAGATTATTATAATATTGGTTTAGCTAAAAATATTATTGATTTGAAGCCTGATTTAAATGCTGTATGTTCAGCAACAGGCGATACTTCTTTAACATATTTAGTAAATGCCAAGAAGTACGGCGGCGGAGCGGATCTTTGTTATTATATGATAAAAAATGGTGCTGATATAAATAAAAAGAATAAAGAAGGAAATACTCCATTAATGATTGCAGCTGCAAGTTATAATTATGGTATTGTTGGAGTTCTTGTAAATATGGGTGCCGATTATAATATTAAAAACAAAGAAGGACAAACAGCCATTGATATTGCTTCAGCTAGAGATGATACATCAGCACTTCATCACATGACTAATCCAATCGATTTAGAAAATTATCTTAGTTATTAATAAATAATAAAAAAGTGCATGCTTTATATATGTATGCACTTTATTATTTGCAGTTTTTCAAATTTTGACAATTTATGTTTATTTTAGTATAATATATTTTATGGAGAAAAAATCAAATATTAAAAAAATCAAATATTTCAATCCTTTGAATGATTATTTTATACGCTACCTTTTTACTGATAAGGGAAGCAGTGAGTCTATACTTTTGGACTTTATCAATTCTATAATGCTTAATGCTAATATGAAGATTTTCCGTTCAGTAGAAATTTTAACTCCATTTAATTTGAAGAAAAATAAAAATTTAAAGGAGACAATAGTAGATGTAAAATGTATTACTCAAAACGGTTCAGTAGTCATAATAGAAATACAGTTACAAGGTAATTCAAGATTCCCAGAACGTATCTTATATTATTGGGCAGCTAATTATAGTAAGTTATTAAAACATGGAGAAAGATACGATGAGCTTACACCAGTAATAAGTATTAATTTACTTAATTTCAATTTGGATAAAAATAAAAATATACATTCCTGCTATATGCTTTATGAGATGAATAATAAAAAGCTGCTAACTGATCATTTACAAATACATATAATAGAATTAAAAAAGTTTAAGAAAAATGCATTATCTAAAGATTTAAATTATTGGCTAAGAATATTTACAAGTAAAAATTTGGAGGCATCTATGTCTGAAATAGTAAAAGAAAAACCTATAATGGAAGAAGTACAGAAAAAATATAATAATTTTGTCAAAAGTAAATTAATGATGATGGAATATGAAAAAAAAGAGGCTTATTTATATGGTAATCAAATAATGCTTGATGAAGAAAGAAGATTAGGAATTGAAGAAGGAATTAAAAAAGGAAAAGAAGAAGGTATTAAAGAAGGTATTAAAGAAAATCAAATATTAACAGCGAAAAATATGAAAAAAGAAAATATAGATGTTAATATTATAAGTAAAATAACAGGATTAAGTATACAAGAAATAGAAAATCTATAATAAATATAAAGGTTACAATAAAAAAGTGTATACATTATATGTATGCTCTTTTTTTATTAAAAATATTTTTTAATTGAAATTTCAATCATTTTAATTTATAATGCGAAAACAACAATACATACAGAGGGTACTATATGAAAAATATTATTTCTATAATTGCAGCATTTATTTTAATAATTGCTGTAATTTCCTGTGGAGGCAGAAACAAAGAAGCAAATCAATCAGAACAAAATACTCAAACTAATCAAACATCACAAAACAACAATACACAATCTCAAAATATTCAAACTAATACTTCACAAACAAATAATCAAAAAGAATTCTTTGATATGAAATATGTATATAAAGGTATTAGAGCAGATAAAACAAAATTTGATGAGAAGCTTAAAAAATTAAGAGAAAATAATGAATATGCAAAAAGGAATTTTGATTTTCTTAATATAAAATTTGCAAATGATGATGAAAGAAAAAAATATTCTATAGAGTTTATATCAAATGTTAATTATGCTACATTAAATCTAAAATTCTTAATAAGCTGGGGGGACTGGGGTGTATATAGTGAAGTTGAAGATTATTATGCTGTTGGATATTTATATGTTGATCAAAATTTAGCATTAAAAAAAGCAAGAGAAGAATTATTAAAATTAAATAAAAAAGATGCTGATGTTTATTTAGCCTTATTCTTATCTCATTTTGCCTGCGATTCGCTTTATTATTTTGAAGAAGAGAAAAAATATTTAACAGAATGGAAAAAAGCAGGCGGAAGTAATATTGCTATGATGATGAGAAAAAATGATAATGATAATACTTATATACAAAAGATGAATTTAATTAATTATATAATAGAAGCTCCTGATTCTTTAAGAGCAGAAAAATTAGTTGCTGATGCTTATAAAGATAATTTCTATAGATACATTGTAAAAAATAATGGATATATAGATTTATTCAATGAAAATAATTATTCTTTAATTTCAATTGAATTGGAAGGTACAGCCCGTTTATCTTCAGTAGAAATAGCAGAAGAAATAGGCAATACAAATATAATGAACAAATATATAAAAACTTATATAAATAATAGATTAGCTAATGATGATATAGAAGACTATTTAGAATATCATCAAAATTATTACAATATTAATGCCGTTTATTGTTATGATGGTTGGAACAACCTTAATTTACTTGAATTTAAAAAGAATACATTTTTAATTGAAAGTACTATGAACGGATTAGTAAATATGCATTATTATAATCCTGAGTTCATAAAAGATAATTTATATGCTTCATTTAAAGAGATAAAAAATTATAATTTCAGACTTGGAGATATAGATAATGTAGAATCTGCCAAAATTAATTTAATTTCTACAAATGATTTGAAAGATTATACTAAAGACTCCAAATTTATAGATTCAGGCAGCTTTGATAGAAAACAATATTCATCTTATATAGCTAGCAACATGTATTATCCTCTGCATGAAGTATCTTTCTTCTTATGTGATATCAATAATGACGGTAAAGAAGAATTAATGCTTTCAGGCGAATATACTAGTTCTGCAGGAAGAGGGGGTATAGCACATTATACTTTACTTTTAAAAGATAATTTAGAAATAAATTTTGATTCAGAAACAGGACGGCTTATTAATAATCCTGATTTTCAACATTTGGGATGTACTCAAAAAATATACACAGAAAATGGAAAAAACAAAATTCTTTTATTGGATACTCTTAATAATGAAGCATGTGATATATTCGTTGATAATAATGAAATAAAGAATGCAGAAGTTTTTGATTATATTACATATAGTTATCAGCCCAAATTAGAATGGAAAGGAAGCATACTTAATGGAGTACCTGAAGGAGCTTTAAAAACTGATGCAAGTTTCGATATGTCTAAAGCAGAAAATGCATCAGACAAAGCAATAGTATCAGACAGAACTTTGAGAGTAGCTGACAAACTTATAAGTGATGCATACTTTGCTAAAAAGGCAGCTTTGGATAAACAAGGTCAGGAAGAATTGTTGGAGCAAAGAAGAGCAGAAATCAAAACTATTCAGGAAGCAAAAGGAGATATTAAATTAATAGAAGATGAAATGCTTAAAATTTTGAATATGCAATAATTTTAATGGTTTAAATAAAAGTGTGTGTACTATAATGCACTTTTTTTGTTAAAAATATTTTTTAATTGCAATTTCAATCATTTTAATTTATGATACATAAAAATACTTATGGACGGTTTAATATGAAAAAACTTATTTCTATCATTATGATACTTACTTTAATAATGACAGTTATTTCCTGCGGAGGCGGTAATAAAGACACAAATCAAACATCACAAAATAATAATTCTCAAACTTCATCAGACAATCAAAGCAAACAAACAGATAATCAAAAAGAATTCTTTGATATGAAATATGTTTATAAAGGCATTAGAGTAGATAAAGCTAAATTTGATGAAGAACTTAAAAAAGCAAGAGAAAATAATGAATATGCAAAAAGGAATTTTGATTTTCTTAATAGGAAATTTGCCAATGATGATGAAAGAAAAAAATATTCTATAGAGTTTATATCAAATGTTAATTATGATCCATTTAGTGAAACTTTCAGTAGTTGGGATAGATATAATGAAGATTTGACAGATTATTATGCTGATGAATATTTATATGTTGATCAGAATTTAGCATTAAAAAAGGCAAGAGAAGAATTATTAAAATTAAATAAAAAAGATGCTAATGTTTATTTAGCTTTGTTTTTATCTCATTTTGCTTGCGATTCGCTTTATTATTTTGAAGAAGAAAAAAAGTATTTAACAGAATGGAAAAAATCAGGCGGCACTAATATATCTATGATGATATCAAAGTATGATGATGATGATGCTTACAGTAGTAAAATGAAATTAGTTGATTATATAATAGAAGCCAATGATTCTTTAAGGGCAGAAAAATTAGCTGCTGATGCTTATAACAATGGTTTCGCTAGATATATTACAAAAAATACTGGATATATAGATTTATTTAATGAAAATAATTATTCTTTAAGTTCAATTGAATTGGAAGGTACAGCTCATATAGCTTCAGTAAATATAGTACCAGAAATAGTTAATACAAATATAATAAATAAATATTTAAAAACTTATGTTGAAAATAGACTCAGCAATGATAAATTATATTTTGATGATGCGGAGTATTTTAGAAATTATTACGGAATTGATTTTATGGAGTATTATGATGGATGGAATGGACTTAGTTTTCTTGAGTTTAAGAAAAATACATTTTTAATTGAATCAAGAGTAAATATGCATTATTATAATCCTGAGTTTATGAATGATCATATATATGCTTCATTTGAAGAGATAAAAACTTATAATTTCAGACTTGGAGATATAGATAAAGTAGAATCTGCTGAAATTAATTCAATCTCTACAAATGATTTGAAAGATTATACTAAAGGCTCTAAATTTATAAGTTTCGGTAAATTTGATGAAGAAAAATATTTGGAGTATATAGATGAAACAATGGGTTGGCGTATATATTTTCCTTCTTTCTTTTTATGCGACATCAATAATGACGGCAAAGAAGAATTAATGCTTTCAGGGGATTATGATTATGGCGGAGGAAGAGGCGGTACAGTGAATTTTACTTTACTTTTGAAAGAGAATTTGGAAGTAGATTTTGATTCAGAAATAGGACAGCTTATTAATAACAAAGATTTTCAAGATTTAAACTGTATTCAAAAAATATATACTGAAGACGGTAAAAATAAAATGTTTTTATTAGATACAAGTTATAATAAAGCACTTGATATATTCATTGATAATAATGAAATAAAGAATGCAGATTATTTTGATTATGTTACGTATAGTTATCAGCCAAAATTGGAATGGAAAGGAAGCATACTTGACGGAGTACCTGAAGGAGCTTTAAAAACTGATGCTAGCTTTGATATGTCTAAGGCAGAAAATGCATCAGACAAAGCAATAGTATCCGACAGAACTTTGAGAATGGCTGACAGACTTATAAGCGATGCCTATTTTGCCAAAAAAGCTGCTTTGGATAAACAAGGTCAGGAAGAGTTACTAGAGCAAAGAAGGGCAGAGATAAAAACTATTCAGGAAGCAAAAGGCGATATTAAAGCAATAGAAGCTGAGATGCTTAAAATTTTGAATATACAATAATTTTAATAGTTTCAATAAAAAGTGTATGCATTATATATGTATGCACTTTTTTATTAATATTTTGTAATTGAAATTTTAATTATTTTAATTTATTATAAAAAATAATAATACATACAGAGGGTAAAAATATGAAAAATTTTATTTCCATTATTTCTATTTTTATTTTAATGGTTTCGATAATTTCATGCGGCGGCGGTAATACTGAACAAACAGAAAATACTCAAACCAATCAAACAGAAACTAATAAAGTATATATTAATCCAACAACTACAAATAATAATACAGATATTGATATTAATTTTGACGAAACTAAATATACTAATGAATATATTCAAGGCACAAAATTAGACCCTATGCCTACAGGATATAAAAAAATAGATGAAATACTTAATGAACATAAATATAAAGCACCAATATACGAAATATCAAAATTATTAGCAGAGGAGGGACTAGAAGGAAAAATTACTGAAATGACAAATTTTGGTGATAAATACATATTTAAAGATTCTACTCCTTTATTTTTGGCAGTACAATTCGGATACAATGATTTAGCAAAAGAGCTTATAAAAGAAGGTGCTGATGTTAATGCTAGAGTAGATAATATGGAAACAGAAGGCGGTATTGATATGCTTTATCATGCTGTTAGAAATAATAATCCTGAAATGACTAAAATCTTAATTGATAAAGGACTTGATAAAAATAGAGATTATGGTTATGAATATTCTTATTATTTAACAGATATTGCTATTGACAACAACAATCTTGATGTACTTAAACTTCTTGTAAAAAGAGGAGATTCAAAAGAAACTTTAATTCCTGATGCAGTAAGAGAAAATAATATAGAAATGGTTAAATATTTATTATCTATAGGACAAGATATAGATGCTCAAATATTTTATGACGGATTTTGGGTTAATTCTCCTTTGAAAGTAGCTGCAGAAAACGGATATGTAGAAATGGCTAAATTTTTAATTGATAAAGGAGCAAATTTAAACTCAGCTGATGATTATATGCTTTATGCCTATAATAATTATGATATAACTAAATTATTAGTAGATAATGATGTTTTTAATCTTAATACTAATACAACTAGAGAAGAAGCTATAAAATTAGTAAAAGACGGCAAATATTATGAAATAGAAAAATTATTATCAAGTGAAGATTCAAATAATATAGACGGATATGATGAATTGATGAATGCTGTATCTAAAGGCGATATGAAAGCATTAGAAAAACTTATAAAAGATGATACTGATTTAAATAAACAATATGATAATATTACACCTCTTGGCTTAGCTGCTGCTAGAAATGATAAGGAAATGGTTAAATTTTTAGTAGAGAAAGGTGCTGATATAAATTTAGAAGACGGATACGGATATACTCCATTAATAATAGCAATGAAGTATCGTAATATTGGTTTAGCTAAAGATATTATTGATTTAAAGCCTGATTTAAATGCTATATGTTCAGCAACAGGAGATACTCCTTTAACATATTTAGCACGTGAAGTTTGGTTTGGAACAGATCTTTGTTACTATATGATAAAAAACGGTGCTGATGTAAATAAAAAAAATGATAACGGAGATACTCCATTAATAGTTGCCGTAGAAAATGTTGTTGGAAGTTATGGTATGTTAGGAGTTATTATAAATATGGGGGCTGATTATAATATTAAAAACAAAGAAGGACAAACTGCAATTGATATTGTTATAGAAGAAGATGACAAAGCAGCACTTCATCATTTAAATAATCCAGACAGTTTAGAATACTATCTTAGTATATAAAAAATAATAAAATAAAAAGAGCATGCATATTATTTATATGTATGCACTTTTTTATTGTGAAAAATATATAAATTTAATAAACTTTACTTTTACCATTATTTTTTGTATAATAATATTATGAAAGATTTTGATAAATTAAAACAAATACTGAATGAACCTGTTACAATAAATAATTTAAATAGAATTAATGATTATTTTGTACGCTATTTATTTTCGCATGAGGGCAATGAAAATATAGCTTTAAATTTCATTAATGCAGTATTTAAAGATTTAGACTTTGAAACTTTTAATAAAATAGAAATACTTAATCCTTTTAATATATCAGAAAACTATGATGAAAAAGAATCAATAGTTGATATAAAAGCTACTACGGAAACAGGTATCACTGTTTTAATAGAAATACAATCAAGAGGAAATGAAGATTTTATAAAAAGAGCTTTGTATTATTGGGCTTATAATTACAGTTCTAGTTTAAATAGAGGTTCTTTTTATGATGAATTAAAAGCTACTGTAAGTATTAATATTACAAATTTTATATTAACAGATGAAGATAAAGTACATAGCTGTTATATTTTAAAAGAATTAAACAATAATAAAATTCTAACAGATCATTGTCAATTGCATTTCCTTGAACTTCCTAAATTCAATTTAAAAGATATTAATGAAATAGAAGATTTAGATAATATACATAAAGAATTCATTTCTTGGATAAAATTTTTTAAGGGGGAAAATATGTCTATCTTAATGAAAGAAAATACTATATTTGAAGAAGTAGAAAAAAAATGCCGTACATTTGTTAATGACAGTCCAGTAATGGATAAGTATAAAAAACGAGAAGTAGATACTTATTTTTTTAATAAAAGTATGGAATTAGATTTAAAAAGATCTAGAGAAGAAGGTATTAAAGAAGGTATTAAGGAAAATCAAATATTAACGGCTAAAAATATGAAAAAAGAAAATATGGATATTAATATTATAAGCAAAATAACAGGATTAAGTATAGAAGAAATAAAAAAATTGTGAGTTCCTGATGGCAGAAGCCTATTAACGAACAAATTTTTTATAAACGATATAAGAAATAAAAAAATTCTAATTATATAGAATAATCTTTTAATTGCATGCATATTTTTTATATGCATGCAATTTTTTATTGTCAAAAATATTTTATATAAAATAGTAGTTTTAATAATTACAGTTTATCAATATTGGAATATCTATTTACAATCTCAGCAACTTTATCTATAGTATCAATACTTTCTCTATTTATCAAAAACTCTCTTCCTATGTTTAAACATATCCAATCAAGTCTAGCCCTCTCTTTTAAATCCTGAATGCCTGAAATATCTTTATTTTTTGCAAGCCCTAAAGTTCTTCTTATAAGCACACATCCTGCAAAACCTACAGAATCTTTGAATATTCTATTTAAAACAGTTTTAATATAATCCTCTGAATGTTTTTTTCCTTCTGGGTACTGCCAATATAAAGGGTTAGTTTCTTCTAAATGTTTTTTCCATAGAGATTCAAATTTACTTAAAGTTCCTGTAAGCATATATTTAGCTGTATCAAAAAGCCATTTTCTATACTCTATAGAATTTGTACCTAATCTTTTTTGATGATACTCATGCGAAATATAAGCCATAAAGAAATTAGCTATAGCCTTTCCAATATCAAACCCTATAGGACCGTAAAATGCAAACTCTGGGTCTATAATATATGTTTCTTCTTCATTACCCATAAAACTTCCCAAATGAAAATCTCCATGCAATAATGCTTCTGTCTTAGTCATAAATGCATATTTCATCTCTGCCGCTGCTGTTTTAAGTTTTGAATCTCTTTGAAATTTTTTAACTTCATCTATATTTAATTCATCATAAAATACATTAGTATCATTATCTTCAAAAGGATGAGTAAAAATAAAATCTTCTGTTAAACTACATAGTTCAGCATTCATATATTCTATAACTAGAACTTTTTTAGATTTAGTATCCAAATAATAATCAGAAGTAAAAAATAAAGTATTAGATAGGAAATCTGTTAAATGTTCTGCAGCTTTAGGGAATTTTTTTCCTTCTATTATTTCTCCCCTTAAAACCTTATGATTATTTAAATTCTGCATTATAACAAGGCACATATCATCAGAATCATAATATATCTTAGGAACAAGATTAGGACATAACCTGTATTGCTCCTTAAGGGTTTTTATCTCTATTTTCATCCTGTCTTTTTCCAAAGGATAACTTTCTCCAACGCATCTTAAAAAGGGTACAGACTGTTTTAAAATTACAGTTTCTTTATCATTATTTTTATTTGTAATGCTGTATACAAAATTTAAATTACCATCTCCAATTTCAGTTATTATTAAGTCATCAAAGCTGGAGAATATATTTTTCATTTCATCTATGGTTTTTAAATAGTCTATTATAGTATCTATACTTAGTTGTTTATAAGCCATAATTTA
The DNA here is from genome assembly GCF_944388875.1 of uncultured Brachyspira sp. GTDB lineage: Bacteria > Spirochaetota > Brachyspiria > Brachyspirales > Brachyspiraceae > Brachyspira. The sequence goes on from NZ_CALXKQ010000010.1 coordinate 10,056, forward strand.
AAACTCCTTGAAAGCCTTTTTTAAATTTTCTATATACGGAGGTTTTATTATCCCTTTTTTTGTAATAAACCCTGTTATAAGCTCATTAGGCGTAACATCAAAAGCTGGATTTCTTACTTTAATATTCAATGGTGCCGTTTGTACCCCAGCAAAATTTATTACTTCTTTAGCATCTCTCTCTTCTATAACTATATCATGTCCAGTTTTTGTATTCAAATCAAAAGTAGTTGAAGGACATGCTATGTAAAAAGGTATATTAAAATATTTAGCTAAAATAGCGACTCCCATTGTACCTATCTTATTTGCAGCATCTCCATTTTCAGCAACTCTATCGCATCCTACTATAACCAAATCTATAAGCCCTTTAGACATTATAAAAGCAGCCATATTATCACATATCAAAGTAACATCTATACCAGCCTCGCTTAATTCAAAACTAGTTAATCTTGCACCTTGAAGCAATGGTCTTGTTTCATCAGCATATACTCTTATCTTCATACCTCTTTCATATGCTGTATACATAGGAGCAAGTGCCGTACCTATTCCGCTTACCGCCAATCTTCCAGCATTGCAATGTGTAAGTACTCCAAAATTATCTTTTAAAAGTTCAGCACCATTCTCGCCTATTTTCTGACATATATCTATGTCTTCAGAGTGTATTTTCTTAGCCTCATCTTCAAGCATATTATATAATTCTAATGAAGTTTTATCTTTCTTATTATTTACAGCATTAAACATTCTATTTAAAGCATAACTTAAATTAACAGCTGTAGGTCTTGAAGAGTTCAAATATTTAGCCCTGCTCTCAAAATCGCTGGCAGATAAATCAGTCTTACTTTTTAAATCTATAAGCATAGAATAGGCAGCAGCAACTCCTATAGCAGGAGCTCCCCTAACTTTCAATTCCTTTATAGCATTATAAGCATCTTCAATAGTTGATAACTTTACTTCTTTTACAGTTACAGGTATTAATGTTTGATCAAGTATATAAAGCTCATCTCCAGTCCATCTTACAGTAGGTATATTCGGCATTGATACCCTCCTAATTTTTACTAGAATAAGTATAATAAAATGACCGCTAAATTTCAATAGAAACTACTGCAAATTTCCCTGACAGCTGCTTCCCTCTCCAGCAGTACATCCGTAACAATAATCTTCTATTACTATAGAATTGTCCCTAAAATCATCAATGGTTAAATCACCTATATATGAAGATTTATTATTTGCAGATATTAAATTTTTCATTTGATTAAAGTCGCAATCGTACACTTTTCCGTCATAACCTATATTAATCGTATTTAAACACATAACTTTATAAGCATTTGATACATTAAAATTATCCTCAAGAAGCTGCATATATTGCTCATACTTATTATTCTTTTTAAGTTTCTCTTCAAATCTTCCTATAGGTATATTGGCAATAGTATATAAATTATTAAACACTATGCCATGTTCATTTTTTAAATGCTCTTTATAATCCTTTTCTAATTCTGCTTGAGAAGCAGGCAGATAATCATCCAATGGATTATAAACCAAATTTATAATTAAATCTTTATCAATGCCGTACCCTACAGAGTTTAAATATTTAAGCATTTTTATAGATTTCTCATAAGTTCCATTTCCTCTTTGTTCATCAACATTTTCTTTTGTATAGCAAGGAAGAGAAGCTACCAACTCTACCCTATTATTTTTAAAAATATCTATAAGTTCTTTTTTATTTTCTAATATGGTTAAATTAGTTCTTAATATAATTCTATTAACATTTTTTAACTTTCTAACATCTTCTATGAATTTAGGTAATAAATCACAATTTTCAGGAGCACCTCCTGTTATATCAACATCTATTTGTTTATTAGAATTTTTTATAAACTTTAAACAGTCATTCAATACTTCTCTGCTTATAGTTTCTTTTCTATTAGAACCAGCATCAACATGGCAATGAGCACAATGTAAATTACAACTATAACCTGTGTTAATCTGCACAGTTTCTATTTCTTTTTTCTTCAATTCAATATCATATTTTTTTAAAGTTTCTGAAAAATGCATCATTTATATACTCCTTAATTTTTTATAGTATTTGAAAACCTTTTATTACAGCTTTTTCTATACCATATTCAGTTCCATTGATTATTCTATCTCTGTATGATACAGATGCTTCGCTTCCTAAAGGCCATAAATTATCAAACCATTTTAAAAATCTATCGTTATTGTACCTAACTGGAACAGCCTCTGCATACAAATTATTAATTCTATCTCTGTAAACAGCATTCTCATTTACAGAATTTGATATTCTAGTTATTAAGCCATAAAGCTTTCCCTTAAAATTCGGCATGCCTGCAGCACCATTATTTATAACAATTCCATTTTTAAGTTTAGCTGCAGCAGGAAAGCATGTATGTGTAGATGCCAAAATATCTATATCATTTTCTATAAACCAATTATCAAGCTCATTCTGTCTTTCATATCTTTCTAAAGATTCATTAGAACATTCCCATCCGCTTAATGACTTTTCATCACCATGTGTTATAGCTATTTTCTGCCCCATCATTTCCAATGTAATATTTTTCTTTCTGCCAGATAATATATTTTTATATTTAGTCAAAATATCCATAACTTTCTTCAATTCTTTATGTATAATATTGGATCTATTAACTATATCATCAGATACATAGCTTGGATATGAACATCCGCACCCATTATAATCTCCTTCTCTAAAAAGCTCTTTTTCAACATTTCCTAAAAGCTTTTGAGAATTTTCAGACATATCCTCTATCTTTTTAAAATCATCTGCACTCTTGTCAAACCAATGCATATCTCCATTAAATATAAGCAAAATATCTTTATCTTTTTCATTTTCAATCATCTTATTTATTTCTTTTAAAGACTCAATATTTCCGTATAATCCTCCAACTATATACAATGTCGAATTATTTATGTTTATTACTTTTTTAAATGAATCTTTATCCAATGCATAATCAGACGGACATGTTTCTGCTCTCATACTTTATCCTTTTTCATTATTATGCTTGGTATAATATAAGCCAAGAAACATAATATGCTTCCATATAAATTAACACCTAATAATAAAGCACTTTTACCATCGCCTATACTAAATATTTTTGGAATAACACCTATAGTATAAGCTATTCCTAAAAAAATACCTATCCAAAAACTCAAATGAAATCCTATCTTAGTAGGCTTAAAAATACCATGAAGTAAAAATATAGGAGAAAGTCCTATTACCATAGTGCCGCTTATTGTTGTTGCTGCCAGTATATTAGTTCCTGCTATCATTGGCAAATTTCCTACTACAGCAAACAAAACCATAACAAGCATACCTATTATTCTTGCTTTATTTCCTAAATCTATGCCTTTTATATGAGGTAAATCTTGAGCAGCCAATTTAGATAAACTTGAAAATGTAGAATCCAAAGTTGAACCAGCAGCAAATATCATTAATACTGCCATTAAAAGGAACGCAAATACAGACATATTTTTAGCTACATCAGCTGGAACGTTTCCGCTTAAAACTATATTTTCCAATTTTGCATGTATTCCTATAAAGCTAAATATGAGTATAACAATAAAACCCAATATGCCTGATACTATAAACGCTTTAAGCATTTCTTTCTCTTCGGATATAAATCCTCTATCAGTTAATACAGGATCATGAAAAGGGTAACTAAAAATTTGTATAAAAGTTACAAGAATTAAATCAACTCCTCCTGACAAAGTCCAAGTTCCTGATGAAGCATATTCATTTAAGGAATGTTTAGGTATTATCCACACCGCAATAAAAATAAATATTATAACAAATAGTACAGTTTGTATTGCATCTGTAATAATAGAACTTAATAAGCCTCCCTTCATAGAATATATTAATGTTATTATAGTAAATATTGAGGCTGCTATTATAAAATTAATACTTCCGCTTGCTCCATAATACCCCCCTATAACAGAAGAGTTGCTCCAAATTTCATTGAATAATCTTATAAGTATTGCAGCAGAAAATGATAAAGCAGCGGCATTTCCATAATTATCTTTTAAAAAGCTGACAAGTCCTTTAGCGTTATACTTTTTTCTTAATCTGTATATAACTATTCCAGATATAGGTATGCATAACCAATATAATGCATAAGCGATCCCTCCTACAATTCCATAATCTGCCCCTAAATTAGCTGCATTTGTAACTGATTTTGCAAATATCCAACTTATAAAAATACTTGATGTTAATATAAAAGTAGAAGGTTTATTTCCATATTTATCTTCACCGTTAAAAAAACTTTTAATTGTCAAGGCTTTCGGAGATAAAAATGTCATTGTAATTCCATATAGAGATAAAAATCCCCAAAAAAATATAGATGTAAATTCCATAAAATATTTACCCCATTTAAGCCCGCATAAATCTGTGCGGGCTTTTATAAATAATGAATTATTTTTTATTAAAACTATAGATTCACGATCTAATTAAATTGAAAAAATGAGAGGGATTTTATTCTTATAGTAAATAAAAAAATGAAAGTTCATAAATTTAATTTTTATTACTCAGCCAATGCTTTAGAAAACTCATCATATCCTGCATTATTGAGGTTATTAACATTAGTAAAACCTAAATCAGCCATTATTTGAGAAGCCTGTCCTGAACGGTTACCTGTTCTGCAGAATACTATATACTCTTTACTTTTATCTAAAGCAGATACATTGTCTTTAAAATCAGCTGCTTTAAAATCTATATTAGTAGCACCTTCTATAGTACCTGTTTCTTTAATTTCATCTGGTGTTCTTACATCTATTAATATGATGTTAGTATTTGATTTCCATAATGTTATAACTTCATCAACAGTTAAGTTCTTATAACTTGCTGCAGTATTAGTCTGCTGCTGAGAAGATGAAGAAGATGATGATGAATTACTGCAGCTTATTATCAATGATAATAAAACTACAAAAGAGATTATAATATTTTTTTTCATAGTAAAATTCTCCTAATTAGAAATTTAGTTTATAATAACATACAAAGAATTATAGTCAATAAAAAATTATATAAATACTTTTAAATTATTGTTTTTTTAATTTAAAATATAAAACCTCATTATAAAAATAATTTTTTATAGAATGTATAGCTTTTATCATATATTTTACTTGATATTTTTATTCTTTTTGTTATTATTAGCAATAGAGTAATTTTTTTGGAAGGATTATGTTTAATAAATATTCTATTAACAATTTACTTATATTTTTTAATAATTACAAATTTCCTCTTAAATAAAATCATATAGTCCGTGAGACTTATTTCATAAATATATAATTATAAAATCTAAATTATTTTATAAAATCGGGAGTTTATCTATTATGAATGAATCTGGCACTTTTAATAAAAAATCAATAATAAAAAAAATTATTCTATTACTAATAATTGTACTATGTGTGTTATCTTATTTTTTTGTACCTGCAGTAAATAAACAGCTCAATAATATATTTAAAATGTTTGCTACTGGAGATTTTAATGTTGTAAAAGAATTCGTGGCATCTTACGGACATTATGCTATGGCTGTTTCATTTATACTTATGGTTCTTCAATCTGTAGTAGCCCCTTTGCCTGCATTCTTACTTACATTTGCAAATGCTAATCTATTCGGATGGAAAGCGGGAGCATTATTATCTTGGTCTAGTGCTATGGCTGGTGCTGCTGTATGTTTTTATATTGCTAGAATACTTGGAAGAGATTTTGTTGAAAAACTAACAAGTAAAACAGGATTAAAACAAATAGATGATTTTTTTGAGAAATATGGAAAACAAAGCGTGCTTATAGCAAGACTTCTTCCTTTTATTTCTTTTGATATAGTGAGCTATGCTGCTGGATTAACATCTATGAATTTTTTAAGTTTCTTTATAGCAACTGGAATAGGTCAGCTTCCTGCTACTATAGTTTATTCTTATGTAGGAGGAATGCTTACAGGAGGAGCCAAATTATTTGTTACAGGACTTTTAATATTATTTGCCTTATCTGCATTGATAATTTTATTAAGACAAATATATAAAAATAGAAAAGATAAAACAAAATCGGTTAATAACACAGAAAACAATGAAAGTACAAACTAAATATATTAAATTAATAATATTTATAATAGCCATCATTGCTGTTATTATCATTAATCATCATTACAAACTGCATGATAAAATTCATAATCTTGATGATTTCAAATATATGATAGGTGATAATATAGTTAAAGCATCAATAATATATATTGTTATAACAGCTATTGGAAGTTCTATACTGGCACTTCCTGGTGTTACTTTTGCTTTATTTTCAGGTATATTATTCGGACCTATACTTGGAATAATATTATGCTCTGTATCTTCTACATTGGCTGCTATAATTTCTTTTTTGGTATCAAGATTTTTCCTAAAAGATACTATAAAGCCTCTCATAGAAAAAAATAAATGCTTAAATAAGCTATTGTTCCAAGATGGAAATAAAAATGCAATGCTTCTTTTAATGATTACAAGATTGGTTCCTCTATTTCCATACAATATACAGAACTTTGCTTATGGTATAACAGATGTTAGTTTTATGCAGTATTCTTTATATACATTTTTGTTTATGCTTCCTGGAATATCTTTATTTACTATAGCATCTGTAGGAATAGTCGCTGAAAATAATAGATCTTTATATTTTTTGATTGCTGCTGTTATATTGGTATTTGTATTAGTTATATCTTTTTTATTAAAGAAAAAATATGTTAATAATAAATCGGTTTAAGATTATATTTTATGGGGTTATATAAGATTATATTTTATGGGGTTATATATGATAAAAAAAATTATTTTATTTTTGTTATTTATATTGTCAATATCATGCAGTAATGAACTAAAAAATTCTATGGGAAGTGTAATTTTAAGGGATGAAGGAGCTGTGCCTGCTGTTATAGATAATGATAAGAAAGAAGTTATAATAGAAGCTGTAGTAAACGGCAAATATTTTAATACGCCTTCAAGACATCATGGCATAGTATTCAAAGGCGGAAAATATGGAGAGATGGGTGTATTAATATCGCTTACAGATGAAAGAGAATTTTATCAGGCTTTAAAAGATATAGGACGTGTTGAAGGAAATAATTTAACTATGGAAGATATGATATTATCAAAAGCGGTTAAAGGAGAACCTTTGGATATATTTGTTACTTGGGATGGCTTAGGAAAAGAAATACCTTTTGAAGATATAATAAAATCATCTGAAAATAGAATGATGATAGTTAGATTCGGAGGCAATTTTGAGGCTGCTAAATCCAATAGAACAGGATGTATATTATGTCTTGACAGTTGTGCTATGGCTATAACGAGTGATGCCGCTTATGAGGCTGGTGCTGTTGAAATCAAAAAAATAGGCAGATATGGAAGAGAAGATGTACTGCCTGCTGACGGAACTAGAGTTTCTGTTATATTTAGAATAGCTGAATAATAAACTAAGAATTGCTAGTATATGAATTTCATGTATGCAATTTTTATAAATAACTGTAAATAAAAAGGAGAAAAGTATGAACAAAAAATTTATTTTAACTTTATTTGTATGTTTATTATTTGTATCATTAATGGTATCATGTAATAAACAATCTTCTTCATCATCTGCTGCCTCCAATACAGAATTAACTAATTCTATGGGCAGTGTAATATTAAGAGATGAAGGAGCTGAGCCTGTTATAATAGACATAGAAAAAAAAGAGGTTATAGTCCCTGCAGAAGTAAATGGCAAATATTTTAATTCACCAACAAGACATGGAGTTGTATTTGACAGAGGTTCTAATGGGGATAAATCTGTATTAAGAGGATTAGCTGATGAGAGAGAATTTTATCAGGCATTAATAGATATAGGAGCAGTACCTGGAAATAATTTGACTATGGAAGATATGAAATTAGAAAAAACTGTTGATGGTCAAAAACTTGATGTATTTGTTACTTGGGACGGATTAGGAAAAGAAATACCTTTTGCTGATATAATAAGATCAGATGATGAAAGACCTATGGACATAAGATTCGGAGGTAACTTAGAAAATGCTAAAGATAAAAGAACAGGATGCATACTATGTCTTGACAGCTGTGCGGTAGGTATAACAAGCGATGCTGCTTATGAAACTGGTGCTGTTGAAATTAAAAAAATAGGCAGATATGGAAGAGAAGATGTACTTCCTGCTGACGGAACTAGAGTTTCTGTTATATTTAGAATAGCTACAAACAATTAATAAAAATAAAAGGATTGATAAGTGAAATATTTTGCTGTACTATATAATACTTTTTTATGGGCTATGATCATTGCTTTTATGATGTTCAAAAATGTATGGCTTGAAATGCGTGTTAATATAGGACTATGTTTTTTTATAATATGGGCTTTACTATTTGTTATATTCGTTTTTATAAATAATAAAAAAAATATTTTCAAAAGATATACAATATTTTCGCTTATCAATCTAATTTTATGCTTTGTAATTGCCTTAATAATATTATCTCCATCTGCTATGGCATATACTCCGTCTTCAATTATAAGAGATGGTATATACGCTTTAAGAAAATTTAAATTGAATACAATAAATATTGCTATATCCGTATTCATAACAGCAAGCATACTAATTATGCTCATTCCATCACTAATAAAGAAAAGAGCATAATATATGAAATCCAATGCTTTAATAATATTCACAAGAATACCAATAGCAGGTAAAACCAAAACTAGATTACAAACAAAATTATCACCTGAAGAATGTGCAAGTATACATAAATGCTTTTTAAAAGATATATATAAAAAAATGAAAGAACTAAAGCATGATGATATTGATATAATAATATCTTATAATCCTGAAGGGGATTTAAATATATTAAAAGAAATATTTTATGATGAAAATAAATATATAAAGCAGAAAATAAACAGCAATAATGAAAATGAAAAAATATACAATTCTATGAAGGAAGTATTTGATTTAGGATATAAAAAATGTATTCTAATAGGAACTGATATACCAGAAATAAGCAAAGAGAATATAATTGATTCTTTTAATTTATTAGATGATAATGATTTTGTATTCGGTCCTAGCTATGACGGAGGATATTATTTAGTTGGAATGAATAAGTATAATGATGTAATAGTTAATACTAATAGCGGAAATCTTAAAAATATTTTAAGTGCTGTAGAAAATATTAATTTGAAATACTCTGCTATAGAAAATAGATACGATATTGATGAGTATAATGATTTGATTGAATTAAATAATAGAATAAATAATAATAATATAATACTTGAGAATACAAAGAATTTTTTAAATAGCATAAATTTAGATTAGGATTTTTAAATTTGTCTGTTTCTATAATTATACCAATATTGAATGAAGAAAATGTAATAGAAAGATTAATAAAAAATTTGAATGAATTAGAAGGAGAATTTGAGGTAATATTCTCCGACGGAGGAAGCAAAGACAAAACGCTTGATATAATAAAAAATACCTGCAATTACAAGATAGTGTATTCTGATAAAGGCAGGGCTAAACAATTAAATACTGGGGCTAAAGAAAGTAAATATGATATACTTTTATTTCTGCATGCTGACAGTATTATAGAAAAAGGCGTATTAATAAAGATAGAAAATTTTATAAAAAATAATAAAAAAGCAGGATGCTTAAAAATAAAATTTGACAGCAAAAAAATATTAATGCGTATATGCGGATTTTTATCTAATGTAAGAGCGGCACTAAGACATATAGCATTTGGGGATCAGGGAATATTTATAGAAAAAAAACTATTTTTTGATATAGGAATGTTTGATGATATGCCTCTTATGGAAGATTATAAATTATCCATAAAACTGAAAGATGTATGCCCTATTAATGCTGTTGATTCATATATAATTTCTTCTGCAAGACGTTTTGAAAAAAACGGAATTATAAAAACTATGATTTATATGCAGAAACTTCAGTATATGTTTAGAAATGGCGAGGATATAGAAAAAATAGCAAATATATATAATAATATGAAATAAGGACTTTTTATGAAAATGCCTGATAATGTAGAGGATTGTATACATTGCAATAGATGTGTAAAAAAATGCAGTTTTTTAACTAAATACAATATGGATTTGCATGAATTTTCAAAGCACGAAGATTTAGCTTATAATTGTTTTTTATGCAATGACTGCAAGATTGTTTGTCCTAAAGATATAGACGGACATAAAATATCTTTATCTTTAAGAAGCAGCAAAGTTGAGTCTGACATAAAAAACAGAAAAGAAATTGAAGAAAAATATAAATTTCTGCTGTTTGAAAAAAAAGATTATATTTTTAAGAATTATAATAACATAATTAGCGAATCTGTAATATTCCCAGGATGCAATTTTTCATCATTTTATCCTGATGCATTAAAAAATATATTATATAAATTTAAAAATGAATATAATATCGGTGCTGTATTTGACTGCTGCGGAAAACCTATAGCTGAATTAGGCATAGAGGATTATGAAAATGAAATAATAAAAAAATTAGAAAATAGTATGATATCTAATGGAATAAAAGAAATAATAACTTTATGTCCTAATTGCTACTATTTCTTAAAACCAAGAATCAATATTAAAATTATCACTATATATGAAAAAATGTATGAATTGGGTTTGAAATTTAAATTAAATAATGATGATGAACAAATAAATCTTTTTATACCTTGTCCTGATAAAGAATCAAAACATATAAAAAATGCTATATTAAAAATTATAGATTTAGATGAGAATAATATCAAAGAAGTAAAAGATGTTAATTGCTGCGGACTTGGGGGATGTGCCATTGTTAATGAGAAAGAATTGGCAGAAGGCTTTATAGATAAATTAAAAAATAAAAACTTAGAAAATCTATATGTTTACTGTGCTACATGTGCTGGTAATTTTAATAGAAACAATATAAATAATATTCATCATATTTTGGTTGATATTCTTAATATGGACAGTTTAAAAATAAAGAATAAAACTTCTTTATTAAGCAGAGCTATGTTTAAGTTTTTTAAACTATAAAATCTTTAGGGTCATCAAAATATTTTATTAAACTGAATATCATAAGACTTTTTAATATAGGTGAAACAGATTCATGCAAATTAGTCATAAAGAGCTTAACTTTTAACGATTGCAGATTTTTATATAATTTAAGCATTTTAGCAATTCCAGCACTGTTTATTTCTCTTACATTTTTCATATCAAGAACGACTACAGGCATTCTGATATTGCATGCTTCTTCAGAATCTTCAAGAAATTTACTTATTTCCTCAGGAGAACTCAAATTAGCTTCCATAACGATGGATACGTATTCATTAAAAAACTCTATAGCCAAAATACAATCCTTTATTAAAAAAGATGGCGTAAAAAAGAATGTGGGCAGGGAGGGATTCGCACCCCCGTAGACTCACGTCGGCAGATTTACAGTCTGCTGCCATTGACTGCTCGGCCACCTACCCATATTAATTTGAAAACGTAAAAGCATAATACCATATTATATATAAAATGTCAATAGACAACTTCGATTTTTTAAAACATATTTTTATATCTTTTTATTCAATAATGATGTATAATAAAAGATAGTTTATAATTTTTAGGTGATAGTAATATGAAAAAAAAATTAGCTGTTGTATTTATATTTACTTTTTTAGTATTATCATGCAAAGGAGGACAATACAAATTAGAAAATAAATCTGAAAATAATAATACTTTTGAAACCGCACAATATATAAATAAAGACGGCATAATAGGTCAATTAGAAGGTACAAATACAGACTATTATTATTTTACGGCTGATGATAAATCACAGATAATAGATTTCTATATTTCTAATTCCACATATATGCCTGTTACTATGACTTTATATGATTCTCAAACTAATGTAATAAAAGTTATAAGCGAACCTGAGATTACTGCTGCTAATAATACAAATAATGCTGCTGATATTGCTATAGATGAAGAAATAAATCCTGATGATGTTAATGATATAAATGATCTAAGAAAAAACGATAATCAAAATAATAATTTTGAATGCTCTATTCAAATTATGAAAGGCATATATTTTGACAGCGGAAACAATGAAAATAAATATTATATTTCAATATCGCCTAAAGATGACGTTAAAGAAAATATTGACTATATTCTAATACTTCAAAAAAGGGATTATAAAGAAAGCGATGAGAAAGAGCCTAATGACAAAATATCATCTTCTCAGATTATAGATGTTAATAGTGAAAACAGACTATATACTATAGACGGATATTACAGTCAGACATATAATCCGCTATTAAAGACTGGGGATTTAAAAAATATGGAAATAGATTCATATAAAATAACAAACAGCTCTTTTAATACATATTCAATATCTATAGAACTTTCTGGAGTACCAGCAATAGATGCCAGCATAAGACTTTATGATCAGAAAGGCAATTGGATAACTATGAAAGATATTAATAATACAGGAGATGGAGAAACTGTAGATAAACTTATATTATATCCGTATATGTCATATTATTTTATACTGACAGCAAGCAATACAGTTGCCAATATACCATACAGAGTAAGCATTATAGCAAAACCTTATGATAAATACACAGAACATGAACCTAACAATAAACCATCAGAAGCTCAGACTATAGAGTTTAATCAAACATATAAAGGTGCTATAGATTATTCTTATGATAAGGATTATTATAATTTTAATATACCTATAAAATCCAGTGTTAAACTTTCATATTTTTTAATAGATTCTCAGGCTGTTAATATAAGCATATCAAATGATATATTGGGAAAAATTGCTGCAATGCCTCAGACTGATGATGAACAGATTATAAGTTTGGATCAGGGAAGATACTATCTTATATTTGAAAGAGATTTAACTAAAGAAAAATGGCAGAAAGGAATATCAAAAGCTAGAAATTATGAATTCAGTATGAGCATATCTAATGAAATAAGCGGTGATTATAATTATGGATATTATAATGAATCTAATACATACGAAATGGATTATTATAATTACAGTAATAATTATTTGAATACGGAAGATAATTATACTCAGGAAGAAAATTTAGAAAGCAATTTCAATAATACTAATAATATTATCATCATAAGACCTGAAGATTACAAATCTGACTATTATTACTACAGCAATGAAACTAACGAAACTAATGAAGAAAACTATAATAATCAGCAGGATAATATATATAGATATGATGAAGAAAATAATAATGATTACTATTATAATTAATAAAGCCCTTGATAAAGAAAATATTATATAATATACTACTTTATAGGGATATATTTGTTTATATAATAATAAAGTAAAAGATTTAAAATTATGAAAAAGTTTTTAACATTTTTTAAGAAAAAAGAAAAAAATATTTCTGAACCTGCATCAGATAATACAGAAAATAATAAAAATAAAAGAAGGTTTAAAAAAAGATATATACCTTTAATAATTCTTTTCGTTCTAATAATCGGAGTTATATGTGCTAGAATATATTTTAATAATGAAAGAGTAAAAAATCTTATTCAGAACATAGTATACTCATCTATGAATAGAAAGCTTGAAATAGGAGATTTCAGCTATGGTTTATTATTTCCAAAAGTTGAAATGAGCAATGTAATACTTTATAATTCTTCAAATTTTAATAATGAGGAAAATATAAAAATAGATAATTTTAGATTAAGATTTTCATTATTTTCATTATTCTTTTTGAAATTGCATGTAAAAGAACTCTCTATTGATAATTTATACGTTTATATGTTTACTGATGAAAGCGGAAATTGGAATCTGCCAGACATGCCTCCATCGGAACCCAAAATAGAAGATACCAATAAAGAGCCATTTGATATAAAAAAATTAGATTTTCTTAAGTTAAAAGCTGATATAGAAAATATAAGAATAAATAATTTAGCATTCAAAGCGGACAGCAAATCATTTTTAACCAATATTCCTAATAACGGACTTATAGCAAGTTTAAGCAATTATAATCTCCATCTGGATTTGCATAGTAAAAGATTTTCATTATCAAAAGTAATGGGAGTAAGAGCCCCTGAAGTTTTGAAAGATATTTATTTAAAAAGTTTTATAAGCAATAGTTTAGCCTATAATGACAGAAGTATTTATTTTTATGATAATCCATTATTCAATTTAGATGTATCCTACCCTAAAAAAGAAGATGGATATGATAAAGATGAAATAATAGTAACATTTGATTTTGAGATAGATGAACCTGATTTCAGTTATAACGGCAATAGAAGAGATGATATTCAAGCGGCTGCTCATTTGCTTGCAAGATATAATGTAAAAACTCAAAGTCTGTCTATAGAAAATATTTCTTCTGAACTTTTAAATGATGAAATACTAAAAGTTATAGCTTCTGCCAATAACATATTCAGCGATAATATAGGCGTTAATTTGGATACATTATATGCAAGACTTGATTTAAATAAAATAAATACTTTAGTGCCTATGTTTGTTCCTTCTTTGGGATTAAATGTAAGCGGTATGGTTAATGTAGATGCTGATAAAACAAGCGGAACAATCAATAATTTAACTAACACTATAAATATAGCTTTAGATAAAATAAATGTATCTATGGGTGATACAATAGCAGTAAATAATCTAAACTCAAAAACTAAATTGGGATTTACATTAAACCCTAATAATATTTCAAGTGAGGATATAAAACTAGAACATAAGACCACCATTGAAAGAGTAACAGCATTAAAAAAATATAGATTTAGCAACACTGATTTATCTTTTAGAGCATTTTCATCTTTAAATGGTGCTTTAGCCGTTGCTCCTGCCATAAGTGATTCAAATAAGAAAAGCGATACAGTACTTTATATAGATAATATATCAACAAAGTATATTAACTCAGACATAATTGTTAATGGAGCTGTTAAATTTGATGATCCTACAGATTTAAATATAAAGGTTACATCGCTTCCTATAGCTAATTTTTCAGGAGGATTGGCACGAGGTTCTCTAAATTTAGATGTTAATGTATTTGGAGAGATGATAAATAATATAGACACTAAAGTTAATGGAATAATCAACAATTTCTCTTATAACTTGTCAGGAGAAGTATCATCAACTGCTGCTGCTAAAATAAATGTTCTTGCCAATGCTGATTTGCTTACTCAAAAAATAGATGTTTCAGAACTTAATTTAGATTTAGATAATTTTCTTAATTTTAGATCAAATCTTGATTTAGAAGGAATGGGATTAACAGGAGGTTTCGTAAATATATCTACTTTAAGAATAGCCCCTTATGCTATGAAAAATTGGCTTTCTCCTAAATTTGCTGAAGCATTAGAAAGTCTGCCTTTTGAAGATGATCTAAAAATAACCAGTGCTTTGGGATATGATTTATCTTTAGAAGATACTTTTGTAACAGTAACTAATTTCAGCACTTTCTATGTAACAGAAAAACAGTATAAACTTCAGGATGTTACAATGAAAGTTGATGCTGATGTTAATTTCGGAGAAAATCTTTATGCTAATATAAGAGAGTTTAATTTACAAAGCCCTGCTAATAAATTAAAAGTATATGTTGATGGATATTTTACCCCTGTAATAAAAAATGCTGATTTGAATTATGATGTAGGTTTGGATACAGAAAGTTTATATCTTCCTTTTGGTATAGAGATAGGCGGATTATTCAATGTTAATGGTAATTTAAAAAATAATATAGCTGACGGAGTATTTAAAACTGATGAGTTTTTTGCTAATATGGATTCTCCAGATAAAATGTCTATAGTATTAAATGGTCTTACTTCTAATATAGATTATCATTTTGATTTAACTCCTACAAAAAATGAAACAGCTGTAAGTGCTGCAAGATATACGCCTCTTATTACTCAAGTTCCTAACATGTATTTTAAACAGCTTAGAGTATATTTAAAAATACCTCCATTTGTAGATGACAGTATAAGAATAATGGATTTTTATTCATCTGTAAAAATACAAGGACATGGACTTACAATACAGGATTTGAAATCATCGCTTTATATAGGAGGAGAAAAATTTGATGATGCTTTATTCTTGGCTTCTATTTCAAATAATACCGCTCCTAGAAGAGGTGCTATACATTTGCCATGGCTTAATGTGGATTTAGGAAGTTTCAATACAAGTACAATTAAATATGATATGCGTGTATTAGCAAGCGATATTAACTTTAAATACTTACTAAGCCCTGAAAATAGAGAAAAAATAAACGATGATAAATTACTTGTTAATCTTACAGCAGATATTGCAGGCGTTGGAGTTAGTCCTTTAAATAATATAAGACCTACTACATTCTTTGTTGGTATAAGTAAAATGTCTACAGAGTTTTCTAAGTTCTTAATTGAAATGATAAGACCTATTAACCCTGGTATATCTACTGTGGAAAATATAGTTCAATTCGGATATGATCCTAATTCAGTTGAATTTAGCATATCGGCGAATAAAGTATATACGACTTTCTATTTTAGAGATCAGAACTTGGATAAAGTAAGCCAGCAGAAACAGCAGCTTATAGCATTTGAAGGTGATAAATTCGGACTTGAACCTATGCCTTTTTCTGATGTAATATCTTATTTGGAAGGCAATTAATATTTAGGAGAATGATATAAAATGAAAATTAATAATATAATATTTATTTCTTTTGCAGTAATATTATTTACAAGCTGTTCTAAACTTATATTAGTTCAAGAGCCTGAAATGCGTGTTTTGGGAGGAAAGACACTGATAGAAGCACAGGTTTTAGGAAGATATAGGCAAATAGATGAGAGTGCTTATCAAATATCTACTCTCTCAAGCGAACAGGATTTAAACCTCATTATGGTTAGTACAAATGTTTCGGATGAATTAGCTCAGGAATACAGAGAAGCATTAATAAGAAGCATGTTTAATCAGGATGAAATAAATTTATATAAAACTAATTATTATATAGGTGAAAATAACGGCGGATATTTATCATATATTGCATTTGATGTTTCAAAACCTAAAACTCAATATAGCGATGAAAGAGTTAAATATATAAAAGGAATAATGGAAAAAGAAAATACAGACAGAAGAACTATAGCAGAATATTTGATTCTTTCAGATCCAAAACTAACTATGGCAAATATTAAAGAAGTAGAAAGTGCTTTATACAGAAGAAATGTTCAAAGATTAGTTGAAAATAGTTATTATCAGCTTCCAGACAATAGCTGGACAGTTTATACTAATAGTACTAATCAATAATAAAAAAAGAAAATATAAAAAAACTTTTATATTTTCTTTTAAATCTAATTATCATTTTTATTTTATTTATTAGCAGATTCTATACTATTTGAAATATTAACAAGTATTGTTTTCATATTTTTATAAAGTTTAGCATCATCATTATATTTTAAGAACTCTACTCTCTTTTCATCTATCTCTTTAACATTTGATAGATATGTATTGAAATATTCATCTATAAATTTATTATATTTAGCTATTACATTCTCTTCTTCGTATGCTTTAATTACTTTTTTTGATAAAGTTTTTTTCCAATTTCCTGAAAATGACATGAATCCTGAAAGTATAAAAACTATACTAGGAAGGAAGTATAAAGATGCTCCTATAATATTTAATTGTCTAGTTCCGCTTGTTTTAAGCAAATTAAATGATGGTACAGCACCGATTGAAGCAGCTGCCAAAAATATTTTATTGGAATTTTTTGTAATCAAGGCTTTATTAACATCTTTATTGCTGAAATCTTCTTCAACTATAGCCAATGTATTATATAATCTAGTATCCAATTCTAAATTGATGCTATTGCATAATACTTTTATATCATCCTTTTTTCTATACACATTATGATCATCAATAGCTTTAATTATATTATCTATATTTAAAGTATTTTTATATATTTCATTAAAGATTTCTTTAGCATTATTCTTTAATTTTTGTATATTAGTATCTATTTTGTCATTATCCTGAAATTCATTTTTATCATTAATAATCTCAATATAGAAATTAATATTAGTGAGAAGTCTATGATAATAAGTGTATTTAAGGCTATCAACAAATTTACTCTTTATTTCTTTAACAAAATTTGTATTATTAATTGAAA
Source organism: uncultured Brachyspira sp. (assembly GCF_944388875.1). Lineage (GTDB taxonomy): Bacteria > Spirochaetota > Brachyspiria > Brachyspirales > Brachyspiraceae > Brachyspira. Next base: position 28,164 of record NZ_CALXKQ010000010.1, read on the forward strand.
ATGGGAAGAATCTGCTTCTTAAATATTTATAATCTATCTTGTTTATATTCTCACTTGAAGAGATAAAATTCTTAAGTATTTCAAATTTCTTATCTATAACACCCTCAAGCTCATTTTCATCAAAAATATTTGCTTTTGAAAATATTATAAATATATTTGAAAAATCATCTACAAAATTAATAAGCCCATTTATATTTGTTACATCTTCCTGTGAAAATGCATTTATATCGCACAAATATATAAACATGTTTTTATTACTGTATTTTTTTGTATCAAGAACATTATCTTTATATTCTGTAATTTTGAATTGTTTAGAATCATCTTGAAGATAATATTCTTCATTATCAGTATCTTCAGAATATGGATTTGTATCTATATTCTTATCAAAAATAGCATTTATAAAAGATGTTTTTCCAGAGCTGTATCTTCCATAAACGATTATATCAAGCGTATCATTAACTTGATTATAAATATCAGACATAAGCTCATTAATCTTTTCGCTATTTTTCTTATCTACCGAATTAATCTCTTCTGATATTTTATCGAGTATCTTTTGTACATCGATAAAATTATCATATAAATCCAAACTCTCATTTTCAAATGAATTTTTTCTGTATTTTGTTAATTCATCAATGCTAAGCCCTGTATTTTCTGCAAGCTTATCTAACAAATCAAGGGTTATATTATTAGCATTCCTTTCAAGTCTGGAAATATAATCCTGACGCACACCCAACATCTTAGCAAACTGACTCTGAGTCAGCTTCAATATTTTTTCTCTAATATCTTTTAAATTAAAATCAATCATATTTCTTTTTTGTTCATAAAATTTTTTGTTTTCATATATATTATACAATAATAAGAAAAAATTTTCAAGATTTTTTATGTAAGATATGTTGTATTATTTACCTATTATTTGTATTTAAAATGAATATAGCATTTTTAATTGAATTTTTAAGTTTAAATATTCTAAAATATATAATTCTTTAAATTGATATTATTTACTTATATACAGAATTAATTTATTATACTATTAATATATATAAATATTTTTTAATATACTCTTATTGTATTATTAATTAATAACACATTATCCTATTTTACATTTTTTATATAAATATAATCAAATAAATATTACAATTAATAAATGTAGGATATAATTTTAATACCTGCTATGTTAATTGATTTATAAAAATATTTGTGTATAATGTTTTTTATTTCTTATTTAAGGAAGTTAATTAATGCTGAATAATGATTTTTCATCTAAAGAATTTATATATATAAATAACACATCAATTATTGCCTCAATTGTAGATTTTATAAAAAACAATATAGAAGACAAGGTTGAAATCGGATATAGTATTGATAAAAAAGTAAATGCAAAATCTCTTTTAAAAGTTATGGCTTTATTATCTAATAATAATAACAATATTAATATATATTGCTATGGAAACAAAAAAGAAGATAACCTAAAAACTATAGAAGACTTTTTATATGACAATAATTTATGTTCAATGCCTGAAATAAAAAATATAGAACAGGAAAGAATAAATAGTTATGATAAAGAATTGGAAGAGGAAATATTATCCGTAACTCCAGATAATAAAAGGAAAAACATAAAATCCAAAATAAATCTTTTAAAAGAAAAAAGAAGTAAAAAACACGGCAAATACTCTGAAAATCACAATATAATATATATAAAAAATAATAAAAAAATAGAAATAATTAATTTTATTGAAAATGATATTACAGAAATGATAAAAAATTTATCTTCATATTATGAAATAAATATTGAATATAATTATATAGAAAATTTAAAAATAGAAATAACAGATGCATTAAAATCAATTGATATACAATATTTCTATAAAGATATATTTTTTAACTGCCTGCAAAAATACTTTATTGATAAATTTGATAAAATATATATAAAAAAGATAATAGATGAAGATTATACAAATGAAATAAAGTATAATACTGAATACATTAATAAAATCATAAAAGAATCAGTTAAAACATTAGACTATATTTTAAAAAACAAAAGAGAACTCTCATATAATATTTCTAATATATATTTAAATAATTTTAATTATGCAAATATTAAAAGCAGTATTATAAGTATTATAAATAATATATCTGTAATATATGAATTGGAATATAAATTAATTAATGATGATCTAATATCGTTTGCATCAAAAATAAGCAATTCTATAGGGGAAAACCTTTTATCAGGAATGGGAAGCAGCGGAAATATATTAATACAAAATATAATAAATTACTTTCAAAAGCAATTTGAATATGCTTATATATCTTCTATAATTGGAGAAGATTCCCCTATTATAGAATATGATTTTAATTATATAAAAAGATTCATATAAATTTTACAAAATTATAATTAATATGTTTTTATACATAAAGCATTGACTTTCCATGTTTTTTGTGATATTATTACTAATAAATATAATAAGGAAAAATTATGGAAAATATTGAAAATTATAATTATGAAGAAGATTTTTATAAGCAATATGAAAAAGAGAAGGAAAAATATAAAAGACCTAACATTTTAATATGCGGATACACTGGTTCAGGCAAAACTAGTATAATACAGTCATTATTAGGGGAAGATTTAGTTCCTGCTGATAAAATAGGAGCAGGTTTGCCTGTAACACAAGATTATGAAATGTATGAAAATGAATTAGTAAGAATATGGGATTCTCAAGGTTTAGAACCTGATAAAGGTGAATATGAGTTCATAGAGAGAACAAAAAAATTCATAAGCGAAATACAGAACAGACCTAATGTAGATGATCATATTCATATATTTTGGTATGTAGTAAGTGCAGGAGTTAGTAAAGTTACTCCTACAGATTTAAAAATTATGGAAATATTTCCTAGAGAATCAAGAATAGTAATCATAAGCAAAAAGGATATAGCAAGACAAAACACAATAAAGGGAATGAAAAATGTTTTAATAAATGGCAATATTCCAGAAAATAAAATAATATGCACAACTGATATAGAAGCAGGAAGAGAAGGAATAAAAGAATTGTATGAACTTAGTTTAAAAATATTACCAGATGCTTATAAAACAGCATTTGAAGAAGCTCAGCGTATAGATATAGAAAAATCTGTAGAAAAAATAAAAGAAAAGAAAGCATCAGCTTTGGGAATTATTGGAACAGCAACTACAGGAGCTGCTCTTGCTGCCGCTAATCCTATACCTCTGTCAGATGCAGCTATAATAACCCCTATTCAAATTGCAATGATAGCAGGACTTGCCGCTTTGTATAAACTAAATAAAGAACAATTACAACATTTAGCTTTACCTTTAGTTGCCAGAACAGTTGGAGTTATAACAGCAGGCGGTTTAGCTAAATTAATACCTGTGGCTGGAAACATTCTTAATGCAAGTATAGCTGGAGTTATAACAGGTGCTTTAGGCTGGTTTGTGCAGGATCAATTTGAAAAAATAGCTATTGCTAAAGTGAAAGGGGAAACTCCTCCTATTATAAATTTTGACCCTGAAATATTTATGGCATTTTTTAAACAATATCAAAAAAATAATAGCAATAATAAATAAGAATATTCTGTTAAGATAATAATTAAGTCAGCATAACAGAATATTCTTATTTATTAAAGACATAGTATTGAAAATGACTTTATTAATAAATTTGAAAATTGCAAACAAATTATAAAAATAAAATTTGATAGTATAGTGCAGAAAAAATTGAAAAAAATAATTGAGGGCTGCTGCTAAAATTAGAATGGAAACTTCTCTTATTGTAAATTTAGATAAAAGTAGAATTTATTTAAATTTAAAAACAATACCAAAAATAATAAACTATTATATATTATAAAAAAGGGGTAATTTTTAATGAGTGAGAATTTTGGTTTTAATTCAAGTTCTTTCTATGTAGGTTCAAAAAATATCCTTAGCGGAATATCTTCAGATAAAATAAATAAAAATAATGCAGATGTTTATTCATACATAGAAAAATTGAAAAAAAATATAAAGAAACCAAATATTTTAATATGCGGATACACTGGTTCAGGTAAAACTAGTATAATACAGTCATTATTAGGAAAAGATTTAGTTCCTGCTGATAAAATAGGAGCAGGTTTGCCTATAACACAAGATTATGAAATGTATGAAAATGAATTAGTTAGAATATGGGATTCTAAAGGTTTAGAACCTGATAAAGGTGAAGATGAGTTTATAGAAAGAACAAAAGAGTTTATTAGAAAAATTCAGGATAATTCTATAAATGCAGATGATCATATTCATGTATTTTGGTATGTAGTAAGTGCAGGAATTTCTAAAGTTACTCCTACAGATTTAAAAATTATGGAAATATTTCCTAAAGAAGCAAAAATAGCGATTATAAGCAAAAAGGATATAGCAAGACAAAACATAATAAATGGAATGAAAGATGTTTTAATAAATAAAGGCGACATTCCAGAAAATAAAATAATATGTACAACTGATATAGAAGCAGGAAGAGAAGGCATAAAAGAATTATACGAACTTACTTTAAAAATATTACCAGATGCTTATAAAACAGCATTTGAAGAAGCTCAGCGTATAGATATAGAAAATAAATTAAAGTTAATAGAATCTAAAGAAAAAGATGCTGACAATATTATTTTACAAGCAGTAAATGAATCAAAAACTGATAATGTATCAGCTATATATGATACAAATATAGATATTGTTTCACGGCTATCTTCTTTATATATGATAGATAAAAAATATATTGAGAATATTATATATTCACTTAGTTATATATCTTTATTTTCATTGCAGCCTTCAGGATTTTTTTCTATTTTTGCTGGGGATGAAAAATTTATAGACTCTATGATCTTTACTTCTGGCTTTGGACATTATGTAAAACATGAAATAAAAAGACTGTCTATAGCAATTGCAAAAGATGATAATATAGAATTAATTGAAACGGATAATGATAATATATTTGAAGATTATTTAAATAAATACAAAGAAAATATAAAATGCAGTAATGTTGATGATTTGGTAAAAAAAATATCAAATAATGAAAATTTGATATTTATGCATGGTGATTTAGCAAAAGATATATATAAAATCAAAACTTTAAAAAATAATTTATGGGCTATACTTATATCTAGTCTTGCACTTATTATTCCAGCCCTTCTTATGCCTATGGTAAACATAGTAGTTGGGGGCATACTTGGAGTTGGTATTGCAGCTGCTTTAGGAGTTAGGGGCATAAATGTTTTAATACTTATAATAAAGGCTGGAACTTTATTATTTGGAGGAGGTATTTCAGGGGCAAAAAAAGTTCTTGAAATTTTGAGAAATAAATATGTTATTATATTAGATAAACAAAATAGTTTATTGATAAGAAAATAATCATTATTTATAAGGGTAAATCTATGGAAGAGTTTATATCTAAAGAATTTGAATGCAGGAACCGTTCTGCCTCTGATAATAAAGTAACTAATTCTATTGTTGATTTTTTAAGAACTATAGATGACAAAATAGAAATAGAAAATAAAAACGGTAAAAGAGTTAATGCTAAATCTTTTGTTAAAATGATGGGGCTTGGTTTAGAATACGGATATAAATTTACATTGTATGTTTATGGAAATGACAGAGAACATAATTTAAAAAGGATTGAGGAAGTATTAGAAAAGAAAGAGTTTTATAGTTTAGAAAAAATAGAAGAATTAGAAAAAAAAGAACTTCTAGAAGAAAATAAATTATTAGAAGAAGAAATACTGCATTTAACACCTGAAGATAAAAAAGAAGCTGTAAAAAATGATATAGAAAACAAAATAAAGCTATTAAAAGAAAAAAGGGATACTATTCATTTAGAGCCTTTGAATTTAGACAGTAATATTATATACATAAAAAATAATGATAAAACTGCAATTATTGATGTTATTAATAATAATATATGCAATGCTGTAAAAAAACTTTCCTCTCATTATGAAATACCTATAAATGAAAATGATTTAGAGAATTTTTTATCTCAATTAATAAATGTTGTTAAAGAAAAAGAGATGAAATACTTTTATATTTATCTATTTTCAAGCAATGTTAAAAAATATTTTTATACTCAATTTGATACTATATTTATAAAAAAGATAGCTGGTGCTGAATGTTTACATAACACTGATTATAATATTGAAATTAATACTGGTTTTGTAGAAGAAGCTATAAAAACTTTAGATTTTGTTCTTGATGATAAGAGAAAGTCGGCTGATTATTCCATTGATATTTATATGATTGGAAATATTCCTAATTTTACTATGGATATTTTTAGGATTATCAATATTGTCCAAAACATAGGAAAGATTTACGAAATAAGCTCAAACATTACGGATAATATTATTGAGAGAATAAGGCTAATTTATGATGATAAGAAACAAGCACATGATTTTTCACATGATGAAGAGTATTTAGATAATATAAAAGCATTTAAAGATTACTTTCAAAAAGAGTTTGAAGAGCTGTATATATCTAATATACTTGAAAATGATGATAAAAAATTAAATATTGATTATAAGTATATAAATAGAATTATAAGGAGGTTTTAATGAAGATAGCTGTTATAGGTGATTTGCATGGTAAAAGCTGCTGGAAAAAATTATTAGAAGGAAAATTTGATAGCTTTGATAAAATAATATTTATGGGTGATTACAGTGATGACAGCTGGGTTAGATTTAGCGATGAAGAGATAGTAAATAATTTGAATGATGTTATAGAGTTCAAAAAAAATCACAATGATAAGGTTGAGCTTTTAATAGGAAACCATGACTTTCAGTATATAGTAGGCTATCCTACTGCAAGCAGATACAGAGAAACTTATGCTAAAGAAATGCATGAAATATTTAATGATAATGCAGATATATTTAAAACTATACATTTAGAGAATAATCATATATTCACTCATGCAGGCATTACAAACGGATGGATAGATTATATAAAAAATAAATATGAAATAAAAAATATAAATATTGATAATATATATGATGCTGTAAATATAGTTTATAAAAACAATAAAGAAGACTGCAATATTGCTTCATTTAGAAGAGGAGGAATGAATAGATTTGCAGGCATATTATGGTCAGATACTGAAGATTTGTTTGATGATGCTTGGACTGGATATAATCAGGTTGTAGGACATAATAGAATAAAACCATACAGTGCTATTAAAAAAGATAATTATATTATTTATATGAGTGATCATTTTGATACAGATCAGAGTAAATTATTAGTGTTAGATATATAATTTTTTAGGAGTTTATATGTTTCCAGATAAAGCCCCTTTTCACTATAAATGCAGAAACTGCGGATATTTTTTCACTTCTGATGAAAATCTGCATGCTCCGTCAGGTCTTTCATTTGTTTCATTAGATTTTGATAATAATGCTAAAACAGATGAAAATGGAAATGAAGTATATGAAATAAAATCAGATAACAAAAAAGAATCATTATTAAAAAAAATAACTAAAAGATTATTATGTCCAAAATGTCCGAAATGTAATGAACATTCCGTTGTAAGTGTTAATTATATATGGCATAAATAATTGACTTTTATTGTTATTTGTAATATTATTAAATATCTTTATTTAATAATGAACTTTTATGAAAAATATATTTATTTTTATACTTTCTATTATTATAATTGCAGTATTCTCATTTACCTTTATTAAAGTTAAAAATAATTATAATATTAGTTTTAAATATGATGACAGTACAAATGTTTCTACTAATAATATAAGTATAACAAAAAAGCAGCTTGCAGAAAATGATAAATTTCATTTGGCAGATATTAACTCGCCAAAAATAGTAGAGCCAGTATTAAGCAATATAAATAAACCAGTAGAAATAAGCAATTGGATAAGCATTATAATAGATGACAGCGGAAATACATTGGATTATGTCGATAGATTTTTTTATTTAGCAAGTGAATATGGAATAACATTTGCAGTTCTGCCAGATTCTCCTCATAGCTTAGATTTTTCATATTATGCTTACAGCAATAATATAAATACTATACTCCATATACCTATGGAAGGAAGCGAATATTTCGGAGAACAGACATTGGTAAGAACCGATATGAATAAGGATGAAGTATTTAACTTACTTGATTATTCATATTCAAAAGTACCCTATGCTAATGGAATGAATAATCATACTGGTTCTGTAGCAAGCAAAAATAGAGATATTGTTTCATATATGATTGAATACGCTGTTTCTAATAATAAATATTTTATTGATTCTTATACTGTTGCTGGAAGTCTTATATATGATATGGCTATTGAATATGGGGTGAAAACTGCTAAAAGGTCTGTATTCCTTGATAATGAAAGGGATTATGATTCGATAATGAAGCAGTGGAGAGAATTGATAAGATTATCAAAAGAACATGGAGGGGCTATAGGTATAGGACATTATCAGAGCATAGAAACATTGAATATGCTTGAAAATAGTCTTCCTATTCTTGCTGAAGAAGGTATAGTAAGCATTAATATAAATGAAATATTAAATTAAAATTTATAAGGATTATTTATGATTGATTATAAAAATGATATTCTAATGTGCGAGGATGTAAAATTAATAGATATTGCAAATGAGTATAAAACACCTTTTTATATTTATTCAAAAAATGATATTCTAAAAAAAATAAAAATTTTTAAAGAGGTTTTTTCTGATATTGATGATTTATTAATAGCTTATGCTGTTAAGGCAGAGAATAATTTATCCATACTTAAATTAATGGTTAAGGAAGGAATAGGTGCAGATGTTGTATCTATAGGAGAGGTTCTAAAATACATAAAAGCAGGCGGAAATGCCAATAATGTAGTATTTTCAGGTGTAGGAAAAACAGAAGAAGAAATAAAAAAAGCAATAGAATTAGAAATAAGACGTTTTAATATAGAGTCTATACCAGAAGCCGTTAGAATAAATAATATAGCCAAAGAACTTAAAAAGATAGTAAAATGTTCTCTAAGAGTTAATCCTAATGTTGATGCTCATACGCATGAAAAAATAACAACAGGAGTTCATGGAAATAAATTCGGTATAAGTATAAAAACTATAAAAGATAATGCAGAACTTCTAAAAGGATTAAGCAATATAGAAATAGATTCTCTTTCAATGCATATAGGCTCTCAAATATTAGACCCTGCTCCATTAAATAAGGCAATAATTGTAATGAAGGTACTTATAGAAGAGGTTAAAAATATGGGCTTTGATATAAAATCTGTTGATATAGGCGGAGGATATGGGGTAAGATATGATAAACAATCTAATGGGTTTGATTTTGATAAATTTAAAAGAGAAAGCATAAGTTTATTAAAAGATATGAAGCTAAGCATTACAACAGAACCAGGAAGATATTTCATTGCAGAATCAGGTGCTTTGATAATGAGAGTAGAATATGTTAAAGAAGAATGGGGAAGAAAATACCTAATACTAAACGGAGGTATGAATGATTATATAAGAGCTGCCATGTATGATGCTTATAATGATATATTGCCTATCATAAAAAAAGACGGAAAAGAAAAATATGAATTTGTAGGTCCTATATGCGAAAGTTCGGATGTTTTTGCTAATAACAGAGAATGCAGTACTATAGAGGCTGGCGATTATGTAGCATTACTTGATTCTGGGGCTTATGGATTTAGTATGTCAAGCAATTATAATTCAAGAACTTTAATATCACAAATTATGATAGATAAAGATAAGCATCAATTAATAAGAAAAGCTCAGACTTTTGAAGAAATGATATCTTCTGAAATTATATAATATATAAAGAATAAAAGAATAATAGAAACTAAATAGTATTTATTATTTAGTTTCTTTTTCTCTATTAAAAATATTTTCTTTTTTACAATATCCGCACAAGAATTCTTTAAATTTATGCACAGTATCCTTACTCATAGCATGTTCTATTAGGCATGCCTCTTCATCTGCTATTTTTTCTTCAACATTAAGTACTTTTGTCAAAAAATAGTAAAATATAGCATGTCTTTCGGCTATATCTTTACCTATAGCTCTTCCAGATTCGGTAAGTTCTATATCTCCGTAATGCTCATGCTTTATATGTCCTAATTTTGCAAGACTCTTAATTGCTGTATTAACACTAGCTTTAGATCTTCCCACTAAATCAGCTATATCTGTTATTCTTATAGCCTCTTTAAAATTCTTTTCTACTTCTAAATTGTAGATAGTTTCTAAATAGTTTTCTAATATAGGTGTTATTTCTTGTTTCATAATACTTGATTGTAATATAAAAATGGTATAAGTCAATATTTAAATTAAATATTTTTAACTAATTTGAATTAAATCAGTTAATTAAATAACATTAATTTATTATTAAAAAAATTAATTATTTTTGACAAAATATTAATTTTTATTATATTCTATTATATGATATAATAGTTGTATATTCATAAAAGAAATATATAATTTTTATATAAATAAAATATCTTATTTTGGTGGTTTTTATTATGGAAAAAGAACTTATTTACTCTGTAGAAGATGATGATAATATAAGGGATCTCATCAAATACACAGTTGAAGAAGCAGGCTACACAATAGAATGCTTTTCAAACGGTAATGACATGCTTGATGCATTAAAAATGACCACCCCAAATTTAGTATTACTTGATATTATGCTTCCTGATATAGAGGGAACAGAAATATTAAAAGTAATAAGAACAGATTATGCTCATCTTCCTATTAAAGTTATAATGCTTACAGCGAAGGCTAGCGAAATTAATATAGTTACTGGGCTTAATTTAGGTGCAGATGATTATATTCCTAAGCCTTTTTCGGTATTAGAACTTCTTGCTAGAATAAAGGCAAATTTAAGGAAGAAAGATGTCAGGCTTGATGCTGAGGAATTAAACTTCGGCGAAATAAAGCTGATAGTGAAGAAAAGAAGCGTATTTGTTGGGGAAAGACAGGTTATTTTAACTCAAAAAGAATTCGATCTTCTAAAACTCTTAATGGAAAATGCTAATAATGTAGTTGACCGAGATACTATGCTTGAAGAAGTATGGGGCGTAGATCACTCTATGGAAACTAGAACCATTGATATGCATATAAAATCCATAAGACAGAAATTGGATTTGCAGAAAGAAAATATCATAACTGTCAGAGGCATGGGTTACAAATTAACAGAAATATAATAATTTAAGAAAACTATGATTAAGAATATATTTTATAAATCATTATTGATACTTATCTTATCAAGTGCTTTAATGTTTATAGGTATATTATTTACTGTGCAATATAATAATATTATGTACAGCCAAGTAATGATAGTAAATATCATGGAAATGCTTGAAAAAGAAATAGACTTATACGATATACAGACAGAAGATGCTTTCAGAAAATTTGTACTTCAGTCTGATAAAGAAGAATTAAGAATTAGCGTTATCTCAACAAATGGGACTGTAGTTGCTGATACGCTTACAGATACTTCAAAAAACCCTATGGGAAATCATACGAATAGAAGTGATGTTATAGAGGCTTTGCATAGTGCGGAAAATACTCCCGCTTTTTCTATACGTACTTCTATTAGTCAAAAGACCCCTTACATATACGGCTCAAAAAAAATTAAAGCAGATGACAGCAGAGATTATATATTAAGAATTGCAATACCAATAGACTCTGTAAATAAATATTTAATAAGTTTTTTATTTACTGCAGTTATGGTTATAGGAGTTATTATTATAATTATGGCTTTGGTTCTTCCTTTAATGAGCAGAAACATAATGATTCCTTTCTTTATTATAAAAGAAACTCTTGATGATATATATAATAATAAATCTCCTAAACCTAAAAATCTAACAGGATATAATGATATAAATACTATTCTATATGATATTAATGAACTTGCTGTTAGTTTGAATGAAAATATAACTGGATATCAGACAGAGAAAGAAAAACTTAATTATGTACTTGAAAATATCGCTCAGGGTATTATCGCTGTTAATAAAAATAAAGACATATTTTTTATAAATCAGTATACAATGGACTTGCTTGAAATATCTGATTATAATGTAAAAAACTTAAGCGAGATTATTAAAAACTCTGAAGTTATAGAGAGAATTAATAATGCTATAGAATTAAAAAGATTTTCTAAGTTTGATATAAAAGAACATACTATGGATATAGAGATAAGTATTATACCTATACTTGATAATGAAAATATATCAGCTTTAATAAAATTTGAAGATGTTACAGATATTAGAAAAGTAGAAATAGAGAAGCAGGATTTCTTTATAAATGCTTCGCATGAATTAAAAACGCCTCTTACATCCATATTAGGATATTCTGAACTTTTACTTGCCACAGGAGGCGGTAAAAACTCAGCTGATTTTATCAAAAGAATAAATAATGAAGCTTTAAGAATGAAAGATTTAGTTATAGATATGCTTACATTAAGCAGAATAGAAGCTAATTGGAAAGAAACTGTTGATGAAGAATTGGATATAAAAGAGGTTATACTCAATGTATTTGAAAGCAATAGAATAAAAGCGGAACAGAGAAATATGAGTATTGATTTGGATATAGAATCAGCTGTTATAATGGCTAATAAGGAAAAGATTACAGAAGTAGTTAATAATTTAGTTGATAATGCTATAAAATATACTGATGACGGCGGAACTGTAAAAATATCTCTAAAGAAAAAAGATTCTAAAGCTGTATTTACTGTAAAAGATACAGGATGCGGTATTGCTCCTCAGTATTTAAATAGAATATTTGAAAGATTTTTTAGAGTTAAAAATAATAAATATTTAAAAGTTCAAGGCACTGGCTTAGGACTTACAATAGTAAAAAATATATGCAATTATTACAATGCTGATATACATATAAAAAGCGAAGAGAATGTAGGTACTGAAATGACTGTTGTCTTTAATTTATATAAAGATATTGGACAAGAAAATAAAGAAAAACAGTGAAACAATATTGAAAAATACCCGCAGATAGTATATAATTGTTAGAGGATTAAAACAAAGGAGTAATCAAAATGAAAAATGTAACTATAAAAATAAATGGAATGGGTTGTCAGAACTGTGTTAAAGCGGTTACTGAAGAATTAAGTTCATTGGACGGAATAAGCAAAGTTAATGTAAGTTTAGAAAATGCATCTGCTGAAGTTGAATATGATGAATCAAAAGTAAGCACTGATAAAATGATTTCCGCTATAAAAGAATTAGAATATGAGGCTAGCTTATAATAGATGTTTGCTTTTATAGAAGGTAAAGTTCAAATAATGTCTGAAGGCATCATTGCTCTTCTTTGCGGCGGTGTAGGTTATGAGATTATAGTATCAAGAAAATTTAATGTCCAAAATGATGATAATATAAGGCTATATACTCATCTTATACATAAAGAAGATGCTATGATGCTTTACGGATTTAAAACAAGAGAGGAAAAAAAGATGTTTTCTACATTGATAGCAGCTTCTGGGGTAGGTCCTAAACTTGCTATGGAAATTCTCTCTGCTTATTCAATAGATGAGATAATGCATATACTTTTTAATAAGGATGTTAATTTATTAAAGAAAGTTCCTGGAATGGGATTAAAAAAAGCTGAAAAACTTTTATTTGAACTAAGAGATAAAATAGAAAAGATAGATATTAATATTTCATCATCTGCGATTAAAAATTATAATGATAATGAAAGCGATGTAATAAAGGCTTTAATGTCATTGGGATTTTCAAATAATGAAGCTATTAAATCTTTATCTGCCATAGAAAATAAGGAGAATATGAGTACTGAAGATTTAATAAGCCATGCTTTAAGGAATTTGAGTTCTATATAATTATTTATTTTTTATTAATATTATTGAAAATAAGTAATTATTGAACTATAATATATTTTACTTAGAGGTATAATAAAAATGGAAATAGTAATAAAAAAAGCTGAAATTAAAGATGTTTTTGATATTAGTAAACTTCATGCTATATGCTGGAAGGATTCCTATAAAGATATTATACCAGCATCATACTTAAAAAAGATATATTTAGATGATTGGTGCGAAGAATTTGAAGACGGAATAAGCAATAAAACTAGAGAAGCACATATTGCCTATATAGATGATAAGCCTATAGCTGTTGTTTCGCATGGCAAAAGCAGATGCAATATGGAAAATTACGGAGAGATAATATCATTATACGTTCATCCTATATATCAGGGTTCAGGAATAGGAAGCATGCTTCTTAAACATGCTGTTGAATATATAAAAGAATCAGGATACGACAATATATGCCTTTGCGTTTTTGATAAAAATGAAGACGCTAAAAAATTCTATGAAAAAAACGGATTTAAAAATTCTGGTAAAAAAAATACATTAAAAATAGATGATGAAGATATAGAAGAAACAGTTTATATTTATAGTATAGATTAATAGTTCGATTATACCCACATATTGAAATTTATAACAGTATATGATACAATAAAATCATTATACATACTAGGGGTATATTAATGAATAATACAATGACTTTAATAATAGGTATAATACTGACATTCATAATATTAAGTGCAGCAAGAAAAATTATATTTAATATAAGAAGCAAAGGAAAGTTCAAGAATATTAATATAAATGATGCAGTTTCAATTTACAAAAATAATAAGAATATAGGGTTAATAGATGTGAGAAGCTATGGTGAAGTTCAGCAAAGCGGATATATAAAAAACAGTATAAATATAGCTTTAGATGATTCAAAGTTTGAAGAGAAGATGTCAAAACTTGATAAAAATAAGGAATATATAGTATATTGTGCAAGCGGAAGCCGTTCTGGTATGGCATGTATGCGTATGTACAAAATGGGATTTACAAATATTAATAATCTTACACATGCAGGATATTTTCAGCTCTCATCATCCTTGAAATAATTTACTTGCATATAAATTGTTTTAATGATATTGTATATTATAACAATTTAATAAGGATAAGGGTTTAATGAAGAAAACAATATTTTTTATATTATCTGTATTTTTGATTCAATATAATCTTTTATTTAATGATGTTGTTAATAGCATTGTAGGTATAGTAGGATCAATGCCTATAACTTACGAAGATTTTATAAGCCGAAAAGCTTTTTTAACACTGCAGGCTAGATCTGTGGGTCAGAAAGTAAATGATGATATGGTTTATAAGGATTTAGTTGAAGAGAGAATAATGTATTTAAAGCTTAAAGAATACAATTATGTTATAGAAGAAAATGATGTAAGCAGAAGATTAGAAAATATTGCAAAACAATATAATATGACATTGGATCAGTTTTCTAAACAGCTTAGAGCAGAGGGAATATCTTATGAAGAATACAGAAGCTCTATAAAAAAACAAATAGCTATGGAAAACTTGTACGGACTTGTAGTTAATAATGATGAAATAACAGATGCAGAAGCAGATGAGTTTTACCAAAATTCAAAAGATAAATCAGCATTTGAAGTAGATACATTAGTAAAACTATCATGGATATTTTTTAAAGCAACTACATTCACAGAAAAAGGCGAAAAGCAGGAATTAGCAGGAAAAGTTAGAGGAATGGCAGCAAGAGGACAGGATTTTGCGGAACTTGCTGAAAAGTACAGTGATGATGAAGCTACAAAAAACAACGGCGGAGATTTAGGATATAATCTTTTATATGATGCTGGAAAAAGATCATTACCAGCACAGATAAATGCAGGGTTAAACCTTGCTAAAAGAGGATATAAAGTAGGTACAGTAAGCAGCGTAAGAGAATTGGTTGGAAAAGGATTTTATATTGTAAAAATAGTGGGTATAGAAAAGGATATGGAAAGCATTAGAACTAGAGTAAAAAACTATCTCGGTGAATCACGCATGAGAGAATCATTTATAAAATGGCTTGATGAGGAAACTAAAAGGGTTTCTGTTCAATTATACAAATAATAAAAATACGGACTTACGCTTTAAAAGTGCAAGTCCGTTTATTTTTTTAATTATTTAACTTTTATTTCTATAGTTTTAGCTGCAACTCTTTTATTTTCAACAGTAATTTTTATGCTTCCTTTTTTGCTTCCTGATTTTACCCAAAAAGAATAGTAACCGCCTTCAAGCACAGGATTGTCATTTCCTATAAGCTCCCCTGCCCCTTCAACAGTTATTTTTATAGCTTCATTAATATACGGAAGTCTGTTTCCTATAGCATCGGCAGCTTTTACAGTTACTCTAGTACAATCCCAAGAAGAACCGTTATTTATAGAATTAATCTCATCATCATCAGATTTTACTTCTAATTCTTTAAAAGTAGGATTTTTTATGTAATTTTTCTCTATAACAGCTTTTCCGTCTATATATCCTATAAGTTTAGCATCTTCCCAATTCATAGAACTTACACCAGGAATATTTCTCTCAAGTTGTATTATTACAGGAGGATGATCCAAGCCTTGATATTTTCCAGAAGCAGGATACTCTTTAGCTAAAAGCTCCCCCTTGTAATAGAACTCTACATAATCACAGTTTGTAGATACCATTAAAGGAGCAACACCGCCTATAGCTCTCTCCCCTCTTGCATATATCGTTATAGGCTCTAATACTATTTCACAGTCTTTATCCATTTGAGAAGAATATGCACTCGCTGCTAATTTAGGATTTCTAAACATATCGTAAACACCATGATAGCATATCCTATCCCCAGAACCAAAATCATAATGAGTATGATAATCAAATGCACACCATCCTGTTGAACCAGCTATATTTTTATCTAAAGCAACAGCATTGATTACATCATAATGTCTTTTAGTATGTTCTATTAATCTCTCTTCACAGTCCTGCATCTTTGTAGGGAACATGTGTCCATTATATTCCGTTATCATATAAGGAATATTTTTATCCAATTTAGTTACAAATTTCTGAGCTCTTATAGGATCAGCAATTCCGTCGCAGTTAAAATCATTCATAGTATAAACATCTTCTAAAAGTTCGCTGCCCATTATATATCTTACACCGCCTGTTTGTCTGGTTTTATCAAGTTTATGAGCTGTTTTATTTGTTTCTTTATAAAAGCTATGATTATCCTGACTCTCATTTATTCTAACACCCCATATAATTATTGAAGGATGATGAAAATCTCTCTCTATCATATCGCGTACATTATCTATAGAAACTTTCTGCCATTCTTTATCTCCTATATGCTGCCATCCAGGTATCTCTTCAAAAACCATAAGTCCTATTTCATCGCATCTGTCTAAGAAATGTCTTGAAGCAGGATAGTGAGAAGAACGCACAATATTAAGTCCCATATCAAATTTTAATATATCAGCATCTTTTTTCTGTATTCTCTCAGGCATAGCATAGCCCATATATGGAAAACTCTGATGTCTATTTAATCCTCTTAATTTTATTTTCTCTCCGTTTAAGAAAAAACCATTATCTCTAAACTCAGCATCTCTGAATCCTATTTTTATAGAAACATTATCATCATTGGAAAGAGAAGCATCAAGTTTATATAGTCTTGGATTATTTATGCTCCAAAGCTCTATTCTGTCAGAATCTATACGCTCATTGATTTCAATATCAGTAAATAATTCATCATTCTTTAATGATACATCTTTTTTTATTTCGCATATATGAAACTCTCTGTTATAAAGATTAATAGATATTGTTTCTTTTACTGATTCTTTTTTGCTGTTTCTTATTCTGATTTTTCCAGTTATAGTTTGATTAGCAAGACCTGTAAGCATAACATTTTCTATAGATATATTATCAGCTATTATTATTTGAACTTCTCTATATATTCCGCCGTAGCATAGATAATCTATTTCATTGCCGAAAGGAGGTATATCATCACGTTCTACACTGTCAAGTTTTACGGCTATAATATTATCTCCGTCTTTCAAATGATCTGTTATATCATATATAAAAGGAAGATATCCTCCCTTATGTTCCCCTAAACTTATGCTGTTAATAAATACTTCGCATGCTGCCATTGCTCCTTCAAAATTAATCAATACTCTTTTGTTTTGCAGGTTTTTCTTATCATATTTGAAAATATTTTGATACCCTGTAATAAGCCAAGTTTCTGATTCATCAAAATAGTGAAGTGGTATTTCATGTACTGTATGAGGCAATGTTATTTTCTCACCATTTAAATTAGCATCAGTTTTTATATTATTATCCCATTCTTTAAAGAATTTCCAATTAGTATTAAAGTTGATTATTTCTCTCATCTTTTATACATACTCCATAATTTTATTATGAAGTATTTTATATTGAACATATAAAAAATCAATTAAGATTTTACAAAAAATAATTATGTATTTTTCTTAATTAAACATAACTACATGAAGAGTTAAATAACTTGCAAATAAACACCATATTAAATATGGAACAAGCAGTATGGATGATAGTTTAGAAATATTTTTGAATCTTGATATAGTTATAATAATCATAATATCTAAAACAATTATTTCTATTAAAGCAAATAAAGGCTGCTTTAAACCGAAAAATATAAAAGTCCAAAAGAAATTTAATATTAACTGTACCGCAAAAACAATAACAGATTTTTTATCTATAGGATTATGATTTATTATAATAGAAACAGATACAGCCATCAATAAATATAAAATACTCCAAGCTATTGGAAAAGCAATATTTGGAGGACTTAAAGGCGACTTATTCAATGAATTATACCATACAAAATTATCAGATTTTACACTCAAACCGCCTATGGCTCCGATTGATAGGCAAACTACTATAGAAACTATTAGTATAATTATAAATTTTTTATTCATGTTAGAATCCTAAATATTTTTTATTAATTCTACACTATAATAAAATATTTGTAATCATTATATAGTTTATATTTTCTTATATATTACCGCTTTTATTAAGCGTAAGCATCAACATTATTGCCTTTGCTTGATGAACTTGCTACTGCAGCTTTAGTTACTCCTCCAGAAACATAAACTCTCTTACATTCAGGACATATATTAGTTTTTAAAGTTACATTCTGAAATATTACTTCGCCGCCGCTTTTTTCTGCTGCTCTTTGATTGTTGGCTACATGTTCCTGTTCATGTGAAGCTACAAGTGAAGGTGCACTTGAAGGATCTATACGTGTAGGACTTTTAAATGATACTCCTATATCATTAGAACCATCCTGATATGTTCTTGAAGCACATGTTTTGCATACGCCTACTTCGCTTATAGGTGTTTTTTCTCTAGCTTCCTGAACAATATTAGCTATATTATTGCTGTTATTTCTTATATTATTGTTTCTTATACTATTACTATAAGGAGCATTATTACGAATACTTATTTCCATAATTTATACCTCTTAATTATATTTAATTCTACCCCTATACTAAAATTATAAACATATAAAAATAAATATCAACTTATTTTGTACTTATATACGTTGTTATGTTTACTAATTAATAAATTTTATTGATAATTTTGCAAATTTTTTATTTTATAAGTATAGTTTTATTATTTCCGATAATAGAAACGGTATTTTATAGCTTGGATTTTTATAATGAAAAATATAATTATTTTCTTATGTATAATATTTAATACATCAATATTATTTGCTCAAAATGATGATTTAATGGAAAATATAAAGAATAATGATATAAATAAAATAAGAACATTATTAAGAGAAGGAATAAATTTAGATTTATACAATATCAGATATGGAATGACTCCTTTAATGTATGCTGCAGAGATTGGAAATATTGAAATAGTAAATGAATTATTAGATTTTGGGGCTAAAGATTTTGACTTTGCTTTTTATGTTGCATGTTCTGAGGGCAGATGGGATATAGCAGAAAGCATAATGAAAGCGGGAGCCAGTAATTATAATATTGCTTTATCCTATGCTGCTATAGGAGGACAATTAGAAATAGTTGAAAAACTTATAGATTTAGGAGCTAAGGATCTTAATCCTGCCTTAGTATCAGCATGTGAGGGTAATAACTTAGAGGTTGTAAGATATTTAATAGATGCAGGAGCCAATGTAAATACTAGGGCTTATATAGAGGCATATAGAAACTATAAGGGAGCAGAAAGAAAATCCCCTTTAACAGCTGCTACTAATATTGAAATAATAAGGGAGTTGGTAAATGCTGGGGCAAGCAACTTGAATGAGGCTATTATATATAATGCTGAAACTATATCCTCAAATTTTGACAGTACATATTCAACAGATATATTAAATGAATACATAGATTTGGGAGCTGATATAAACTCAGCAAGTATGAATGATGGTAAAACTTTGCTTATGTATTTAATAGAAAAAAGACAATTAGATTTTAAATTGATAAAAAAAATTATAGAACTTGGTGCTGATGTCAATGCAAGAGATAGAAATGGAAATACTGTTTTAATACGTGCTGTTATGTATGAATATGAAGCTCCTATTGAGGATACAAATTTAAATAAAAAAGTTTACAGAACTATTGGAACTCCTATAAATATAATAGAGGAACTTTTAAAAGCGGGTGCTGATCCCACAGCCAGAAACAGCTACGGAAATACAGCATACAGAATTGCAGCAAAGAAAAAAAGAGATGATATAATTAAACTTTTTGATGAAAATAAAAAATTACCATAACAGAAATATTTTCTATTATGGTAAATAATTAAATATTATTTTTCAAAAGGGTATTTTATTTTCCAGCTTCTGCGTAAAGTATCCATTATATTCATAACTCTTAAAATATCTTCATGCGGCATTTCTGGGCATTCTAATTTGCCTTTATTAATAGCATCTGCACATGATAATATTTGATATTCATAGCCTGTTATTTGTTTTGGAACCTTAATTGTTTTTACAATTTTTCTGTCAAGCGAATAAACTGTTATGCTTTCTGGATTATTAATATTTTTTATTACCATATAGCCTTTATCACCATTTATAACTCCTTCCCTATTCGTCAAAGCTGACATTGTGCTGTTTAGTATAGCCATTTTTCCATCATCAAAAGTTAATGTAATGGAATTCTGTTCATCTACTCCTTTTTTGGTTTTTACGCATGATGAATCTATCTTCTTTATTTTATTTCCAAATACCATTAAAGCAAAATTAATAGTATAAACTCCTACATCAAGTAAAGCTCCTCCTGCTAATTCAGGCTCTATCAATCTTGGAACTTTATTAATAACATAACCTAAATTAGCTGTAAGAGATGATACTTTTCCTATAATTCCGATTTTTATAGTGTCATTAATGATTTTTCTGCTAGGCATGTATCTAGTCCAAATAGCTTCAGCAAGTAAAAGTTTTTTCTTTTTAGCAAGTATCAAAACTTCCCTTGCCTGTTTAGTATTAACTGTGAATGCTTTTTCACATATTACATTTTTATTATTGTTTAAGCATAGTTTTATATGTTCATAATGATGTGAATGTGGTGTTGCTATATAAACTAAATCAATCTTTTCATCTTTAAGCATTTCTTCATAAGAGCCGTAAAATTTTTTAAATCCGTACTTTTTGGCAAATGCCTTGCTTCTTTTTAAATCTCTAGCACTTACGGCATAAGATTCTACTTCTTTGATTTTTGAAATAGTTTTAGCCATAGATTCTGCTATATGCCCTGCTCCTATAAAGCCTATATTTATTTTTTTCATTTTATTACCCCTTACTAGAATACATTTTTATTATTAAAATAATATTAGAATTTGATTTATTGTCAATATTATTAAAAAACATATACTTGAATTTTTATCTTTTTAATAATATATTATATCCTATTATGGAAGAGAATATAAACGAAACTAAACAAGAAAATAATAAGCCTGATTATAAGGAATTTACTGTTTCATTATCCAGTATAGATTATGAAGGACCTCTCTCTATACTTTTTGATATGCTCAAAAGAAGCGAAAAAAATATATATGAAGTGTCCATACTAGAAATTATAGATCAATTCGTAGAATATTTAAAAACACAGGCAGCATTAAACTTAGATTCCACAGGAGATTTTTTAGTTGTAGCTTCAGAGTTCCATTTATATAAATCAAAAATGCTTCTTCCCCATGATATGGATGATGATAAGTTTACAGACAGACTTAAATTTGAAATAGTAGAACAGATGCTTGAGTTTCAAAGATACAAGATGGTTTCGGAAGAACTTGACAGGCTTCAGGATGTATCGGACTCTATATTTGAGCGTAAGGATACAGAAAGGGTTAAATTTTTCCAAAATATCGAATCTATTGAAGACAATGAAGTTGCTTGGAAGGATATTACTCTTTATGATTTAGTTTATGCTTTTACAAAAGTGCAGTTTGTACCTGAAACAGATTTAGCTGTACTTTCAGGGATGTCAAATTTCCATATAGATAATGCAATTGATATGATACGCATAAAATTATCAGAAACAGCTTTTTTTCCTTTTATAGTATTATTTAAAGACGGAGTTACTAAAAGACAGCTTGTTACATTCTTTTTAGCTATGCTTGAACTTGTAAAAGAAAAAGAAATTCTGCTTAAACAAGAAATGAAATTCAAAGAAATTTATGTATTTAAAAGAGATGAGCGTTTCATGCCTAAAAAAGAAGATGAAAAAAATGATAATGAAACACAAGAAATAAATAATATGTCTGATAATAAAAAAGAAAATAATTAACACAATGATAAAATATATACCAAAAAACAAAATAGAATTAAGAAGTTTGATAGAAAACAATAATATATATTTAGGCGATATTGATACTTCTTTAATAACTGATATGTCTATGCTTTTTGATAAGCCTAATTTTGCATGTTTTGAAGGTTCTTACAGTGAATATGAAAATTATATTATAAGATTAGATTTTTCAGGTATAGAGAAATGGAATACTTCCAAGGTTTTAACAATGAAATCAATGTTTCATAGTATAAAAAATTTCAATATAAATATTAATGATTGGGACGTTTCTAATGTAATAGATATGAGCTATATGTTTTATGGAGCTGAAAATTTTAATCGGTCTTTAGATAAATGGAATGTATGCAATGTAAAATCTATGATATGCATGTTTAAAAATGCTGTAAATTTCAATCAGGATTTGAATGCTTGGAAAATAAATAAAGAAGCTGATATTAAAGATATTTTTATTAATACATCTCTTAAAAAATTTCCTATATGGTACGGGAAATTTAATTAAAGCTAATTATTATTTTAAATAACAAAATAATAATGAATGATAATATTTAAATTAGAAAAACTAAAAAATATATATAATCAATCTATATTGTAATGTTTTATAAAATTTGTTATTATTATGAAAAATAAATAATACAGGAATTTTGTATATGGGAAAATCTATTAAGGGTGTTTTAAGCAGAAAGAATGTTTCATTAAAAAAGTATAATACATTCAGAGTTAATGCCAAGGCTTTGGAATTTTATATACCAGAAACTATTAACGGCTTTATAGATTTGATTAAATATTTAAATGATAATAATAAAAGATATATCATCTTAGGAGGCGGAAGCAATACATTATTTTTAGATAAAGTAATAAAGTTTCCTATTATTTATACAGGTTTCTTCAGCAGAATAGAGCATACATCTCATAATATTTTAGCATATTCTGGAGCTGATGTTATTGATGTTGTAAAATATGCTTATAAAAATGCTTTTACAGGATTAGAGTTTTTATACGGACTCCCTGGAAGCATAGGAGGAGCAGCTTATATGAATGCAAGATGCTATGAACATTCGGTATCTGAATTCATAGACAGTGTTGGAATAATAGATGATAACATAGAATATATGCATATTGGTATTGATGAGTGCAAATACGCTTATAAAAAAAGTATTTTTCAAGATAAAAAATATATTATATTGGATGTAAGATTTAAATTAAATAAAGGTTCTAAAAAATTGATTAAGCCAGAAATGAATAAATATTTAAAAGACAGAAAAACTAAGAATCAATTTAAATACCCTTCAGCAGGAAGTACATTTTTAAATGATTACGAAACAAATATGATAGCTGGAAAAGTTATAGACTCTGTCAATATGAAAGGAGTTAAATTAGGAGGTGCTATGGTTTCACCTTATCATGCCAATTTTATAGTTAATTATAATAATGCTTCAGGAAAAGATATACTAAATCTTATGAGAAAAGTAAGAGAAGAAGTTTATAATCAAAAAGGTATTCTTTTGAATGCTGAAGTTAGAATAGTATCAAATGATGAAAATGAAAAATTATAACCTCTATGTATAACAACACATAGAGGCGTATTTAATCAATTTATTTAAAATTATTTTTATACATTATAAAAATCATCTAAATTATAAGCGTCATTCCAAAATCTGTACTCCCAAACAAAAGCTATGTCAAAAGAAATTATCATTTTTTCTTTAACATAATTGGAAGCATTATTATACAAATCATCAATAATTTTAATCATATTTTCTGTTGATTTTGAAAACTCTTCATCAGCATAAGCATCAATCCAGTTTTTGTATGGATTATTTTCTATTTTTGCATTTTCTTTTATGTGTTTACCTACTTCATTATATATCCAAAAGCATGGAAGTATTGAAGAAGCAGCTGCCTCAAAAGATTCTGTGTGAACTGTATTAATTAAAAAACTTGTATAACCTAGGTTTGAAGTTGTAATTTTATTTGTATTTTTTAATTTAAAAGTATCTCTAAAATATTTATGTACAATTTCCTCTTCTACTATATATGCATTCATAGATGATTTTAAAAAAGCCATAGCATAGTCTGCATTATTATTTATTTTTGAAGATATCGTGGCTAATACTTTAGAATAGTATTTTAAATATATGCTGTCCTGTTCTATATAATAGGCAAATTTTTCTTTATCCAAAGAGCCTTCCATAAGCTCTTTGTTAAATGGCATATTAATTATTTTTTTATATAGCCCTTCATTTTTTTTCCAAACCATTTCCGAAAATTTCATTTTATTCTCCTCTTGTTATAAATTATTAAATTTTTAAATATTATTTTTCTATATATGCATAGTTAAACTTATATCTTCCCAAAGGCTCATCAATATAATTTTTTAATTTAGGGTTTACTACCAAAAAGTCAGTCCTGTATATAAAAGGTATAATAGGCACTTCTTCAAAAAGTATAGATTCTGCTTCTTTCAATGCCTCCATTCGTTTATTTGCATTTGTGGCAGTAATGGCAAAATCTATTAAATAATCATACCTTTCATTAGAAAAGCCTCCGTAATTTATATCGCTATCACTTATCATAATTTGAAGCATAGTAAGTGGATCATTATAATCACCTGTCCAGCTAGTTCTAGCCATTTGATAATTTCCAGATTCTCTAAAAGGAAGAGTGATTTTTGATTCTTCTGTTCTCACAGCTGTTTCTATATTAAGTGCTTCTTTCCACATTTGCTGTACTGCTTCCATAACAGTAGTATAAAACCCTGATGATACTTTTAGCTCTAATATAGGGAAGTTTTCTCCATTTGGATATCCTGCTTCAGCTAATAATCTTCTTGCCTCTTCAACATTTTGATTATAATTATTGGCTATAATATAGTTGCTGCTTTCTTCTCTGAATGATTTTTCAAGTCCTTTCACTGCTGGAGGAACAAATGCTTCTGCTGCTATTAGTTTTCCATATCCTATATTCGATACTATATAGTTTCTATCTATTGCTAGTGATAATGCTTTTCTTACTCTTTTATCAGATAGTGTTTTATCTTTAGTATTTAAGTCTATATAATAAGTGCCTATAATATCGCTTACTGCCATTAGATTTTCTTTTATAAGGTTTTCTATCTCTCCAATAGGCGGAGCATTTATAGAGAAGTCAACATCTCCTGTTCTTACAGCATTAAGTGAAATATATTCATCGGCTATCAAAACAAAATTAATTTTTTTAGCTACCTGATTTGTATAATTCCAATAATTAGTATTAATTTCAAAAACTAGAATCTCGTCTGGTTTTCTTTTTGTCATTCTATAAGCACCGTTACCTATATAAGTATCAGGATTCCAAGTCCAATCGTCGCCATATTTTTCTATTATATCTTTTCTCACAGGCATATACACGCCTCCTGATGCAAGTAAATCAATAAAATATATTGTAGGCTTTTCAAGTTCTATTACCAACGTATTTTCATTTATTGCTTTAACTCCTAGATTTTCTACACTTTGTTTGCCTCTTATTATGTCTTTGGCATTTTTTATATATTCCATTAAATAGCTCAATGGGGAAGCTGTTTTAGGATCAACCGCCCTTCTATAAGAATATACAAAATCATCAGCCGTTACTTTTTTACCATCGCTCCATTTTGCATTATCCCTTAAATAAAATGTATAAGTCAGTTTATCATCACTTATATCCCATTTTTCAGCAACTCCTTCTACAATATTGCCGTTTATATCTTTATTAAGAAGTCCCTCAAATGCATGATTGATATAAATATATCCATAGGTTTCATAATTCAATGCTGGGTCTATAGTTTTTAGTTCATAGCCCAAATTTACAGTGATCTCATCTTTGATATTTTTCGTTTGTTTTTTACAAGATATGAACGATACAAATAAAAATAATATAATAATAAATTTTTGTATTGAAGTCATAAAAAGCTCCTTATATTAACAAATAGAGATTTTTATAACGCCGTTTGTTTTGTCTTGCTTGATATTTTTTAATAAAACAAGACCAACTTTAGAAAAGGTCTCATTTTATTAATAATTTTAGAAAAGTAAAAAAATAATAAAAGAGATAATTCCCTACGCTGGCATTACCCAAACAGGTTATAAGGGTCGAAGTTTATAATAGCTAAAATTATGTAAACTTCCTCTCAGCCTTTTCAAGCTCCCCGATTTATGCTGAAAATGATACAGCATTTTTATTTTTTTATCAATACTTATATATAACAATTTATAAAATTATCTAAAATAACTATATAGTGATAAATACATAAATACTTGTATTATAATTAATAAAGATGCCGATATTAAAACTAATTTATTTTCTTTTACTATTGAAATACAATAAAATAAAAATATATAAAATAAATATATTATAAGAGCATATAAATACATTGCGTCCTTTATTTTTAGAGTATATTTTATATTATCAATTTTTTCTGTATCTATAGCTTTATCAGTTATAAATGTACCGAAAGGGCTTCCTTTTTTACCAATTTTAATATTTTTTATAAAGTTATTATCATTAATGGTTTTTTGAATATCTAAATATACATCATAAATATCACTATTTCTAAAAACTTTATCATAATAGCTTATTCTAAAAGTATATGTATTATTTTCAATTAGTTTTATTTTATTTAAATATCCAGTTCTAGAAATACTTCCTAAATATGACAATACCATTAATAATATTACTATAAATAATAGTGGAAGCAAGCACATAAAAATAGTTTTTTTATTTTTCATAAATTAAGTCCATTTTAGATATTGAATCATAATGTACATGATAAATAAAAAAAATCAAGTATTTTTAATTGATTTTTATTTGTTATAATATATAATAACTTTCTATCATGAGTATTTGTATATTTAAACCAAACCAAACCAAACCAAACCAAACCAAACCAAACCAAATAGAATAGAATACTTTTGCATTTTTTTTCTGGGAGTTAAATAATGTTATTTAATTCCACAGAGTTTATGATATTTTTTCCAATAACATTAATTTTATACTGGATATTTCCAAAAAAGTACAGATATATTTGTTTATTTATAGCAAGTTATACATTTTATATGTTTTGGAATCCTAAATATGCTCTTCTTATGGGTACTTCTACTATAGTAACTTTTTTAAGCGGTGTATTAATAGAGAAATTAAAATATAAAAGAACTGTTGTAGCATTTAGTTTTATTATCAACTTAGCAATTCTAATATTCTTCAAATATTTTGATTTTCTGCTTCAGAATATAAATATAGTTTTGTCAGCAGTAAATATACAATTAATAAATAAGCCTTTTGATATAATACTTCCAGTAGGAATATCTTTTTATACTTTTCAGGCATTAAGTTATACTATAGATGTTTACAGAGGTGAGATAAAACCTGAAAAAAATATTATTAAGTATGCATTGTTCGTATCATTCTTTCCACAGTTAGTTGCTGGACCTATAGAGCGTTCTAAAAATTTGCTTATTCAAATGGAGAATTTAGAAAAAATAAAAAGATTTGATTATGACAGAATAACTGAAGGGCTAACCTTAATACTTTTCGGTTATTTTCAGAAAATGGTAATAGCAGACAGAGCAGCAATATTAGTAGATACTGTTTTTAATGGCTATTATGAATACAACAGTATGGCTTTAATTTTGG
Source organism: uncultured Brachyspira sp. (assembly GCF_944388875.1). Lineage (GTDB taxonomy): Bacteria > Spirochaetota > Brachyspiria > Brachyspirales > Brachyspiraceae > Brachyspira. The sequence goes on from NZ_CALXKQ010000010.1 coordinate 56,431, forward strand.
CAGCAGTATTTTTTGCTATACAAATATACTGCGATTTTGGAAGCTACTCACTTATAGCAATAGGGACAGCTAAAGTTATGGGCATTAATTTGATGGAGAATTTTAATACCCCGTATTTTTCTAGAAGTATAAAGGAGTTCTGGGGCAGATGGCATATATCATTATCTACTTGGTTTAGAGATTACCTTTATATACCTTTAGGCGGAAATAGATGTTCAAATATAAGAAAGAGTTTTAATATATTAGTAACATTTCTAGTAAGCGGTTTATGGCATGGAGCTAATTTTACCTTCATAGCTTGGGGAGCTATTCATGGTATATTTCACATAATAGAAGAACAGTTAAAACATATAAAAGAAAAATATTTAAATAGATTCAAAATAAAAACAAATGCTTTCAGTTTTGCCTTAATAGAAATAATAATTACTTTTATCATAGTAGATTTAGCTTGGATATTTTTCAGGGCGGAAACTATACATGATGCCATACATTATATAAAAAGAATATTTACAAGAATAGATTTATGGACATTGTTTGACGGTACTTTATATAGTTTAGGATTAGATATTTTTGAGATGAACATTTTAATCATAGCGTTATTCATACTGATATCTTTTGATTTAATAAATTATATAAGAAAAGAAAGCATATTTGTATTTCTAAGTAAACAGAATCTATATTTCAGATGGTTTGTTATGTTATTTTTGATTTTTTACATAATTGTTTACGGTAAGTACGGAGCAGGCTTTGACCCTAAACAGTTTATATATTTCCAATTTTAATAATGTGAGTTATTTATGAAAATAAAAATTATAAAGATAATTTCTTTTGTATTGATATTTTTTGTACTGCTTTATGCTGTAAACAATGTATTAAAATTTAAATATTTTTATCTATTTGATTCATTTTATAAATTAAAAAATAATTCTATAGATGTTCTATTATTAGGAAGCAGTCATTCTTATGTAAATATAAATTCTTTTTATTTATACAAACTATATGGTATATCTTCATTTAATTTTGGAGGTAGTATACAGCCTTTATGGAATACTTATTTTTATTTAAAAGAAGCTTTAAAAAAACAAAAACCTAAATTAATAGTTTTAGATGCATTAACAACAACACTTAATGATGAATATGCAGATTATTCAGGAATTATAAAAAATAATTATGAACTAAAGTTTTCTTTTGATAAAATAAATAGCATAATTATAAGTTCACCTAAAAATATATGTATCTTTTTTTTAAATCCTTTATACCAATACCATAATAGATATTCTTCTCTTACTTTCGAAGATTTTCTTAGCTATAGAGGTAGAGAAAAATACAAATATTATAAAGGTTATGTTCTTTTTTACCGTATTAGCAGTAATACAAAACCTAATGTTAATTATATTACCAATGAAATAAGCTTATACCCAAAGATAGAGAAGTATTACAGAATGGTAATAGAGTTAGCAAAAAATAATAATATACCTATTTTAATCGTAAAATCTCCATATTCTCTTTATAATGAATATGATCAAAAAAAATATAATATGGCAAAAAAAATTGCAAAAGAATATAATGTTCCTTTTATTAATTTAAACTATAATTATGATGATTATAATTTAGATTTTTCAAAAGATTTTTATGATCAATCTGGACATTTAAATTATAAAGGAGCAGAAAAGCTTGCAAAATATTTAGGCAAATATTTAAAAGAGAATTATGACTTACCTGATAGAAGAGGTGATCCTAAATATTATTCTTGGGAAATGAATGCTAAATATCAAGATAAAGAGATTTATAATTTTGAACTAACAAACTTAGCAAATTTAAATGAATACATAGAAAAAGTAAAAAATGCTGATGATTATATTATAGGTATTACTATGCTTGGCAATTATCAAAAAAATGATAATATTATTCAAAACATAGCATCAAAGTTTAATATTAATAACATATATTTACAAAATTCTTCTTATGTTATAGATAATAATAATCTTATATACTCCTCTAAAGGCTCTAGTAATTATTTATTTTATAAAGAAATAGGAAATTATACTGATTTGGTTGTTAATAATGAAAAACTATCTATAAATAGAACAAATTATATAAAATCAACTAATGGCATAAACATGGTCATTTATGATAAGTTTACCGAAGAAATAGTTGATAATATATATTTGGAATATGATGATAATTCTATTAATCCAACAATTAAAAGATAATATATAAAAATGTTAAATTAAAATTAGTTTTTTATATAATTTATATTACAATTAATACTCTTTATAAGTTATAAATGTATATTTTAGTTATTATTATGAGTTATGTAAATGCTGTTTAATTCTACGGATTTTTTAATATTTTTTCCTATAACGCTTATATTATATTGGATATTTCCAAAAAAATTAAGATATATATGTCTTTTCATAGCCAGTTATATATTCTATATGTTTTGGAATCCTAAATATGCATTATTAATGGGAACTTCTACTGTAGTAACTTTTTTAAGCGGTATATTAATAGAAAAATTAAAATATAAAAGAATAGTTGTAGCTTTCAGCTTTATAATAAATATTGCAATACTTGTGTTTTTTAAGTATTTTGACTTTTTGCTATTAAATATAAATATGATTTTATCAGCATTAAATATAAGATTAATAGAAAAGCCTTTTGATGTTATTTTACCAGTAGGAATATCATTTTACACTTTTCAGGCATTAAGCTATACTATAGATGTTTACAGAGGAGAAATAAAGTCTGAAAAAAATATTATTAAGTATGCATTGTTCGTATCATTTTTTCCTCAGTTAGTGGCAGGTCCGATAGAGCGTTCAAAACATTTACTCGGACAAATTCAGAATATGGATAAAATAAAAAGATTCGATTATCAAAGAATAACTGAAGGACTTATTTTAATGCTTTTCGGCTATTTTCAGAAAATGGTAATAGCAGACAGAGCAGCAATACTAGTAGATACTGTTTTTAATAGATATTATATTTATAACTCAAGCGAATTGTTATTATCAGCATTACTTTTTGCGGTGCAGATATACTGTGATTTTGCAAGCTATTCACTTATAGCAATAGGAACGGCTAAAGTTATGGGAATAGATTTAATGGAGAATTTTAATACACCTTATTTTGCTAGAAGCATAAAAGAGTTTTGGGGAAGATGGCATATATCATTATCAACTTGGTTTAGGGATTATCTTTATATACCTTTAGGCGGAAACAGATGCTCAAAATTAAGAAGAAGTTTTAATATATTATTAACATTTCTAGTAAGCGGACTCTGGCATGGAGCTAATTTTACTTTTATAGCTTGGGGTGCTATTCATGGAATATTTTACTTAATAGAAGATATTACTTCAAAGTTTAGGAATAATGTTTTAAATAAATTTGGCGTGAAGGTAAAAAGTTTCAGCTTTAAACTTCTTGAAGTAATTATTACATTTATAATAGTAGATTTGGCTTGGATATTTTTTAGGGCAGAAACTATACATGACGCTTTTTACTATATAGAGAGAATGTTTACTAAAATAGATTTATGGCGATTGTTTGACGGCTCCTTATACAAATTGGGATTAGACAGTTTTGAAATGAATATACTTATAATATCTTTGATAGTGTTATTTTTAGTTGATGTTATTAAGTATATAAAGAAAGAAACTATTTATGAGTTTTTAAAAAATCAATGTTTGTATTTCAGATGGGCTGTAATATTTTTCTTGTTATTTTTTATAATCATATACGGCAAATACGGTGCAGGCTTTGATCCTAAGCAGTTTATATATTTTCAGTTTTAGGGAGGTATTAATAATAGATAAAAGTTTTATTAATTATGTTGTATACTAATTTATTAATTGCAAGTTGTATGGCTTTATAAAATGATAATAATAAATTTGTAAACTTGAAAATTTTAAGTATATAGTAAAACTTTTTAAGTTTGTCAATTTTTTGTTGTTCTTTTTCCCGCCGCAAAAAGAACCAAAAAGTGCAAATGTAAAATGATTGTCAAATAGTATTAATCATTTTTTACATATAGTATAAATTGTTAAATTTAATATAGATTTTTACTTATCTATGCCATATGCAAATCGGTGAGGAAAGCACCAGATATTAAAAACAAAATATGATTTTATTTTTGACAAACTATGTTTGTTTAGTTATATATTGAGTTTGAATATAAAAAATAATAGGCTGTTTATAATATGATAAAAAACACATTAAAAATTATTTGCTTTATAGCTATATTTATTACATTGCTTTGGTTTTCAAGCAGAGTTTTAAGATTTAAAAATGAGAATGGTATATATCAAGGCGACAGTTTTTATGAACAAAAAACTAATAGTATAGATTTACTTATTCTTGGAAGCAGTCATGTGCATTATAATATTAATCCTGCTGTTTTGTATAATGAGTACGGTATTGCTGCTTATAATTTTACCTCTGGAAGTCAGCCTATATGGAGTACTTATCATTATTTGGTAGAGGCATTAAAATATCAAAAGCCGAAATTAATTGCTTTGGAGTCTTATATTATAGCAGCAAGCAGGACAAATGTTGTAGACTATCAAATAGTAGCAGCTACTTATGCATTAAAATGGTCTAAAAATAGAATAGATTCTCTAAAAGTTACAGCAGCAGAAAGATTTGATGAGTTTATTAATCCAATGTACAGATATCATAACAGATACAAAGATTTAAAAGATGAAGACTTTGTTCCTTATGCTAATAATTATAATCATTATAAATATTTCAAAGGTTATTCTTTTCATAATAAAACATTTCCTGTTAAAAAGCCTGATATAGAAAACATTAAAGATACTCTGCCTTTACTTGAAGAGCAGGAAACTTATTATAGAAAAATATTAGAGCTTGCCAAAACTAATAATATACCTATAGTAGTTATAGCTTCTCCTTTTCCTATGACTGATGATGAGGCCAGACATTTCAACAGAGTAGGAGAAATTGCAAAAGAGTATGATATTCCTTTTATGAATTTCAATCATTATTATGATAATTATAATTTAGACTTTTGGAATGATTATAATGATGCAGGACATTTAAATTATAAAGGCGTACAAAAATATACTTCATTTTTAGGCAAATATTTAAAAGATAATTTTGATTTGCCGGACAGAAGAGGAGATGCTAATTATAATACTTGGGAGAAAAATGCTTTATACGAATACAATAGGGTTTATGATATGAATCTTAGAGATATAGATAATATTCATAACTACATAACAAAAATAACTAATCTTAATGACTATACTATAGTGATAAATATGCTTGGAGAATACAGAACTAATGATAGAGTTGTAAAAGGACTTTATTCTAATTTTAATATAACTAATGAAATATATACTAATAATGTTTCTTATGTTATAGATAAAAACAAATTAGTATTTTCTTCTATGGGCGAAACTAATTATCTTTATCATAAAGAGCTTAATAAATATAATGATTTGGTAATCGACAGCGGAAACAGAATAATGATAAGCAGAAGCAATTTAAGAAAAACTACTAATGGTGTTAACATAATAGTATATGATAATATAACTTCTGAAGTGGTTGATTTCTTTGGTTTACATTATACTAATAATATGATAGATGAAATAATAGAAAGAGATTATTAATTTTTATAATTTACTAAATATTTCTGACTTAATATTTAGCAAATTTATTTTCTACAAATAAAACATATTGTGTTTTCAGTTGCATATTTTCTTTTAATACCAACTATATATAGTTTACATAGCATATAAACTCTTTATAATATTAAACATCAATTAATAATAAATTTAAGGAGTTTTTATAATGGTTGGAAATTTTAAAATAAATGTAAAACAAAAAAATGAAATATCTGATGAATTAATAGGTATTTTTCAAAGAGGAATTAAAGGATTCTACGGAGCTAGCAGAGAATTAATGCTTTATTTAGGAGAACAATTGGTTAATGGAACAAATTATGCCTATATAACAAGATGTACACCTGCTACTCTTAATCCTATACCTTATTATGAATTAATGATAATAAATGTTGATACTGACGGAAAAGCTTCTATTGCAAGCAGGGAAACTATAATTGAAAGTTCTCAAATTGGTACTGTAGGAGGAATAATTTGTTCTAGTTCATATGAAGCTGCTATACAAGAAAACAAATCTGCTGAGTCTAAGCATTTACTTGATTTATTTGATAAAGGTGTTTCAGATTTTGATTACAAAGCTGAACTTTATTTGGGTCATAAAATAGTTCAAGGCTGTAAATATTATTATCTTGCAGAGGCTAAAGATAAAAAAGGAGAAAATAGTATTAAATTAGTGGTAATATATTCTTTTATGAAGAAAATTGAAATTTCAGGAATAGAAGATATATTATAATTATCATACTAGAAAATATAATTAACTTATACTGTTTTATAAAATTAAGCAGTATAAGTTTTTTTATTTAAAGTTGTATTTAAAATATACTTGTTTCAAAATTAATTTTATTTATTAATTGTTGGAACTAGCCAGTCATCCTGCTAAAGACTGCATTCTTATTTCTTAGTTATATAATGAATAAACACCAATTTAATAATATTATAAGTTATAAATTATAATTGCAATCATATTCAAAAAAGTATATAAGAAAATATAATTAATATATTTAGTTTTTGTATATCTTATATTCTCTATAAAATATATAAGAGGTACAAATCCTAATGTAAATGATGAATAAAAATAATGAGGTCTTCCTCCGCCTGCTATTCCACCCAACATGTAAAATACTATTGTAGAAATAATATATACAATATAGAAAAATAATAAATCTCTTAATACTTCAGTTTCTCTGCTATTTTCTGTTATCATTTTTTTAGTGAAAAAATGTTTATACGCATAAATTAAAACTATTAATGCAAATATAAATGAAAGTACATAGAATATAAATGTAAAAATATATAAATGATTACTTGTAAAATATGAATTAATTATATCTTTTAATCCGTTTACATATTTACCGCCGCGTTCATTTGTAACAAAAAGAAATATAGAATATACTTGAGGAGGCTGTATTACATAATTACTGCTTAACTCCGATTTTCTGCCCAATATTTTTAATAAACCTTCAAAGTTATTCTGAAATTGATATATCAGATAAGGAAGATATGTTAGAAACGATATAAATACACCTATTGACAATGGTATTATATTTTTTTTAGTATCTTTTTTCCATCTAATTATTAAAAATACTATTAAAGAAGGTATTATAGAAAAGAAGTTTGAAAAATGGCATTGTGCTGATAAAGCTAATATCGGAAACAGCAAAACTGCATATATAAACTTTTTATCATTATACAAATATTCATATAATACAGGTAAAAATATAAAAGATAGTATTAAAGGATTATTCGGATTATATATATTATTTCCAGAATTTAGAAAATAAATATTTACAGACATAAGAAGAAGGATTATACTAAATGCGGTTAAAGAAAATCTTTTATAAATCCAAACAAAAAATATAATGCTTACTAATATAGAATTTATTAAATTTACAAGCCTTGCACCTTCATAGGTTTGTCCTCCTATAAGATATTTAAACATATACGATAAATAAAAATACCCTCCAGGTACTCTTGCATTTTCTTCATTATCATAAGTTTCAGGACTATTAAGGAAAACACCTTCTATTGGAAATCTTTTTTCATTAATGTGTTTTTGTAATTGATATAACTGATATTCTCCGTCTACTCCTACAGGATATCCTACTATAGTTCTATTATATAGATAAAATCTAATAACTATCCCTATTATTATAGCTGTTATTGAAATTATTATTAGTAATTTTCTATTATTGACTATCATTTTTTATCCTTATATACATTTTCTTTCTTTGAAATATTAAATTTGGATAATATATATACAATACCAATTAAAAACCTAAGAAAATACATTGATACTGAATAGATTGGATGTGATAATAATTTTTTCCATTTACCATTCTCTATGTACACGCCTATATATCTATAAAACATACCAAATTGTTTTTTAGTAGTTTCGTCATGCCCCCATTTTTTAAAGTAATTATCAAAGTTAGAGGCATAATAGCTTTTTTTTATTATGTATTGTTTTAATGTATGATTTTCATGATGATAAAGAGGAGATTTTATTATTGATACCTCCCCTATCTGTTTTATGCGTCTGTCAATATCCCAATCTTCTGTACCATTTAAATTTAAATCAAATCCGCCTATTTTTATAAATGTTTCTCTTCTAAAGAAACGTACCGCATCTATTACAGTTGCATCATAAAAAGAACGCTCAAAACTTCTTACTCTATTAAAAAAACTGCTTCCGTATATTTTTTCTGGTATATATAAAGCTTGAATATTTTTATCATTTTCAAAAATCTCCAAACATTCCGTAATAACATTTTCGGATAAAGTCATATCAACATCTAAAAAACCTATTATATCTCCGCTCGACATTTCCGCTCCGTAATTTCTCTGAGCAGAACGTTCTGGGCCTTTAATAAATGTTTTTGCACCTAATGACTTTGCTATTTCTACGGTTTTGTCAGATGAATTATTATCTACCAATATTATTTCTATATCCTTATAATTGGAATTTTTTGCTGCATTTATACAATCAGCTATAAAGTCTTCAGAATTTTTTGTTGTAATGATTATACTTACCATTTATTTTACCAGATTGTCATTTTAATATACTTATTTCAAAACTAATTTTATTTACAATTGCGGGTACTAGCACCTACCCTCTTATTTTAGATGCTGTCTATACCTTTGAAATACTAAAGACTTCATATTTACATACTAAAATAATAATTTATACAATTTGTAAAACATTACTTTTATAATTTATAAAGTACTTTTGAAACAAGTCTAATTTGCAAATAATATATTTATTATAAAAAAATAACAAGAGAATTTTTTTTTATTCACTTGTTATTTCATAATTACTTATCATATATTATTAATTATTTTTAGCTCTCCAAGTTTCTTTCTCAAACTCTCCCTGTATAGGTACTAGAGATTCATCTAAATCTATTTTTAATACAGCATTAAAATTGTTAGTAGCCATCATCTGAGCAGCAAAACCTACTATAGTAACTATTTCAGAATCATTGAAATGTTTTTTTAGATTGCTAATAAGTTCATCAGTTACACCGTTAGGGTCTTTTACCATCTGCATACCTAATTGTGATAATAATTGTTCTTTTTCATCAAGTTTAAGATTTTTTGGGTCATCGCCTATAGCTTTTAAATCTCTGATAAAAAATAAAGAGCAAAGCATACATCCGTTAGTAGTAGAAACAGAATGAGCAAGTATCATAGCAGCTCTTTTTCCAACAACTTCTACTAATCTGTCAAAAGAAACATACCATCCCATAAATGCTTCATAGGTGGCATAGTCATTCAATAATGCTTTTTTCATATTTGTAACATTGCCGCTTTTTTTTAATTGATAATCGAAAGCCTCTTTTACTTTGCCTTGGGCTTCTTCATATTCCATAAATTTAACTCTAGCCATAAAAACTCCTTATTATATTTAATAGTTTGTTTAATTTTATAATAAAACAAAAATTATGCAAAGTCTTTTAAATGTCCGCTTGATACTTTTTTAAATGCACGCAAATAATATTTTATATCATCTAAATCCCTTATAGATAATACCTTATGAATTAAAAACTGAGGAGTAAAACTCAAATTATATAACTTTTGTACCCAAGCCTTTATTTTATCCTCACCTACATCTGTTTTCATAATGGCAGTACGCATATCATAATCTTCCCAATTTTCTGTAGTAAGCCAATTTTCTCTTTTGCATTGATTAAATAATTCTGTTCCGGGATATGGTATTATAATCGTAGCCTGCATGGTTTTAGCATAACCTTTAAGAAGAAGTTTTTTAGTAAGTTCATAAGTTTTTTCAATATCTTCTTCTGTTTCCCAAGGATATCCAAGCATTACTGTTATATGCGGAGAAAGTCCTGCATCTGATGCTGCCTTACAAGATGGGAATATCTCTTCTACTTTATTTCCTTTTTTAAGCATGTCCAATGTATTCTGACTTGCTGATTCCAAACCAAACAATAAAAATCTAAATCCAGCCTTTTTCATAAGCCTGTATTCATCTTCATTGCAAGCACCAAAACGCATATTACAGTCTATATTAACTTTTTTATTAAGTTTTTTATCTATCATAAAATTGCAGAAATCATTAAGCCATTTTTTCACAGGAAAACAACCAGTATCATCCATTATCTCTCTAATATTATATTTGTTATAAAGAAACTCCACTTCATCAGCAACATTTTCAGCAGTTCTAGCACGGAAGTTAGTATATATTCCAGTCCAAGAGCAGAAAGTACATCTATGATGCCAACAATCTCTTCCAGCCATTATATAGGTTCCTGGAATACGTTTAAAGTTTCCATTATCATAAGCGTATCTTTGCCACTGTGTTAAATCTCTGTCTATAAAAGGAAGACTTTTTAAATCATGTCTTAATTCAAAAAATCCTGTATTTTTTATATTATTATTTTCTCTGTAGTATATTCCCTTTTCTAATTGTGCTTTTCCATTTAAAAATTCTATTAAATTCAAAAGAAGAAAATCATAATCACCGCCCATTAATAAATAATCAACCTTGCAGTTATTCATAGTCTCTTCAGGCATAGCAGTAACATGATCTCCAGCAATAACCACTATCATATTTGGGTATTTAACTTTTAAATCATCAACTATTTTCCAAGCCTTATATATAACAGGAGTCTTTACCTCGAAAAATAATAAGTCTGGAGTTTTTTCATCTAAATATTTATGCCATTGTTCTGCTGTCATATTTCTAGCAATAGCATCAACAAAGTCTACATCATATCCTGCATTTTTTATCATGGTTGCAGCAGTAGCTGGTACTACAGGATAAATATATGTGGGACTTTTGAACCATTGGAACTGTCTGTTTTGCGATAATAATGCTACTCCTCTGTCGCTTTCAAATGGAGGATATCCTATATATATTTTATTTATTTTATTCATAAATTAATTTGCCTTTAAAATAATAAATTATTATGTTTACAATTATACTTTAATTAATAAAAATGTAAATAAGATATATTTTTAATATAAAAAATAAGAGACAGCTTTTATGCTGCCTCTTTTATTATTAAACAAGAATCTATTTTAGGCTGTTTTTTTTATATTTTTCTGATAATACCAATCAACAAATACAGCAATAGCATTATCTCCAGAAACATTAGCAGCTGTACCAAATGAATCCTGAGTTAAATATAATGCTATCATCAAACCCTGTAATTCTTCTCCTGTAATTCCAACCATATAAAGGAAAGGCAAAGCACTCATTATAGCACCGCCAGGAGCACCTGGAGCAGCTACCATAGCTATACCCAACATAAGTATAAATGGAAGTATAGAACCGTATGTAGGGTTTTGTCCCAATATTAATATAACTGCCGTAGAACAGCATGTAATAGTTATCATAGAGCCTGCCAAGTGTATAGTAGCACAAAGAGGTATTACAAATTTTCTAATCTGTTCGGATACTCCGTTTCTCTCTGCAGCTATCAAACTAACAGGTATAGTTGCCGCACTGCTTTGAGTACCTATAGCTGTAAAGTAAGGAGGTATTTGATTTTTGATAAGCATTAAAGGAGATTTCTTTCCTATAACACCAGAAATAATAAACAAAGCTGTTATATAAAGCAAATGAAGTATTATAACAACAACAAATACTTTAGCAAATATCAATATAATATGCTGTATGCTTCCCGCATAAGCTAAATTAGCAAATGTACCTAAAATATGAAGAGGAAGTATAGGAATAATGATATTTTTTAATATAGTTTGTATAACCTCTTCAGAATCTTTTACTATAGAAAATAATTCTGCCCCTTGTCCTTTAGGTCTTAATAGAGTAATTCCGATACCTAATATAAAGGCAAATATTACAGCTGATGTAACATCAAATAATGGTTTAAGCGGTATAGTAAAATAGCTTTCCAAACCTGATTCCAATTTTACATTGCTCAAAGTTGCCGCACCTAAAAGCGTAGGGAAAAGATTAGAAGCTACAAAAAATGCTATACTTCCAGCTATTAATGTGGATGCATAAGATATAATAACTGTAATACCTATTAATTTAGGAGCACCTTCCGTTAGATTTGCAATACCATAACCTATAAATGTAACTACCATTAATGGTATAATAAAGTTTAAAAATAAACTAAATATTGTACTTATAGTTACAAATATTCTCACTATAGGTGCTGGAAGAAACATACCAACTAGTATACCCAAAATTATACCTATTATAATTCTAGGTAAAAGACCTATTTTTTTCATTTGTTCTCTCCGATTTTTTATTTTATATTTTTCTATGTATAGTATTATATAAATTTTTACTCACTATTCAATATACAAAATAGAATTTATATATTTTTAATGTATACCCCATTGGTACATATCATAAAAAAATACATATTATACATTTGAAAAATTTATTATCATCTAATAAGCATGCAAAATAGTTTGACAAATTAAACTATTTTTGTATAATTTAAGCATTAAAAAATAGGAAACTAAAAAATGAGAATAGGTTATGGTTACGATTCTCATGCATTCGCAGAAGATCGTAAACTAATATTGGCAGGAATTGAAATTCCTTATGAATTAGGGTTAAAAGGGCATTCAGATGCCGATGCTGTTATACATGCTTTGATAGATTCTATACTAGGAGCATTGGCACTTGGGGATATAGGAAGTCATTTTCCTGATAATGATGATAAATATAAAGATATTTCTTCAATGATTCTTTTAGAAAGAACTGTATCTATAATGAAAGATAAAAATTACAGCATTGGAAATATAGATATCACGATAATATTAGAAAAACCTAAATTGAGAAGTTATATAGATTTAATGCGTGAAAACCTATCAAAAGTTCTATCAACAAATATAGAAAATATATCAATAAAGGCTAAAACAAATGAAAAAATGGACGCTGTAGGAAGAGGAGAAGGCATAGCTGTTCATTGCGTATCTTTGTTAAAAAATTAAAAAATTAAAGTGTTTAGGAAATAAAATTATGGCTGCAGCAAAAATTAATACAAAATATTTATTAGATTTAGTTTCAAGAAGCTTTGCTTTAACTATACCCTTGCTCGATAAAAATAAAAAAAATAAGGTTGAAGTTCAGTACCTGCTTGCTAGAATAATTGACACTATAGAAGATTCAACTCATAATATAGAAGATAAAGAAACATTGATAACTGGTTTTATAAATATATTAAAAACAGAAAATACTGATAATTTAGAAAATTTTAAAAAGATAGTAATAGAACATACTATAAATGAAAATGATAAGGTATTAATAGAAAATGCTGATATTGTATTAAAATCTTTTTTTGCTTTCAAACAGGATATAAAAAATATATCAATCTCATATTTGAGGGAAATGGGATACGGCATGATATATTATCAGGATCATAGCATATCAACATTTGAGGATTTGGATGATTATTGCTACTATGTTGCTGGCACAGTTGGAGTTTATTTAACAGAACTTATAAAGATATCTGATAATTTGGATTTAGATAAAGAAAAAGCTAAAAGTTTGGGAAGATTCCTTCAAAAAGTTAATATCATAAAAGATGCTAAAATGGATTATAAAGAAAAAAGAGTATTTTGGCCATTAACATTATTTGACAATGAAAATCCTGCTCCATATTTTGAAGATGGGGCTTATATGGATAAATCTATGGAAATACTTGATAAAATGATAAAATCGGCAATGGATGAGTTTAAAACATCAATAGAATACATAATGACAATAGAAAAAAAGGCTGCAGGATATAGACATTTCTGTTTGGTTGCCATATTAATGGGTTATGAAACAATAAAACTTATGAAAAATAATTACAATATATTTATGGGAGAACCTATAAAAATACCTAGAAAAAATACTTTGGATATAGTTGCAAAAGTTAAGGCTGATTATTACACTAATAAAAAACTAGAAGATTTATTAGACAAAATATTCTCTAAAGAAGAAACTGAAACGGCAAAATAATTTATCTTATAATTTACTCACAATCTATTATTATAGTTTTTGTATTGATAAAAATGCAAATATATATTAAAATTATGTAAACTAAAAACTTTGGAGTTATCATAAATATGTTTGTTAAAAGATTCAGCATTATATTATTAATTTTTATTTTTAGTGCAGTTAATATATTTGCCCAAACCCAAAATTCAGATGAAGGCTCTCCATATATAAAAAATGAAGAAGAAGCAAAAGCTGCATATAGTTTAGCATTGTACTATAAAGAAAAAGCATTAGCATCTAAAACTATAACAGAAGAAACACTTAAAGATTTGGAAAGTTCAAAAGTTATACTTCAGGAAGTACTAAAATGTGTTCAAAATAAAGAAATATATATAACATTAGCTGAAACTCATGAAGCTTTAGGGGAATATTATGAAAGTTCAAGAATATATGATAAATTGGTTTTAGATAATCCTGAAGATGCTGAATTATTAATAAAAGCTGCTGAAAGAAATATATTTGTGATTAATGATATAAAAAAAGCTCAATACTATCTTCAAAATGCCTATGAATTAGACCCTTCAAATAATGATGCTCTAATACTATTAGGCTTTACCTACTATCAAAGTAAAGAACTTGAAAAAGCTATCTTTTATTTTTCTAAAGTAAATGAAAATGGAAGGGCTAGCAATAATTATATTCAATACTATAATTTTTATTACGGCATGAGCGAATTTTATTTAAGCAGATTTTCAAATGCAATTATAAGATTAAATAAGCTTCAAGATGTTCAATTATCTCCTACAGATAAATATACAGCAGCTTATGGTATAGTAAAAAGTTATCAGGCTTTGGAAAAATATAATGAAGCATATTCAAACAGTCTTATAGTTGATGATTCATTATTTTTAAGTGCATATTTAAGCTTTATGTCAGATAAATATAATAAAGAACTATTTTCTGAAATAGATACAATGGACAGCAGAACACCTAAAATACTTACTATAATATTAGAAGCACAAAATAACGGATACAGCAATGCTTTAAATATGATAGAAGCAGATTTAGACAGAAGAGAAATAGATTTAGATATTATACAGGCATATTATAAAATGATAGATAAAATAGGAAATGAAGATAATAAAATGAATGCTGAAATGGATATAATATCATTTTATTTAATGCTTAACAATATAGATGCTTTGCCTAGTCATATAGATAAATTAATAAGCTATGATAATACTGGAAAATTTAATAATTTATATTTGCAGGCTGCCTTAGAGTTTAAAAATCAAAATAATTTTAAAGCCTCAAAAGAAATGATTAATAAATATCTGTCTTTAAAAAATAATAATATAAGAGAAAATGAATTAGTTTCATTAGTATTAACAGCAACAGAAATAGGAGAAAGTTCTTTAGCAATCAATGCTATAGACAAGTTTGAAAAAGAAAAATATTCATATAGTTATTTAAGAGCCTACAGCTATTTATTTGATAATGATATCAATAACGCTAATAAATACCTGCAGGAAGATTTAGAGTACTTTAACAGCAATAAATCTAATACTAATGAATACAGATTAAATATCCCTTATATAACTGCATTAGCTGCTAATAATACAAACTCAGCACTTATGTATGCCAATTATAAATATTCTCAGGATGAAACATCCGCACAAAACATGAATAGTTTGGCTTGGGCATTGGTTTCATTGGGAACAGACATAGACAGAGCAATAGAACTTTCGAAAAATGCTGTACAATTAGAACCTAATTCCCCTCACTATATAGATACATTGGGTTTTGCTTATTATAAAAAAGGAGATTATGATAATGCTTTAAAAACATTATTAAAAGCTGTTTTATATGTTGATGAAAATTCAAAGGCAGAAATATATCATCATATAGCGGATGCTTATTATGCTAAAAATGACTATAAAAATGCTCTTAAATACTATAGAAAATCAATAAGTTCTATAAATAAAGAATTTGATTATGATGAAGAAGGTGTAAAAGATAAAATAGAAAGTTTAACTGAAGATAAATAAATAGGTTTTTAATATTATAGAATTTTTTTAAGAGGTTTGCATATAATGAGATATTTAAAATATATTATATTAACTATACTGTTTACAAATTTAGTATTTGCCCAAAATGAAAAAGAAGTGATGAAAGAGGCTTTTAATAGATTCTCAAAATCTCCTTTTACAAGCATATATTCATCAGGAGGTGCTTTTTACAGCGGAGATGATTTGGATCAAATGCCTATGCTTGTTAATTATTATAAAAACAGTAATAACAAATACATGAATGTTGTTGATGGGCT
Source organism: uncultured Brachyspira sp. (assembly GCF_944388875.1). GTDB lineage: Bacteria > Spirochaetota > Brachyspiria > Brachyspirales > Brachyspiraceae > Brachyspira. The sequence continues at coordinate 72,827 of NZ_CALXKQ010000010.1, forward strand.
TTTAGGAAGTTTAATAATGGATGCTAAAGTTAATGATAATCAGCTTACTTTGGATCTTCCAGAATTAGAAGAACCTGTAAAAAGAAATTTTAATGAATTTTCTTTAGAGCCTCCAATTATGCGTTTTCCAAAAGTTTATGCTGATATATTAGATTATAAGTTTATAGATTTATCTAAAAAAATAGTAAGCAGCAATATAACATTAGGAAAAAACTGGCATACACTAAAAATTGGTTATGTTGACAGAGTTGATACAATAGTTTTCTCAGCATCTACTTATAGAGTAAGAAGTTTTTCTACAGCTTTTATGGATAATGTTATAAATATTGAATTAGGTGCTTATACTACAGTAAATAATATACCATATCCTCAAGAGTTTATAATGAAAAGCAAAACGGATAAAAGAGAATTACGATATAATATAACAAATGTTTCTGCTGGAGATAGTGCCAAACAAAATGCAAGAAAATTAGGTTGGTAATGACGGATTACAATTCTATAATAGAATATATTTATAAAATAACAAATATTGAAATTAATGAAGAAAATAAGCATAAGCTCATAAAATATGCATCTCTTGCCATAGATTATAACAAAAAAGTAAATATAACTGGTGCTAAAAATGAAGAGAGTTTTTTTAATGATCATATAGCAGACAGTTTATACGCTTTGAATATATTTTATGATTATGACAATATAATAGATATAGGAACAGGTGCAGGGCTTCCATCAATACCTCTTGCAGTTATTTACAGCAATAAAAAATTTACTCTATGCGAATCTAAAAATAAAAAAGTTGATTTTCTAAAAATTGCAAAGAAAGAGTTAGATTTAAACAATATAGAAATAAAATGCATAAATGCCTATGAAATAAAAGAGAAATATGATACTATAACTTCAAGGGCATTCTCCGATATTTCAACATTATTAAAAATATTCTCAAAAATAAAAACTAAAAATGCAAGATTGATAGCCTATAAAGGTAAAATGGAAAAAATAGAAGAAGAGCTAAAAAATGCAAATATTTCAAAAAATAAATACAATATAGAAATAAAAAAACTGAACTCAATAATGGATAAAGAACGTCATATAGTCATTATATATTCTAATTAATATCAGAACTGCTATCGCCACTAGCAGCAGTTTTCAAATCTATTCCAAGCATAAACAAAAATATAAACCCTATAATAACTATAGGAACAATTCCCATAATATGATAAACCAAAGCATAAGGAGCAGCAATATTTCTCTCTACACCTATTAATGAAAGCCCGAATATTACAGCCCATTCAAAAGGTCCTATTCCAGAAGGGGCAGAAGGTACAGCAAATCCAAAGCCTCCTACTGCAAACATAAATAATGCTATCATAACAGATGCTTTAATATTAAATGCTGTCAATAAAAAACTTATGGTGAGAACCTGCCCTATTAAATAAAGAAAAGTATAGAAAAATATTAAGAATATATGCTTAGGGTCATTCTTAAAACCTATGCCGTCTATAAAATTGCATGAAAACTCAATTAATTTTTCACCTATATTTTTAGGAAGTATTCCAAAGATTTTATGAAAAAACTTATGAGCAAATTCTCTTTTCCATACTAAAAATATTAAAACTAAAAAACCAGCCATTGAAAAAACAAATAATGCTATAGCCGCGTATGTAACCGTTTTTGGTAAATTAGGTATAAATATAACAGAAAGTGTTAATATAACTCCTCCTGTTATAACATCAAATAATCTCTCTGTAACAACAGAAGCTATTAATGCTGATTTACTAACATTTTCTTTTACACCTAGAATATAAGCACGGGCAACTTCGCCAAGTTTAGCAGGCAATATATTATTTCCCATATAACCTATATATGTAGCCATAACTATAGTTCTTTTTTTTATAGGCTTCTTAAGAGGTATAAAACATTCCCATCTTAAGCCCCTTAAAGCTATTATTACAACACTTAGTACCAAGGAGATTAAAAAATATACAACATTAATATTCTTTACTATTTCTATAGATTCTTTTATATTAATGCCTCTAAAAGCAAAATATAAACAAATAACGCTTACTAAAATACCTATTATTATTTGTACAGCGGTTTTATGATTTTTATTCATCTAAATTTACCTTATAAAGTTTTTCATAAGAGCAATAAAATTATCAAATGTATCAAGCATATCTCTTGCTATATTTAAATTAAATTTCTGCAAATTCTGAACTTTACTTGCATTGCTAATCTCAGTTTTGCTTCCGCTGGAACAATCCTCAACAACATTTTTAACTATAGTAGTAATATCTATAACAGAATTGTACACATTAAGAACTATTTTATTTCCTTCAGAATCTATTTTATTAACCATAGTTTCTATTAAATCTCTATTAGCATTTGCCTTATTTTTGGATATAATCCATCCCTTAAGACGTTTAAAATTTTCAGATTCAGGACTTAGCATAGCATCAAATTTCTGTATGCCTTCTATAACATCATTCAAAGTATAAAAAGCATCCAAACCCATTGAATTTCTATCTTTATGCACAAACTCAGCACCTAAAAACATATCATTCAAAGGAGCCTTATAATTCATATCAAACATCTCTATAATAAAAGTTTTTATATACTGCAAAGGCTCAACACAAGTGAATATAGGGCAATCAAATTTTTCCAACTGTTCATTTTTTTCTTCATTAACGTTTGCAAGCTTTAATATTTCTATTCCATTAAACATTTTATTACGCATACCAGCAATTTTACTGCTCTTTATTTCATTAACAATGCTGTCCATATCCTTTTTAAGATTATTGGTAAAATCCGTAATATAGTTCACAAATATATTAACATTAGAAGGATTTATAGTGCATTTATATGTAAAATCCTTAAGCAAATACACTATAATATCACTTAATATACCCGGTGTCTGCAAATATTTTATTCTAGCTAAAAAAGCCTTAATATTTTTTTCAGGTATCGGAGGCATACCTATATACTGCTGAAAAATATTTAATGCAGATAACAGCTCCTTTCTTATAGTTATAGAATTAACAGCGTAATCAAGTTTTACAATATCATCAACTATCTGAATATTGGAGCTTGCTTTAAACTGCGGATTAGAACTATATGCACCGTCTACAAAGGAAGGGCAAAAAGCTCTTAAAAAAAGAAAGAAATCAAAATTTGATAATTGAGCAAAGTCTTTAAGTAAATTAAAAGTAAGATTTATTTCTTTTCCATTTTCTCCGCTTATATATTTTTTAAATTTCACAAAATTATTTTTTACTTCATTAAATACAGCATTAGGGTTTTTACCTGACTGTATCTGAGACATCATATAATCTCTATTTAAAGTAGAATATAATTCTTTTATTTCATTGTTAAAAGAAACCTCTATAAGATAATAAGAAAATTGCTTTCCATCTTTTACTATAAATTCTTCTTTTAATGGAGAAAGCAAAGGACCTACTACCTTATACATCTCAAAAACAAATTTTGCACATGCAACAGTTAAAGATTTAGTTTTTAAATCTACAAAAGCGTATTTCTGTTTGGATATTCTGTCAGAATACTCCTCCATACGCATCTTTTCCACTAATTCGGGAGTTCTTATGTTAAACAAATTGTATTTAATATAATCAAAAAAATTCACAGTTAAAATACCCCACATATATTTTTCAAAACTTTAGTTAACAATAATATACTAAATTAAATAATATTTAAAGGTTATTTATGTAATTTTTTAATATTATGTAAACTAAAAAATAATAATCATTCTTTCACAGATTCTAAAGCTCTTCTAGCTTCTTTATAATTTTCATCTATTTCTAATGCTTTTTCAAAATTTTCATACGCTAATTTTTTATTTCCAGTAACAGCATATATAGAACCAATATTGTAGTATATCAATTTATCATCACTATCAACTTCCCTAGCCTTTTCTAAATATCTAACAGCCATTTTATTACTATTTTTTTTCCTATAACAAGAAGCTATATTGCATAAAACATAAGAATTGCCGCCTTCATAATTAGCATTAACTTCATGGAAAAAAGAAAGAGCCTTATCATAATCTTCATTATAATGATATATACATCCAAGCAAATTAATAATATCATTAGTCTGCTTAGCATTATAAGCTAAATTAGCATATTCTAAAGCTATATTATACTCTTTCCAAACAAAAGATTGAAATGCCATATAGGCACATCTCTTATAATCTTTAGGTCTAATTTTTGCACTTTTAGCTTGTTCCAATGCTTTTTCTAAATATTCACTTCTGTTTTCTCTATCAAGAATAGATATATACTCATATACAAATGAATTGGCTTTACCTATAGATATAAGTTGTTTGAAGTAATCAATGGCTAAAGAATACCTTCTTTTTTTCATAGAAAGAAAACCCATCATATATAATGCCTCTGGATATTCTGGATTATTTTGAAGAATTAAACTATAATTATCTTCAGCCTCTTCAAATTTATTTTCTTTCATATATATTCTAGCCAAAACAGCTCTATTATAAGGATCATGAGAATTCTTGGCTAAAATAGAATTATACTTATCTAACAGCTTAGCATATTTATTATCCATAAATAAACTCACTTAATTATTTTTTATATATAATATTTATAATATATAAAATATCAATATCAATTTTCATAAAATTTTTTCATCATATCCTTTCTATAATCGGAATATACATCATTTTCAATAGAATTTCTTAAATCCCTCATAAATCTTTGCATAAATCTTACATTATGTATAGTCATAAGAGTGGAAAACAATATCTCATGCACCTTATCCAAATGATTTAAATATCCCTTAGAAAAATTTTTACAAGTGTAGCAATCACAATCTTCTTCAAGTACGGTATCATCCATTCTATATTTAGAGTTTCTTATTCTAATAATACCATTCATAGTGAAAGCCTCTCCATTTCTGGCATTTCTAGTAGGCATAACACAATCAAACATATCTATACCTTCCATAACAGCATTAAGTATATCTCTAGGTTCGCTTACCCCCATTAAATAACGAGGCTTCTGCTTGTTAGTATAAAGCATAACCTTAGAAAGTACTTCATGCATCTTTTCAGGAGTTTCCCCTACAGAAAGCCCTCCTATAGAATAAAAAGGAAAGTCCATACTAACTAAAGTTTCAGCACTTTCTCTTCTCAAATCATCAAACATACCACCCTGAATTATACCTCCAAGATATTGGTATTCACTGTTAGGCATGCTGTCATGGTACTCTTTACATTCTTTAGCCCATTTATGAGTTCTTAACATAGCTTCTTTAGCATACTCATAAGTTGCATCATGCTTAGAACATTCATCCAAACACATAATAAAATCTGCTCCTATTATATGCTCAGCTTCCATTACACTTTTAGGAGTAAAAAGATATTTATTACCGTCTATATGAGAACTAAATTCCACACCTGAATCATTGATCTTTCTTAACTTAGCAAGCGAAAATACCTGAAATCCGCCTGAATCTGTAAGCATGGCTCCATTCCAAGCCATAAACTTTTTTACTCCGCCAAATTTTTTCAATATCTCTAATCCAGGTCTTAAAACCAAATGATAAGTATTTGCAAGTATTATTTTACTTTCTGTTTCCTCTATCATAGCTGGAGTTAAAGCTTTAACACTGGCTTTAGTACCTACAGGCATAAAAACAGGAGTATCTATTTCTACACCATTAATCTCTATTTTTCCAAGTCTTGCCGAAGTTTGAGAACTTGTTTTCAATACATTAAAACTAAATGACATATAATACCTTTTATCAAATATACTCTATTTTATACGAAAATGAATAAATATCAAATTTTTATAAATAAAAAAAGGGCTATTAAAAGCCCATAAAATTAAATATATAACAATAAAAATAATATTAGATATTATATGATTCAGTCAGGAAGTTTAAATATATGTACAGCATCCATAAGCTCTTCTGATTGATTAAATAATGATTTAGCTGAAGATGTAGCCTCATCAACCAAAGAAGCATTCTGCTGTGTTGTAGAATCCATTTGTGAAATTGCCGCCCTTACCTGATCAACTCCATTCTGCTGTTCTATGGCATTTTGGCTTATACCTTCCATTATTTTTGAAGCATCATCTATTTTATTTTGTATTTCTGCAAATATTTTTTGAGATTCTCTAGCTGTTCCTGTAGCTTTATTTATTTTATCATAAACATTTTCAATTAATTCTGTAATACTTTTTACAGAAGTCTGAGTAGTTTGTGCTAAGTTTCTTACTTCACTTGCAACTACAGCAAAACCTTTTCCTTGTTCTCCAGCACGTGCTGCCTCTACAGAAGCATTAAGAGCAAGTATATTAGTTTGAAATGCTATTCCTTCAATTATTTTTGTAATATCCTTAATTTTAGCACTAGCTTCATTAACCTCTTCTATATTAGAAGTTGTTTCAAGTATTATGCTTCCTGCATTTTCAACTGATGATTTAGCTTCTAATATCATTTTATTTCCATTTATGGAGTTGTCGGCAGAATCTTTTATTGTAGTGGAAATTTCATTCATAGAAGCTGAAGTTTCTTCTATACTTGCAGCCTGACTCTCCGTCCTGCTGGATAAATTGCTATTCTGCTCTGATAAGTCTTTCGCAACAGTGCTGATACTATTGGCCGATTCCTCAACCTTTTCTATAGTATCTACAAGTTTTTTTCTCATAGCAACAAAAGCATTTGATAATTCTCCAAGTTCATCCTTTCTAAATATTTTTTGCTTTGTTGTTCTTAAATCTCCGTCTGCTATCTCTTTAGCAGCATCAACCAATATATCTAAAGGTTTTATTATAGAACGAGTAAAAATAAATATAAATACAGATACTATAATTATAGCTACGATTGATATAAAAATCATCATAATCATAAGCATTCTATTTGGCTCATATATCTCATCCTCTGTTATAGATATGCCTAATACCCAAGGCTGAGATTTTAATGTTATAACAGAAGATACCCTTTTCTCATTCTCCCAAATATAATTAAAAACACCCTTTCCTAAATCAAATCCTCCCTTTAGTTCTGCTGGAGCTATTATGTTTATATTTTTTGTCTTACTGTGTATCTTACAAACTAAATCTTCATCTATAGTAAACATGTGTCCTGTTTTTCCTACAACGAGAGGCTCTATAAGAGTTTGATTTAATGTAGTCCAATTTAAGAATATATGTATATAGCCCACAATATTGTTATCTGTATTATAAACTTTTTCAAGCAGAATTAAATGCCATCCTCCTGTAAAATTATTTGTCATAACATCTTCCCCAAAAATTCCTCTGTCATTTGAATTTAATTTATTTTTTACATCAGGATGCAAATCAAATATATTTTTTCCTATTAAACTTTCATAATCAGAATCCAATAATATATTCCCCGCAGAATCTGATAAACCTATATTAATAGCATATTTGTTTAATGATTTTAATCTCTTTAAAATTGCATCAGCATCATTTCTTGTTTCATCTGTTCTAATTTGTAAATATTCTATTAACTCCTTTGCAGTACCGTATGTATTTGCAATAATAAGCTGCTCATCAAACCAAGTATCAATAAGCGAAGCATAACCAAAAACTGTATTGTTATATCCTGATAAAGCAGTCTTTTTTATACTATCTGATGCTTTTACATCTGTTATAACAATCAATATTACCATAAATATTACAACTATAGAAATAATAGTTAATGGCATCCTCACATTTAAACTTCTGAATTTCTTCATATAAGACATCCCTTCTATATTAATATTAAAATATCAAAAAAAATTTATTCGGACGATATTATTTTTTATTCAGTATATGAATTGTATAACTTTTTGATTATAATGCAATATGTATAATTAAAATAATACAAAAATATTTATTATAAAAAAACTCTGTGTGTATTAAAAAATACATCACAGAGTATAATTTTAATTATATATTAATTTTATCTGCTTCCATCAGGGAGTCTAAAAACATGAATAGCTGACATAAGTTCTTCTGACTGGGCAAACAACAATTCAGCGGAAGCAGTAGCCTCTTCAACCAAAGCAGCATTTTTTTGGGTTGTAGAATCCATTTCTGCAATGGCAATTTTGATCTCATTTATACCAGATTGCTGCTCAGTAGCACCATTACTTATATTCATCATAATATTTGAGGCTTCATCTATTCTATTTTGTATTTCAACGAATATCTCCTGAGATTCTCTTGCTGTTCCAGTAGCTACATTAATTTTTTCATAAACATTTTCTATCAAATCTGTAATGCTTTTTACAGAAGTTTGAGTAGTTTGTGCTAAGTTTCTTACTTCACTTGCTACTACAGCAAAACCTTTTCCTTGTTCTCCAGCACGTGCTGCCTCTACGGAAGCATTAAGAGCAAGTATATTAGTTTGGAATGCTATATCTTCAATTATCTTAGTAATATCTTTAATTTTAGAGCTAGCCTCATGTACTTCTTCGATATTTCCAGTAGTTTCTGCTATTATACTGCCTGCTTTTTCAACAGATGATTTAGAATCTAATATCATTTTACTGCCGTTTATAGAATTATCAGCGGATTCCTTTATTGTAGCAGAAATTTCAGTCATAGAGGCAGAAGTCTGTTCTATACTTGCAGCCTGACTTTCAGTTCTATGAGCCAAATCAGTATTCTGTTCAGATAATTCTTTTGCTGCCATTGTAATATTATTTGCTGATTCTTCAACCACCCTTATTGTTTCTACAAGTTTTTTCCTCATAGCAACAAATGCATTGGATAATTCTCCAAGTTCATCCTTACGATGTATTTTTTGCTTAGTAGTTCTTAAATCACCTTCTGCTATCTCTTTTGCAAGTCCAACCAATAAATTGAGAGGTCCTGTTATTAACTGTATAAATACTGAAATAAATATAGATATAACAACTATAGCAATTATAGATATGATAATCATCATTCTCATAAGGGCTACATTAGCTTCATAAATTTCAGTTTCTGTTACTGATATACCCAATACCCAAGGCTGTGTCTTTAATGTAATAACAGAAGATACTCTTTTTTCATTATTAAATTCATAGCTTAATATTCCATTTCCTAGATTGAAAGCCTCTTTAAATTGCTGAGGTGCTGTTCCATTTATATTTTCAGTTCTGCTATGTATTTTTATCACTAAATTTTTATCTACAGCATACATACTTCCTGTTTTTCCTATTACAAGAGGTTCTATATGATTTTTGTTAAGTGTAGACCAATCTAGTATTACATATAAATATCCTATCACCGTATTATTATTGCCTGTTACTTTTTCAAGAAGAACTAAAGACCATCCGCCTGTTGTCAAAGAATGAGTAATTTCATCTCCAAATACACCTTTTGAACTTCCATTTATTTTATCTCTTAAATCAGGATGTATATTAAAAATATTCTGACCAACCAAATCTTCATTATCAGAATCTATTAAAACTAATCCTGAAGTATCTGATAACCCTATATTAATTGCATATTCATTTAATGATCTAAACTTTTTAAGATTATTTAATGCAATATTTTTTAATTCATCTGTTCTAAGCTCTAAGTATCTCGTCAATTCTTCAGACGTTCCATATATACCAGCTATAGCCAATTGATCTGTAAACCATGTATCAACAAGTGAAGCATAGCCCATAACTGTATTATTATATCCTGTATATGTGGCGTTTTTTATACTGTCTGATGCTTTTATTTCTGTTATAACTATTAAAATGACAATAAATAATGTTACCATAGAAATAATAATTAGAGGCATCTTGATTCTTAAGCTTTGAAATTTTTTCATAATATACTCTTCTCCGACATTCTTACATTAATAATATACTCTATTTTTTAAAAAAGTGTTGTATTTTTTCATGTTATTGTATATTTATATAATATGCAATAACATTATTAAATATCTATATAATATAATACTATATCTTCATATATATTATTCTTATTAAGATAACCTTCTTTAACTATACCTATTTTATTAAAACCCAACTTTTCATAAAGTTTATGAGCAGTCTTATTAGATATCACTACAGCATTAAATTGTAAGATTCTATATTTGAGTTCGGAACCTTTTTTCATAGAATCTTTTACAAGCATCTCTCCAATACCTTTACCTCTAGCATTTTTTGAAACGGCATAGGAAGCATTGCATATATGACCGCATCTTCCTATATTATTCGGATGTAAAATATAAACACCATAGACCTCATCATTATACAAAGCTATTCCTGTATAGTCTTGAGATTTGAAATAAGAATCAGCATTTTCTTTTGTTAGTTTTTCTATTTGAGGAAAATATATTCCTTCATCTATTATATCATTCCATAATTCTAATACTTGATCTAAATATTTAATATTATATTCTGTTATTTCCATAGATTTTAATAAGCCCAATTTTTTTAGTATTATATATCATTTGTATAATAAATCAAATATATTTTTAGTAATTTGAATACAATTTAATCAAATAATTATATGGAAGCATATTATTTTTATCGGTATAAAAAAACTTTCCCACAGAAGCAACTTCAGATGAATATATAGTTATATCATCTAATACATTATTATTTGAAGTGTAAATTTTTATGTTATACCCTATACTTGAATTTTTTAATATTGATCTATTTAGTGATATACTATTTAAACTTTTTATTATAAATGATATATCATTTGTATTAGTTATTGAAATTATATTATTAACATAATTAACTTCTATTTTTGAAACATTTTCAGGACGGCATTTTATACCATTTATAGGAGCTTTATACCACAATACCAATATTACAACAATCAATAATAAGATAAAACTAATAGTATCTTTAACTTTCTTATTCATAAATAAATTATATAACAAAATAATAATTTTAACGAATTTCAAAAGAATATGGAAAGCGGTACGAGTTTCAAAATTTCCACTAATCGACATAATA
>NZ_CALXKQ010000011.1 GCF_944388875.1 uncultured Brachyspira sp.
CTTTTATAGTACTAATGTCATTATTCAATAATTCTATATTATAATTGACACTTTTCTCTATATCATCTTTTACTTTAGTTTCAAGCTCTTCAAACTTATCTGATAATATATCAACATAGTTCATGCTGTTCTTTAAATCATTTAAACTATTTTCCAAATCTTCTAATTTAGAGAAATCATTTTTAAGTGAATTAAATGAATCTTCTAATGCCTGTCTTTCCAATACTAACTGAGAAACAGTATCATCTTCTTTCAAATTATCTACTTCTTCAGTTAAGTTATCTATTTTTTCTAATAATAATGATTTATCTTCAGACATTAAATCTTTCAAGTAATTTACATCGCTTGACATATCTAATACATCTTCAAAATCAGTACTCAATTCTTTATATTTATCTTTAACATCAGCTATTTCTGAATCTAATTTTGAATTAATATTATATATTTCATTATCTATTTTAGAATTAATAGAGCTTAAATGCATTTCTAATTCTGCTATATACTCTTTATAATCAAATAATCTGTCTGATGATTCTTTTTCCAATTTGGCAACTACGTCATTTATCTTATTATTTGATTCTTCATCAAATTTAGATATAGCATTATTCAAATTAACATTCAATGTATTAAATGAATCTTTTATCATCTCATCCAACTGAGTTTTAGTGTCATCCAATATATTGATTTTCTCAGCCATTCTGTCATCTAATTTTTGAGAATATTCTTTTAAATATTCATCTATATAATTTTTCTCATTAGATAAATGTTTATTTTCTGATTCCTCTCTTGCTTTCTCTATTTCTTCTTTTATTTTGTTAGTATAATCTGATAAAGAAGATAATGAATTTTTGTATGCTGAATCTATCAAATTAGAATAATAATCATATCCTGATTTTATATCTTCCAATAATTTATTTCCTTCTTCAGCTCTAACATGTTCTATATTTTTTATCTCTTCATCATATTTAGATACAGCTTTATTGATTATATCATGTACCTCTTCCAAACCTCTTGCCATATCATCTGATATTTTAGTGTCTGCATCGGATAATCTGTTTTCTATATCTTCTATTTTGGAATCTATTTTTTCATATATAGAGTTTTCTTTTTCTTCTATTTTAGAAAGTATATCTGAGAATATCTCTTCTTTTTTGTCTTCTGAAGATTCTAAATAGCTGTTTATACTATTCTTAGCTTCTTCTAATTTAGATAATAACTCATTGATATTGCTCTCTTTCCAGCTTGATATATCATCATTCATAGATAATATTTTATTAGTTAAATCATTTAGATAATCAGCAAATTTAGCTTCTGTTTCTTTTTGAACTTCCTCTAATTCATTTCTCATTTCAGCAGCATATAAGTTTCTTATTTTAGAACTATCAGACCAAGTGTCCTCAAAATAAGTTATGCGTTTTTCTAATCTGTCTTTGAACTCTGCATTATCCGTTTTGAAATTATTGAAAAGCTCATCCAATTTATTCACTTCTTCTGTAAATAAATTCTCCATACTCTCATTTTTACCTAATACATTAGATAAATTTTCTCTTATAGAAGATAATTTATTTTCTAATTCTTCTTTTTCTCTAAGTATATTATCTTCCAATTCTGATGACTTATCCATAGATTTAGATATGCTGTTTCTAATAGAGTCCATATCTCTATTTAATACTTCAATATTATAGCTTATATTATCTTTTACTCTATTCTCAAGCTCTTCAAACTTATCAGTATTTTTTAATTCATTTAAGCTATTTTCCAAATCTTCTAATTTAGAAAAATCATTTTTTAGTGAATTAAATGAATCTTCCAATGCCTGTTTTTCCGATACTAATTGAGCAACTGTATCATCTTCTTTCAAATTATCAACTTCTATTCTTAAAGCATCTATTTTTTCAAGTAATGATAATTTATCATCGGATATTAAATCTTTCAAATAATTAATATCGCTCTCTGAAGTATTTACTCTGTACAATAGATCATTAGTGAAATCTTCAAATGCTTTTTCTATCTTTTGCTTCTCTTCTTCAAATAGGGTAGGTATGTCCTCTTTGTTTGAGATTAAAACTTCTTCTTTGAAATTATCAAAGTCTGTTTTTAATTCATCTATTTTTGAAGATAATAATTCTTTTTCAGTTTTCTGAAGTTCTATTAATTCATCTCTATCTAATATAGAACTTTTTACTATATCTAAAGCATCTTCAAAATCTATAGTTAATTCTTTATATTTATTTCTTATATCTGATACTTCTGAGTCAAATTTTGAATTAATATTATATATCTCATTATCTATTTTAGAATTAATAGAGCTTAAATGTGTTTCCAACTCAGCCATATATTCTTTGTAATTGAATAATTTATCTGATGCTTCTTCTTCTAATCTTGAAACAGCTTCATTTATTCTCATATCTGCTTCTTTATTGAATTTAGCTACAGCATCATTTAAATTAGAGTTTAATGTATTAAATGATTCTTTTATCATATCATCTAACTGAGTTTTGCTTTCATTTAATATATTAATTCTCTCAGCTATTTTATCATCTAATTTTTGAGAATACTCTTTTAAATATTCATCTATATAATTTTTCTCATTGGCAACATGCTTATTTTCTGATTCTTCTCTTGCTTTCTCTATCTCTGCTTTTATTCTGTTAGTATAATCTGATAAAGAAGATAATGAGTCTTTATATGTTGAGTTTATCAAATTAGAATAATAATTGTAGCCTGACTGTATATCATCTAATAATTTGCTTCCTTCTTCAGCTCTGAGATGCTCTATATTTTTTATATCCTCATCATATTTAGATACAGCTTTATTGATTATATCATGTACCTCTTCCAAACCTCTTGCTATATCATCTGATACTTTAGCATCTACATCAGATAATCTGTTTTCCATATCTTCTATTTTGGAATCTATTTTTTTATATATGGAATTTTCTTTTTCTTCTATCTTAGAAAGTATATCTGATAATATCTCTTCTTTTTTATCTTCTGAAGATTCTAAATAGCTGTTTATGCTATTTTTAGCTTCTTCCAACTGTGATAGAAGATCATTTATATGTCCGTCTTTCCAACTTAATATATCCGTATTAATATTATCTAATTTTGATTTGAAATCTAAAATCTGCTCTTCTTTCCAATTAGATAAACCGCTGCTTATAGATTCTACTTTGCTATTAAAGTCATTAAAGTAATTATCTAATTTTACTTCTGTTTCTGATTTTATACTCTCTAATTCTTCTCTTAAATCTGAAGCATATAATTCTCTGATTCTACCGCTGTCAGACCATATATCTTCAAAGTAATCCATTCTCTTTTCTAATCTGTTTCTGAACTCTATATTGTCAGTTCTAAAATCACCAAATAGTTCATTTATCTTTTTAACTTCTTCTTTGAATAGACCCTCAATATTTTCATTGCTGCCTAATACATTAGATAAATTTTCTCTTATAGAGGATAATTTACTTTCCAATTCTTCTTTTTCTCTAAGTATATTATCTTCCAATTCTGATGATTTTTCTATAGAATCTTTTATATTATTTCTGATTCCGTCAATATCTTCTGTTAATACATCATATTTGTTTTCAAATTTACTGTATAAATTCTTAACATCTTCTTCAATATTATCTCTTAATTGATAAATAGTATCTTCCAATTCTCCTAATTTAGAAAAATCTGATTTTATTGTATTGAAAGAATCCTCTAATGACTGCTTCTCAAATACTAACTGAGCTATTGTATTATCTTTTACAGAACTTATCTCTGACTGCAAATCATCAATCTTTTCTAAAAGAGCTGATTTATTTTCAGATATGGCATCCTTAACATTATTTATATCCTTCTCAGAATTATTTACTCTCTCTAAAAGATTATAGCTTAATTCATCAAACATATCCTCTATTTTCTCTTTTTCTTTTTCAAATAGGGCAGGTATATCCTCTTCATTTGATTTTAATAATTCATCTCTAAATGAAACAAATTCTGTTTTCAATGAATCCATTTGTTCTGATAATAATTCTTTTTCAGAATTTTGTAATTCAAGCAATTCATCTCTTTCAAGCAAAGAGCCTTTTATCATATCCAATGCTTCATCAAAATCAGTACTTAAATCTTTATATTGAGATTTAATATCAGTAATTTCTGTATCTAGTTTAGAAGAAATATTATAAAGCTCATTATCTATTTTTACACTGATAGCTCTTAATTGATCCTCTAATTCAGACATATATTTCTGATCATTAAATAATTTAACAGCAGCTTCTCTCTCCAATCTCTCAATAACAGAAGTTACTCTATTATTAGCATCTTCATTAAATCTATTAACAGCCTCATTCAAATTAGAATTCAATGTGCTGAATGATTCTTTTATCATATCATCTAACTGAACTTTGCTTTCGCTTAATATATTTAATTTATCATTAACTTGTTCTTCAACTTTAGAAGAGTACTCTTTTAAATATTCATCTATATAATTTTTTTCATTAGTTAGATGTTTATTTTCTGATTCTTCTCTTGCTCTTTCTATCTCACTTTTTATATTTTCAAGATGAGTTTCAAGTTCAGCAACAGCATCCTCATATATCTTATCTATCATCAATGAATATTCTTCATAATCCTCGCGTATACTGTTTCCTAAATCTTCAATATCAGATATAAGCTCTTCTGTTTCATTCGCTCTATGATGCTCTATTCTTTTTATCTCTTCATTATATTTTTCTACGGATTCATTTATTCTATTATGTATATCCTCTAAACTAGTTCCTATAGCATTATTTAATTTTTCATCTATAGTAGAAAGTTTCTTTTCTGCTTCTAATATTCTTTCATCTATACGTGAGTATATTTCATTTTCTTTATTCTCTATAGTACTTAGCATATCAATAAGGAATTGATTTTTCTTGCCTTCAGATCCCTCTATAAAGCTTTCTATACCTTTTTTAGCTTCATCCAACTGAGAAAGCAAATCATTCAAATTACTGTTTTTCCAATCATATATTTCCTGCTCTATTTTATCCATTTGTTTTTTAAGCTGTGCTATATGATTATCAAATTTAATATCAGCTTCTTTTCTTATGTTTTCAACTTCTTCTCTTATATCAGAAGCATATATACTTTTTATTCTAGTATTGTCAGACCACATATCCTCAAAATAAGATATTCTTTTTTCAAGTCTGTCTTTGAACTCTTCATTATTTGAAGCTAAATTATTAAATATAGAATCTAATCTCTCTTTTTCATCATTTAACATTTCTTTAGCTTCATTCTTATTCAAAAGGCTAGACATGTTATTTTTGATGCTGTCTATTACAGAATCTATAGTATTTCTTTCTCTTGTTATTCTATCTTCTATTATGGAAGTTTTATTTATAGAATCTAATAAACTCTCTCTTACTGTATCAAAGTTTCTATTAAGAGTTTCTAAATCTCTATATATACTGTCAGAATCTTTTTCTATTTTATCTTCTAAATTTTCTTTAAATCCTTTTAATTTTTCAGACAAATCTTTAACATCATCTTTTAAACCAGAATCAATACCTTCCATTCTGTTTTTTAGATTAATAAAGTCTTTTTCTAAATCTATAATTCTTCCAAAATCATCTTTCAAAAGATTCAAAGAATTTTCTAATACAGCTTTTTCTTCTGATAAAACTTCAATAGTATTGTCATCTTTTATAGCATCAACATCATTTCTCAAAAGTTCTACCTGAGATATTAAATGATTTCTCTCTTCAGATAAAATGTCTTTAATGTAATGTATATCGCTTTCACTGTCAGCAAGTCTAATAAGAAGGTTTTTACTAAACTCATCAAACATATTTTCTATTTTTTCTTTTTCTTCATCAAATAGGGCAGGTATCTCTACTTCATTTGTTCTTAATATCTGATCTTTGAATAATTCAAATTCTTCTTTTAAATCATCTATTTGATTTTTTAGTAATTCCTTCTCACTGTTTTGAAGTTCTATTAATTCTTCTCTGTCAATTATAGAAGATTTTATATCATCTATTATATTATTAAATTCTTCTTTATCATCTAATATTCTTGATTTTAAATCTTCTATCTCACTAGATAATACATCTTTAACATTTTCTATTATGCAGGCAATATCTCTCACTTGCTCTAATCTGTCATTATGCTCATCCAATATAGCAAGTACATTTTCATTGTTAGAGATTAATCTGTCAGCCTGTTCTCTTAATTTATCATCAACATTATCTTTCAATGATATAAACTCATTTCTCAAATCTTCTAATGTTAATCCAATACTATCTCTAACTTCCAAAGCAGCTTCAGATATAACTTTTTCAGCATGCTCTTTTATATCCTCTATAGATTTTAATGCTTTCTCATCATTATCTCTTCTTATATTGGCTAATATATAAGAGAAGCCTTTATATAAAGTATTGAATGAGTCATTTAAATTTTCATTTAAGCTATTAACTTCTTCATCTATTTTTGATGATGTTTTGCTTAAATATTCATCTATATAATTGGCTTCATTATTAAGATGTTTAGCTTCAGATATTTCTCTAGCAGCCTCAATCTCATTTTTTAATTCTTCAGCATAATCATTTAAAGAAGATTTTTCATTATTGTAGAGGTCTTCAAGCATATTAGTATACTGTTCATAATCTCTTCTTATTCCAGCACCAATATTTTCAATATCCTCTATTATATTTTGGTTCTCTTCAAGTCTGTAAGTTTCTATCTCTTTTATTTCTTCTTTATATCTGTCTATAGCACCGTCAATTAATGTTCTAAGCTCGTCTAATTTTTTGAAAGTATCTTCTTCTACATTGGCAAATATATCTTCACATCTTTTATCAAGTGCTTTCTTTTTATCTTCTATATAAGAATCCATTACGCCAGTTTTTTCATCAATAACAGACTGCATATTATTAGCATTATCAATTATCTGACTTATTCTCTCACCCAAATTCTCTATACGAATTTTATATTCATCAGTCATTAAAGAAGCATGATGTTTTAATTCCTCATAATCATCTTTTAAATCATTTGAATACTTTTCAAGCATAGCATGATACTCGGCACTTATAGCATTTAAATCAGCTCTTCTTTCATCGAGTACTCCATCTATTCTCTTTCCTAAAGAGTTATACTTATCTTCAATATCAGACATCAACTCTTTTTCTTTATCTTCAGCATTCTCATAAACTTTATTTATAGTACGTTCAAAAGCATCTTTTCCGCTTTCAACTCTATGCATAATATCTTCTATTTCATCTTTTATTTTGCTCATGCTATCTCTTTTTTCATTTAAAAGATTGTCAAAAGATTCTGTAGCCTGGCGAAGTTCATTATGAAGCATATCAACTACTTCATTTTTGTTTTTGTCATTGATTCTTATATTTTCATCTATAACATTATCTATTTTATTTTTAAACTCATCCAAAGAGTTTTCCATATCGTTTATAAAAGCATCATGTCTTTTTTCGCTTTCATCAACTTGATTAAGTACAGAATCAATACTGTCTGTTATAGCTTTCATTTTTGTTTGTTCATAATTATCCAAAACATCTTTTAAATGCTTTTTCAAACTATCTATATAAGCTTCGCTGTATTCTGACAATTCTTTCTTGATACCGTCTATTTTATCTTCAGCATCTTTCATTCCAGTATCTAATCTTTCATTAGCTCTGCTTACTAATCCGTTTATCTCAGTTGATGATTTTTCTAATATTTCTAAACGTTTTTCTATATTTTCTTTTATATTATTTTCTGTTTCTTTACTTAAAGTATCTATATCAGATGAAGCTCTGTCATACTGTTCTTTTAAGCTTGATAATTTTTCATCCATAGCACCTAAATCATGAGCCGTATTTTTGATATAAGTATCTATATTTTCTTCTAATTCATTTTTTATAGTGCCGAATAAACTATCAAGTTCTCTTACTTTATCATTTGCCTGAGCTTCTAAATCTTTATATAAATACTCTTTTTGCAAACTTAAAGAATCTAGTATTTCTTCCTGTTTATTATTAAGTATAGATATTATCTCAGAAGTTTGATAATGAGTTTCATCTATTTTATCTCTTAAAAGATTAGTTTCTGTTTCTACATCATTTCTAAGCTCATTGATTTCAGCTATTAAAGAACTTCTGGCATTATCTATAGAATACTCCATATCATCCTGAGCTCTTGCCAATATATCATCTTTTAATTTATTGATATCATTAACTATATCATCAAATCTGCTCTCAGCTTTAAGCATAGTTTCTTCACTCATGCCGTCTATAGATATGATCAAGTCATTAAGTTCTTTAGTTTTATTTCTGTAAAGAGTTATAACTCCATCATCTTCATTTTCAAGTATATTTCTTATATGATTAGAGAAATTTTCAACTTCAGCTATAAATCTGTTATTAATATCATCTTTCAATGAAGTGAACTCATTTTCTAACTGATGAGCTTTTTCAGCATAATCCTGACTTATATAATCAGCCTTATCTTTTATATCATCTATAGATTTTTCTAAAGAATGTGCTTTCTGTTCTATAGAATCTAAGAACTCTTCTCTGTCCTGAGTTATTTTTTCAAGTCCTTCTTTTAGGGTAGAGTAGAGCATCTCTTTTGTTTTTTCCATCTCATCTTTGAACTCTAATACGCTTGATTCTGTTATAGAGTTCAATCTGTCATGTATAGTATCTCTTAAATTGTTTAATTCTGTTTCTAATCCGTCTTTAGACTGACTTAAAGTTTCATAACGGTTTTCTATATCTTTAGATTTTATATCGATTTCATCAGCAAATGATGAATATTTATTAATAAGTTCATCTCTTCCTTTCTCAAATAGTTCAGCTAATTGTTCTATATTATGACGGGCTGTTCTTTCAGCAAGCTGAGTAAGCTGATTTGTAAATAATTCTTCTTTTTTAGCAACATGAAGTTTGAATTCCTCTGTAAGAGCAGATATTTTTTCTTTTTCCTGTTCTGCCATAGTACTGTAATGGGCATCTCTTGCTAAAAGATTAGTAGTAAGAGCATCAAATCTCTTATAAAGTTCGCTTTCAAACTCATTTAATTTAGAATTATAAGATTCTATAAGTTTGTCCTGTATAGAACCTACATTTTTTTCTAATTCTGTCATTTTAGATTTGACATCAGATATTCTTTTATATGTTTTTTCTATGGTATTACGCTCTTTTAATACAGTATCTACTTTATTAAGTATTTCAAGATATGCCTCTTCAAGAGAATCAACCTGCTCCTGATACTGTGATACAGCAGCTTTATAGTCTTTATATGATTCTATTCTTTTATTTAATTTAGCTAAATCTTCTTCCATAGATTTGCTTATAAATCCTGCTTTTTTAACAGCTATTTCCAAATCTATGGCATTATCCCTAACTTCAGATATTTTTTCTTCAACAATACCCTCAATAGCGGCCTTTTCTTCAGCAAATAAATCGTTCAAATCGTTTCCATAAGGATTTTTTTTCTTATCTATTATTCTAGTAATTCCGACAATAGCAGTAGGTACAACGAATATTAGTACAAGATATAGGATAGACATAAAAACTCCGTGAATATAGTATATTAACATAATTCTATATTATGTTAATATATATGTCAAGGGTTCTATTATGCTTAAATTTCTGTATATAGAAAAATTTTCAAAAAAATAAAGAATTTTTACTAATTATCATAATTTTTTCTTATGTAAACTTTGATTTTTTAATTATTTTTGTTATATTTATTGTCATATTAATAATATATTTTGATATCGGTACTATTATATATTCTTATGAATATAAATTAATATTAACTATAATATTAAGAATTTCAAAGAACAATTAAATACTTATATATATTAATATTTATAAGCATATATAAGATTAACTTAATTAGAGTTATTTATAATTATAATATAGAAAATATAAATATTATAGTATAATATAAATAAAAGGCTATATATATAGATATATAATGGTATATAAAAAACAAAAAATATATGTTCCGATAATGTATATTATGTTAACTTATACATGTTATTTTTTTATACTTTATTATTATAATTAATAATAAGCCAAACAATAAAAAACATAACTAACATAATACCAATATATACTAGAATTTTACATTTTTAATCCTTAAAGTTGTTAAGTGTACGGCATATATATGCTAATAATTTTTATTGGTAATTGAAGTTTTTTATATATTATAGTATAATCTATCATTAATAAACAAATAAAAATTATGGGTATACAATTAATGAAAAAAATAATACTTTTAATATTAAGTTTAACAACGATTATAATATCATGCAAAAATGACGGCGGTTCTATATACGCTATGGAAAAAAGATATAAAAATTTCTTGAATATATTGCCTAATGATATTAGAAATGATTATACTTTAGAATCTGATAAATACGGTAATATGTATAAAGAATGGATTAATGAGTTTAATACTTGGACTGAAAATACTCTTAATACAGAAGTACAGAAAGAACAAGAAATATCATCTAGGATTACACCAGATAAGATAGAATACGCACTTGAAACTTTAACTAGCAAAGACTATGAAAGAAATTTGCCTGTAGAACTTATGTCTAAAGTAAAAGAACATACTGATGAATTATCATTAAAAATAGAAGAATTAGAAAAAGATGAGGCTTTCTCTAATGCTATGGTAAAACTAAAAAAAGATGAAGCTGTAGAAAACTTTACTACAAAAGATACTATATTTTACTATGTTTGGGATTATTTAATAACAATAGAAAGACCAAGACGCTTTCAATAATGTTAATATTTATTAGTTATGATTAAATATGTTTTATGTTTTAATAATATTTTTTAGTATTATTTTATACAGTTATATTTTTGTATAATATATAATAAAATACTGGTATAAATAATGTAATTGTTAGCATCTATTGTTTTTTAATCATTACTTATATTATTATAATATATATGTCAGCTCTATAAATCATATACTTTAAATTTTCAATTTCATTTATAGTCATTTTTATCTTTATAAACTTTACAATTTTAAAACTAATTTTATTTATAATTGTATTAACTAACCTACTCTACCAACTATATAAAAATATTATAAAGAAGCAAAAAAAATTTATTATACAATATACTTATTTTAAAACTATTTAATAATTAAAAATATGATGCGGCTTTGCTGAAAAGCACTAAGTCAAGAAGTATACTAAGAAGTAAAGAGTATATATTTATACAATAAAATAATAAATTATACAACATATAAAATATTATATTTAATCTTCTCAAGTATTTTTAAATTATATAAATATAACTAATTAATTTAATAAAAAAGGCTTCTCATAATATGAAAAGCCTTTTATTTTATTATAAACTTTTATTATGGTATCACATATCCTGATTCTTCTTCTCCATACATATCCCTATACTGAACCCTAATATTAAGACCTCTAAACTGCCCAGACTGAGATATATTTCTAAAACTATTATAATATATAAAATATCTTCCAAAATCAATATTCTTCATTCTATTAAGTTCACCAGTATAATCTATAGACAAATCAGCATTTATAATATAACCGTAAGTATTCTGAGTCATTAAATCTAAGAAATAATTAGATTTATTAGTACCGATATAAACTTGATTCAATGATACAGCATTATTTTTAGCAAAGCTTGCAATATCATTAAAGTTCATCATATCAAATACTCTGTCGTCAGGACTGCTTACTGTAAAGTGTATAATAGCTGTTTTCTTAAAGCTATTTCCTGCAAGTCTTACAGCTTCATAATAAGCATCATCCAATGCAGATATTCCGCCAGTAAAATGGAAAGTATTGGCATTTTCAAGTATTCTCAAATTTCTAGCATCATAATTGTCAGACTTATAAACCTGATCATTATAATGTATGACAAGAACTTCATCATTATTAGTTAAGCTTCTTGTAAAATTGCTTATCTCCTCTTTCATTCTAGCTTCATAAGGTCTTGCCGCTGCACTGTCCTCTATCAAATATATAAATCTATATTCATGAAGTTCAGGAGCATCGTATAATCCTGCTTTCAAATCAACAGTTCCATTCTCTGTAACAAAGAAATTTTCAGCTGTTAATCCTACTACTGGATTAGTAAGTCTATCTCTTACAGTAACAGAAGCTACTACAACAGGAAATCTATTTAAATATTCTCTATCTACAAATACATCTAAGTTAGCGTAATACTCTTCTTTTCTAGTATAAACATCTACCCTTCCAGACATAAAATCAGTAAGATATATATCACCATTAGGTCCTTCTGATACATAAGTAGGCGTAGCTGTATATCTTTCAGAGTTATTAAATAGTGTAAAATTCTTAGAATTTATATCATAATAAAAAACTCTATTTCCATCAGCTATATATAAATTTCCGTCAGAAGCAAAAGAAAGCCCCCTAGGCTCATTAAACATTTCATGTCTTATAGTTTCTACATAATTTCCGCTTAAATCAAATTTCTGTATTCTTTTATTGCCCATATCAGCAACATATATATTTTCATTATTAACTACAATACCAGCAGGTGAAAAGAACTCTCCCTCATTCTCTCCAAGTCTTCCAAAATTATATAAAAAATTACCATCAATATCAAATACAGCTACCCTATTGTTTCCAGTATCAGAAACATATAAATTTCCTTCATTATCAATTACAACAGAAGAAGGTCCTAAAATCTGACCATTGCTAACCCCAGATACACCTATATTAGTTATATAACTGCCATTAGAGTCATATTTAAATATCTTATCTCTTTTTGTATTAGCTATATAAATATTTCCGTTTCTGTCTATAGTAAAACCTCTAGGATTTTCAAGTTTTTCATAAGGATAAACTCTAGCTATAAACTGCAAAGCTTTTCTCCACCAGCTTGTCTGAGGAGTTTCTAATCTTTTTCCATGAGAAATTTTACTAATCATATTTCCATTTATATCAAATCTCTTTAAAGAAGAATCACTGTAATCAAGTACATACAAAGTTCCGTCAGACATTACCTCAACCTGTATAGGCTGATTAATATTTTTTAAGAAATTTGCATTAGTAGAAAAAGCTTTTAAATAAATAAAATTACTAAGTACTTCATCTTTAGTTTCTGTCATATTAGCAGAATCATATTTATTAATCTTAGAAAGTACAATAGGATCCTCATATCCCATTCTTGCAATATTAAGCCATTCATTAACAGCCAAAGACATATATCCTGCTTTATATAAAGACTTGCTGTACCAATATCTTATAAACTTATCAGTAGGATTTGTATTAAGAGAGTTCCTAAAACTAGCTATAGCAGCATCATAACGTTCTTGATTATAATAATGCACCCCTCTTAATAACTCTCTGTATGAGTCATAAGTTTCTGTGTTTACATAATACGGAGTTTTATCGAAAGTGTATGAAAGCGATACGGTCATTAAAAATAATACCATAACCGCTAGAAGTTTTATTCTCATAAATCCTCTTTTATAATATATGATATTTTTTTTGTGAACAAAAGCCCGCTATCGGGATTGAACCGATGACCCTCACCTTACCATGGTGATGCTCTACCTGCTGAGCTAAGCGGGCGATTTGTAAAACATTATAAAATTACAGAATAAAAAAGTCAAGCAAACATATAAATATTTTATTATGTTAACTCTATTTTATGTATCCTATAATATTTTTAACATAATTTTTAGTTTCTTCAATATTAGGAATTCTTTGAAGTCTATCAACTAAAGCAGGACCTGCATTATAAGCTGATAATGACAAATCAAGTCTTCCATCATATCTGTTTAACATTTGAGATAAATATCTGCTTCCAGCCATAATATTAGTATATGGATCTTTAAGCATTTCTTTATCTGTGATGCCTAAACCAACGCCAGTTTGCGGCATTATCTGCATCAAACCGACAGCACCCTTATGACTAACAGCATCGGGTACATAATTTGATTCCTGTTTTATAACTGCCTTAATCAAATTTTCAGGCAAAGAATATTTTTCTGCAGCTTCCTTTATTATATCATCATATTTAGTAGGGAAATTAGCTGCAGAAGCCTTTTTATAAGCATTAAGAGCCTTAGCAAAATTATTTGTAGAATCATCATATACTCCAAATGAAATTTTACCATTAAACCCTTCGCTGTCTATCACCTTACCATTATCTAGTTTTTTATTACTGCCATTAACAATAGAACCATCTAAATCTACATTATTAACTTTATTTTTACTGCTTGCCATAGCTTCATTTAAATGTTCAGCAAAAGGCTTTACAGGAAGCTGAGTATTAATAGGAGCAAAACCAAGTTTATTAAAAGTTTCCTGAATCTCCCCTATTCTTGCTTGTATTCTTTGTACAGATTCTATCATAAATAACATCCTCTTTATTTATACTTTAATATTCATAAGCATCACTGGAAACATACTCTTTCTTCCATTCATCCAGTTTAGCCTGTTCTTCTTTATTCATCATTTTCTTATATTCTAATAATTTCTTCTCTTTTAAAAGTTCAACTGCCCTTCTCTGCCTTGAAGCCTCTTGTAAAATTTCCTGTCTTTTTCTAAGTTCTATACTAATTTCTGCCATATTATCTTCATGTATCGCTATCTGTGAGTTTAAAGCATTTATATACTCACCTAAATATATACTCATAGAAAGCATTTCATCACTATTTTCCATATTATCAACATACTTTATTCCGTCATCTATCTTTAATAAGCAGCTTTCTTTTCCATCTCTCTCTTTATTATATTCAGCAGAAACCTCAGCTACCTCAGCCTGTCTTTTCTTCTCTATATTTTTTCTAAGTTTATATAAAGGCTCAAGTTTAAAATTAAATCTCTTCATAATATTACCAACAATTACTTATAGTTTTACAATATAACATCATTATTAGCATACTCTACATTGTCGGAAATATTTACTCTGTCATCTGCTTTTTTTACATCTCCGCTGTTTACTAAATCCTCTTCTATCTCTTCCTGCGAATAGAACATAGATAGAAGAGCCTCTTTACTGTCAGCAAAACTTGAAACTTCATATACATCCTGCTGCAAATATCTGTCCATCATAGGCTTATAATCAATAGCCCTATCAACATCAGGCATGCTTCCCTTAGCATAACCTCCAATCATTATAAGTTCTTTAGCCTCATTATAATCAGCACTCATCTTTAAAAATTCTCTAGCCGCCTTTTTATGCATATTAGAAACAATCTCAGTCATAATTCTCGATATGCTTTTATTAACATCAATAGCAGGGAAATGACCTCTGTTAGCCAAATCTCTCGATAAAACAATATGACCGTCTAATATACCTCTTACTGTATCAGTGATAGGTTCATCCAAATCATCCCCTTCCACCAATACATTATAGAATGCTGTAATAGTTCCTTTATTAGAAGTACCTGTTCTTTCCAATAATTTAGCAAGCTCTGAAAATACGCTCGGAGTATATCCTCTGGTAGTAGGAGGTTCGCCTCTTGAAAGCCCAATCTCTCTTTGAGCCAAAGCAAAACGTGTTACAGAATCAACCATAAACATAACATTTTTGCCTTTATCTCTAAAATATTCAGCTATAGTAGTAGCAGTATAAGCAGCACGTACTCTCAGAAGCGGGGCATCATCGCTTGTGGCAACTACCAATATACTTCTCTTTAATCCCTCTTCTCCAAGATCCCTCTCTATAAAATCTCTTACCTCTCTTCTTCTCTCACCAATCAATGCTATAACATTAATATCAGCATTAGTATTTCTTGCTATCATAGATAAAAGCGTAGACTTACCGACACCAGTACCGCTCATTATAGCCATACGCTGACCTTGTCCTACTGTAAGAAGTCCGTCAATAGCTCTCACACCAGTTTGTATATGCTTGTTTATTCTAGGTCTGTTCATAGGGTTTACAGATGAATGAGAAACAGGAACAGGGGTTTCATAAAAATTATGTCCGCCTCCAGCAAGAGGTTTGCCTCTAGCATCAAGTACTGTTCCTAATATTTCATCGCAGCACATAACTGATAAAGGCTTATCAAAAGAATATACCATGTTTCCGAAAGTTATTCCATTTACAGGTCCGTAAGTAGCCAAAAGTATATCCTGATTTCTAAAACCTATAGCCTCAGCATCAACATAGGAATTATCATTCATATATATACGGCACATATCGCCAAGTTTACAGAAAG
This sequence comes from uncultured Brachyspira sp., assembly GCF_944388875.1. Lineage (GTDB taxonomy): Bacteria > Spirochaetota > Brachyspiria > Brachyspirales > Brachyspiraceae > Brachyspira. Next base: position 16,174 of record NZ_CALXKQ010000011.1, read on the forward strand.
GTCCTTCGCTGATAACCAGTGAACCTATAACCTCTTTAACTTTTCCGTAAGATTTTAACAAAGCAATATCATCTACAACTTTTCTATATTTTTCAAATGTTTTTTTTACTTCTTTATTAAAATCTACATTCTCTTCTTTTATCATAAATTAAACCCTATAATAAATATTAATTATTAGAAACCTTTTATAGGCTCAACTTCTTTAATTGCTGTTTCAATTTCATTTAACTGAGTATTTATTCTAGCATCAATATCGCCGAAGTCTGTTTCTATCATACATCCGCCTACATCAACATTAGGGTCTTCAAGAACTGTTACACCTTCAATTTTATCAAGCATTTGATAAAACTCATCTTTATGCCTAGCAGAAACTTCCAAATCATCAATATTAACTCTAATAGTGATTTTTGTTCTGCCTTTAATTCTTCTTAAAGCCTCCTGAATATTCCTTATAACTATTCCTTTATCTCTTTCTGTAAGCATTTTTACAACACGCTTAGCTATAAGTACAGACACTTCAATAACCTGTGCCTCTGCTGCATCTATTATTTCATTTCTTTTATTAATAGTTTCAGCAAGTATTTTTTTCATTTTCTCTGTTAATTTAATCAAATCATTATTGCTGTCAGAAAAAGACTTTTCAAATCCTTCATCATATCCTTTAGCATAACCTTCTTTATAAGCAGCATCTTTTATAGATTCTGATTCGCTTTGTATCTTTTCTTTTTCTGCATTGGCATTCTGTATTATTCTGGAAGCATCAACCTTAGCCTGTTCAGAAATAACATGTGCCTCATTTTGTTTAGATTTAAATATCTCAAAAGCCTGTGTCTTAGCATCTTCAATTATTCTTTCTGCCTCATCAACAGCCTTTCTTCTCATATCTCTTAAATCATCTTCCCATTGAGCTCTAAGTCCTGCAATCTCTGCTTCAATCTCTTCAATGGAAGGACCTTTATATTCTTCCTGTGCTTCCTCATAATCCAATTCTTCCTGAGATTTATGATGCGGTACAGCAATATTTACTTTTTGAGTAAGTTCTACAATACTTTTGGATTTAAAAACCTTTTCCGGCATAATTAAAACTCCTAATTAATAATCAAACATATATAGTTAACATCAAACAACCATTTCATCTTCACCAGCACGGGCAACAACAATATCGCCTTGTTCTTCAAGCTTACGTATGATATTAACGATTTTTTGCTGAGCTTCCTCAACGTCTTTAAGACGAACAGGTCCCATAAAGTCCATATCCTCTTTAAGTAATGCAGCAGCACGTTTGGACATGTTTCTATAAACTTTATCCTGAGCATCCGTATCAACACTCTTAAGTGCTTTTGCTAAGTCGCTTGAGTCAACCTCACGAAGTACTTTCTGTATAGCTCTGTCATCAAGTAAAACGATATCTTCAAATACAAACATACGTTTCTTAATCTCTTCTGCAAGTTCAGGATCATCCTCTTCCAAGCTCTCAATAATACTTTTTTCTGTGGATCTATCAACACTATTAATGATTTCTACTATAGAGTCAATACCTCCAGCAGAAGTAAAGTCTTCACTGGCAAGAGTAGAAAGTTTTCTTTCAAGTACCCTTTCAACCTCTCTTAGTACCTCAGGCGATGTTCTGTCCATTATAGCAATACGTTTAGCTACATCAGGCTGTATTTCTGTAGGCAAAGCTCCTAATATACTTGCTGCCTTTTGTGCCTCTAAATAAGCCAAAATAAGTGCTATAGTTTGAGGGTGTTCACCTTGTATGAAGTTAAGTAAGTGTGCTGGGTCTGTACGGCGTATAAAATCAAAAGGTCTAACCTGTAATGAAGATGTTAATCTGTTGATTATATCGCTTGCTTTCTGACTTCCTACAGATCTTTCAAGCAAATCTCTTGCATAATCTATACCGCCTTGAGTTATAAAATCCTGAGCTATCATCATCTCTTGGAATTCTCTGAATACTGCATCCTTATCGGCTGCTTCTATATTTTCAAGTCTAGCAATGTCAAATGTTATTTGCTCTATTTCTTCCTCACGTAAGTGTTTGAATATTTCACTGGATGTTTCCATACCAAGTGATACTAGAAATATAGCAACTTTTTGACGTCCGCTTAAAACACGTTGCTTTTTATCTTTTTCTTTCTCTGCAGGCATAATCTTACTCCTAATTATTTTTTATTTATAACTCAATTTATATTTTAACTCTTATCATCAGCCATCCAAGTACGCAACAACTGTGCTACATCTTCAGGTCTTTCATGGCTTACACGTATAACTTCGTCCATAAGTTTCTTACGTGCCGCATCTTCCAAACTCATCTCGCTTATAGGCTCTTCATTAGCATTCATCATAGCCTGTCTGCGCATTTCCATTTGTTTGCGTTCAAGCTCTTCTTCTCTAAGTCTGCGTCTTCTAGCAAGTTCTTTCTGTATAGCTCTTATTGCCAATGCCAATACAAACAATATTAGTAAAGAAATCATTGTTATTATCAAAGTTTTCTTTATAAATCTATCACGCATAAGTTTAGCATCTTCAGCATTGAATCTGTCCCAATGGTCAAACTGAATATGTGTTACACTTACTTGGTCGCCTCTTTTCAAATCATAGCCAATAGCAGCCTGTACCAAAGATGTAACGTTATTTATTTCTTCTGTTGTTACTGGGTGATATTCTCTTACATAACTGTTACCGTTAGTAATTACAGGGTCCCCATTAACATCATAAACTTTTGTCCATCTTCCATCTAAAGCAACAGCAGCTGATATTTTTCCTATTTGATAACTTCCTTTTTTGATAGCTTCATATCTTTTGCTTAATTCATAATTGTCCTGAGCATCAGTTTTTGTATATGTCTGCCATCTGTCGCTTTTATCTTTATATCCAGGAGGTACATTCTCTTCTGCTCCTGCAGCACCTTGAGGTATAAATTGCTGTCCTTTCCAGTCTTCTGTTACTGTACGGCTTGATACTTGAACCTTATTAGTAAATTGACTGTCATCATAAGGTGTTGTAGGATCATCTTCTTTTAATATTATTGGAAGAACTAAATTATTTGTTATACTAACATCATCCCAAATAAGTTCTAATGCTATTGTTGTTTCTACTCTGTTAGTATATATTCTTCCTAATGTCTGTCTTATTTTATTTTCTATCTTTTTTCTTTCTCTGTCAACTATTTTTAACTCTTCCTGAGCAACTTTTAATTTCAAGTTTGCAGCTTCATCTGTAAAGTCAGTTAATACATAACCAGTACTGTCTGTTATTGTAACAAACTCTGGTTTTAATTTATCAACACCCATAGCTATTAATTGCTGTAATCCTCTAACTGTTTTAGGATCTCTTAAAACATCTTCTTTGAAAGGCTGAGCCCTAATAACTACTGAAGCGGTTACTGGAGAATCTATATCTGTTAAGTATTCCTTCTTTGGGAAGGCCAAATCAACTGTAGCTTCCTGAACAAAATCTAATTTAGTTAAAAGCTGAGTAATAGCTTTAGTTAATGATCTTCTTTTGTTTATATCAAGTTCAACATCTGTTATACCAATACGAGGAGCATCAAATAATTCCCATCCGTCTACTCCTGTAGGCATTCTTCCCTCTTTTACTAATTCTAATTCTGCTCTAGCTTTATCATTTAAATTATTAAGAGTTATGAAGCCATTTCTGTACTGGTATTTTATGTTATTAGCATCCAAAACTGCTATAACATTTCTGGCATCCTCTTGAGTTAAAGCATTCTGAAATAGTAATGTTCCTGTTCTTCTTGATGTCAGCATTATTGTAGCTATTATTGCACCAAGCCCTATAACTAAAACACCAATTAAAATTGCTTTTTGTAATGTTGTTGTTTTAGCAAAAATATTTTTTATTTGACTTGTCAATTTATTTATAAAGTCCTGCATTAGAATACCACCTAATAAAAGTTATCTTTAGAATTTATCGGTTATAGTTATGTTTACTTTATAAAAAAATTATGTTTATATAAAGGTTACATAATTAATTTATCTTTTTTATGAATATTAGTTTACATAATTATTTTTGTCAAGGAGTAAACATAATATTTTAGACTTTATTGATTGACTTTTTACATTTTTTTATTAAATTTACTATTTTCAAGTACATGTTAGTATAGACTAACATTTTTTTATGAAATTTAGAACCAAATCCAAGGCAAAGCATACACTTTTTTCTCTTACATCATCCCTATTTCCGCTGAATATATTTTTATAAGCCTTTATATAACCATCTGCTGACAAACATATCCATACCAAACCTACTGGTTTATCTTCACTTCCTCCAAAAGGTCCTGCTATACCGCTTATTGCTATTGAAATATCGCTATTCATTATTTTTCTGCTATTTTCTGACATCTCCAAAACGCATTCTTCACTAACAGCACCATATTTTTTTAATGTTTCTTCTCTGACATTTATGATTTTATGTTTTATTTCATTGGAATATGTTACAAAAGAACCTTCAAAACATCCTGATGAACCGCTTACTGATGTTATTGATGCTGCAAATAGCCCTCCTGTACATGATTCTGCTGATGTTATTTTTAATCCCATTTCTATCAATAATTTTACAGTTTCATTAGATTTTTCTTTTATTTCATTGTTAATATTCATAAGCATTAAACTCTTTTTTATATTTTTTATATTAAAACTATATTTTTATTGCTTAGTCAAAATATATAAACCTAAAACTATATTTGTTACTGCTAATTAAATCTATTTTATAATACATTACTGTAAATAATCACTTTTCCAGAATCTATTATTTTTTTGAAATCATTACTTATATTATTATAATCTATTATATCAACTCTGTAAGTCAAATTACTTTCTTCAAAATCATACTTTAAATTTTCAATTTCATTTATAGTCATTTTTCTATTTATATCAACAGCTAAATCCAAATCAGAAAATTTTTTATTAGTATGTTTATATCTAGAACCAAAAACATAAACTTTACCATATTCTATATTATCAGATAAAATCTTATTTATTATTTTCATATCATCATCAGGTACAGATATCATTCTTTTCTTTCCATTAAATTATTTAAAAGATATTCCGCATATTTTGGAAACTTTAATGCATACTCTAAAACTTCATTTGATAATTTTCCAGAGTATCTATGTGAAGTATTATTCCTCGCATTATGAAATTCTATCCATATATTTACATCGTCTATTAAAAAATACTCTCCAGCAAGTCTGAATAATCCTTTTCTTGTAGTTTTATGAGATATATCAGCAGATACATTTTCATCAAGCCATCTGCTTATTAATTTACAGCTGTTTTCATAGGCTATTTCAAAATTTTGTATTACTCCAGATGATATAGTATCAACCAAATCGTAATTTTTGTCTGTTTTATAGCTATAGTATACATTGATAGATTTTTCTAAAGCTGTAATTGATTTTTCTAATGATTCAATATTCAAAGACATATTAATCCTATTAGATTATAAAATAAAAAATATTCAAGAATTACCCAAAAAGCTGCTTCCTATCCTAACCATATTTGAACCATGCTTTATAGCAAGTTCATAATCTGATGACATACCCATAGAAAGAACGGATAAAGTATTATTATATTTTTTATTTATATCTTTATATATTATGTTAAGTTTCTCAAATTCTTCTTCAATAATAACTGTATCTTCTGTATCTTTTCCTATTGCCATTAATCCCTTTAATGATATATTAGGCATTTTTATAATATTATTATATACATTTATATAGTCATCTAATATAAATCCGCCTTTTTGATTTTCATCGCTTATATTAAACTGAATTAATATATCCTGTATTTTATTATTTTTTTGAGCTTCTTTATTTATATATTCTGCTATCTCAATAGAATCAACACTCTGTATCAAATCTGCATATTTTACTATATATTTTACTTTATTGCTCTGTATGCGTCCTATAAAGTGCCATTTAACATTATCTTTTAAATTCGCAATCTCCCCTGCCCTATCTCTTAAACTCTGTGCCTTACTCTCTGCTAATGGCAAATCTATATTTAATGACAAAAATTCTTTTATAGTTTCAATGGATGAATATTTACTAACTGCTATTATATTTATATCATAGCCTATATTATACTTTTCTTTTATTTTTTTTATATTTTCATTTATTGAATTATATCTTAACAAAATCTCTTCTTTCTTCATTGAAAAACCCAACATAAAAATTATAAATCTTTTATTTTTTTTTGCAATAAAATATTATACTAAAATTAATAAACATTTATAGTATTTTATTTTTATGATTTTCTTTGAAAGGTTATAGATTTTAATTATCTACTGTAAAGATATATTTATTATAAAATCGTACCTAATACAACATATAATACATTATTTTATCATTAAATTGTAAAACATCCATTGTATTAAGATAAAAATAAAATAATAAAGCAAAATTATAAAAATACGATTTATAATATATTGAAATTTTATCTGATTCATGTTAAGTTAACATAATATATTTTAAGTTAACATAACTTTTGAAATTATGGAGAAAAAAAATGAGAGTTCAAGAAAGAATGAATAGAGAGATGAATTTAAACAACATATTGATGACCTCGCCTGAAGCATCAATGAAAGTATCTGTAGCTTCATCTCCATTCGCTGCTATGCTGGAAGAAGACAAAGAAATAAAAAAGTATTCTTATGAATTAGATGAATTAAAAAGACAAATATATGATGCAGGTAATATTTTAGACAGAAGTGCAAATATAAAAGATTTTCAAAGGTTTAGAGATTTAATAAGATCATTGACAGATAAATTAATAAAAGATGCATACAGAGTTAGAGAAGTTTCTGTATTTAATAGAAGCAGATCAATGTACAGCAGCAGACAGTATAAAGTAGTTGCCAAAATTAATGAAGAACTTGACTCTCTTTACACATTAATCATGGAAGAACAAAAAAATCATATAGCAATAGCAAATAAAGTTATGAGGCTTAAAGGTTTAGTACTAGATTTAATGTCATGAATATACTAGCATTTGATACAGTATCAAGCAATTTCTCAATAGCTCTTCAAAAAGATGATGATACAATTATAGAACATAATAAACAAAATATAAAAAACCATAATGAAATATTGCTGCCTTCTATACAGTTATTACTTGATGAAAACAATGTGTCATTGGATGATATAACATATATAGCATTAGGAATAGGACCTGGTTCTTTTACAGCCCTTAGAATAGCATTTGCAACAATAAAAACTATATGCTATGCCAAAAACATACATATAATAGGCATACCAAGTTTAGATGCATTATATGAAAACATAAAAAACTATGATGGAATAAAATCATCTATGATAGATGCAAGAAAAGGAAGCATATATGCTAATATATATTATAATAATGAAAAAATAAAAGAAAATATGGACCTAACATATAAAGAATTTATAGATATTATTAATTCAATAGAAACTACAAGTAAAAATATAACATTATGCGGAGATGGTTTTTACAATAATAAAGATTTTTTTATTGAAAATCTAAAAAATTACAATATAAAATTATTAGATAATGATGCTAATATCATAAAAGCATCAAACATAATTTCTTTATCAAAACATAAATTTGATAATAAGCAATTTGATGATATACATTCTTTATTACCTCTCTATATAAGAAAAAGTGAAGCAGAAAATAAAAAAAATTAGATTTTTAATATATAATAAATGCATTTAAGTAAAAAATAAGTATGAAATACACGATAATTTATACAATATGTAAGAAATATATCTTGACTTCGTAAAAAATATTGTTATTATATATAAGAATAATATTATAAATAATATTTTTTCATGTAAATAATTTGTTGGAGTTTGAAAGTGAGAAAATTGCAATCATTGAAGGTGAAAATACCGTTTTTCGTAATGCTTCTTGTTACAGTGATGACAATTATATTGGTTACACTTCTTATTAGAATAGGTTCTCAAGGTATTAGAAGTTCTGCCATATTTGGATTTGAATCTACTACCAAAGTATATTCTAGAATGATAAATGTATGGCTAGAACAGTCAATATTTACATCTGAAGCTATAAGCAGAGGATATCCTCAATTAATAACATTCCTTCAAGATAGAACACCAGAAAGTAGGGCTGCTCTTGAAACAAGTCTTAAAAATGTTGTGGCAAATAACAGTAATATACAAGGTATTGTGGTATTAGATGCTAATGGTAGTGTTGTATCTGATAGTTTAGATGGAAAGGTAGTTAATTCTTCAAGCACAAGAAATTTTAGCGGAACGGAAATATGGCAGAAAATTATGTCAGGGCAGTCTGCAGTACTTCCTACAGTGGATCCTTCTCCTGCTGATAATAATAAATATGTAGTAAAAATTTTCTCCCCTATAAAAAACTCATCTGGAAATGTAGTTGGGGCAATATCAACAATGATAGATTGGCTTGGTTTTATAGACAAGGAATTAAATCTTGTTAAATTTGGAAATACTGGACACCCATTTATTGTAGATCCTGACAGATGGGTTATTGCTGACCCTGTTCCTTCGCATGTAAGAAGCGAAGTTTTAAGAAATGCTGATTATATACAATATGCAGTTGCAAATGAATCTGGATATTATGAGTTTAAATCTCCTTTCAATGGCAAAGATTCCATAGCAACATTTTATAAAGAACCTATATCAGGATGGTCTGTTGTTATGAGTATAGAATCTGATGAGTTATTCGCACATATAAATACTATGAAAAAATACGCAATTATAGGTACAATAGCAATACTTATTTTAGCATCAATAGTAATAGTATTCTATATAAATAAAATAACTACTATACTTCATCTATTGGCTGTTGATTTGAAAAGTCTTTCTAAAGGAGATATTAGTTGGTCTATTCCTGTTGGACTTGATAAAAGAAAAGATGAATTTGGAGAGATAGCAACTTCTATCGGAGAAGTATTAGATCAGTTAAATGATAAAGTAAGATTAGTATATGATAGTGCTTATACAGTAAAAGCATCAGCTAATGAGGTAGCACAAGGCAATATAGATTTATCGAATAGAACTGAAAATCAGGCATCAGGACTCGAAGAAACAGCTTCTTCTATGGAAGAGATAGCTTCTACAATAAAATCTTCTGCTGAACATACTTTAGAAGGTAATAATATGATGATTACTTCTAAAAAAGCTATTGAAGAGGCTGGAAGAATCATAGAAGAAAGTACTCAGAATATTGAGGCAGTATATGAATCAAGTTCTAAAATTAGTGCTATTACTAAAATAATTGAAGATATAGCATTCCAAACTAATATACTTGCTCTTAATGCTGCTGTTGAAGCTGCACGTGCAGGAGAACAAGGAAGAGGTTTCGCTGTTGTTGCTTCTGAGGTTAGAAACTTGGCTCAAACAACTCAAACATCAGTAAAAGATATTACAAGTTTGGTAGCTGATTCTGAAGAAAAAATTGCTGCTGCTACAGAAACAGCAAGAGAATCTAAAGAAATATTCCAAAATTTGAGAGTTCAAATAGAAGAAACTGCTAAAATCATGCAGGATTTAAGTTCTACTGCTATGGAACAGCAGGCTGGGGTTGATCAAGTTAATATAGCTATTACTCAAATGGATATGACTACTCAGCAGAACGCTGCTTTAGTAGAGGAATCTACTGCCGCTTCTGAAGCTTTATTCTCACAAGCTGAAGAATTGGTAAGAGCTATGGAATTCTTTAAATTGAGAGGAACAAATACTAAAAAGAACATACAAAAAGTAGAAAAAAATAAAAAATCTGATACTGCACCAGTAACTCCTACTACAGATAAAAAGGCTGTTCATGAAAGCAAACCTATATCACCTGTTAAAAAACCAGAATTAAAAAGTCCTTTGAAAAAACATCATGAAGAAAAGCCAGCAAGCAGTATACCTGTTAGTTCAACCCCTGTTAAAACTGTAAAAGATAATGAATTTGGAAATACATTTGATACTTCTAAAGATACTTCTGATGGTTTTGAATCATTTTAATATTAAGTAAATCAATAAAATAAATAAAATCGAAGGTATTTTACCTTCGCTTTTTTATATATTAAATATTTCAAATATTTACTTTGCTCAACATCAATTTAACAATATTATCAAAATCCTGATTATCACATTCTACTTTTATAACTTTATCATCCTGTATGCTGAGTTTATACGCCTTATCATAATAATAAAGCATATTCAATACACATTCATACATATTGCCGTTATCAAGCAATTCTAATGATTCTTTTAATTTTTCTCCTCCCAAACGGTTTTTTATTTTCATAATGGATTCTTTCAAATCATCAATACTATATTTGCCGTAAGTATTAACAATATACTCTGCCCTGCACTCTTTTGGTATGTCCAAATATATTATTTTTTCACTATCCCTCATCCTATTAAATAAAGCTTTGGGTATAGCTCTTTTACCTATAAGCAAACTCTCATCTTCAAACCATAATATAGAATTAATATCATATTTTAGTAATTCTGCAGATAAATTATTCTCAAATTGTTCCTGACTAGGCTGTTCGCCCTCATTTATCCATCCGAATGCTGAACCTTTATGCTTAGCTATTTTTTCTAAATCTATAACATTATAACCGTATTCTTTGAGTTTATTCAATATCAAAGTTTTTCCGCTGCCTGTTCTTCCAGTAAGCAAATATATTCTATAATCCCTATCAAATGAATCTAATACATAATGCCTATATCTTTTATAACCGCCATCCAGTACGCATACATCATATCCGTAACTGGAACAAAGCCATGCTACCGATTCGCTTCGCATTCCTCCTCTAAAACAATGCATAAGTATTTTATTAGTATTATTATAATTTTTAGCTATATTATCAATAGATTTCAATATATCAGTCATTCTCAAAGACACATACTGCAAACCTCTTAATACAGCTTCCTTTCTACCTATTTGCTTGTATATAGTTCCAACATCTTTTCTCTCTTCATCATTAAATAAATAAACATTATAAGCATCAGGTATATGTGCATGTTCATATTCTATAGGCGAACGTACATCTATAATTGGCAATCGTTCTTCCTCTTTTAGCTTAAAAAACTCATCTATATTAATACGCCTAACCATTTATACTCCATATATATTAATTAGATTTAATATATAATATAAATAAAATAAAAAATGTAAAGTCATTTATACTTAAAAATTATAGTAATCTTCCTATTACATCGATATCATTCCAATCTATTTCATGTTCTGTAGGTATAGGATAGGATTCCCAATCAGCACTTACTGAAGGAAGCCATTCGCTGCCTCTGCCATATCCATTTTTTCTCATCCAGTGACGAAGCCTATCTTTATAATCTGATGAGTAATTTTGTGCTATATATAAAACATCATCTTTAACCATTAATCCTATGGACAAATAAATACTTCTATCTGGAAAATTTCTGCTTATATAATATGAAAGTTCTGTATATAATCTATCATAAACATTCTTTTTTACTGTATCTTCATATAAGTTGAATGTAGGAAGACTTTCTATTATATAACTTTTAAGCGTTGTATTTTTATAATAAAATGCCTGATTTTTTTCTTTCATCAAGAATAATGTATACTTTATAGGAGATTTATATCCATATACGGTTAAAGTCATATTTGATTTATCATCAAATCTATATATATTTTGGTAGATATCAGATGCCATTTTATTTTTTACAATATTTTTCCAATAATCAGCATTATTAGTTTTTAAATAAATTTCTGGCGTACTTAAACATGATAATGTCATAAATAATAGCGGAAATAAAAAAAACAGCCTCATAAATAATTACACATAACCTTCAAACATATATAATATACCCTAATATTATATTTATCAATATATTTTTATAATTTTATACTATATAAAAAAATAATGCTTGCAATAATATCAACTTAAAAATAAAATATATTATCTTTAAATTATGTTAAAATAAAGTAGATTTGGAGTGTATTAATGATAAAAAATATAGCCCATGTAAAATTTAGGGGTTCCAATATAGGTAAATTTGAGCACTTACATATAGAAGATGTAAAAGTAAAAGATACATGCGTAATAGAAACGGATGAAGGTATAGAAATTGGGTATGTTCTAAATTTTGAAGATATAGATGTAGATTCATTAAATAATGAAGAAAATCAAAATAGTGATTCTAATGAGAATAATGAATCTATAGAACAAAATGATGAGGATGATAATAATGACGGCGGTGCTAATGAAGAAATATCTGAAGAATTAAAGGACATAGCAGCAGATGAAGAACCTAATATAAAAACAAAAAATAATAAAAATAAAATATTTAATATACTTAGAATAGCAAATGAGAAAGATTTGGAACAGCATAGAATAAATATAGAAGATGCTGAAGAAGCTTTTAAGATATGCAAAGAAAAAGTTAATAATCATAATTTAGATTTAAAATTAATCAGTTCTTATTATTTTCTTGACAGGGCAAAGCTTTTATTTGAGTTTATTGCTGAAGAAAGAATAGATTTTAGGGAATTAGTAAAAGATTTAGCGGCACATTTTAAAACAAGAATAGAATTAAGGCAAATAGGAGTAAGAGATGAAGCCAGATCTATAGGCGGATGCGGAATATGCGGAAGAGAATTATGCTGTAAAGTTATAAAAGGCAAATTTGAAACTATAACTATAAAAATGGCTAAAGAACAGGGAATGCTTTTGAATACAATGAAGATATCAGGACAATGCGGAAGATTAATGTGCTGTTTGGGACATGAATATAAAGCATATTGTTCATTAAAAAAAGATTTGCCTAAAGTAGGAACAAAATTAGTATTTAATAGTGTACCTGCTGTAATAAAAGAGGTAAATCCATTAAATAAAAAATTATTAATAGAAACAGAAGATAAAAGACTTATATACATTAATGTCAGCGACTTGAGAAGTGAAGAAGGTTTTCTTGTCGCTAACATAAAAGCAGAATAAAAACTATCAAAATAATTTACGGAGTTATAATATGTCAGAAAAAGTTATGTTAAGCGGAATACAGCCTACTGGTTCTCTTCATATTGGTAATTATTTAGGGGCATTAAAGAATTGGGTTGATATACTTGATGAGTATTACGGATTTTTTTGTATAGTGGATTATCATGCTATAACAATAGAATATGATGTTTCTCAAATGCAAAAAAGAATAATGGACGCTGCTGTAGAATACCTTGCATGCGGACTTGATCCTAAGAAATGTTCTATATTCGTGCAATCAGATGTAAGAGCTCATACTGAACTTGCTTGGATATTTAATTCTATTATTCCTGTAGCGGAGCTTGAAAGAATGACGCAGTATAAAGATAAGTCAAGAAAGAATGCTGAAAATATTAATGCTGCTCTTCTAACCTACCCTTCTTTAATGGCTGCTGATATTTTGCTTTATCATCCTGATATTGTACCTGTAGGAGAAGATCAGGAACAGCATGTAGAATTAACCAGAATGATAGTTAGAAAATTTAATAACAGATACGGAGAATATTTTAAAGAACCTGATACCTATCATGGAAAAGTTTTAAGAATATTAGGATTAGACGGTCAAAATAAGATGAGCAAATCTTTAAATAACCACATAGCTTTACGTTTTACTCCTGAGGAAACAGAGAAATTAATTTTACAAAAAGCTATGACTGATACAAACAGAAAGCTTAAAACGGATGCTGGAAATCCTGATATATGCAATGTTTACAGCTATCATAAAATTTTCTCTTCAGAAGATGAACAAAAAGAAGTTTGTGAAGGATGTAAAAATGCTTCTATTGGATGTGTACAATGTAAAAAAATGTTAGTAAAAAACATAAATAATGAACTTGCACCTATAAGAGAAAATATTGAAAAATTATCTAATGATAAGGATTATGTTTATGATGTTCTAAAAGAAGGAGCAAAAAAGGCATCTGAAGTTGCTGAAAAAACATTATATGAAGTTAGAAATTTAATGGGGCTAGTAGACGATAAGAGAAAATAATTTATATAATAAAAACTATACTATAAAAAAGACTGTTAATTTTTTATTAGCAGTCTTTTTTTATAGTATTTAAGCATATTCAATTTCTATAAGAGATCTCAATGCATTCTTTGTTTCATTTAAAAATCTCTGATTAGGATCAACTTTATAATCCTCGCCTATTTTAAATATCTCAGTACCGCTTTCTGATTTTAATTTTAAAAATATAGTATATTCGCCAGGATTGCTGGATATAGCATTTTGTAAGCATAATAAATCCATGTCATCGAATATATTTTTATTAACATGCAAAGATAATTGCTTTTTACCAGTATTTGAATGCTTAATTATTATATTATTATTAGTAAATGAATCGCTGGAAACAATATTATCAGAACGCTTTATATCTGATTCTTTATTTGAATTTTTAAATGGTGTATCATTTTTATTAGACTGAATTTGTACAGTTTCTAATATATTATCCCTTTTTATATTATCTCTTTTAACTTCTTTAAGTTTTATATTTTTATCATTCAAATAATCATCTAATAATTTTACTTCTATTATATTAGTATACATTTTATCAGAGAATCTGTTTTTTTCTCTTCGTCCTTTTATTAATATGCCTGTCTGTTCATTAAGTATATCTTTATATTTATCTATTTGATTCTTAGCTGTTATATAAAACATATACTCAGTAAACAAATCCATAACTTTTAATGTAATCATAGGAGTATTTTTCTTTGTAGTTGTTTCTGCAGCCGACATAACAACACAAGGAAGAATAAATTCATCTTTATCTTTTAATTTATCAATATCCAAAATATTATTAAAGTATTTATAATCAATTTTAGTAATATATCTTGCAAAAGGATGATATTTTAGAGAAAATCCTAAAACTTCTTTTTCATTTTCCATTAAAATATTATTAGAATATTCAATTTGTTTTTCTATAACTAAAGAAGCACTTCCGCTGTCATCTTCAGACATAGAATCAAAAAGCATAGTTTGTCCTGATAAAGTTTCCTTTTGATAATTAGATGCATGTGCAAGTATGGCATCAAGAGAAGCAAGCAATGCACTTTCAGTATGACCGAATTCAGCAAAAGCACCGCATTTTATTAATGTTTCATATACTTTTCTATTTACAAGATGAACATCAACACGTTTTACAAAATCTTCTAAATTTTTGAATTGTCCGTTTTTTTCTCTCTCTTCCTCAATAGCCAATGCAGCATGAAGACCAACACCTTTAACAGCATGCAAAGCATATACTATTTTACCATCTTTTTGAGAAAATAAAGCATCGCTTTCAAAAACGCTTGCTGTAACTATATCTATATTTTTTTGTTTGATTTCATTAAGATATAATGCTATTTTATCTGTATCAGCAATAACCGTGTTAAGTAAAGCAACATAATATTCCATTGGATAATGTGCTTTTATATAAGCCTCCTGATAAGCTATCAAAGCATAGCAAACAGAGTGCGATTTATTAAATCCATACTCAGCAAAACCTTTCATTGTATCGAAAAGGTAGGTTAATAACTCTTTATCATAACCTCTCTCAAGTCCGCCTTTAATGAATTTCTCTTCCATAGAGTTCATTTTCTCTACGATTTTTTTACCCATAGCCTTTCTTAAATCATCAGCTTCAGCAGCAGTAAACCCTCCTATAACTCTGCTTATTGCCATAATCTGCTCTTGATATATTAATACTCCCTGACTTTCTTTAAGTATAGGCTCCAAATCTGAATGTTTGTATACTATCTCTTTTCTTTTGTTTTTCCTGTCGGCATAATCTTTATCCATACCAGAGTTTAAAGGACCCGGACGGTATAATGCAACGCTGGAAACCAAATCGTCAAAACCTGTAGGCTGAATATTAATAAGCATCTGACGCATACCAGGACTTTCAAACTGGAATACTCCTCCAGTATCAGCTTTTCTAAATATTTCATAAACAGCTTCATCATCTAAAGGAATTTTATCTATATCTATTTCTATTGCGTATCTTTCTTTTATATCTTTGACAGCATCTTTTATGAGTCTTAAGTTCTTAATACCTAAAAAGTCCATCTTTATAAGCCCTGCACTTTCAACATAATTCATCTCATACTGGCAGGCTCTTGTACCTGTTTTAGAATCCTGATATACAGGAGCTAAATCCATTATAGGATGAGAAGATATAATAACGCCAGCAGCATGTAAACCTACATTCCTAACCAAACCGTCAAGTCTTGCAGATATTTCATACATATTTTTTAATTCTCTGCTGCTCTCTATTTCTTTTATAAACTCTGCACATTCAGGATCATCATATATATCAACTATCCTTATATTATTAGGTATACCTTTAGCAAGTCTGTCTGCAGTAGCTAAATCTATACCCATAACACGGCAAACATCTCTTATAACAGAACGTCCGCCCAAAGCACCGAATGTAGCAATCTGAGCAACATTGTCTTTACCGTATTTTTCTTTTACATAATCTATTATTACTTCTCTCTTATCGTCTTGGAAGTCAACATCTATATCAGGCATGCTTTTTCTCTCGGGATTTAAAAATCTCTCAAAAAGCAAATTATAATCAAGAGGATTAACCTTAGTAATTCCAGTAGCAAATGCAACTATTGAACCAGCCGCACTTCCCCTTCCAGGACCTACAGCAACATCATGATTTCTAGCATAGTTAATAAAATCCTGAACAACCAAGAAATAACCTTCAAAACCCATTTTAGCTATAACACCTAATTCCATTTCAAGTCTTTCCATAGCTTCTTTTGGTATATCATTATTATAATGTTTATTAAGACCTTCTATACACATCTTCCTTAATGCTGTAGTTTCAGTTTCTCCATTAGGAAGTTCATAATTAGGCATATAATAAGTTTTAGTCATTATATTCAAATCTTTGCATTGCTCTGCTATTTTTACAGTATTTTCAAATGCTTTAGGAATTTTTGAAAATGACTTCATCATCTCTTCTTCGCTTTTTAGATGAAACTCATTACTTGGAAATTTATACCTTCTAGGAGAATCTAAAGTGGCTTTAGTCTGTATTGCCAAAAGTATCTCATGTGCTTTAGCATCTTCTTTTGATACATAATGAACATCATTAGTAACTACAAGCTCTATATTTTCATGCTTAGCAAGTTTGTACAAATCATTATTAAGCTGCTTTTCTTCAGCTATTCCATGATCTTGAAGCTCTATATAAAAATCTTCTCCAAATATAGATTTATAATACTTAGCCAATTTTACAGCCTGATTATAATCTTTTTTTCTTAATGCTATAGGTATTTCTCCTCCCATACAGGCTGAAAGACAAATTAATCCATTATTATATTTCTCTATTAATTCATGATCTATTCTAGGTCTATAATAAAAACCTTCAGTATATCCGAAAGTTACTAGTTTACATAGATTATCATACCCCTCTTTATCTTTAGCAAGAAGAATTAAATGCATAGCACTTTTTTCTTCAGAGTTTTCTATCTTTTTATCGAATCTTGTTTTAGGGGCAACATATACCTCGCATCCTATAACTGGTATAATACCTTTATCTTTAGCCTCAGAAAAAAATTCCATTACCCCAAACATATTACCATGATCCGTTATTGCAATAGCAGGCATTTCCAGTTCTACTGCTCTGTCTATCAAACCAGGTATAAGTCTTTTCTTTTTATCCTTTTTGGAATAAAGAGATTTTATACGGGCAGCTCCGTCTAGTATGGAATATTGTGTATGTACATGCAAGTGAACAAATGACATATTAAACCCCTATTTACTTGTTTTATTCTATACCATTTAGGTTAAATATCAAGTTAAATTCATAAAAAATATATAATTTTCACTATAAATATTTACGGTATTTATATATAAAAATTAATATACTTATTTAATAATTATTATATATTATTTTAGTATTTTTATTTTGAAATTATAAATTCACCAGTAAAAATATGATAGACTTACTCCAAAACTACTTGAGAAGATTATATTAAAATTTTTATATTTATAAATTATAAAAATAATGTTGTATAGTCGTCATTTTGATATATAAATATGCAGTCACGCTTCGCGAGGCGGAAGTGGAGTTCCAAAGGCACGAATGTATGCTTTGAAGCAAATCCCAAACTATAATAAAAAATATTAAATCAAAAAAATATAATGTATTAAGAAATTGAGTTTTGAAACAAATCTAATATTACCTGCTTTTTAATTTAGGATGAAGTATTTTATCTAAAGCAAAGCCCAAAAATGCAAATGACATACCTAAAACAGCAATCAATATTCCTGGAGGTATTATCCACCACCAAAGCCCAGATAAAACGGCAGAACCTTTCATAGCATCATGCAGAATCTGCCCCCAAGTAACTATAGAAGCATCTCCAAGTCCAAGCAAAGATAAAGAAGATTCATAAACTATCGCAGAAGGTACAGCCAAAGCCATAGAAGCAAATGAGAAAGGTAAAAGTAATGGAGCTAAATGATTAAATATTATTCTAAAATGCCCTGCCCCTATTGTACGTGCTGCCTCAATATAAGTTTCTTCTTTAAGCTGCATAGCCATAGAACGAACTGTCATAACAGAACCTGTCCAAGAGAAAAATATCATCATTGTTATCATAGTCCATATACTTGGCTTGAATATTGCACTCATAACTATCATTACTGGGAGAACTGGAATACCTATAAATATCTGATAAATAAACTGCATAATATTATCAACTATTCCTCCGAAATATGCTGACACTATTCCATACATTACTCCAATTATAACCGATATAAAACTAGTTGCTATTCCTATAAATAATGCCCACTTAAGCCCAGATACAAGTCCAGAAAATATATCACGCTTCATATTATCCGTACCCATTAAACCAGACATAGAACCAACCAACACCATATACGGTTCATCAAAACTAGCATTATCTACTGAAAAGCTGCCTGTAACTTCAAATCTGTAAATGCCTTTTAATGCTTTAAAATCTTTAGCCATATCATCTTTTTTAGTATTAAAAAGTATTTTCATAGGATTAGTAGTAAGAGTATCAATTTGCCTTGCAAGTATTCTAGGAACAGAATCTCTATAAAACCTAAATATTCTGTTCTTTGAATCATTAAAAGCTGATATCCTTAAATCACCTTTTATATTATGTAAACTATCTGATAATGTAATAATTGCTCCGTCTGGTCTTGTAACATTCCATACCAAACCAGTAGAACCATTAACATTAGCATGAAAAATTAAATCCATAGGAGATTTATCAAATTGATAATCATATTCAAATACTGCTTTATAAACTAATTGATTATCTATATTATTAGTTTCAATGCTTATAGCTTTAATATCTGTTGTAATAGCTGACTTTTCTTTTTGAAAAAAATTAAGCCACTCTGGAGCTGCTGAAGCTGGATTATCCTGCCAATATGTTATATCTCTCCAGCGTTTAGGAGATTCTTTATAAGTTAAAAGTAAAGGCTCGAAAATAGATACTAATATTGCTAAAATTAATATGCATAGACCTATGACACCTGTTTTATCTTTTTTGAACTCTTCAAAAAACTCTATTAATGGAGCAAGTTTTTTACTTAAAATATTTTTCATTATAACTTGCCTCCTACTTTTATTCTAGGATCTAAAAATCCGTAAGATATATCAAGAACTACGAGTCCGAATTGATAAAGTGCCGTTGTTATAGCTAGATTACCCATAAGTACAGGTATATCATTTTGCTGAACTGATATCCAATATAAATTACCTAAACCAGGCCAAGAAAATATACCCTCAAATATAATAGAACCAGCAATAGAACCAAGAAGACCTAATAATGTTATAGTAACTATAGGAGGAGCGGAACTTCTTAAAGTATGTCCAAGTAAAACAGATTTTTCTGATATTCCTCTAGCACGTGCTGCCATTATATAATCTTCCTGCAAAGTAGACAATACTATATTTCTCACTACAAATGAAAGCCCCCAGAAACCTATTAAAGTTAACGTAATTAAAGGCAAAGACATGTGCCATAACATATCCAAATAATACATTATACCTGTAGGAACTGGTATTGAATGAACACCTCCAGAAGGAAATAAATTAAACTTATAAACAAATATCATTATAAGTATCATAGAAAGCCACCAAGTAGGCATTCCATATACTATCATAGTTATAATGCTTGTAGTTCTGTCGAATATACCTCCTGCTTTTCTTGCTTTTATAAGTCCTATTATTAAACCTATTATCATTTGTATAATAGAAGCTGTTGTAAAAAGTATTATAGAACGCGGCAGTGCTTCTCCTATTATTTTTATAACATCTCTATTACCATTTGAATCCATCATAATGGCTGATTTTCCGAATTGAAAAGTTATCGTATTAATTGCTCTTATAAATATTCTTTCACCTATGCTTCTATTAAGCCAATATATATCATAGTAATATGCCCTTCTCTCTTTAATAAAATTATCCACATCTTCAGTACGCATATTGCTAAGCCCTCTAACCTCGGCATTTATACTTTCTTCAATCTGAGATTTTAGAGTTTTTTCACTTACAGTATTGAATATAGCAGAAGACATAAACATGAGTATAACAAACATAATTATGCCTTTTAATATACGTTTAATAACAAAATAAGTAAACATAATATAATCCTTTCAAAATATTATACTAAAAAGAAGAAAAATTGTAAAGTATTATTATGTTAATTCATAAAAAAGAGAATATAATTATTACAAAAGATGCATTTGAACTATAATAAATTATCAATAAAAATTAAAGATAATAATTAATAAATCATTGCTTTATAACCTCTCTAAATTTTGAAACATCAAACATTCTTGTTGTCTTGCTCTTTTCAAGAGAAGCTCTTATTATAAGCATATTTGAATCAATTAAATTATCATATACATAATTTGAATCTAAAACTATAGAACTTAATCTGTTTTCACCTGCTTTGCATTCCAAATTATCAGGTAAATTATCATCAAATCTAAAAAAAGTTTTATGAGTGCTGAATACAAAATCTTTACTATTCCAATCTATTATTACTTCTTTACTGTTATTTTCTTTATTAATCTTTACAATTAAATATGTATCCTCACTCCAAGAAGATAATTTGTATGCTAATAATTTATAAGTAATGGTACTTCCATTATCTTCAATTATCCAGTCATTGCACTTTATCTGATAAACACCAGGATCCATTATATCCTTATCATCCATATAAATCTCCAAACACACTATTAATATTTATTATTATTTAGTTATATTTACTTTATACTATATTTTTAATTTAAAGTAAACCTTTTTAAAAATATTTTTCTAGTTTTATTTTTATCTTTATAACCATAATATACAGATGATATAATACCATTATTTTCTACACACCAAGGATAACCGCAATCTGTACTTTTCATATAAGAATCCAGTATTATCTCTTCATTATTAGCTTTATAATTAATTTTTTCTATATCAAATATTTCATTAATATTATCAAACACAATAGCTCTTACGCCATAAGGTTTTAATCTGTAACCATAAGTTAAAATAACTTTTCCATTTTCTAAAATTAAAGGATTTAAAGGATAGCCCTTAATATCCGTGAATACAGGCTTTGAAAAAGTTTTTCCTTTGTCTTTTGAATAACTTATTGAAGTTAATCCATATTCATTATTAATATGAGTACGGATGAATGCTGCTAGATTGTTTTTATAACTAAGCAAAGAAGGTTCTACATATTCTATCCTAGATTTTTCACCATCAATTTTTTTAAATTCAGTTTCACATAATAAACTTTTTAATTTCCAATTAATTAAATCTCTGCTTGAAATAACATAACATTGATATTTACAATCTTTTTTATTGATATTTTTTTTATATGCATATACCGACACAAGTATTTCATTTCCAATTTTGCACATACTTCCTCTAACAGCAAAGTTTTTCATAATAATATTATTATCATCATAAACTTTTATAACATAAGGCTTTGAGAAACTATCGCCATTATCATAACTGACACATATACCTATCCCGTCAAGCAATGCTATAGTATTATCATATTCTATAAATGTATAATCATTAAATAAATCTTTTTCATTCATTGGATGGAATGTATATCTAAAGTAATATGCTATTATAGTTTTTTCATCAACTCTAAATAGCTGTGCATCCTGTTTAGCGGCAGAATCATCTTCAGCAAATTCAAAAATTTTATCTGTCTTATTTTTATTTATAACAGCAAGCATTGATTTACTTAAAGAATGCAGATGAGAATAATTTTTTTTAATTCTAGGAGCTGTTCTGAAACTTACTAATAATCTTTTATCATCAAGCTTAATAATACTAGGAAAAGCAGGATATAAATTTTTATCTTCAAAAACTATAGTTTCATCTAAAATATTTATTTTCATTTTATATCCTTATAATTAATATATAATAATTTTCGGTATAAAAAAGTCCGCATATACAAAAATATACACGGACATTTTCTAATTATTAAATAATATTAAAATCTCAATGTTATTCCTATTCTAGGCAAGAATAAAGCTCTTATATTAGCATAAGTCTGATACTGTTTGAACTGAGCAAATTCAGGAATATTAAATATTGAAGATGACCAAGGAGCAACATAATAACCTATATCAAATAAGGAAATATCTAAGCCAACCTGTACAGGCCAATCAGCACCTGTTTTTGGAAATAATTGTATTCTCCATCCAAGTTCAAGAGATAAATAAAATCCTCCATGAGAATATATATCTGCTATTGATGCTTCTCTTAATGCACTTCCGCTTATGGAAAGGGCTGTTCCTCCAATTCTAGGGGACAAGAAAAATCCAAAAGGAGCATTCTTTCCAAAGAAAAATTTAACATTTAATGACCATGGAATTGTACTAAAAGCGATATCATATTTATCCATTTTTATCTGACCTACAGAAAATCCTATATCAAGCCCAACAGTCATAAAATTAAGAGGTGCAAAATCATAGCTGAAACCCAAGCCAAATGCATAATGCTTTAATTTAGTATCAATATAATTATCAGCCTGACCTTGCGTCATATCATTAATTGTTTTCTGAATAGTAGGTTCTGCCAAACCAATACCTATATCAAATAAACCTGCATATAAAGTAGGACCGAAATTAATGCCGAATAAACTTCTGCCATGCATATAATCTAAAAATTTGTTTCCAGTAGGCTCTCCTATATTTTGTGCAAATAAAGATGCCGAGCTAAAAATGAGTATCAAAGATGCAATAACTTTTTTAAATTTCATAATATATCTCCAATTTTTTTAATAAAATATACACTAAAAAATAAAAAAGTCAATATTATATAAAATTATTTAAATATATCATTAGTGGCATCATACCAAAATACAAAATCTAAATATTCCATGGGTATTTTTTCATCCTTTGAATATTTAACTAAATTTTCTTCGCATCTAAGATAATTATTTTTAGTCAAGCTTGTTTTAGGTGTCATACCTTCAGGAAGAATGCTGAGTTTATCCATTACTCTCATTATATGTCTGTCTAATATACCTATTTTCTGACCGAAACCTATATTTCTAAGAAAATGACTAGCCTCTTTAAGTCCATATCCTTTAACTTCCTTTGCTAATTCATTTCTTAATTCAACCATAGTATCATTCTTTAAAGCCTCATTTATTCTGTCTTTCAAAATAAATTGCTCTTTAGGGAAATATAATTGTCTTGCCAAAACTATATTCTCAGCCTTCATATTATGAAATCTTACATGCTTAATTAATATAGAAGCTATTTTTTCAGCACTCCCTTTAAAAAGCAAATTATGATTATACAAATCAATTATAGCAGCTGCACCGCTTCTAGCCTTTGTCTGAGGAGTACATATACAAAATGCAAGTTCTGCAAAGAGTCTTTTATCATTATCCCTTTTATAAACTCTTTCAAAATATTCAAGTCTTCTCTTCATCCTTTCATGAAGTACTTTATCTTTATATATTCCCATCAAATGCTTAGCATATTCTTTATCCATAACTATTCAACCCTTGTAAAATATTAAGAATTATATCGATAATACTACTATATAAATTAAATTTCAATCTATAATTACAATATTGATTAATTAAATATTTAATTTATAATATAAAAATACAGTTTTTAATTTAAAGAGAATTTTATTTATGCCTAA
This sequence comes from uncultured Brachyspira sp., assembly GCF_944388875.1. GTDB lineage: Bacteria > Spirochaetota > Brachyspiria > Brachyspirales > Brachyspiraceae > Brachyspira. Next base: position 40,347 of record NZ_CALXKQ010000011.1, read on the forward strand.
ATTATTAATATCAAGCGATCTTCATCTCAGCATACAAGAAAAAGAATATTCACTTTCTGTACTGGATGAAATAATAGAACATGCCAAAGATTATGATGCTTTACTTCTTCTTGGAGATACTTTTAATACTTTTGAAGATTTGCAGGAACTTAAAGATATTTTTTCTCAAAAATTAGAAAATTATCAAAAAAATGTGCTGCTTCTCAAAGGCAACCATGAAAACCTAAAATCAAAAGGCATTACATTAAATAAATTAAAGTTTCCAAATAATGTTATAGTAATAGAAGACATATCATTTTTCAATGTTGATAATTTGGATATTATAGCTTTGCCATATAGCGATAAATATATAATAGATAATGAATTAAATAAAAAAATAGAAAATTTAAATGCGTCAAACAGAATAGTTATAGGGCATGGTATAGTAGAAGGCACATTATGGGCTATAGAAGAAAATGAAGAGCTTGCAATTATACCTATAGATATAATAAAAAAAATAAATCCTAATTTGGCTGCAGTAGGTCATATACATAAACAGATGGAAATAAATATTGACAATATAGAAATAATATATACAGGTTCTGCAAGAATCTGGAGAAAAAGCAAATCAGAAATGGGGGCAAGAAGATGTTTGGCTCTTGATATACAAGGCTCTTCAATAAATAAAAAGTTTATTGATATTAAATCTGCAGGGGAATACAAGGTTTACGAATATAATATTCAAGGCATAGATTCAAAATTAGAAGAGGCTTCAAAAAGATGGGATGCAAATGATATTATAGAAATAAATATATACGGCATAGCAGAAGATGAAAATGAAATTGAAGATAAAAAAAACAATATAAAAAATAAATATTCTAAATATGTACGGGATATAAATATAAAAATTAATGAATTATTTTTATTAGAAAATGCATACAATGAAAACATAATAAAAGAATTTATAGATATAGCCGCTGAATATGAATTTGAAACTAATAATGAGGAAGATTTGGAGATAGTTGAGCTTGCAAAACGTTTAGGTATAGAAAAAATATCCGCTGCTCTATCAAATAAAAAAAGATAATAATTAAATATGGGAATAACTTTATGATTTTAAATCTAAATAAATTTGGAAAGTTTAAAAATAAATCATTTGAAATATCAGACGGACTTACATTATTCTACGGAGAAAATGAGTCTGGAAAAACTACAATATTTGATTCTCTAATGCTTCTTCTCTCAGAGAATAAAAAAACTTCATCATTTGCCAAACAAATAAAATCAAGATACGGTGATGATATAGATATTTATCTTGAACCAGAAATAGAACCTTCAAAAAAAATGCATCCTCAGTCATACAATAATCTATATGCTATAAGGCAAAGCGAAATAATATTTGAAATGTCAGACAGCAAAAAAGATTCTAAAGATTGGGAAAGTGAAATTAAGAAGAAATTATTTTCTTCGGATATTGATATAGGAAAAATAATATCCGAAATAAAATCCGAATACTCAGGAAAATCTCAAAACTCAATACCTTCTATATTAAAAAATCTTAAATACAGAAAAGAAGAAATCAAAGATGAATTAAATGAATTATATTCAAAAGCAAATACAGAAGTTAATAAGAAGGATAATTTAAAAGAACTGAATGAAGAATACAATAAAAATGATATTCTAATAAAAGAAAAAATAGCAGAGTATACAAAATTAAGCGAAACTATAAATTCACAGAAAAATTCAGAATTAAAAAATGTAAAACTAGAACTAATAAAGTTAATAACTGACTTCAATAAAAAAGATAAATTCTTAAGCGAAAACATATACTTAAAAGAAGATCATTCTCCTAAAATAAATGATATAACTAAAAAAATAGAAGATTCCCAAAATAATATATCATATATTAATGGAAAAATAGAAGCTCTAAAAAAATCAGAAGAGGAAAAGAATAATACTGATTATGAAAGCAGAAAAATCAGAATAGACAGGGCAATAAAAAAAATAGATGATTTAATTAAAAAAAATTATAAAATACCAAAAGCAGTTTTTTTAGGTATTATTGTTATTATAGCATCATTTCTTAGTTTTTATTTTAAAAATCCGTATTGGTTTTTAATAATACTGCCTTCTATACCATTTATGTTTATAAAAGATTCAAATAATGATAAAACTATAAATGATATATTATATGCTTTGCCTGAACTTAATATAGACAATTACAATTTAGATATTTCATCGCTTAAAGATATTCTAACAAAAGAATTGGTAAAAATAGAATTGATACTTTCAAAAAATGATGATGAAGAATTAAACAATTATATAAAAGAACTTGAAGATAATATGCAGAAATTAGAAATATATAATAAAGAATTATCTAATTTTTTTAGAAAGATTAATGTAAGGGATAAAGAAAATTATTATGAAATAAAAAGCGATTATGATTCTGTTTATAAGAGTACAGAAGAATTATTTTCAAAACTAATGACAGAAGCAAAAAAATTAGGATTTAAAGATATAGCCACATTAGAGGCTGATTGTTTTAGAGTTTTAAAAGAACTTGATGATAAGGGAATAAATCCAGAAACTTTTAATGAAATGGAATTAAGAAACCTTGAAAACAGATTAAAAGAACTTGAGAAAGAAATAAAATATATAGAAAACAACATGAATAAAATACTATCCAATATGTCCTATATCAAAGGAGAACTCAGCAGTGCAGATGATGTTCACAGCAATATAATAGAACTTGAAAGCGAATTAAAGAAGAATGATGAAGAAATAAAGGAATTAAACAAAAAAAGGAGTGCTTTAGAATTATTAGAAAATATGCTCTCTAAAATAAATAAAAAAAATGATGACATATTTGATTCATTATCTAATGAAGCTAAAGTTTTATACAATCATATAACAGGAAAAGATTTATCAGATGATGGAATTATTATGTCTGGATTTGATAAGAATAAAATCATGGTGAAAGATAAGCAGAATGAAAGCAGAAATGTTGAGCTTCTTTCTTCAGCTACTAAAGATGCTGTTTATATATCTATGCGTCTTTCTATATTAACTAAAATACATGAGGCTGGAAGATTAATATTATTGGATGATCCTTTTATAACATTTGATAATAACAGAACTAAAGAAGCATTATCATTTATAAGGGAATATTCAAAAAAATATAAAATACCTGTGGCAATATTCACAAAAGATATTTTCATAAGAGATACAATGCGTGAATATGAAGAGGCTGTAATACATGAATTATCTTAAACAAAAAGCACTAAGAAAATTAGCTGTATAATTTCAGATATAAAGCAAGATTTTACTGAAAGGCTTATCTGCTGCCAGAATATCAATATAATTATTCTCTAGGGTAGAAAAATTATATAACATATATTATACTATATATAGCTATATTAAAGTTATGTAAACTATCACTTAGGACTAAATTCATGAAAAAATACAAACCAGCAACAAAAGAAGAACTCAAAAAATTAGTATTTACTGACGGCATAAAACTTGATTGTGTAGATACTAGTCTTATAACGGATATGAGCAAGCTTTTTCATGAAAGTAAAAGGAAAGATTTTGAAGGCATAGAAGATTGGGATGTTTCTAATGTTGAGGATATGTCTTATATGTTTGCATATATGGACTTTAATTTTATTTTAGAATTGTCAAGAATAGATTTTAATCCCAATTTAAATAATTGGAATGTATCTAAAGTTAAAAATATGAGTAATATGTTTGCCTATTGTTCTAATTTTAATCAGCCTTTAAATAATTGGAATATATCTAAAGTTGAAGATTTATCGAATATGTTTAGTTATTCTCATATTTTTAATCAGCCTCTTAATGATTGGGATGTTTCTAATGTGAAAGACATGAGAGGTATGTTTAAGTTGGCAGAAAGTTTTAATCAGCCTTTGGATAAATGGGATACTTCTAATGTTGAAAATATGCATGAGATGTTTGTACAATGCAAAGCTTTTAATCAGACTTTAAATAGTTGGAATGTATCTAATGTGAAAAATATGGAAGCTATGTTTTGTGATACTGTTTCATTTAATAAGCCGCTTGATAAATGGGATACAAAAAACTTAAAAAAATTGACTCAATGTTTAAATATGTTAAAAGCTATAATTGTTATTACTCATTGGCAAATTGGGATTTAAATAAAATATTAAATATGAGTGATTTATGCGATGATAAAGAAAAATTGCCTTTAAGAATTAGAGCATATCTTCAGGCATTTTATGGTTCTTATCAAAATTATTTAACTATCACAAAAGATAATGTCAAAGAAGTATATTATTCAATATCAAAAGATACAAATAAAAAAATTGTAGTATTAAGAAAAAGACTTGAAAGTGATTTTTCTTCAGAACTTTCATCTGTTACTGATGATTATAATTTCAAAACTATAGAAGAAGCAGAAAAGTATCTTGAAGATAATTATAATAAAAAAGATGATAAAAAAGTAATCTTTATAAATAATAATAATTATAAGGTTTTAATAAAAGATAAATCAAGAGAAGTTAATATTAATGTTATAAAGCATATATACTTGGAATATTTGTCTCTTAAAAGAGATGTGAAAAGATTAGTAAAAATTGATAATATGGTTAATTTGCTTGATAAAGAATCATTTATAGAGTTTATTAAAAATATTTATGATGAAACTAATAAAGAAGCAGCCGCTTTTATTTATATAATATATGGAGGAGATGAGGCTTTAAAAAATATATATAAAAAAGCACATGATACAAAACTTTTACTTATAACAATTAAATTAAATAATCAAAGTAAATATGCACTTAAATTATTATATAAAATATTTATGACTACGAAAAAAACAGAAGTTAGAATCGAAGCAGAAAAAATAATTAATGAATTGCTTGAAGAAATGAATATTGATTATACGGAATTTAGATTAAGATATGCTCCTGATTTCGGATTTAATTCTGAAGGTGAAAAAGCATTGAATAAAAATTATAAATTAATTTTGAATAGTGATTATTCTTTGAGCTTGTTTGATATAAAAAATAATAAAGAATTAAAAAAGATTCCTCGAAGCTTTGATGAAAATTTAAAAAAAGAAATAATAAAATTAAGAAAAGAAATAAAAAAGTTTATTAAAAAGAATTCTAATCTTTTAGCTATTACATTAATAAACGGCAATAAATACAGTTATGATATATTTAAATATATTTTTATTGATAATGTTATGATGAATAGATTTGCTTTATCTTTAATATGGAATCTATATGACAAAGATAATACGTTTATAACAACTTTCAGATATTCAGGCGATGGAAGTTATTCAAACTGTGAAGATGAAGAAATAAAAATTTATGATAATAGTTTTGTCAGTTTAGCAAGTCCCGTAGAAATGGATGATAACACTATAAAGAAATGGAGAAAACAGCTTGAAGATTATGAAATAGCACAGCCAATAAATCAATTAACAGTTATAAAATTGGATAAAAACAATTTGGAAAAAGAAATAAAAAAAATAAAAAATATAAAGGCAACTTATAGTGCTTTTAAGTATTTTAGTAAAAAATATGAAATGAATATTAGTAATGTAATCGGATACGATGGTATTGTAACATATGCCTTTACATCAAATGACGGAGATATTTTTACTATGACTTCAAAAATTCAAGGAGAATATGATGAGCAAATAAAGATTACCATTGATTTTAAAAAGAGTGAAAACAAAAAAGAGATATGTAAAAGATTTGTTTATACTTTATTAGTATTAATGATCTGGGATTTTAGATTGACAGATTTATTTTAATATAAAGACTATACTTTTATTAAAATATATGCTGTATGTAAAAAATAATATATAATTAATTTTGACAAATAGTATTTAATTTAGTATAGTATAATACCATATATACATGTATTAGAATTATTTAAACTTATTATTAGGATATAAGATTATGAAAAAATATAAGCCAAAAACAAAAACGGAATTAAAAAAACTAGTATTTACTGACGGTATAAAACTTTATGATGTTGATACAAGTCTTATTACAGATATGAGCAAACTTTTTTATGAAAGTAAAAGAAAAGATTTTGAAGGAATAGAAGGTTGGGAAACTTCTAATGTTACAAATATGGATATGATGTTTGCCTATATGGGCTATAATGCGTTGGTAAGATATTCAAATATAGATTTTAATCCTGATTTAAGCAGTTGGAATGTATCTAAAGTAAAAAGTATGAATAATATGTTTACTCATTGTTCTAATTTTAATCAGCCTCTTGATAAATGGGACGTTTCTAATGTTGAAGATATGTCATTTATATTTTATGGTGCAAATGAGTTTAATCAGCCTTTAAATAACTGGAATGTATCAAAAGTTAAAAATATGCGAGGCATGTTTCAGGAATGTGAAAACTTTAATCAGCCTTTGAATAAATGGGACACTTCTAATGTTGAAGATATGTCTAATATGTTTACTCGTGCAAAAGTTTTTAATAAGCCTTTAAATAAATGGAATACTTCTAAAGTTAAAGATTTATCAAGTATGTTTGCATATTGTGATGTTTTTAATCAGAATCTTAATGATTGGGATGTTTCTAATGTTACAAATATGGATTCTTTGTTTAGGCAATGCGAAAAATTAAATCAGCCTTTTGATAAATGGGACACTTCTAATGTTGTAAACATGGAAAAGACATTTTTCTCATGCATGAAATTTAATCAGCCTTTAAATAGTTGGAATGTATCTAATGTAGAAAATATGGATATGATGTTTTATATGGCTCAAAGTTTTAATCAGCCTCTTGATAAATGGGATACACAAAAACTAATCACTGCTGCAGGACTATTTAGATTTGCTTATAAATATGATTGTTATGAATCTTTAGAAAATTGGAATTTAGATAATTTAGAAGAAGTTGGTACTTTTTGCGATGATGAAGATAAGTTACATACAAGACTTAAAGTATATATGCAAGCCTTTTATCCTAAAGAAGATTATATAACTATAACAAAATTTAATGTTAAAGAAATATATAATCTTATTGCAAAAGATAAAAATAAAAGAATTGTAAGATTAAGAAAAAGAATTGAAAGTGATTTCTCATCAGAGCTTTCATTTGTTACAAAAGATTATAATTTCAAAACTATAGAAAAAGTAGAAAAGTACGCTCAAAAAAAATATAATCCCAAAAAAGAAGATAAAAAACTTGATTTTATAAAGGATTGTCATGTTCTAATAAAAGATAAATCAAGAGAAGTAGATATTACAGTGATAAAGTATATATATTCAGAGTATTTATCTTTGAAAAGAACAATTAACAGATTAGAAAAAATTGATAATATAGTTAATTTGCTTGATTTTGAATCATTTTTAAAGTTCATTAGAGAAATTTATTTAGAAAATCAAAACACAGAGATTGCAGGTTTTATTTATGCTATGTACGGAGGAGATGAAGCTTTAAAAGAGATATCTGAATTGATATTATTAGGTATTGATTCAAAAGTTTTCCTTATAATGATAAAATTCAATATAGAAAGCAGATATGCTCAGAGTTTATTATATGAAATATATTCAGATACAAAGAAAACCGAAGTTCGCAAAGAAGCTGGAAAAATGATTAATGAATTACTTGAAAAAATGAATATAGGTTATACTGAATTTCGATTAAGATGTACACCTAATTACGGATTTAATTCTCAAGGTGAAAAAATATTAAACGATGATTATAAATTAATTGTTAATAATGATTATACTTTGAGCTTTTTTAATATAAAAGATAATAAAGAATTAAAAAAGATTCCTCAAAACTTTGATGAAAAACTAAAAGAAGAAGTAAAAGAATTAAAAAAAGAAATACCAAAGTTTATTAATCATAGTGCTAGTATTTTAAGTATTACATTAATAGATGGTAATATATACAGCTATGATTTGTTTAAAGAAGTTTTTATTGATAATTATTTAATGAATAGATTTGCATCTTCTTTAATATGGAACTTGTATGACAAAGATAAAAACTTCATAACAACTTTTAGATATTCAAATGATGGAAGCTATTCAAATTCTGATGATGAAGAAGTAAAAATTAATTCTGACAATTTTATAAGTTTGGCAACCCCCGAAGAAATGGATAATAAAACCATAGATAAATGGAGAAAACATCTTGAGAATTATGAATTAGTACAGCCAATAAATCAATTAACACTTGTAAAATTAGATAAAAAGAATTTGAAAAAAGAAATAAAAAAGATAAAAAATATAGAGGCAAGTTACGGAGCTTTTAAGGCTTTTGCTAAAAGATATGATATGTATACAAATGATGCATTAGGATATAATGATACTATAACATATACATTTCCTGCAAATGACGGAGATATTTTCACAATGTCTGCAAAAGTGGATGCCGATATAGAATATGATGAGCCAGTAGATATAAATATTGATTTTAAAAAGAGTGAAAATAAAAAAGAAATCAGTAAAAGATTCGTTTATACTTTTTTGGTATTTATAATTTGTGATTTTAGATTGACAGATAATTTCTAAAATTAAATAAAAAATAAAAAACATTTGCACATATAATAATTATTGTGCAAATGCTTTTAAATATATATATAATCTTATTTAATTTTAGCTATAAATATATCTTCTATTTTTTCAACTTTTTCTATAGCTTCAACTATAGAATTTATGCTTGAACCTTTAAGTATGAACATGAAGTTTCCATTTCTTTCAACGCTTTTTTCAATATTAATATCATAAAAAGCCTCGTTAAAAGCAAGTAAATCATTATTTTTAGATTTAAACCTTACATAGAAAGTTTCATTCTTATCTTTAAAATCTTTTAATTTAAGATTTTTATTTTCATTAACAAAACCAAGTATAGGAACTCTAAGCTCATCAGTTATCAAAGTATTTCTAGCTAATGTAACAGCATCAGAAACTATTGCACTGCTTGTAGGTCTTCCTCCTGCACCAGAACCATAGAATACTGTATCACCAGAACGATCTCCTACAACAGTTATAGCATTAAAAGCATAATCAACCCTAGAAAGCATATTATTTCCATTAAGCATTGTAGGTATAACATATATATAAGCATTGTCATTATCATCCAAAACAGCTTCAGCTATTAATTTAATAGTGAGATCAAGCTCTGATGCAAATACAATATCATCTAATATAATGTTTCTTATTCCTCTGATAAATATTTTATCAAAACTTATAACATTACAAAAAGCAATAGAAGAAAGTATGCAAAGTTTATGAGCCGTATCTATTCCATCAATATCAAATGTAGGATCAGCCTCAGCATATCCTTTTTCCTGAGCATCCTTAAGCACAACATCAAAATCCAAATTATTTTTAGTCATGTTTGTTAGAATATAATTACAAGTACCATTTAATATACCATAAACGCCTTCCATTCTATCTGAAACTAAACTTTCCTTCATAGCCTTTATTATAGGAATAGCACCGGCAACAGAAGCCTCAAATGCTATATCTGATTTTCTGTTCTTTATAAGTTCTCCGAAACAATTAGCAAGCAATGCCTTATTAGCTGTAACAACTGGTTTTTTTGTTTTCATTAATAATTCTTTAGCTGTATCCATTCCGCCCAAAACTTCTATAACTATATCAATCTCATCATCATTCAATATATCATTTAAATCTTTAGTTTTTATTTGAACTTGATCCAAAAATTTATCATTTTGCACCTTATCAATATTTCTGCTAAAAATGGTTTTAATGGTTAATTTTATTCCTGTTCTGTTTTCCATAATAGAATTGTTTTCAATAATAGTTTTCACTGTATCCTTACCAACATGCCCATATCCTGCTATTGCGACTTTAAATTCTTTTTTCTTGTCCATTTTTAACTCCTTAAAAATAAAATTAACCTTAAAAATTATTACAAAATTTAGTAATATTAAATCATATTTTAACATTTATTAAAAAATTTTACAAGATAAATAATTTTTTAATAACGAATGAATAAATCACTTTATACAGATAAAAAATCACATTATCAAACAAGTGAAACGTTAATATATAGTAAAATAACAACAAATAAATATAAATAATAGATATTGATTTCATTATTCATTTATGTTATAATACTCTTACAGTTTAATTTTTATGGAGGTCAATTATGCCACGTGTTATAAATAACGATTGTGTAGCTTGCGGATCATGTCTTCCTGAGTGTGCATTCGATGCTATTAGCGAAGGAGATATCTATGTGATTGATCCAGAAAAATGCACTGATTGTGCTGCTTGTGAAGCTGTTTGTCCAAGCAATGCTATACATCAAGCTTAATTGCTGCTGATGGCATAGCGGGGCGGGTTTTTACCTGCCCTTTTTATTTTTTATTTTAAGGAAATATATTGCAGGCTTTTATACTTTCATACAATCAATATAAAACCTCTTCAATAATAGCATCTTTTTTAACAAATAATTCAATACTTCAGGCTGTATGCTATAAAGCAAAAAAAGACTCTAAAGCATTCGGCTCTGATTTAGAGAGCATATCAAAATTAAACATAACAATTTATGATAAAAAACCGCCTCAATTATCTATATTAAAAGAATCTTCAATTATAAAAAATTATACTCTATTAGAAAAATCAATATATTCCTCTTTAGCAGTATTTTATATAAGAGAAATAATGCTTTACTTTGCTAAAGATTTTGACAGCAGATATTTTATTTTAATGGAAAAAATTTTAGATGCATTAGAAGTTTTAGAAGAAAATTTTAATGATAGTGAAGAAAATAAAAAAAAACATATAGATATATTAATAACAGCATTTGAAATGAAAATACTTTATATAGCTGGTATATCGCCTCATTTGGATAAATGCGTATTATGTGAAGATGAGAGTGCTTTATTCTACTCTATAAATGAAGGCGGATTAATTTGCAGTAAATGCAAAACTATGATTAGAGATTCTATAAATATAACAGAGAATGATAAAAATTTTATGAGAATAATAAAACATACTTCATTAATGGATATAGTCAATAACAAAGATATTATAAATATATACGATAGTTCAAAAGATAATGTTAAAGATATAATGAATAAATCATTGTTCAATCATATTAACAGAAAAATAAAAAGCAAAAAAGTATTAGAAGAAATTTTATTTAGTTAATATACTAAAAATTTCATAAGCATTATTAACTATGTAAGATGCATTTTTAAACTCTTCTTCTTTTCCAAAACCATATCTAACGGCTATGGAATCTATACCTACATTTTTGGCAGCATCTATATCATCTATTCTATCACCTATCATAATTGTTTTACTCTTATCAAAATTTTCTTTTTCTACAGCTTCTATTAATACATCCAATTTATTTTTTATTTGTCCTCCAATAGAAGGAGCATAAAAACCATTAAAAAATTTCTTAATATCAAAATATTCTATTATTTTAATAGCTGATTCTATAGGCTTTGCAGTTGCCAAAAATATTTTATAGTTATTTTCAAATAATGTTTTAATTAAATTGTATATACCATCATAAAGAGTACACTTAAATAGTCCTCCATTATCATTATAATCTTCTCTGTAAAATTTAATAAACTTATATGATAATTTTTCATCATCACAACAGTATTTCCTAAAACTTACATTAAGAGGAGGACCTATAAACTTTCTAAGAGTTTCATCATTAGGAATACTTAAATTCAAATTATATAAATTATTAAGTTTATTAATAGAATATACAACAGCATTTGTTATACCTAAAGCAGAATCTGTAATAGTTCCGTCAAGATCAAATAGTATATTATTATATTTAGACATAATTATCTATTGACTAATATGTAACCAGAAGCAGGTATTATATTAAAATTTTGTTTTGTTTTTTCTTTTACAGCTTTAAATAATAAATTAATTCCCAAACTATCACTAGACATATGACCCGCACATACTACATTAATATAATATTTTCGGCACTCATCTAAAAGCCTGTCAGATATATTCATCACAATAATAGTTCCTATATTGGCTTTGGATAATGCTTCTATCATAGCAGAATCAAAAGAAGCCCCTCCCGTCATATCTACAATAATTTTGCCAGCCTTAGAATTATTAGAGCCATTAAATATTTTAGGCGGATTATAACGCATAGCAGATATATTATATTCTTCTATTGAATAGAGTATATCGATTATATCTGAAAGTTTATAAGGTTTTTCTGTTTTCATTTTTTCAGCTAAAAAACTCTCAACAAAATTATCAGCAACGGTATGCATACACATATAATTTAATTTAAGGAGTTTAGCCGCATCAACATCTCTAAAATGATTTGCTCCGTAAACAGAACGGCTTACTTCATTAAGTCTTTTATTAGATAAAGCCTCAGATACATTTATAGGCACATCATGCAATGCATTCTTATCAGACTGCATAGATATAACATCATAAAAATTAACAAATCCGTATCCATTAGGATGATGTGTTATAACTAAATCTATATTTGCATTTTTCTCATTCAGTCTGTCGGCAAGAAGAAGTTCTGGAGTATTCATATCTATACCGCATAAAATATTTTTTATATCTTTATCTTCTGCAATATTTAAAACTCTAGTATCAGAATAAGGATTAAAAAGTGTATCCTTATCAAAGTGCTCCTTCTTTTTATCATCTAATTTATCATATTCTTTTTTTGTACTTTCTAATTCTTTTTCTACTAAATCCCTTCCTCTTGGGTCAGCATCTATACCGCATTCAATAACTGCAGCATAAAATTCTTTTATACTTAAAGACATATAAACCTCTTATTCGTCATCCTCTCTCTTATTCTCATTCTTTGGCTCGCCTCTGTATTTTTCTGTTTGAATCATTCCGCCGTCTTCAAAAAATGTTATAGCCTTATAGCTTTGTCTTATAGCAAACTCAGCACTTCCTATTGTAAGCTGTACACCAGGAAGCATCTCTTTACCAGCACTTACAGTAGATTCAACTTTTTCTATTTCCATTTCCTGTAACAAAGCTTCTCTATTTAATACAACCTCTTCCCTTCTGCTATTAGCCTGTTCTAACTGTTCTTTATAACTTTGCAGCTGATCTTTTTTCTCATCATCCAATTTCTTAAGTTTAGCAGCCTGCTCTATAGATTTTATATTTCTTTCTGTTTCTTCAATAGATATATCCAACTCTTCTTTCTCTTTATCCAATTCATCAACAGCACGTCTTTTTGCAGGGCTTATTCCTGTTTCTATTATAGTTTTAGCACCAGCCTGAGAACCTAATACTTTACCATTAACTTCTACTAAAGCTCTGAGTCTTCCGCCGCTTGCAGATGCTCTCTTACCTATAAGTATTATTCTATTATCCGCATCAATATTAGAGTTCAATATAGCCTCAGTAACAACAACATTATTTCCAGCCTGAACATTGGAGAACTGTATAAACTTAGCAATAACATCCCCTCCAGCTTTTACAAAACTATTTTCATTGCCTTGAATACCAAGTTTAACCATAATGTCACCCTTAGCCTCTAAGTCGCATTTACCTACAGTTCCATGAACATCTATATTTCCTTCCGCTTTAACAGAGTAATTATCGCTTACACTTCCTTTAACAACAACACTTCCTATGAAATTAATGTTTCCAGTTTCAGGACCTACATCACCAGCCACTTCAAATATAGGTTCAACACTAAGCAGCTTCCCTTTAAGAACAACTTGTCCGCTTATAGAAGCAATTATATATTCATTGTCATCAGACAGCTCCACGTTATTGCCTAATATCTCTTTAATATCTATATCTTTTCCAGGTTTAGTTTCTATTTTCAATCCAAGTACAGTTCTTCCTGTTTCTCCGTCTGTAGCAGGAAGTTTTCTAGCTAACTTTTGTCCCTGCTCAACATTTTCAACTATACTTAAATCCTTATAGTCAATACTTTGATCCTCTCCTATATATTTAGGTATAACTTTTTTATTTACATTAACTAAATATTCTATCTTAGCATTCTGACCATTAACAGGAGGACGTCCTTCAGCAGCAAGTATAGGCACATTGAAAGTTCCTTCATCCAAGCATCTTGAAACATTCTCTTCTTGGAAGCCGAAAGTAATACTGCTGTTTTCTAATAATTCTTTTACATCCTGCAAGTCCATTTCCCTTCCGCCTCTAGTAGGCTTTGTAACTGTAACATAAGCACGCATCTTATCATCACTGAGAGTGTAGCTAATCTTAGCATTATTAGGAGATTTAGATATATCCCATTCAGCAATTTTTTCATACTGCCCTGTTTGTTCATGAAGCATTTTTTTTGCCAAATGAGAATCATATTCTTTTATGCCAGCATCTATTAACTTTCTTTCTAAATCCATCATATCTTCAATTCTTTTACCTTCAGCAACAGGAGGCATAACTTTTAAGAATACTCCATCCCTCTTAACTCTTAAAATTATTTCTGTATCTTTGTTGAATACTACTTTCTCCTGAGCATTTTCTCCCGTATTTCCAGTGCTATAATCAACACCGCCTCCAAGAGAAATATTTGATTTTTCATATTTAATATGAGTATATCTTACAAGAAAAGGCTTTGCTCCTATATTAAAAAATCCTTTGCTTCCCTCTTCAAGTACTTTATAACTTAATTCATATATAGGACATTGAAATACAGCAGCAGCTTCCTGCATGCCTCTTTCCAAAGAATTAACATATAAATCAACAGAACGAGTATTTTTATTATTATAAATTTCTTTATAAAAATCACTTTCTAATATTTTTCTTTTTAATTCATTCATAAAAATCACCTATTATAATAATTGTTTTTTTATCTCTGAAAGAGAACATCTTAATTCCTGTATGGCCTTGCCATGCAGCTGCGATATTCTGCTTTCTGATACATCCAAAACTCTTCCTATCTCTTTTAATGTAAGATCATCATAATAATATAATATCAAAACCTGTTTTTCTTTTTCAGGCAATCTCTTTAAAGCATCAACTATCTTATTTTTAACATCTTCTCTCTCAGCTAAATATTCAGGGTTAGTCTTATCATTAGATTTTAAAGTATCTATAACAGATATCTCATCAGAGTCATCGCCTACATACCAAACATCGCTCAAAGAAGTAGGAGAAGCCTCTATATATCTTTTCATAGTTTCATTATATTTACTCATTGTAATTCCTAACATATCAGCTATCTCCTGCGGTTTAATATTTCTGCTAAGTCTTGCTTCCAGTATCTCCCTAGCCTTTTCTATCTCCTTAACATCCTTACGTATAGACCTAGGCAGATAATCAAGTTTTCTAAGTTCATCATATATAGCACCTCTAATCCTAGTAACTGCATAAGTTTTGAACTTAATATCTCTATTGGGATTATATTTATCAATAGCATCCATTAAACCAAAAGTACCAAAACCTACTAAATCTTCAAATTCAATATGTTTATGAGAACCCATTTTTACAGATACTTTACCAGCAACATATTTCACCAATTGAGCATATTTAATAATTAATGCCTCCCTTATAAAAGGGGATTGTGTCTTTTTGAACTCAAGCCAATGCTCCTGTTCATTCTCATTAGTAATATTTGGTATTTTGCCTTTGTCTTTCTTATTCATTTTCATAGTAATTCACTCATCAATTAATTTACTTATTCTCTTTTTCATCTTTTGCTATCATAGTTCTAACAGCTTTAGCCACTTTTTCAGGATCCTCATGAACTTCTTTAATTATCTCGCTCTCTTTTACCTTTTTATCTGGAAACATGCTGCTTGAAGAACTATAACTTGATGGTGCAGTATTAGACGATGCACTATTTGAACTTCCAAAAACTATACTTCCTATATCATCTCCTGAACTAGAATAATCCATTTTCTGATTTTTATCAACATTAGGAACAACATCAGCATCATTATTATTAGAAGAAGCATCATTAGGTAAAATTGTATTGGTAGGATGTTCATATCCTGCCATAGTGTTGTCATCTATAGCACCATAATCTATATCCAAATTAGAAGATGATGAAGCCGATGCTGATTCATCTATCACATCTCCTAAATATTTTTTCAATACAGTACCAAGTAAAAATAATATTCCTGCCGTTATAACAGCTGATATAATAGCCTTAACTATAGAAATATCTATCCTATTTTTATATAGAACAGAAAGTATAAGCGTTATTACAAATGATAAACCTATTATTAATCCAGCCAATTTACCAAAATTAGAAGAAAAATATTGTTTAACTTTTTCAACTACATTATTCATGATTACCTCTAATATTTTATAACAATTCTATTATTATTATTTTTTACTAACAAATGATAATAAAGATTCAACAAAACCGCCGAAACCTTTTATATCTCTGCCGTCATCATACTCCATATCTATTATCTTTTTAGCTATATTATATATAGATATAGAAGCATGACATTTATTATCATACTGATAAAAAGGAAGCTGCTGTGAAACCGCATAAGGAATGGTTTTATCTTCCAAAATATGCCCTAAATATTTAACATCCATATCTAAATATTTTTTACTAGTCATTATTATTTTATCTCCAACCTCTTTCCCTTCAGAAGCCTTAGTAACTCTATTAACCAATATTTTTATATCAGCATTTGCATTTTCTGGTGCTATAGACTTTATAACCCCATAAGCATCCAATATAGCAGTAAGTTCTGGAGTTGTTACTACAATACTTTCATCTGAAGAAAGCAAAAAGTATAAAACAGTATCTGATATGCCAGCCCCTGTATCAACTATAACTATATCAGCATCATTTAAAGAATCCATACTATTAACTAATTTACTTAAAGCCCTTCCTGATAAATTAGCTAAAGAAGAAAATCCTGAAGCACCTGCAATATACCTTATTCCATAATTAGTTTCAAGTATAACCTCATGCAGTTTTTTTACTCCCTTTATCACATGATATAAATTATATTCAGGCATATTTCCAAGTATTACATTAACATTACCAAGTCCAAGATCTGCATCTATCAAAAGCACATTCTGTCCCAACTGCTGCAATGCTATTGATAAATTAATTGCAATATTCGTTTTACCAACACCGCCTTTGCCGCTGGCTATACTAATAATACGCTGAGGACGTTTATCTTTAACCCCCATCATCTTTCTTAATTCATCTGCTTGATCTTTCATAACATACCCTTAATGTTCTTAATCCTTTTAATAAAAATTATTTTGTATCGCCAAATAACCCTTCCATTATTTTATACCCATATTTTTTAGCAGTAGATATGTCTTTAGGAACACCCTGACCATGAGTAATATAAGTAATAGGCAGCTTTTTCTTAATTATAGCACATATCGATGAAGCTAAATAATCTGTTTCATCAACTTTAGTCAATATAACACCCTTATAATTTGTAGGTTTAAATGCATTCAATATTTTAACAGCATCCTTATATTTAGCAGTAGAACTCATAACAAGCTGAATATCCATATCAAATCTTCCAACTGTAGTGAAATATTTAGACATTGCAACTATATCTTCAGCACCTTTAGGAGAACGTCCCATAGTATCTATAAATAAAAGAGAAGAATTATCCATTTTTCTAATTTCCGCTCTCAAAGCCTCTGGAGTACTCGCACTGGTAAAAGGAACTTTCATTATGCTTGCATATCTTTGAAGCTGATCTACAGCAGCAATTCTATAATTATCTATAGTAACAAATGAAACTTTTTTACCCGATTTCATGTGCTGTGCTGCTATTTTAGGTATGGTTGTAGTTTTACCAACGCCTGTAGGTCCTACAAATACTATTATTTTCTTTTTAACTCCTATATCTATGCCGTTTGAAAGCATCAATCTTTCAGAAAAATATTTTTCAACCTCTTCTATAATTACATCCTTAGATTGAAAAAATCTGGCATTGCTTGAAGTAAGCAAATATTCTCTTAAATCTAATAAAATTTCTTCAGGAAACTCTCTATTTCTTAAATAGTTAAAGCTCTCTTCCATTCCGTCAGCAACAGTAACTTCAGAATCATTTTCTGTGTTATTTTCAAAATAATTTCTTATTTTATTTCTGCTACTGATTTTATTATCTCTAGTTTCTCTAGCAAGATTATTTTCTTCTCTAAACTCTTTTATCTCTTCTATAGAATCTCTTATTTCGCTCTCTTCATCTCTAAATAAATCATTATATTCTGTTTTTTGATTATATGTATTATCATTAATATTATTGGAGTTATAGTTCTTATTTGCATTCAGGTTTGGAATACTATTTTCTAAATATTCTTTAACTATATCTTTTATTTGTTCCTGAACTAATCTTTTAACATTTTCATCTATAGAATTGTTAATTTGAGAATTATTAACAGTATTATTTGCATAAGAATTCATATTATTATGAACATTGCTGTTCATACTGTTCATAAAACTATTATTAGAAAAATTACCATAACTATTACTATTGCTTGAATTATTGGAATTATAAGAAGAATCTGACAGCATTCTATTTCCCATATTGGCAAATATAGAATTAGCAAATGGAGAATTAGAGTACTGAGAATTATTAAAATGAGGCAATGGAGTAAAATTATCATTTCCTCTTTCTATATTATTATAGTTATTTCTATCTGCAATATTATTTCTTTCTGATACATTATTTATATCTATATTATTTTTTCTCTCTAATACATCAGCACTATTAATATTGAAATCAGTATTATTATTTTCTGTATAAGAAGAATTATTGCCGATATCTGCATTATCATTTTTATTAGAAAACTCATCAGCAAAACCTAATTCTTCTGCATTTTCTTCTTTATTATTAAAAGCAGGAGTATCCAAAGAAGAAGCAGTGTTTGTATTTACCTTATTAGCATTTCTCTTTTTTAAATCCTCTTTAAGTCTTCTGCTTATAGATGCTATTCTGTCAGCCATCTCGCTGGCATCAATAGCTTCTGTTCCATGCTTTTTCATTTCTATTCTATCGCTTAAAATTTTGCTTCTATGCATATTATCATCATCTTCTATGCTGCTGTCATAAGAACTTTTTTCTTCTGAATTGTTTTTTCTATCGTATATAGAGTTATTAAGCATTATTCTAAGCTCATGCTCTGTTTTCATTCCAAGCCCTAAAAATCCGCCGACTTTTATATCTTTAGTAGTTAAAATGACGAAGTTGCCTCCATATTCAACTCTGGCTTTAGCTAATGCATCCTTTTTATCCTTACCTCTAATAGTGCGTATGTCTACCATTTTCTTACTCCTATAATCATCTTAAAAAACCTCTTTATAAAATTTTATATCTTAATAATTTATCTTAATAATATTTATATTAATATTGTTCCAATACGCCTATAGAAACTTCAAACTCTTTTTTAATCATGCCGAAAATATTTTTTCTTTTGCTTTCCCTAACACTAATGATAAAATAGCTTTCACCATATTTATCTCTAGCCTGTTTTTCGATTTCTTCTCTGTTTTTTCCAAAAATTTTTATGGTTTTCATAGTATAACTCCCAAATATTAATATTTATATCTTAATTACTCTCATAAAAGAGCTATGTTTTATTTTATACTAGCAATTCCTTCAACCTTATAACCCTGTGCTATTTCAGTAGTAGCTATAACCTTATACTTTCCAACATTCTTGGATATGAATTGGAATAGAGGTCTTCTAATTAAAGGAGAAGTTAAAAATACTATATCATCAACTCCATTTTCATTAACAAGTTTAACTGCATCTTTTATATTTTTAATCAAGTTCTGCATGCTTTCAAAACTCATAGCAATCATCTGAGAACCCTGTATATTTCCAGTATTTGCTAAGTTCTGAGCTATATTGTTTTGCAGCTGCTGACTTAAAGTAATAACCCTTATATTTTTATTTTGATCTGCAACCATCTGCGATATTTGAGGAGCTAATCTGCTTCTAACAAGTTCAGTAGCCTGTTCGCTTCCCATCATAGATATAGCATCAGCAACACCTTCTAATATTGCAACGCTGTTCTTAATAGGCACTTCCTCCTGAAGAAGATTCTGCAATACTTTCTGTATGTATCCAAGAGGACTTTCATTATGAGGCTTAGCAGCAAGTACTTCAGATACAAGAGCTTTATGATCATCTTTGATACGATCAAGCATATTCTGTACTTCTTCACGTCCGATAAGAAGATTAGCATTTCTCTTAATTGTTTCGCTGAAGTGAGTAGCTATAACCGCTGTAGGATCAAATAACATAAATCCTTTTTTGGCAGCCATATCCCTCTCATCAACATGTATCCAATAAGCAGGAAGCCCAAATGAAGGGTCTTTAACTTTTTCACAATCCGGAGAAGGCTCTTCCTGTACATTAGAGTTTAAAGCCAAAAGCATTTTAGGTCTTACAAAACCTTTAGCAACTTCTGTACCATTAATACTAATAGTATATTCATCCTGATCTATAACTGTATTATCAAGAATTCTTACTGGAGGCACAGCAAGCCCAATCTCTAATGCTAACTCTCTTCTAACCTGAGTTATTCTATGTATCAAATCACCGCCCTGATCCTCTAATGCTAACGGAACCAATGATGTAGCTATGGAAAGCTCTATCTTCTCAACTTTCAAATACTGACTTACATCTAAAGGACCTCTCTGTGTCTGTTCAGCATCTGCAGTCTTTGTACCATCTTCATTAAGACCTAATTCCTGCTGTTCTTTTCTTAATGCATAGCCTGCTAAGAATAATGCTAATGCTATAACAAATAATGCTATTTTTGGAAATCCAGGTAAAAGCATTAGAAAGAAAGCAAAACCTGCACCTATGAATAAGTTTTTAGGTTTAGCAAAAACCTGTACAGCAATCTGAGTGGATAAATTATCCTCGCTGCTGCTTCTAGTTACAAGCAAACCAGTAGCAAAACTCATAAAAAACGAAGGTATCTGACTTACCAAACCATCGCCGACTGTAAAGCGTGTATAAGCATCAGCAGCCTGAGCAAAAGGCTCTCCTCTCATAGTCATACCTATGATGAGTCCGCCTACTATATTTATAATAGTGATTATGATACCAGCTATAACGTCCCCTTGTACAAATTTTGAAGCACCGTCCATAGTACCATAAAAATCACTCTCGCTTCTTATCTTTTTTCTCTTATCTTCAGCTTCTTTATCAGTAATAGCTCCAGCCTGAAGTTCGCTTTCTACTGCCATCATCTTTGAAGGCATACTATCCAAAGCAAATCTTGCTGCTACTTCTGATACCCTTGTCGCACCTTTTGTGATAACAACGAATTGTACTATTATAAGTATTATAAATATTACAACACCTACAACTATATTATTTCCAACTACAAACTCAGCAAATGATGTGATAACTTTACCATTAAAATTAGTACCCTGTGTTAGAATTGCCCTTGTTGTAGATACGTTTAATGCCAGTCTGAATGCAGTCATAACAAGCAGAACTGAAGGAAATACACTAAACTCACTTGCACTTTTCAAACTTAATACCATAAGAAGTATTAAAAGCGATATTACTATATTTACTATAAGCAAAAAGTCCAATATCATTGAAGGCAATGGTATAATGAGCATCATTATTACCATAACCGCACCTACAGCAAACATTATATCACTATGTCTGCTTATATTAGCAGGCAGTTTTATCGAATCCAAAATTGATTTAGCACTATTCATTGTTGCCACTATTTATTCCTCCTATATAGCCCTTGCCATTTTTTCATTGCGTATTCTATATACTTCACCAAGTATTTTTGAAACAACATGAAATAATTTTTCAGGTATATACTGTCCTATTTCCACATTATAAAATAACTCGCGGGCTAAAGGTTTATTCTCTACTATTTGAACATCATTATTTTTAGCTATTTCTTTTATTTTTAAAGCTATATTATCAGCTCCCTTAGCTGTTACTATAGGAGCATAATCTCCGCTTTCATATTTCAAAGCAACTGCAAAGTGAGTCGGGTTTGTAATCACAACATCAGCTTCAGGAACAGATTTAAGCATTGTTCTGCTTACTATTTTTCTAGCCATATCCTGCAATTGACTTTTTACTAAAGGATCTCCTTCCATCTCCTTAAACTCTTCTTTCATCTCATGCTTTGTCATTTTCAAGCTATTAATATACTGCCTTCTTTGAAAGAAGTAATCGAAAGCAGATACTATTATCATAAATATAATTACCTTAGCAAGCATCTCCAACACTATAAAGAAAAATACATGCATAGCCTGATTTAATTCCATATTAGTCATATAAAATAACTCGCTACTCTTTCCGTATATAGTGCTGAAAGTTAATAATGATATTACAATCATTTTGAAAAGTATTTTTGCTAAATTCATCAAGTTCTGTGAAGAAATAAATACTCTCTCTTTGAAGTTTGACCAAGTAGGTGCTATTCTTTTGAAATTAGGTTTTAATTTTTTAGTTGTAAATAAGAATTTAGTTTGTGCTAAATTGACTCCAACACCAACTACCAAAGCAACAACTAAAACTATTCCAGCCGTTTTTGCAATTAATTCAAATATTTCAAGCATCATATCAGGCAAGGCGTTCATATTCATAGTAGTGTCCGCCGATGATATTTTATTTAATATTGTAATAAAAAACTGAGCAACTGTATGAGTTAAATAAGTTGTAAGTAATGCTATAACAGCTATTGTTACGGCTAATACTAATGTTTGATTTATTTCAACAGAGTTTACAACACGTCCTTCCTCTTCTCTTGCCTTTCTTTTCTTTCTCTCAGTAGGAAGTTCTGTTCTTCCTTCATCTTCAGCGGATGCAAATAATGTTAATACAAAACCTTTCCCTGTAAACTTTAAATATTTTCTGTAAAGTCTTGCTTTGAATATAATTAATATTTCTAGTATAGAAGATATTATATTTTTCATATAGTACCTCCTGATAAGAAAGTAATTACATTATTTACATCAGATATAGTATATTCCAATATTTTCATAAAATTAGAAACTAAAACTGGTATTAATATATAATAAGTTATTATTCCAACAGCTATCTGCATAGGAAAACCAAGCATCAAAACATTCATTTGAGGAGCTGCTTTTGCCAATAACCCTAAACTTAATGATAATAAAAACAATGTAAGCATTATAGGCAATGCAAGTGAAAGAGCTATGGAGAATAATGAACTCATATAATATATCATTCTGTCTATAACTCCATTAAATGATGACATAAACACAGCCTTAGATGCATCGCTTAATACTGGCATAGATTTAAAGCTGTAAAATAAAGTTCTTACTACCCAGCTAGGTCCGTCTATAGCTATAAATATTAATATTACTATCAAAGACTGAAGCTGTCCTAATACTGGAACAGTAACCTGAGATATTGGGTCAACAGTTTCTGATATACCAAATCCCATTTGTATTTCAAAGAAATTTGCCATAACCTGATAAGCGGCAAATATTATTGACATTAAAAATCCTATCAATATTCCAATAAGTGCCTCATTTACAAGTGTTAAAAAGTATTCAACAAATGTAGGAGCAGCCTGAACATTTGTATCAGCAACCAATGGAAATATAGTAGCAGTAGCGATAAATGCTAAAGCCATCTTTATACTATTAGGTATAACATTAGAAGAAAATAATGGAGCTACCATAAGAATAGCTGCAAATCTTACCATAATGAGCAGGTAAATCTGAAAGAAATTAACAAAATTATCCATTATTCCTAACCTAACCTATTTATTCCAATATAAACTATTATCTAGCTATAGTTGGAAGTATACTAAATAATCTAACCGTAAAAGCACTTGTATAATTAAGCATCCAAGAAGCCAATACATATATAACAGCAAGCATCGCTATCATTTTTGGAACAAATGTTAATGTTTGTTCCTGAATACTTGTAGTAGCCTGAAGTATTGATATTATCAAACCTACTATTATTGATATTCCTAAAACGGGGGCAGAAAGAAGCATAAATACCCATAAAGTTTCCTGCACCAAAACAATAATCGAAGTATCACCCATAAAAATTCCTTAAATTATATTGCTATATAAAGTTCAAAATACCCTATCTAAAACTTTGTACTATCTGTAATATTAATAACTTCCATCCGTCAACCGCTACAAATAATATTATTTTAAGCGGCAAAGATATCATAATAGGCGGAAGCATTATCATACCCATAGCCATAAGTACAGAAGCAACAACCAAATCTATAACAATAAATGGTATAAATAAATATATGCCCATTTTAAATGCTATAGTAAGTTCATTTATAATAAATGCAGGTATCACCACAATAGTTGGTATCCTATTTAAATCATCAACAGTTTGAATCTCTCTAAGTCTTATATCAGTATTGCTTATGCTTAAAAATAAATCCAAACTCTTCATTCCATTTTCACCTCTTAAAGAGTTGAACATAAACATTCTTACAGGCTGTATCCCTCTGCTGTATAATTCATTAACACCTATAGAGCCATTTAGATACGGCTGAAGAGCCTCATTATTTACCTGAGTCAAAGTAGGCATCATAATAAAAAATGTCAAAAACAAAGAAAGCCCCATTATTAATGCTCTTGGAGGCGTTTCCTGTAATGACAAAGCCCTTTGTACAAAACTTAATACTATTGAAACTCTTATAAAGCTTGTAGTCATTATTATAATAGACGGAGATAAAGATAATATAGTCAAAAGGAATAATATTTGAAGTCCTAAACTTACCTGCTGAGGAGTTTGTGCCTGAGCTACATTCAATCCTATTGTAGGTATTGGTATTTGGGTATTATCTTGAGCATAAGCAGCTATCGGCATAAGTAAACATAATACCAAAAATACCATAAGAAACTTTCGCATCTGAGAACTCCAATTCTATAAATTTTTTCTAATCTTTTTTCTTCTTAAAACGATAATCCTTACAACAGAAATAAAGTTAACATATTATCATAAAATAGTCAAGTATTATGTTAACTAAATTATACCTCAATATAAATTTTTTACCCGCACAATCAATGACTTTAAGCTGTATACAGTATATATAAATTCTATATACAGTATTTATTTTAAATAAATAAAGCCATCATATAGCAATCATAATAAATTCCGTCTATACAAAAAAAGTCCTTTAACTCACCTTCTATTACAAATCCCATGTTTTTATACAATTTTAATGCCCTTTCATTGTCGGTTCTAACTGTTAATTCTATTTTTTTTATAGAATTATTTTTACAATAGTTTACAGCATTAGAAATCAGCTCTTTAGCTATGCCCATTCCCCAATATTCTTTCAATACGCTTATTCCAAGATTAACTCTATGCCTTACTCTTATCTTATCAACACCTTTCAAATTGCATATACCAGCTATTTTTTTATTAATTTCATATAAAAACATCTTAGTTGTTATACTTTTTTGTATGCTTTGTAAAAATTCCTCCTCTTTTTTTATATCAAGTTCCCTTTCATCAGCTCCAGACATCAAAAAATTTGTTTCATCTGATACTTTTTTAATATATTCTACAACAATTTCAGCATCCTCTATATGAGCTTCTCTTATATTACCCATAAATACTTAAACCTGCAATAAAAATTATCGGATTTTATTATGTAAACTGTAATATGATAACTTATTTTTTCTTTTTTGCAAATAATTTTTTTCATATTTTTATACTTTTAATAGCATTATAATGCATTTCTTATTTTACTATTATAGTTTTTCTAAGTTATTTTATAAATAAATATTCTTAGGATGTAATTTAACTTATGATAAGAAAATTAAAGTTTTTAAGCATCATTTTTGTTTTTTTTATTAAAATTATATACGCTAATAATAGCGGATACGAAAATATATTGGATGAAAAAACATATATATTAGACAATTTATACAAAAATGAAAATATAACTATAATATTTGATAAAAACGGTATAAGCGGAAAAGGTGTTATAAATAAATATAATGCTTTTTTCTCTTTAAATGATAAAAATATTCAAATAAAAAATATTTCAACTACTAAAATGACAGGTCCTGAATATTTAATGAATATAGAAAATGAATATTTAAATTTACTTTCAAATGCTGAAAATATAGAGATAAGAGGAAATATTCTAACTATAAAAACAAAAGATAATAAAGAATTAATATTTAAAGAGAAAGCTAATTTATCTGTAAATTATTTAAACGGTAAAGAATTTACATTAAAAAATGAGTTTAATAATTCTAACATAACTATTTATTTTACTAAAAATCATATATATGGTTATAATAATAGTGATAGATATTTATCATCTTATTATACAATAAATGATGATAAAATATCAATAAAAGATATAAAATTACTAGAAAGCAGTAAAGACGATAAAGAATATACTGAAGAAAATAAATATATAAAGTTATTTGCAAATGTATATAAAATAAATTTGGATAATGATAATTTAATTTTAACTACTAAAGACAAAAAAGAAAGACTGATTTATAAGATGAAATTTTAATTTTTTATAAATGTTAATAAAGCAATTATTCATTATTATCAGACTCCTAACACTATTATTGATGGGCTTGTGATTTTCCTTAATCATAAGCCCATTGTTATATTTATAAAAAACATATTTTTGAATTTTATTAAAAGTAAAAATATAAAAAAACACTATTATTACTATTATTATTAACTGCAATATTTTTATCATCATGCTCAAAACAAAAAAGAATATTATTTAACAAGCAATACAAAAATAACAATTGGATTTAGAAACAGTAATGTTTATGGAAATGCTGGTATCAACATATATTTTACCTCATATTCTATAAGAAATAATAAAATAATTTTAGTAGCAGCTTTAATGTCTAGAAATGAAGAAGATATAAAAAATGAAGAAGCTTTCTTAAGTGATTTATTAAAAGTAAATTCTGTATCATTAAATAACAATGAGTTAACTATAAAAACATATAAAAATAAAGAATTAGTATTCAAAGAAATAGCATTAACAATAATACTTTATGCATAAAAACTTCAGATGACAACATATTATTATTTAATATGATAAATTAATTTTACAGTTTAAAGTCTATGATGTTATATATAGTATAGCTACAAACGTCATTTGTTGCACTCTTAAGATATATATACAAACCCATTACTTTCACTCTATGGAATATAATTTTCATAGAGTGTTTTTTATATTATGCCATATACAATCCTATATAAAAATAAAAAAATATATTGATTAATTAAATGATTATTTGTATAATATAAAAAATATATAAATAGGATAATAAATTGAAATTTCTAAAAACAATCTCAAAAAAGTATAATAGTATAAACATAGAACAATTTAAAAAATTTTATATAATAGTAATAGCTTTAATATTTATTATAAATACATTAGTATTTGCATTTTTACTGTCAGACATAATTATTCAGCCTGATGTGCAGGCGGTTGAATTATATAAGCCTACAATACCTACAAAAATTTATGATATAAAAGGTGAAGTAATATCAGAATTTTTCACAGAGCAAAGAGCATTGGTTGAATATAAAGATTTACCTCAGCATTTAATAGAAGCCATAATATCTATGGAAGACAATAATTTTATGAAACATTTTGGAATAGATATTTTCGGCATATTCAGAGGAACATTGGGAAATATATTAACAGGAAAAAGAGCAAGAGGAGCAAGTACATTAACTCAGCAGGTAGCTAGAAACATAGTTTTAAAATCAAGTGAAAGAACTATAATGAGGAAATTAAAAGAAATATGGGTTACATTCCAAATAGAAAAAAGACTTACGAAAGAAGAAATAGTAACTTTATATTTTAATCAAATATATTTCGGACATTCAGTTTACGGAGTTCAGGCGGCAAGCAGATTCTATTTTAATAAGGATGTTCAGAATTTAGATTTGGCTGAATGTGCAATGCTTGCTACACTTCCTCCTGCACCTAATGCCTACTCTCCTATTAATAATCCTAATATATCAATAGCAAGACATAAAGTTGTTCTTAATAGAATGGCTGATTTAAAATTCATAAGCAGAGAAGAAGCACAAGAAGCACATAAAGAATTCTGGGATACATATACTGGAAAAATAGGAAGAAGAGGCTCAACTGCATACAGTGCCTCAATAGACAGAGCCCCTTATGTAACAGAATATGTAAGAAGACAGCTTGTAGATAAATACGGAGAAAAAGCATTAAAAGAAGACGGACTTAAAATATATACTACTATAGATATAGAAAAACAAGAAGCCGCTCAAAAATTATTAACTGAAGCATTAGAAGAATATAATAATAAATATGAAGGCGGCTCTATGGATGTTATAAATATTTATGACAGAGCAACTATTGATAAAGTAAAAATGCTTTCTATACTATTCAATCTTCCAGAAGATAGTGCTTACAATAAATTCAATATAGCAGTCAGAGATACATTAAATAAATATACAACTCCTCCATTAGCATTATTCTCAGATATATTTGGAATGGAAGAAGTTAATGACATAACAATGGATGTTATGAAAGCCGATGAGGCAGAACTTTCAAGACAAATAGAAGGGGCATTAGTATCGATAGACCCTAGAAACGGACATATAGTTTCTATGGTGGGAGGCTCAGGTTTCACAGCAAGAAATCAGTTCAATAGAGCAACTCAGGCAAGAAGACAGGCTGGAAGCTCATTCAAGCCTTTTGTATATGCTGCTTCTATGGATGTTACTAATTACAGCCCTTCTACAATAGTAAGTGATGCTCCTATTGGTTTTGTTCCTGAGGAAGGTGAAGAAGGGGATGTTTGGATACCTAAAAATTATTCTGGAAATTTTAAAGGGGATGTTACTCTAAGATATGCATTAGCTGCTTCATTAAATATAGCTACTGTAAATGTTCTAAATTATGTAGGTATTACCAATGCTATAAGATATGTAGAGCCAATATTCAATGCAGAACCAGATTCTGATAAATCTAAAAGAATGTTTAATCATGATTTAACATTGGGACTTGGTACTGGCTTATTCACTCCTCTTGAACTTACTACAGGGTTTGCAGAATTTGCTAATGAGGGAAAGGAAGTTGAGCCTATACTTGTCAGATATGTTACCGACAGATATGGAATAGTAATAGATAATTTTGAAGAAGAACTTAAAAAACAAATAACATTACGCGGAGGACCAAAACAGGTTATCAGTAAAGAAGTAGCATATATGATAAGCGATATATTAACTGGAGTATTAAGAGGCGGTACTGCAACAAGTGCAATGTATGAAGCTAAGTTTACTAGAATGGGTGCTGGAAAGACTGGAACATCAAATGATTGGAAAGATGCTTGGTTTGTAGGATACACTCCTGAGCTTACAACTGGTATATGGATTGGTTTTGACTCATTCAAATATTCATTGGGAAATAATCAGGTTGGAGGAAGAGTTGCCGCTCCTATATGGGGTAAATATATGGTAGAGGCATTAAAAGAAGTTAAGCCTACTTGGTATAAAAGACCTGAAAACGTTGTAAGCGTAAGAGTATGTGCTATAAGCGGAAAAATTCCAGGACCTTCATGCTATTCATTTACAACTGATTTATTCATTAAAGATAAAATACCTACTGAAACTTGTGAAGTATGTTCTCATTATTTGCAGGATTCAAATGATCTTGATAATATAATAGATTCTTTCCTTAATTATTAAAGGAATATATATAATGAATAAAAATATTAAAGTAAATATAAACTCAAATATTTTAAGATATAAAAATATATTGGCTATACCTTCTATACATTCAAGGGTATATTTTTCTATGGCTGTAAGAGAGGCTTTTGAAGAGTTTAAACCAGATATCATAGCTGTTGAGCATCCTGCTAATTTTACCGATTCATTGCGTGAAGCTGTAAGCAGACTTCCTTTTATAAGTTTAATTATAAGAGAAATAAATAATGAAGCTGTATATATACCTATAGATCCTTGCGATTCTATAATAGAAGCTGTTAGGCTTGCAATAGATGAAGAGATTCCATTCTTTCCTATTGATAAAGATATTACTTCAATTAATTCTAATTCGCATTATCTTATGCCTGATGATTATGTTATGAAAAGTATAGGGCTTGAAAAATTTTATGAAGAGGTAAAATCAAAATATATATTCCATAAAGATTATACAGATGAAGAGCGGGAAATATATATGGCTAAAAATCTGCATGAACTATCAAAAAAATATAATAAAATTCTTCTTGTTATAGGTATGTCCCATTGGGAGAATATGGTTTCTATTCTAAAGAGATTGGATGAAAAAAAAGAAATAAAAGAGTATATAAATAAAAGTAATGATGATGAATATGAAGAACCTAAAATATACAATGTACATAAAGAATCTTTAAATAAGATGCTTGGAGAGTTTCCATTTACAACGTATATGTATGAACTATACAGAAATGGAGAATTAGAAAACTTTGATAAAATAAATATAATAGAAACAATATTCAGAGAAGCAAAATTAAGATATAAACTTCCTATATCAATACTTCAGCAGAAGAATATGATGAAATATTTGAGAAATTTATGCCTTCTTGATAATTATATAATACCTGATTATATAGATATGCTCACAGCAGCTAAATGTATGATAAATAATGATTATGCTTTGGAAGTTATGCAGGGAATGGAATACTATCCGCATTATAATGAAGAGGATGAAAACTATCCTACCATAAAATTAAACAGAGATCCTAGTACAAATGGTATGGAGGGTTTGCTTAAAGATAAAAAAATAAAACTTCATCAGTATGATAATGTATGGAAAACTTCTTTTAAGCAGGTTCATGTTACAACGCGTCCTAGAGAAAAGTATGATGGAGAATGGGAGGATGTTTGGAATAAGAGAACCAATTTACTTTCCCATGTTCCTGAAGACATACTTATGGAAAAACACATGAATATACTTAGGGACAAAATAAGAAACATGCTTACAGAAGATAAAGCAAAAATTGAACCGTTTACAGTGAGTATAAAAGACGGTATTGATATGCGTGAAACTATAAGAAATTATTATAAAAATGAAATATATGTTAAAGAGATTCCTAAAATCAAAGGAAATATAGGACACATGGTTGTTATTTTTGATGATGAACATGATGATGATTATGATTGGAATATAGTATGGTACAGCGAAGCACATGATGACAGCGATTTAATACTATATTCTACAGAACCAGGAAATACTCTTGTAGGACCTGGAATATCTAAATGCTATTTCGGAGGATATGCTTCTTTAATGCCGCCTCAGGCTCCTCATGATGTTTGGAGTATATATACTCAATTAAAAAAAGAAGGTATTGTAAGAAACTATGCTGATCTTCTGCTTTATACTGCTATAATATATTCTGTGGACAAATATTTAGGCTATGTTGCTCCTACTCCTCCTTCAAGCATATTAAAAGAGTTTGCAAAACAAAACTCGGTTGAAATAGTCTATGTACCACTAACCACATTTTCAAGCGAAACTCTAAGAAAACTAAGACATTTTCATGTACTTGGAAATAAGAGGCTTAGAAAAATTGCTGATGATTATATAATATAAAATTTTTTAACTGAATTTATATTCTCTTTTTTCATTAAAAGAAGAAGTATTTCCGCTTTCTATATGTTTATCCATTAAAATATTTACTATCTCATCTGCCCTATTATTTTCTTTATTATTAGAATGCCCTTTTACTTTTACAAAATCTATATTATGTTTTTTTGATAATTCTATTAATTTTAACCAATATTCTTTATTTTCAACTGGCTTTTTATCGCTTTTTATCCAATTATTTTTCTGCCAAGAATATATCCATTTAGTCATTCCATTTATTAAATAAGCACTGTCGCTGTAAAGTTTAATATTATGAGAATGTTTTAATCTTTCAAGTGCCTTAATAGCAGCCTTCATCTCCATTCTATTATTTGTGGTATTCTCTTCACTTTCACCTATTTCAAGACGAAGATTATGCTTCTCACTTATAAGAATAGCAGCCCAAGCACCAAGACCTGGATTTCCCCTGCATCCACCGTCTGTATATATAATTATATCATCTTTTGTCATAAATTATGAACACAGTAAATTAACTAATTTATTATTTATTTCTTCTATCAGTTTTTCTTTAGTATAATCTTTTTTAAGTACAGAAAAACCAGAAGCCTTAGGATGTCCACCGCCTCCAAAACTCTCAGCCACTTCTCTAATATCTTTAGAACATCTGCTTCTAATGCTTACCCTAAAATTATCATCACCTTCATGAATAATAAATCCAATAAGCACATCTTCCATCTGTATAAGAGTATCTGAAGCACTTACACCAAGTTCTTTTATACTGGTACCGCAAATAGTATCTTCAAGGCATATATAACCTATTTTGTTATCATAGTCTATTACCATTCTTCTGTATATTTCCATTAAAGCAGCAACATCATTTTTAGTATATCTCTTTCTAACAATATTACCTAAATTTTCCTGTATAATTCCTATGCTCATCAATTTGGAACCATAAAGCAATGTTCTCTCTGTAGTATTACTAAATATAAAACTTCCAGTATCAGTACAAATACCGCTATAAAGCAAAGTAGCTATAGTAGAATCAAATTTTTCTAAATAATCCTGAAATATATCAACTATTATCTCACATGTAGCACCAGCTTTTATATCATCATAAAACATAGTAACACCTTTAATGTTTCTTACTTTATGATGATCTATAAATATTACTTCATTATATTTATCTGTAATATCAGCAATCCACCCTATTCTCTCTATATCTCCAGAATCAAGTATAATTAAAACATCTTTTTTAGGAAGATTATTTTCATTAACTTCGAAAATTACTCTATCAACAAATAAAATATTTTTCAAATCTCTTTGAATTTTATCAGTATTTACAACTGTACAATCCTTATTAAAAATATTTTTTATAAGTAAAGATAAAGCCAAACCAGAACATATACAATCACAATCTGGATTTCTATGTCCTGTAATTGTTATATTATCCGCTTTTGATATTCTTTCTAATATTTGATTTTTTTCAACTTTAGGAAATATACTATTTTCCTGTTTATAAGTTTCTGTAACAGACATCTAAAATCCTTTAAACATTTAATTATCTAAATCAGGAATATCTAAATTTTTTATATCAGTTAATACTTTATTAGTTTCTATTAAATTTTTATCATAATGGAATGTCAAATTAGGAACATATCTAATAGTAAGCTGTTTTTTAAGATAAGAAAATATGACACCCTTAGCACTATTAAGCCCATTTAAAACTTCATTTTGCTTATCTTCATGCAAACATACAAAATACACTTTAGCATTTTTCAAATCTTTAGAAGTATCTACTTTTGTAATGGTAACAAGATTATTTTTAATTCTAGGATCTTCTATCTCCCTCATAATTATTATAGAGAGAGTTTGTTTAATATTTTCATTTACCCTAAGTATTCTATGAGATGACATAAATAATTATTTCACTATAGCGTTATTAATAGTATTAGTCAAATCATCAAGTTCATCTTTAATAAATACCTTATCTATATCTACCAAAATTATCATTTGCTCATTTGCTTTAACTAAGCCCATTATATATCTGCTGTCTATACCAACATGCATATCTATATCTTCCTGAATATTTTCACTATTAATGGTAAGAACATCAGATACAGAGTCAACAA
The DNA here is from genome assembly GCF_944388875.1 of uncultured Brachyspira sp. GTDB lineage: Bacteria > Spirochaetota > Brachyspiria > Brachyspirales > Brachyspiraceae > Brachyspira. The sequence goes on from NZ_CALXKQ010000011.1 coordinate 73,939, forward strand.
CTAAGCCGTATTTTTTATCGCCTATAGCAACAACAACAATAACACAATTTTCAGGGTTCATAGGCTCATCAAAATGAAATCTAGCTCTTAAATCTATAACAAGGATAATAGTACCTCTCAAATTAATAATACCTTTTAAATATTCCGGACAATTCGGTATAGGCGAAGGCAGCATAAAATTTAATATTTCCTGAACTTTAAGAATATCTATTCCATATAATTCATTATTTATCTTAAATACAAGTATTTGATTTGATATAGCACTACTCATGTTAACTCCTTAAAATTATACCAGTAAATTATAATATATAATAGCTATAAGTCAAGTAATTTATTTCTACTTATTATTATATAATATAATATAATTAACAAAAATACAATCATATTTAAAAATTAATATTGAATTTTTATTAATATTTAAAAATATAAGAAAATTTTAGAATTTAAAATTATTATTTTTATATTTTTATAATGTAGTTTTAAGCTGTATTACAATCTGTTAAATAAACAATATATTCTATAATTTTACATAAATAAAATAAAAACTAATATTATAACATTGATATTTTATTTAAATAACTTATTATATTTTTTATTATTTTTTTATAAAGGACTTTTTATGAATGATATTTTAAACCTGATGAAAGATTTAACTAATGCATTCGGACCTTCTGGATTTGAGGATGATGTCATAGAAATTATAAGAAAAAACACATCATTTATAGATAATGAAAGAGATTCTATAAACAATTTATATTTGGGACTTCAGAAAATTGATAAAAATAAACCTATAATAGGACTAGATTGTCATATAGATGAATTAGGTTTTATGATAGAACATATAAATACAAACGGAACATTATCTTTTATACCATTAGGAGGATGGCATATACCTAATATAGTTTCAAACTCTGTTGTGATAAAGTCATCAAGCGGAGAATATGTTAAAGGAGTTATAGGTTCAAAACCGCCTCATTTTATGACGGATGAAGATAAAAGAAGACTGCCATCTTTACAGGATTTATATATAGATGTAGGAACTAGAAGCAAAGAAGAAACAGAGAAAATATTTGGTATATGTATAGGAGATACAGCTGTACCTGATGTTGAATTCAGATATGATGACAGAACAAAAAGTATATGTGCTAAGGCAATAGATAATAGAGTTGGAGCTTTATGCGTTATAGAAACTTTAAAGGCTTTAAAAGATGAAAAACTGGATGTTAATTTAGTTGGAATGATGACAGCTCAGGAAGAAGTGGGAGCTAGAGGAGCTTCTGTAGCTTCTAATAAAGTAAAGCCAGATTTGGTTATAGTATTTGAAGGCTCTCCTGCTGATGATACATTCTATTACGGAGATAGATCTCATGGTGCTATAGGAAGAGGATCTCAGCTTAGAGTAATTGACGGAGGTATGATAACTAATCCTAGACTAAATAAATATACTATAGAAATAGCTAAAAAAAATAATATAGCTCATCAGGTTATTGTACGTGAAAAAGGTTCTACTAATGGTGCTGTTTATCATAAAACTAATTTAGATACTCCAAGCGTAGTATTGGGTGTAGCAACTAGGTATGCACATAGTCATTACTGTTATGCTTCTTATGATGATATAATATCTTCTATTAATATAGCAAAAGAATTAATAAAAACTCTAAACAAAGAAAAAATAAAAGAGTTTTAATTCTACAAATAAAGCAAGAATGGTATTAAAAATATAATACCATTCTTTTTATAATCAATTACTACTCATTAAATGTTTTTATAATTTCTGAATACTGTCTGAATCTTAATAATCTGAATTTATAATTATAATTCCTTAATACTTCTTCAGCTCTCTTTATAAACTCATCCTGATTGTATAAAAGCAAATCTATATATCCTCCAACTACTCCAAAGGCATTACCTAATATTATACCTATTTCCTTACCGCTTTCCTTTTTGCCCATAATATTTTCAAGTTCATCTGTAATTTTATTTCTTTCATCAAGAAGTTTTTTATTTATATTTTCATCATTAAAACCATTCTCTTCATTATCTGCAAATACATAGGCTAAATATACAGCTCTTGCTCCCATTTTTGAAATATTAACAACCGCATCTACATTATAATTAGCATAATCACTAATAAGCTCCATATAACAAGTATTTCCAATGAATATATCTTCTCTAAAGAAATTGTCTGTAGGTTTACACTCATAAACTGTATATTTATTTATAGGATCTATAACAATATCTTTATTTTTACTTTTTAAAGTATCTGTTATAAAGTCATAAAGTTTTGTAAGCTCTATCATATTATCAAGTCTTTTATCACTTTTTTCAATATTTCCTAATAAATATAATTTTAATATATTCTCACCTACTGCATGTTCAAGCATTATATAAAAAGCATTATATGCATAATCTTCTTCTAATTCATTTAATTTTTTATTATAGAATTTCAAATTAAAAAAATTAGTATTATCATCATATTCAGCATATACTAAAATTTCTTTAAAGCTTAAATCTTTATTATACATTTTAAAATTAGAATTAGTTATATCTTGCTTTGGAATATAAGGAAAGAATTTCCATTTGCTTTTTAATTTCTCAGGCATAGCGGATACTACTCTAGGAGTAAGATAAAATAAATATTCCTTACCTTCTACAGTAAATGTAAACTCATAATCACCGCCGAAATTAAACTGCAAATTGTTTGATATTAATGCTGCACCATCAGAAACAAATTCAACTATTTCCTCTGATGTCATATCAGATTTTTTATCTATAAAATCAGATATAACTTTCTCATTTTCTTCAAACCATTTCCAAAATCTATTAACTCTCTCTTCAAAATTAATTCCATCATCTATGTCTTCTGAACAAAGCATATAAAAATTATAAGCATCAATATCTTCATTATTTAAATCATAAGCCTTTTTAAAATAATTTTCTGCTATTTCTTTATCTCCTTTATAATAATAAGCATAACCTACCCTATAATTCCATAAAGCATCATCAATCCCCTCTTCTCTTATATACATTAAATTATCTAATGCCTCATCATATTTTTCAACATTGTTATAAGCTCTGGCAAGCAGGCTTAAAATCTCTGAATTTCTTTCTTCACTTGGAATAGAAATTATAATCTCAATTATTTTTTCATGCTCATCATTTTCATGCAGTTCATTAATTTGTTCAATTATATTCATTATGTTTCCTTTTTTATATTATTTATAATACAAATTCTTACACTTATATCTAATTATTATAATGAAAAATATTTACTAAAAATATACGGCAATAAAATTTGTGATATACTCATAATTTTTTTATTTCTTTATCTATATTCATAAAAAAATTATTCGCTCTGCGTACCTTCGGTATAGTATATGACAAATAAATTTGTCATATGCTCATAATTTTTTTATTTCTTCAATACTTAATCCTGTATTCTCACTTATAAATTTATCATCTAAACCTGATTTTTTTAAACTTTTTGCTATAGATAAAGCTTTAATTTTTTCTCCTTCCTCTCTGCCCTCTTCTCTGCCCTCTTCTCTACCCATTTTTATTCCTTCTTCTATTCCTAATCTTCTCTCCTCATCAAGCATTATTTGATTGCCGTATAAATAAGCCTCTTTTTTCTCGTATTCCATCATCATTAATCTGCTTTTCACAAAATTATTATATTTTTTCTGTACTTCTTCCATTATAGGTTTTTCTTTTACTATTTCAGACATAGATGCCTCCAAATTTTTACTTGTAAATATTTTTAGCCAATAATTTAAATCTTTAGATAATACATTTTTCTTGAATTTTTTTAACTCTATTATATGTATCTGTAAATGATCAGTAAGAAGTTTTTTATTATTCATCTCATAAAGCATATAACAGGAATGTATATTTTTTGTTTTATCCAAATTAAAATTTAATAGATTTATACTTATTACAGGAGTAAGTTCATCATATCTCTCACCATGCTTTAATAATTTACTATAATTAGATGCCCAGTAATAAAGTATTCGTTCTGGAAATCTTGAATTGCCTTGTAATTGTATTTCTATTATAACCACTGAACCATTTTGTGTGATGCATTTTACATCAACTATTGTTTCTTTCAAATTCTTGTTCTTCTTAAGGTTAAAAGGGGTAAGTATTTCTACAGAACGGAAAGTCTTCATATTGGCATTAATCATTATAGAATTTATAAAATCTAAAAGTATAGCTTCACTGCTTCCTTTATCAGTAAAAAGATATCTTATAAAATAATCATTTAACGGATTGAAATATTTTATTTGTTTAGTATTTAATTTCTTTTCCATAATATATATTATACTTAAAATTATTAACTTTGTCAAAACTAAATATTTAATCAAGTTCAGCCTTGGAAAATAAATCGCTTATAAGTTTATCATCTTCGCATGCATCTTTAAATAACAAAGCAAATTTCTTTAATGCTTCAATATTACTACTATAAGCACAGAACATACTTGCCTCAGAATCAAAATCAATAATGCCTTTTAACTCTGGCACTTTTTCTTCCAAAAACACTATAGCCAAAGACTGCCAATCATACCCTCCACCTTCAAAACCTTCATCAGCTCTTTCTTCAAATATTTCTGCTTTATATTCTCCAACATTTAAGCAGAGAGATGCACTATTTTCATGTTCTACAAAAAAGAATGGTTCTATTTGTTTTTCAAAATCATTTTTCATCGTTATTTCCTTTTAATTAAATTTTTTATACTAGTACTTTACTGCAATAATTAAAATGCCTAAACTTTTAATATAGTAAAATCATAAATATTTTACTCATAAATTTAAACTTTAAACGAGTTTAGAGTTTAGAGTTTAGAGTTTAGAGTTTAGAGTTTAGAGTTTAGAGTTTAGAGTTTAGAGTTTAGAGTTTAGAGTTTA
>NZ_CALXKQ010000012.1 GCF_944388875.1 uncultured Brachyspira sp.
TGATAATAAAGGTGTATCTTTAGTATTAATAAATACATATAAAGGCAACAATACATTTAAGTATTTGAATAATAAACCTAAATACAAAAATATTGAAAAAGTTAAATTTTTTAATGGCGGACTAGGAGGCAATATAGCTATATTTTCTAACAGAAAATATTTTTTTGATAATTTAGATAAAGAACCTTTAGAAGAGTTATATAAAAATAGCTGTAACCCAAAATATAATATAGCGATAATTAATATGGGTACATCAAATAATTTTGGTGCTGTTTTAACTTCTTATGCTATATTTTATATAATAAAACAACTTTATTATAATCCAATACTAATATATGATAATTTGAGGAGTGAAAGTTTATATGATAATACAAAAGGTTGTCAAACATATTTTAAATATCTAAATGTTGGAAATGAAACATTTTCTAGAAAAGAGCTAGAAAGATATGTAGAGAAATGTAATACTTTTATTGTAGGTTCCGATCAGTTATGGAAATTTAACACATGGTCTAATTATGCTTTAGATTATTATATGTTACACTTCGTACCAAATAATAAAAAAAAAATATCCTATGCTCCATCATTTGGTATTAGTAAATATGAAGGTGGTAAATATAATGAACTTATGTGTAAATTTTATTTAAAACAATTTGATCATGTTTCTGTTAGAGAAGATGATGGTGTTAATATTTGTAAATATTATTTTGACGTTGAAGCAACTCATGTATTAGATCCTGTATTTTTGCTGGAAAAAAAATACTATGACTATTTAATATCTAAAAGCAAATTAAAAATAGATTATAATTATATAGCTGTATATAATTTAAGATCTGATTTAAATAATATAATTAACATTATATCAGATAAATTAAATTTAAAATGTATAGTAATAAATGATGGGGATCATAATTTTTCTATAGAAGATTGGCTTTATATAATTAAAAATTCAAAATATTTTATAACAGATTCTTTTCATGGTATGTGCTTTTCTATTATTTTTAAGATTCCTTTTTTAGTTACATTAAATGAGCATGGCGGTATATCAAGAATATTATCAATATCAAAACAATTTAATTTTGAAGATAGGGTTATAAAAGATATTAATGAAATAACAGATAATAAAATAAATAATATAATCAATATGGATTTTACAGAAATAAATAATAAACTAAAAACAGAAAAAGAAAAATCTTTAAGTTGGCTTGTAAATGCTATTGAAACTCCAAAAAAAATTAATAAAGATTCATATAAGGATGATATGATAAATTTGCTTATAGAAAAAAATCAACAGTTAAATAATGAAAATAAACAATTAAGCAATAAAATAAATTATTTAGCAAATAATATAAATTGGTTAAAGTTTTTTGGAATATATAATAGCAAGAATTATATTTATATATACTTATTTGGTATTAAAGTCACAATAAAAGCTACTGAGAACAATATTAATATGATAGCTTGGTGGATACCAGTAAAAAAGTGGCGTGAAGCTTTTAGAGATAAATTCAGAATATTATATTGATAATAATTTCTAATAAACAATACCGCCGCATAAAGTTAGTTCTCCGTCATAACATACGCATGACTGTCCTTTAGCTACTATTCCTGTAGGTTCAAGAAATTTTATTTTTATAGTATTTTCATCTATGGGAATAACTCTCGCCATAGTACCTTTGTGTACACTTCTTGTTTTTACTAAAGCTTCAAATTCTTTTTGTATAGGTTCAGCTATCCAATTAACATTGTATATGGTAACTTCATTAACAAAAGTATGATTCTTATTACCAACATAAACAGTATTTGTTTTGCTGTCTAATGATATTATAAATAAAGGTTCTTTATAAGCTATACCCAAACCTTTTCTCTGTCCTACAGTATAATGCCATATTCCTTTATGATGCCCCAATACTTCATTCGTATCTATATTTATTATATCACCTTCCTTATCTCCATCAAATAGTCTGTGATATTCGCCTGCAAAAAAATCCTGACTCTCACTTTTTTCAGAAACTTCCAAATTATATTCCCTTGCTATTTTCCTAGTATCCTCTTTTGTATTTTCATACATTGGGAATATTATTTTTGATAATTGATATTGAGTAAGCCTGTATAAAAAATATGACTGATCCTTTATAAGATTTTTTCCTCTTAATAAAATATATCTTTTTGATTTTTCATCATATTTAACACCTGCATAATGTCCTGTAGCAAATTTATCAAATTCTAACCCATGATTTTCTATAGCCTCAAATAAAGCCATAAACTTAATCTGACTATTGCACATAATACATGGATTAGGAGTAAGTCCGTTTTTATAAGACTCTGCCACATAATCTATAACTTTTTTTTGAAACATATCGCTTACATCGAATGCATAATAATCTATTCCAATAGCCTTAGCATATCTTTTACATTCATCTACCATATTTGACTGTGAAGGACTATAACATGAACCGCTTAAAGGGGCTCTTTTATCACCATTCCAAAGAAGCATAGTAACACCAAATACTTCATTTCCTTGTTCTTTTAAAATCTTTGCTGTAGTAGTAGAATCCACTCCTGCACTCATTCCAACCGCTATTTTTAACATAAATCCGCTCCATTATTATATCTTTTCTGCCGAACTCTTATTTATCCAGCCCTTAAAATTTCCTTTTACATAATACCAATTAGTATATTCTTCTAATATTCTCAATTTTTCACCTTCATGTATTATAGAAACTATATCAGATTTTGTACTGCTTCCATTATAAATATTTGCTTCTTCTACAGTTACAACATAATCATCATTTATTCTGTTATTAATTATTATAGTAGGTATCAAAAATACAATAGATAATATTAATAAAAATTTATTAGACTTTCTTAGTTTTATAAGCAGTACAATAAACACTGTAAAACTTATCAAAAATAATATTAACAATATATATATAGTTATAATCATTTGTGAATTATAATTATTATTTCCTGTAATAGAGTTTATCATATTTTTTGTTTCTTTATCAAAAGGAGATATATTAAGAGCCTTTTCATAATAAAGTACAGCATATCCATTGCTTCCAATAGCTGCATAAGAAGAAGCTAAATTATAATACAAATCTTTTGAAATAATATTAGATGATGCAATATCTTTGTATAAATAATTAGCCTCTAAATATTTGCCTTCATTATAAAGAGTATTGGCATTTTCAAATAAATTATTTATTTTATCCAAATCAGCACAGTATAAAAAACATGATTGAAATATCAAAAATATCACTATATATTTTCTTATATTCATTTATAAAATTTCCATATTATTAATTATTTATTTTTGATTTTTAATTTATCTATATATTTTATTATTTCAATGGCTTTTGTATGATAATCTTCATTGTTATATGATTCTCCAGAATACAATTCAAAATTGCATTTATCAATTATATTCTTTATCTCATCAGCCTTTTGAGAACCTATATAATCATTTAACTTTTCATATAAAGTATTATTATCATATATATTAAATTTATCTTTTATCTTATTTATTAAAATATTTTCTATAGATTTACAGTACTCTTTTCTATTATTGTCAGCGTAATATTTTTTAATGTTCTCAATACTAGAATCATTATTTTTATTAGAATTATTAAATAATAATTTTAAATTACTAATCTTTTTAGAATTATATATTATTATAGATACAGCTATTAATATTATAATATAAAAATAAATTATATTGATATTGAATACTCTAAACTCTTTATCTTCTTTTATGATTGTATTTTTTATAGGTATAACATTCAGCTCTTCATTATCATTATTAACAAAAGAATTAAAATTCTGCTTAATGCCTGATACTGTTAGATTAAAAGCACTAGAATAAATATTAGTATAGCTTTTATCATTAGGCGAAAAATAGCAAAAACTAATATTTGATATTATAGACTCTCCTTCATCTTTTGCAACTAATACATACTCTTTTATTTTTTTTCCTATTATTCTATTTCCGTCAAACCAATTTGTTTCATAAGTTTTAGGCTGATATACAGAAAAATAATTAGTTACATCATCATTAATATTAGGCATATTTATTATAGAAGTATTGCCCTCGCCTACAACTTCCATTGTAATAAGCATCTCTTCTCCTACAGCCACATTAGTTTTATTAACTTTTACATTAAAATTAAAATCGCCAACTGCTCCAGAAAAATTATCAAAACCAGTTTTATCAGGCAGAGGCAGTACATTTACAGTAAAATCTTCTTCGCCGTATTCGACTCTGTCATAAAACATGCCCTCTTTCTCAAATACAAAAGGCGTAGTTAATATATCTTTTATTCCAGACTTCATAGGATACAATGCTTCTTTCTTCAATGGTATAACGCTTACCCTTTTACCGTCTATTATTTCCGTAAATGAATTGTATTCGGATGAATCAGAATATGAAAGAAAATCAGTTCTAACAGGAATCTTTGAAAATCCAAGCACATTTACAGGTATATGAGAATATGCCTTCTGTTCTATATATATAGGTTCGTATAAATATACTTCTTTCTTATTAATATTATTATCAACATAAATATCTTCTCCGTAATCCATAAACTCCTCAAATTTATTTCCGTCAGGAGTACGGTCATCATCTCTGCTTCTTACTGGAGAACTCAAAACCTCTATTTCAACAGGATTTGCAACATAGGTATTATTATTTACTTTTACTCTAATATTATCTATTTTATATGTTCCTTCTTTGTTGGCTATATATGTAAAATTGTATGTCTGAATTGATTTGAATGTACCTGAAGAATACATCATATTCCTGCTTTGAGATGTACCTCTAAGCACAAATCCGTCTATATCAGGCATTATTACTCTTCCTGAACTGTTATTTATAGTTACAGATAGAGTAAATATTTCGCCTACACCTATTCTTTTGTCAGAAAACTCAGCTGTTATGCTTGTCTGTGCCGATAATGAATTGTAGGCAATAAATAATACAATCAATATGGAACTTATAAAAATATTACCAATCCTTGTCAATTCTTCCTCCGCCGTAATATTGATCTCCATTATCTTTATCTTTTCTAAACTGCCTTAAAGATTCTAATAATCTGTCAATATCTGATTTACTGTCTTCGTTGTTATTGCTGTTATTGTTGTTATTATTATTATTTTGATTATTCTGATTATTATCATTATTTTGATTATCCTGATTATTATCATTATTTTGATCATTCTGATTATTATTGTTATTTTGATTATCTTGATTCTGATTATTACTGTCATCATTATTCTGATTATTTTCACCAGAGTTTCCGTCATTATTATCGCTTTGACCGTCTTGCTCATCTTCACTTTGCTGATTATTAAATCCGCTGTTATTCTGCTGATTCTGTTTTTGATCTTCTAACTTTTTCTGTGCATATTCTAATGCTCTTTTTGCATTCTCATCATCTGGAGTATTAACAAGAGATTCAACTAATTCATCTATGGCACCTTGATAATCCTGACCTTCTATTTTTGTTATGCCTGAATTATAATGAATAGCACTTCTCATTTTTTTACTTGTATTTTCTGTAACACTTTTCTTTGCCATATCGAATAATTGAACAGCACTTTGAATATCTCCAATGGATGACATAGTTGTACCCATGTTATAAAATATTTCTGGAGAATTAGGAACTTTGCTTAAAGCCTTCTCATATAAAGTTACAGCACCTTCATAATTTCCTTTTTTCATCAATCTATTAGCCCTGTCCACATCAAGTTTCGCTGTAAGCTCATTGAATGAAAAGGCATATATATTAAAAGACATAATTACAAATAAAAATATTAATAAATTGTATTTTTTCATTTTTAAATTCCTGCTTAATAAGATTTAGCTTTTTTATTAACAATTTTTTCTTTGGGAGTATTTACTCTTATTTGAGTTAATATATTAAACATACTGGCAATTATTATAAGAATAACTGAAGCTGCTAAAAATATTTGGAATCTTTCTTTATAGCTTCTATTATTTCTTATAGAAGATACGCTATCCATATTTTTTTTCATATCATCAAATATTCTTTCCAAAGAAACATTCTCAGCAATATAGCTTTTTCCATGCGTAGAATCGGCTATCATTTTCAATGTATTATCATCCCTTTTTGAAATTATAGTTTTTTCTCTAACTCCTAAATCCGTACTTATGCTTGCACCTTCTAATGTACCAACTCCTATTGTATATACGCTTACATTCATGTCATTTAATTCTTTTAAAACTTCATCAAAATAACCGCCATGATCCTCTCCGTCAGTTATAAGTACTATTGATTTTTTACTTACGGCATTAACATTAAATGTATTTTTAGCTGTAACTAAAGCATCTGCTATTCTAGTTCCCTGCAATGTAACAGATTTTGTATTTAAATTATTTAATATATAAGTAAAAGTGTCCATATCCTGTGTAAAAGGACTTGCTATAAAACTAGTTCCTGCAAATCCTACTAATGCCACGGATAAATTATCAGTGTTTTCAACAAACTTTTTTATTTCTAACTTAGCTCTTTCCAATCTTGAAGGCCATACATCATCCGCATCCATAGACCTAGATAAATCCAATGCTATTGTTATCATATAATTATCTGTTTTTATTTTTTGCTCTATTATCCCCCATTTAGGCTGCATGAGTGCAAATATTAAACATGCAGCTGCAAGAATCATAAATATAATAGAAAATACTCTTAAATTTGATATTCTTTTATAATTTTTATCACTTTGAAAATTGGAATTCTTTGTAAATATAGAAAGTATCTTATGCACTTTTTTCCTTGACATAATAAACAATGCTATAAGTACAGGAATTAATATATATAAAATTACAAATTTAAAGTCGCCAAAAAACATTATATCTAATCACTTTTTATAAATATATTTATTTATTATACTAATATTTAGTATTTTAATCAATATGTATAAATAACCATTGTTATTTGATAATGTAAACATCTAAAAATTTATTATACTTGTTTTAAAACTAAATTTCTTAATACTGACAATTTTTTATTTAATATTTTTTAATTATAGTTTGGGCACACAGCCGTGAAAGACCGCATATTTACACACTAAAATAATCATTTATACAACATATAAAAACATTATTTTTGCATTGGTAAATTATAAAAATTTTATATATAATCTTGTCAAGTACTTTTGAAACAAATCTATTAATTTCTATTCAATATATGCATTCCTAAAATCATACACAGAAAAAATATCGTATTTTACACCATGAAGTTTTTTACTCTGCATAACTGTAGCCTTATCATAATATATAGGTATAATAGCCATATCTTCTTTTATGAGTATGCGTTCTGCATCATAGGCTGCTTTTATTCTTATATCTTCATTAGCATTTGTCATAGCAATATCAACTAAATAATCATAAACTGCATTAGTATATCCGCCGTCATTGCCAAGTCCGTCAAGCTGAAAAAGTCTTAAATAACCAGCCGCCTGATTATAAGCTACACTAGTACCTGCCTTAATCATTTGAAAACTTCCGTCTTTTATTGACTGCAAATATGATGTAGGCTCTTCATATCTAAGTTTCAAATCAATGCCTAAATTATTTTTATACATATTCTGAATGGCTTCTGCTACAAAAAGCGATGAAGGATTAGTAGTTGTTATTAATTCTATAATAGGGAATTTTTTTATATCGCTGTATCCTGCATCTGAAAGAAGTTTTTTAGCCTCTTCAATATTTTTCTGATAATCGCCTTCTTTTAAAGAAATATATTCTGGTGCATTCTCTCTAAAATCATTAGTACCTATTTTTACATTTATAGGAACAAATCCGTCAGCAGCTACCCTTCCTCCACCTAAAACATTATTTACTATATAATTTCTGTCTATACCTAAAGCTAATGCCTTTCTCACTAAAGGATCTGTAAAAGGTTTTCTTTTTAAGTTTACCATATAGTAGGCAATAGATGTTATATCTGCTTCTCTTCCTATACCCTGCTCTATTAAAGAAGCTCTTTCATTTTCTGGAGTCTCTGGATAAAATAATATACTATCTGCATAAATAGCCGCAACTGCAGTATTAACATCTTCCAAAAACTCGAAAGTTATTTTTTCAGCCTTTACATTATCTTTATCCCAATAATAAGGGTTTTTCTCCATCACTATTTTTACAGCCTCATCATATTCTGTTATTATATAAGGTCCGTTTCCAATATAATGATCTTTACTCAAAGCCCAATCCTCTCCGTAAGTTTCTATAATATCACTTCTTATAGGTGAGGCAATATCGCTTGCCATAGCCTCTTCAAAATACGGAAGCGGTACATCAAGTTCTATTTTCAAAGTATAATCATCTAATGCATATACTCCAAGTTCTTCTAAAGACTTTTCCCCTTTCATTATACTTTGAGCATTCTTTATTATATCAAACCCTAAAGAAAATGGAGAAGCAACTTTCGGGTCTATTAATCTTCTTAATGTATATACAAAATCATTTGCAGTAACCGTTTTTCCGTCAGACCATTTGGCATTATTTCTCAAATAAAATATATAAACAGTATTATTACTCATAGCCTCCCAGCTTTCAGCAAGTGCAGGAATTATAGTACCGTCTTCATCTCTTTGAGTTAATGTTTCAAAAGTATGTGTTATGTAAACTGCTGTATTTATGCCTTTAGCAAATGCTGGGTCTAAGCTGCTTGGCATTCCTCCTACTGATACAACTATACCGCTATTATTATGTTTACTATTAGAACATGATAATAAAAATATACCTGCAATAAAAATTATTATAAAAATATTCTTCTTCATAAATATTTATTCCATTATTTTTTTAACATATTTAATGATAAATCAATATATAATTATGTCAACTATATTATGTTAATAAATGAAAATGCAGTAAAAATTATCAATTTAAAATAAGCTGGGGCGGGGAATTAGAATAAATTAAAAATTTTATTTACACACCCCACCCTATATACTTTATAGATTTATTTTTTAACTCTAACTTATTTACTTTTTGATATCAATTTAGCAACAGCACGCCCTCCCAAGTTTTATTAAAAAATATGAACCCAATTAACGCACGGTTAACAGCACTAAGTTTTTAACAAAATCATATCGCATAATACGTATATATTTTTTATTTTATTAAGCGTGCGTTGAATAAGTCTTGAAAATAAATAAAGTTAGGGCGGGAGTTTTATATTTATAATTAATCAACAAAAAAGTAAAGATGTAAATTTTCAATATAATCAAAAAATTTAATGGGCGGGGAATATATTTAAAACTATTATGCGATAATACCTAAAATATATTTTGAATCTACATAATCACAAAGCCAAACTTTATTTTCTGATAAATTGAAGCTGATACCATCTTCATGCATCTGTTTAGCATTAATCTTTATTATGGTAGGATTTCCATGACGTTCCCCAACTTTTTTGGCAATGTCTTCTGTTAATGATCAATGTACATGAAGCCTTTTCATTTTTTAATACCTTATTTTTTATGCTATCTATATTATTGGTAGAAGTGCCATGAAATAAAATATCAGGGGTTCTTTTTCTTCAAAATCCAAATCTACATCTATACTATGCCCATGATTGGTACTTATTAAAGTATGATTTTTATTAAAACTAAATCTCTTCTTATCATTTCATTATATAATACAACTCTCTCAAGTATATCTTTATCAATATTTTTTCCTTTTGATTTTATTTTTTCTATTAGTTCATGAACATTAGCCCATACGTCTTTTGATAATTTAATACCTATATACTCTGGCTTATGCCTTAATACCATACTTACAAACTTACTAATTTTCACTTCTTCTTTATTTAATTTATTATCTGACATTTTTACTTTCCAACATTTAGTAAATAAAAAATAATATCATTTAAAAATTATGTCAACTATATTAATTATGCCTTGTAAAAAAATAATTTTGCTTTAATATATATGTCAAATATTTTTAAGGAAAATCATTATGGCTGTTATAGGTTTATCTGGAAATCTTTTATATGAAAATAGTTCTATACCAAAAGAATTTGTTAATCGCTCTTATGTTGATTCTATTATAAGGTCAAAAGGAGTACCTTTTATAATGCCTATTACAGAAGACGAAGAAATAATAAAAAAAATGGCTGAAAATGTTGATGGCATTATTATGACTGAAGGTGTTGATGTTCACCCTTTTAGATTTAATGAAGAGCCTATAGAAAAAATCGGTACTATATCTGCCGAAAGAGATGATTTTGATTTTAAATTAATGAAATATGCTGTTGAAATGAATAAACCAATATTTGGAATATGCAGAGGAATACAGGTTATAAATGTATACTTCGGAGGCACTTTAATACAGGATATACCTACTCAAAGAAATACAAATATACTTCACAGCCAAACTGCTGAATATCATACAGCCACGCATAAAATACAAATAGTAAAAGACAGTATTATATACGATATGCTTGGAGAAAGTTCTGAAGTTAATAGTTTTCATCATCAGGCTATAGATAAATTAGCTAAAGACTTTAAAGTTACAGCTGCAGCAAAGGATGGTATAGTGGAAGCTATAGAATACAAGAAAAAAGATTCTTTTATTTTAGGCGTACAATGGCATCCTGAATTAATGAGTGCTAAAAGTGTAAAAATGCAGAATATTTTTGATATGTTTTTAGAAGTATGCAGGTCAAGAAAGGAGTAACAAATATTTTTTATTAATATTAATAATTTGATATTAATGCATATAAAACTTTTTCATAGCATATATAAACAATTATATTAAATTATTTATTTCCTCTAAGTTTATTTATAGTATCTTTTTTATTATCGCTGTCAATTATAGCACTTCCAGCAACAAGGAAATTAGCACCTGCCTCAATTACCTTATCACAAGTATTAAAATTAACTCCGCCGTCAACAGCAAGAATTATATTTCTATTATCTATTAATTTTCTAATTTCTTTTATTTTTTGTATTGAAGATTCTATAAACTTCTGTCCGCCAAATCCAGGATTAACACTCATAACAAGAACATAATCAATATCATCAATAATAGGTTCTATTACATCAGCCCTTGTATGAGGATTAAGTACAATACCTGCTTTTATATTATGGGATTTTATTTGATGAAGAATCCTATGAATATGAATATTACCCTCAAAATGAACGCTTATTATATCGCATCCAGCCTTTGCAAAATCATCAATATGCTTTTCTGGATTTACTATCATAAGATGAGCATCAAGCGGTATTTTACTAATTTTTTTTATATCAGAAACTATTTTTGCACCAAAAGTAATTTGAGGCACGAATACTCCGTCCATTATATCCAAATGAAGATAATCGCTTCCTGCTTCTTCAAGCTCCTTTATAGTATTTTCCAAATTAGAAAATGGTGCTGTTAATATTGATGGTGCTATTAATATTTTACTCATAATATTCCTTTTATTAATTTTTATTTTGCCTGTTTCTTTTTATAGTGCTGCTTACTATCTCTATTTTATTTAATGCACTTTTAGCCGCTTCAGTTTCAGCTTCTTTTTTACTCCTTCCAAAACCCACTGCAAAAATATTATCATTTACATGAACTTCTGCTTTAAACATTTCATCATGATTTTCATTACTGCATGTATATTCAAAAGATTTATACACAGGACTTGTTTTATGCTTTTTCTGTATTAGTTCCTGAAATATAGTTTTATAATCTTTATCAAAATTTTCTATATCCAAATTTTTAAGTCTATTTTGATAAGCCATCATAACAAATTTAGAAGCATTACCTATACCAGAATCCAAATATATAGCTCCAACAACAGCCTCAAATAAATCCTCAAGCATATTAGACCTATAACGTCCTCCAGAAGCCTCTTCTCCATGACCAAGAAGCAAAAAATCCCCCAGCTTAAGCTCCTTTGAAAGCTCAGATAATGATTTCTGAGATACCAATGATGATTTCACTTTTGAAAGAAGTCCCTCTTTACTTGTATTATATTTTTTAAATAAATAATCGGATATAATAAGAGAAAGAACAGAGTCCCCCAAAAACTCAAGTCTTTGATTATATTTCATCTTTTTTTTGGATTCATTTGCATAAGTTCTATGAGTTATAGCTTCCAAAAGATAAGCTCTATTCTTAAACTCATATTTTATAGCTTTCTGACAATTATCTAATACTTCATCTAAATTCATACCGCACACTGCCTAGTAATGATAGCATTATCATACAATGAAAAAAATAACAGTCAAGAATTTTTTTATATAATTTTGTTAATTACCAAATATATTTGAATACATATTTCCAGTAATTTCCTTAACGGAAGCATTTGAAGAATCATAGCACCAATTATAATCAAATATGCTGTTTTTCACATTGAACATAGGGCTGCTGCCTATTATAAGAGAGAAAAACCTATTTTCATTTTTCTTTTGGGCTTCAGACAATTTATAATCTTCTTCTGTAAATTCATTAAATACAAAATCAGAAACAAAAAGTAAATCAGATTTTTTATAATTCTCAGTATTCATAGTTTTTACGGCATGCCTCAATGCAGGTACAGCATCAGTTCCTCCGTTAAAACTTAATCTCAAAAACTCAATCAAATTATCCATAGTATTAGGGTATGTTAAATCCATAGTTTCTATTTGCGTACTGAAATTTATAAGGTAACAATTTCTTTTCTGTTTCATTGCACGAGTAGCCAGATATAATGTAACAGCCTTTGCAACAGTTTCAGGAACTCCGCTCATAGAACCGCTTGTATCAACGCATATTATAATAGGACCTTTTTTATCCTCCTCCGCAACCTGCATTTCATCTTCAACCATTTCATCATAAGAATAATCAGTATAACCCTCTTTTTTGAAAGTCAAAAGCCTATTTTCAAAATACTTTACTCCGAATAAAGTTTCAAGTACGCCTTCAGCTAAAAGCAGCTTCTCCTGAGGAAGTATATTATGTATATCCCTAGAATAAGTTATTCCGACAATCTCTTCCTGAGAGTTAGTATCTATTTTTTTAGTTTTGAAAGTTTCTTTTCTTAGAACTTTTTCTATTTTTATGCTTTCCTCTGCTTTCATAAATCTTCCTAGCATATCGCAAAGTTCTTTTATACTTTTATGATTTTTTAGAAAGTTTGCTAGTTTTTTTATATAATTTATATCTCTTTTTGCAATTTTTCCAAGACTCAAATCAAAAAGCTCGCCTGTTTCATCGCCTAATGATTCTTTAATCTCTTTTATATCTTTTAAATATTCAAGCAGATTTTTAGTATCTTTAAAAAACTCTTTTCTCCTTTCATCTATTTTATCCAAGGCCCATTTAGTATATTCTCTATCTAAAGAATTTTTCCAATCATTTAAAACCACTTTTTCTAAAGCATTATAATCGTTATTGATATTGCTGTATTCTTCTTTATGTTTATTTTTTATATCATTTAATTTTTTATTATAAAAATTATCATCAGCATCTTTATCAAAATTTTTATAATTATTTATATCATTTAAAATACGGTTTTCATCAGCACCATTATTTTTAAAAGAAGAATATGCATTATTATATTTATCATATTCATTTTTTAAAGGATTATTAGATGAAAGTTCTTTATTCAAATTTTCATTATAATCATTTATTTTTTTATCAAGTTCTTTAGCAAAATCTTCATCTTCAAGTAATTCACCGTACTGAGAGAATTCAGTGTATAATTGATTTTTAATATCATCTTTTTTAAATAAAAAACTTAATATATCCAACATATTATTTCAAAGACTCTCTAATCTTTTCAAGCTCTATAATCTTAGACTTTAATTCAGATATATTTTCATTGTATATTTTATACATTAAGAGATTGTTTTCATCGCTTAAAAATACAGAATATATATTATTAATATTATTTTTTAAATAATTTTCATATCCATTAACAAAGTCATTAATATTCTCTATTAACTCGTTACATTCTCTTTTTAAGTCTGAATTATTTACTGATACAGTATTATTAGCTGTATTATTGACACTATTTTTAACAGGCAGACTGCATGTAGTTTCATCTGCTTCATTTCCATTTTCATCTATTAAAGTAATAGGATTATATATATTATTATTAAGTGCAGCACTTATTGATGATATCCCAGAACTAATGTTACTAACTTTTAGATTCTTTGTTATTTTTAATTTGCCATTACCTAAATGTATACATTCAAAATCTTCGCATTGACTGCCGTATTCATCATATGGATTGAAATATGAATCAGTATTTAATTGATATGATGTAGCGTATAAATTGTTAAGTCTAAGCCTAGTAATCACAAATGATGAGCTAGATCTAAATTTTACAGGCAGTTTTACAAATTTTTTTCCTTTTATTGATACTGTTTCAAATTCTAAATCGTCATTATTAGTTGAACTAGTGCTGCTGCTATTTGAAGAAGTTTTAGAACTATTTTTTATGTACTCAATTTTTTCATCAAATCTGTTAATATCTAAAGTCGAAAAAATTTTTATGGCTTCTAACACGATTTTTTTTACTTCTTCAATATTTTCTTCAAGCGTCCATATACAATGAGTTATTAAAAAACAATCTACAGGCATAACAGTATTTCTATCAGAGAAAAATGCAGCTGCTTTCAGTATATAAACAATATTCTTCCATCTTCTGTCTGAAATATATATAGCTTCATTATTGCCTTTGTTGTATTCATCTATCTCATTTTTAATATAACATATTATATTAATAGCTTCGTCGGATACTGATATATTATCTATCTCTTTATGAAATTTTAACCAATCTTCAGTAGATATTTTTTCATCTTCTTTTAATTCAGCATCGAAAGAAACATCTTTATCAGATATTAACTTTACAAAATTATCAACATCTTTAGCAGTATCAACAAATAAACGCATTATGAATCTGTCATACATTGCCTCAAGTCCCTGCCCCTTAGGAGGAGTTTCATTACTCGCAGAAACTAATGCCTTTAATGGTACTTTCTCTTCCTGACTGCCGTTTCTGTATACTTTTTCATTTATTATAGTTAATAATGTATTTAATATTGCAGGGCTGCTTTTCCAAATTTCATCTAAAAATACAAAATCGGCTTTAGGAAGATATCCTTCAGTCTGTCTTTCAAATTTATCTTCTTTTAATTTTGATAAGCTCACAGGACCGAATACATCTTCAGGAGTTGTAAACCTATTCATAAGCTGACCGAAATATTTAGAGTCTTTAAAAACTGATGCTATTCTTCTTACTATCAAACTTTTAGCAGTTCCTGGAGGACCGTATAAAAATACTGATTTTCCAGCCAAAGCACATAAAAGAGTTAAGCTGATAACTTCTTCTTTTTCGTACAAACCTTCTGAAATTTTTTTTATAAGCGTCAAAATATCAATACTGCTGTTTTTATTTTCCTGACTTTTAATATTAGTATTTTTATTATGATTTTTTTTAGACATTTTATATATCCATATAAAGTTTGATAATTACAATATAATAAATTTTATTCTATTTGTCAATAAAAACTGTTATTATATAAAAATATTTATTAAAAAAACAATAAAATAACATATGTATTTAATTATATAAATTATAATTGTTTTTTTACTTTATATATATTATAATGTTTTTCTACTTATATATTTTTTAGATTTTAATTTTTAAATAATGATTTAATTTTAGCAATATATAAAATAAAAAAGGAACAAAATGATATCAGTAGAAAATTTAAACAAATACTATGGTGATTTTCATGCTTTAAAAGGCGTAAGTTTTGAAATAAATGCAGGCGAAATAGTAGGGATACTAGGGCCAAACGGAGCAGGAAAATCTACTACTTTAAGAATATTAACTTGCTACCTCTCTCCTACTAGCGGAAATGCTATTATTGACGGAAAAAGCATATTAAATAATGAAAGAGAAGTTAAAAAAGTTATAGGATATTTGCCTGAATCAGCACCTCTTTATGATGATATGTGCGTATTTGATTATCTTGTTTATATGGCAGAGATTCAGGAGCTTGAAAGAAGCCGATTAAATGAGAGGCTTAAATACGTTGTAGAAGCATGCAGTTTGAAAGATGTTATATCAAAATCAATAGGAGAGCTTTCAAAAGGTTATAAACAGCGTGTAGGTATTGCTGGTGCTATTATACATGATCCTAAAATACTTATATTAGATGAGCCTACAAACGGACTTGACCCAAATCAAATAGTAGAAATCAGAGAACTTATAAAAGAATTAGGAAAAGAAAAAACCGTTCTCATATCAACTCATATATTAAGCGAAGTTGAAGCTACTTGCTCTAGGGCTATTATTATTAATCAGGGAAATGTTATTGCTGATGCTGATCCTAAACATTTAAGTTTGAATGATGCAGGAAAAGAAAATAAAGTATCTGTAAGAATAAAATTATCTATAAAAACAAAGGATGATAATAATAAAATAATAGAAAAGTTAAAAAAAATAGAAAATGTTTATGATGTAAAAATAGAAAATAATGATGAGTTAAAAGATATTACGGTATATTCTAATGATGAAGAGCCTAGAGAAAAAATTTACTCATTTATAAAAAGCACAGATTGGATAATATATGAAATGGCAAAAGAAAGAGAAAATTTAGAAGAAGTGTTCCATACACTTACAAAAGGAGATAAATAAGTGGAGAATGTTTTTTCATTAAATAAGATTAATCAGACTATAAATAAATCAAATATTATATTAAAAAAAGAATTAAGACATATATTCTTTTCTCCTATAGCATATATATTTTCAGCAATATTTCTGATAGTAAGCGGAGTATATTTTTTCTCAAGATTTTTTATACTTCAGCAAAATGATATGCAGGATTTTTTTAATATTTTGCCTCTTATACTTTCACTAATAATACCGCCTATAACAATGGGATTATTATCCAGCGAGTTTTCAAGCGGTTCTTATGAGCTTATAAGCACTCAGTCTGTTTCATCTTTAGAAATTATATTAGGCAAATTCTGTTCAGCTGTAATATTTATGCTTTTTGCATTAATTCCTACCATACTCTACCCTATCACATTGATATTTTTAGGAAGATTGGATTTAGGACCTGTAATTGCAGGATATATCGGAAGCGTATTTCTTATTATGGCATTATGTGCTATAGGCATATTCGCATCATCAACAACTAAAAATCAGATAGTTGCTTTAATAGTTGGACTTGCCATTATGATATCATTAAATATGTTCCTAAGATATTTAACTTTGCTCTTCCCAGCATTAGTTAATATTATAGAGGTTATAAGCGGTGATTATCATTTTGCTAATATTGCAAGAGGAGTATTAGATTTAAGAGATATTGTTTATTTCTTATCTGTTGCTATAATATTTTTATACTTGGCTAATATTATGCTTGAAAATAGAAAATAATTTACAATATAAATAAAAAAATAGGATAAAAAATATGAATAAGAACGTTACAAAAATTATAATTTTACTTGTAGTATTGGCTGTAATAGGTGTTGCTGCATTCTTTACTACAAAACAAAAACGCATAGAAATTGAAGCAAATAAACCAAGAACTCAGCTTTTTGAACTCAATGAAACTAATGTAACAAAATATGAATTGAGATATTCAAATGAACCTATAATAGTAGAAAAGATAGGTGAAACTTGGAAAGTAACATCTCCTTCTAATAATTACAAAATAGATCAGTTAGAGGCTTTTGCAAATGTTAAAAACTTTAATACTTTGAATATTGATATGACTATAACTAATCTTGCTGAACTTGAATCATTCGGACTTGAAAATCCAAGCAATGAATTTATAGTTTGGGAGGGAGATAAAGAGTATCAGGTATTTGTAGGAAATAAAACTCCTGATGAAGAAAGATACTATGTTAAATATAATGATGAATATTTTAGTGTTGAACTTGTATATATAGAAGCACTTAAAAAAACTATTGATATGCTAAGAGATAAGCAAATATTTGACAGACCTATATATATAGATTCAGTTATAAGAACAGAAAGCAATATTAGAGATTATACAAATACTATAAGAAAAGAAAATAGAACTAATTGGGTAGTTGATGGAATTGAGGAAGAAATTAATTTAGATAAAGCATACAGAGATTTTGAGGCATTATCTTTAGTTAAAGCAACTGGATTTGTTAATAATGATAATATGAAAAAATATTTAGAAAGATTATTCAGAATCCCAGATGCTAAAATCACAATATTTATGGAAGATAATACTAAAAAAGAATATAGTTTAGTTTATGATACTAATGAAGGCAAAGTATATGTTAAGCCAGAAAGCGGTATAATATATGAAGTTGATTATTCAATATACAATGCTGCTATGAGAGGAAAAGAATACTATATAAAAACTGAAGAGGATGAAAAAGAGGCAGAAAATATGGATGATCCTTATATGGATATGGCAGAAGATAATAATATGAGATTGGATGATAATATACAGCAGCAATAATTATATAAATAAAAGGAAGTTATATTATGAAAAAGCAAATACCTAATTTACTAAGTATTAGCAGAATAGTTTTATCTCCGCTTGTTATATTTTTATATTTTTATAATTCTATGATAAGTGCAGTTTTGGCATTAATATTTCTAATAATACTGGAAATAACTGATGCTTTAGATGGAGCTATGGCTAGAAAATTAAATTTAGTAAGCGATTTAGGTAAAGTTTTGGATCCTTTTGCTGATACTGTATTTCATATAACTATGTTTACAATATTTTTATATGAAGGCTCTATGCCTATATGGATGTATATAATTTCACTTTATAGAGATATGTTTTCAATGTTTATAAGAATATTAGGCGGTCTTAGAGGATTTGCTGTTGCTGCTAAATTCAGCGGCAAATTAAAAACCGCCTCAAGAGCTGCAGCTGTAATTATAATATTTCTTATAAAAATATTAAAACACACAGACATAGTTCTTCCTTATAATCAAATAATATACTATAGTTTATTAGTAGTTACAATAATAACTATATACTCATTCTTTGATTATATGCCTTTGATAACAGGAAAAGCAAATAAAAAATAATTTATAACAAAAAATAAATAAATATAAAGGGTTATTCTTATATCTAGAATAATCCTTTTTTATTTTTATCAAAACCAATATCTAAATCCAAAATCTCCGTAGAATCTAAAAAATTTAGAGAAAGACCATCCGCTGCTTCTTGGATACCATCCGAAAGTTCTAAATCCGTCATTTCCTACAGCTATAACGCTTAAACCTGGAGCCGCTTGCAAAAATATTTCCCAATCTCTATCAACTATAAATGAAAATCCTACAGGAAGTCTAAAATTCGCCTCTATATTCCAATACTTATTGCCAAACTCCATTACTCCCTCCGCACCAGGTCCGAAATAAATCCAAACATGTGAATCTCCTAACATCCCTAATCTATGCTTTAATCCCCACCAATCAGCACTGACGCTAACTCCAAAAAATGCAAATCCAGTTGATGATATACCAATATTTAGAATTCCTCCAAACATAAAAGGAACAACATCAAATTTTCCAGTAATTCCTAAAGAAACCTGAGTGGGAAAACCAGCCCTAATGAAAAATCCAGCACTATCTCCATGAGGATAAAAAGAATATAATCTATTAAAAGCAGATGAAAAAGAAATTATAATAAAACTGTAAATGATTATCTTCTTATACATAACAATTATAAATCCAAAATATTTTATTAAAAAATATAAAAAAGTAAAGTAAAATAAAAGCCCCGTCTATTAAACGAGGCTGTGATTTTCTTAAATAAAATTTAGAACCAATATCTAAATCCAACTTGGAATGCTATATGCAAGAAATGACCTAAATACCATCTATTTCTGCGTCCGTCCTTATCACCCATATATATACCTAATATAGATACCCCATCTCCATCGGCATGAATAACATTTATAGTAGGAGCAGGTTCTAAGAATATTTCCCATTTTTGTTTAATTAAAAAAGAAAAACCTATAGGCATTCTCAAACCAGCATTAACTGACCATACACCATAAGAGCCAAAAGCAGCATCAGCAGCAAGTCCTGGTCCTAAATAAAAATGAACATCAGACTCTCCTGCCTGACCCAAAGGTATTTTTAATCCCCACCAGTCCATAGTTAATCCAATACCGAAATATTGATACCTTGGAGTTAATACACCTGCTACAGCCTGAACTCCAAACATTAAAGGCACGCCTTTGAATTGTCCTACTAATGCTAAACCTTGATTAGGATATCCAAAGAATAATGAAGCTCCTATTGCAGCACCATCTGAATAAGCAGCATGTGCTTTATTAGGTACGCATACAGCCAATGCAAATACCAAAACAGATGTTAACATAATCTTTTTTAACATAATATTCTCCGTTTTTTTATTTATATACACTATACTATTTATGTCTAAAAATGTCAACAAGTAACATAATTAATTAAACATAATAATATTTATGTTCAGAATAAATAAAAAACAAAAAATAAATAAAATCACTTTTTTATCTGCTGTTTGAGATATGCAGATATGAACTCATCTATATTTCCGTCCATAACAGAGTTCATATTACTGCTTTCATGCCCTGTTCTCAAATCTTTTACCATCTGATAAGGCTGAAATACATAACTTCTAATTTGGTTTCCCCAAGCTATATCCGTTTTCTCTCCTGCTATTTTCTGCTTTTCTTTATCAAGTTTTTCCTTTTCAAGCTGATAAAGTTTAGCCTTAAGCATCTTCATAGCCATATCTTTATTATTATGCTGGCTTCTCTCTGCCTGACACTGCACAACAATATTAGTAGGAATATGTGTTATTCTTATAGCAGATGATGTTTTATTAACATGCTGTCCGCCTGCCCCAGAAGCTCTGTATGTATCTATTCTTAAATCTGCAGGATTAATTTCAATTTCAATATCCTCATCTATATCTGGCATAACACTTACAGCCACAAATGAAGTATGCCTCTTAGCATTAGCGTCAAAAGGAGATATTCTAACCAATCTATGAACCCCTATTTCTGAACGCAAATAACCATAAGCATAAAGACCTTGTATATAAAAACTTATCTGCTTTATTCCAGCTTCATCCCCTGGAAGTTCATCTGTAGTTTCAACTGTAAAACCATGCCTCTCACAAAAACGTACATACATTCTTGAAAGCATAGAAGCCCAATCGCAGCTTTCTGTTCCTCCTGCTCCTGCATTCAAAGTTAAATATGCATTCTTACTGTCAAATTCTCCAGAAAATAAGTTTTTAGTTTCAAGTTCATCAAAAACTTTTTGAAGTTCAGTATACTCCCCTTCAAGCTCCTTTTCCATTTCCGTATCGCCTGATTCTATTGCCATTTCAACAAGCTCATATATATTATTGGAATTCTTTATTAGATTTTCAACAGGCTCTATCTTATCAAGAAGAAGCATTCTTTCTTTCATTAACTTTTGGGCAGCTATATTATCATTCCAAAAATCATCTTTTGCCGATACTTCATCGATCTCTTTTATTCTTTTATAAATAGAATCAGGGTCAAAGATACCCCCTTAATACTTCCGATTGTTCCTTAATATTTGCCACTGCATTTTTAATCTCAGATAATGTCATAAATTTTCCTAATTTATTATTAACAATTAATTTTGTTCAAATTAAAAATTACTCTTCTGTAGGCAATACTCTAGTGCCGTTAGATGATTTTAATATATAAACATCAGCATCTCTTCTAGTTCTTTCTTTATAATGGGCATATAAATTTTCTATAACATTTTCAACTTCTGTTTTTTTAAGGAATATTAAAACTCCTCCTCCAAAACCTGTACCTATCATTCTAGCACCTAATACTCCATCCATATTAATAGATTCTTCAACTAGTATATCCAATTCTGCAGTAGAAACTTCGTATAATTTACTTAATCCGTCATGAGTTTTTGATATTAAATTTGCTAAATCCTTAATAGAACCTTTTTTAATAGCTTTTACAGCTTGATTAACTCTGTCCTGCTCAGAAGAAACATATAAAGCACGTCTTTGTTCTTTATTTTGCAAAGTTTCTTTAATAAAATCAGCATCTTTAGGCTTCAAATCGCATAAAGATTTTAAATTAGTTTTTTTTTCTTTTAATTTTTTTAAAGCATTCTCACATTCTCTTCTTCTGGCATTATATTCACTGTCGCTGGATGTTCTTTTTTTATTACTGTTTACTACAGCCATACAGTATTCGCCCATATTAAAATCAAAATATTCATACTTAAGAGAATTCATATTAAAGAAAAATAATGTATTGTCCTTACCCATAAAAATTGTAGCATGATCGCTTAAGGATGTTCTATGAGAAGCATATTTTCTTTCACCTTCATACGAAAGTTTGGCCATATCTAGAGGCTCAATATCCTTTATATTATTTATATCCAAAGCAGCATAAGTCAAACAAGCACATAATGAACTTGAAGAAGCAAGAGATGTATTAAAAGGCAAATCAGTATATACAAATAAATCCATGCCATGAAGTTTATATCCATTTTCTAATAATACAGAATAAACACCCTTAAAATAAACAGCCCATTCATCATCTTTATTTTTTTCTAATTCATCTAAAGTAAATGATTTTTTAGCTTTGAAAGAATGAGCATATATATTAATTTTATTATCAGGTCTTTTTCTAGCTACTATATAAGTACCCCTATCTACAGCAGCTGTTATAGTATCGCCTCCTGAATAATCTATAAGCTCACCTATAATAGTTACTCTTCCAGGTGAAAAATATAATTTTGTATCGCCTTTATGTCCGAAAACTTCTCTAAATCTTGCTACTATTTTTAAATGTAATCTAGGTATCATAACTTAACTTCTCTCAAAATTTATCTGTTATAAATATCATAAAATAAAAAAAAATCAATAGTATAAATAAAATATTACTGTTAAATATTAATAAATCGTAATTTTTTTTTAAATTAGATTATAAAATATTGATTTTGATAATAAAGAATAATATAATATTAAAACTGCGAAATTTTAGGGAATATAAATAATATTATGAACAACAAATTATACAGAAACTATATAGATATATTAAAAGAAGAGCTAATACCAGCACTTGGATGTACAGAACCAATAGCAATAGCTTATGCGGGAGCAAAAATAAGAGATGTTGTAGGAGAAATACCAGATTCAATAACTGTAAAATGCAGCGGAAATATTATAAAAAATGTAAAAGGAGTAACTGTTCCTAATTCAGGAGGATTAAAAGGAATTGACATTGCTGCTGTTTTAGGATTGATAGGAGGCGATTCTAATAAAAATCTTGAAGTATTATCTACAGTAAAAGAAGAAGATATTGATAAAACTAAAGAACTTGTAAAAAACGGTTTTTGCAATTGTGATTTAATAGAAGGTTCTGAAAATCTTCATATCATAATAGAAGCTAAGTATAAAAATACATATTCCAGTATTGAAATAAAAAATGCTCATACAAATATCACTAAAATAATTAAAGACGGAAAAGAAATATTTACATCTGATAACTCAAACAGTGATAAGGAATTAGCAGACAGAGAATCATTAAAGATAAAAGAAATTTTAAATTTTGCAAATGAGGTTAATATAGAAGATATTAGAGAAATTATATCAAGACAAATAGATATGAATACAGCCATATCCAAAGAAGGAATAAAAAATGAATACGGTTCATGTATAGGAAGAACACTCCTTAAATATTATGGAGATGATATTAGAAACAAAGCAAAAGCTTATGCTTCTGCAGGTTCTGATGCCAGAATGGGAGGATGCCCTATGCCTGTAGTAACTAATTCAGGAAGCGGCAATCAAGGAATAACAGTATCTGTACCTGTAATACAATATGCCGAATACATGAAAGTATCAGAAGAAAAATTATACAGAGCATTGGTGCTTTCAAATTTAATAGCTATACTTCAGAAGAAACATATAGGAAAGTTATCAGCATTCTGCGGGGTTGTATGTGCTGCTACTGGGGCAGCTTCAGGTATTGCATATTTGCATGATGCTGACTATAAGATAATTTCAGATACTATAACAAATGCATTATGTACAATAGGAGGAATGGTTTGCGATGGGGCTAAGGCTTCATGTGCATCAAAAATTTCTGAAGCTGTAGACTGCGGAATATTGGCTTTTAATCTAGCAAGAGATGGTAAAGTTTTCAAGTCGGGGGACGGTCTTGTGAAAGATGATATAGAAGCTACAATTGACAGTATAGGAAGAATGGCTAAAGAAGGCATGAAAGGTACTGATATAGAAATACTTAATATAATGATAGATAAATAATTTCTATAATACTGATAAAAATTCTTTCCTTATAATATTTTTATGTCCTCTAAAAAATAATATTTTAAAATATACATCAATATCTAATATGCATGAAAATCCTTTTTTTAGAAAAACAGGTATTGCATTAATTATAATTCCCAAATAGTATATTTTAACATCTAATTTGATAGTACGGCTTTGATTAGAATGCAGAGTATAACACTCCTTTAAATTAGCCTCACCTACTTTATTGCCTGAACCCAATTTATCTTTAAATAAAGATATATAAATATTATTCAGCTCTACATCTATAAAAAAATTATTTTTTATATTTAAATCTATTTCTAAATTAACTCCTTTAAAATCCGCATTTTTAAAATTAACTTTATTAACAGAAATATCTGGTTCAAACATAACAATACCTATAAATATTTATTTAATAATAAAATAACATATATTATTTTAATTATCAATATGTAAATATGTAAAAAAGTATATAAATTATAAACTATAAAAACTGCAATACACTAATAAAACTATAAGATTGTATACTAGATTTATTTTAAAAAAATTGTATAATTAATTAATGAAAGTTCTCGATATATTGTAATGATATTTTACATAAGATTAGAAATATTTTTCAAAAGGAGTCTTCAATGGCTGGTTTAAGCGATAAAGAAATTAATGCAACTTTAGCTAGAATAAGAAGCGATTATGAAAAAGGTGCTGAGAAATACGGCAGTAAGATATATAATGTTAATAGTTTCAATGATAGATACAGAGAGGCATTGCAAAATAGACAGGATATATCAAATTTCTTAATCGTTGAAATAAAAATACTTGAAGATATAAAAACAACGCTCAGAGACAGAGAATTAG
Organism: uncultured Brachyspira sp.; assembly: GCF_944388875.1. Classification (GTDB taxonomy): domain Bacteria; phylum Spirochaetota; class Brachyspiria; order Brachyspirales; family Brachyspiraceae; genus Brachyspira. Next base: position 25,138 of record NZ_CALXKQ010000012.1, read on the forward strand.
AACGCCAAAGAAAAAAAGCTGAAGAAGAAAAAGCTAAAGAAAATTCTTTTATGAATAAAGTAGACAATATGATAGAAAAGTTTAAGAGTGCTGTTGAAAAATATCCTTTAGAAGAAATGCATCCTAAGGCAGATCAGGAAATAGAACATTTATATGGTGCTTTTAAAGAATTATATAACTGTTTTTCTGTTATAAGATTCTTTTTATGCGGACCTGCAAGCGATTATGTGGTGGAAACTGCTATAAAAGACTATGACAATCAATTTCAAAAATTTATAATACCAGTAGGCGAAACTAAAGTACCGCAAATATTTGCTGATTATATATTTGCATTAAACAACGGAGAAAATTCAAGCAGAGCAGAACAATTCATACTTAAAGAATCAGGCTTCTTCCTGCATGCCTTTATAGAAAAAATGACTAATATAAAATCCATAGCATTAAAAGTAGCTAATGACGGAGAAATTGTACTTCCTGATTATTTAAATGTTCAATCTCCTAGAGTTTACAAATTTTTTAAAGGCAAGAAAAAAGAAGAAATGTATGATGCAACTATAGCTTATGCCAATGCTATGATAAATGACTTTAGGCTGCAAAGTTTCAAAAAAGATGCTAATTAAAAATATATTAATTTTAATTTTTTCTGCTTTTTTAACAAATATATCATTATATTCTCAAACTAATGATAATTTTGTGTACAATAAAAATAATTTAGCTAATGCATATAGATATTACAGAGCAAAAAATTATTTAAAAGCAGCCGAACTTTTTGAATATGAAATAGCCAATTCCCCTATTCTAAAAATAGAATATTTCGAAAACTTAGCTAATGCATATATGAATCTAAAAGATTATACAAATATGCTTAGAGTTTCAAGAAATGGAATTATAGTAAATAGATTCTCATCTAAATTATATTTTCAAAAAGGATATGCATTATACAAATTAGGAAACACAAATCAGGCAATAGATTCTATAAGGCATTCTATAAGTTTAAAACCAAATGATGCATATATGAATAATTATCTAGGACTTTTATATTTATACATTGAAGATTATAAACAGGCAGAATCATCATTTTTAAAAGCTACTGTTTATAGTCCCAATAATATAGTATATATGGTAAATTTGGCTGCAACTTATGAAAGAGATAAAAATTACAGTTCAGCACTTGAAGTATACGAGTCAGCATTCAAACTAGATCCAAAATACAAAGGTCTTCAGGACTCTATAACTAGAACAAGAACAATCCTTGGAATAAATACTAATTCTGCACAGCAAATAACTAATCAAAATAATATTATGGATTATAATGAAGATATAGAAGCAAAACCTATAGAATTAGAAAATTATGAAAACAGTATTATTACAAACAGCACTATAACAAATACATTCAATACAAATAATGATATGGATAATACAGCACATACAAATATAATTCAGGAAAACAGTACAAATATGCAAAAAAATAATTCAACCAATAATTAATATTGATAATATAAAAATTTATTATATGATATATATTAGGAATTATTATATGCATACAATAAAAAATACTTTAGAAGAATATTCAAATATAAAATCATATCAGAATATAAATCTTTCAAGTTATATTAAAATATCACAAAAGTGGAATGATATTATAGGAGAAGTTCTGTCAAAAATATGCTATCCTTCATTTTTTAGAAATGGAATACTTACAGTGATTGTTAAAGACAATGTATGGGCCAATGAAATATTTATGAACAGAACTAACATATTTAAAAACATAAAAAAAGAAACAAATATAGAAGTAGTAGAATTAAAAACTAGAATAGGAGAAATTAGTAATATAGATAATAATAAACCTAAAGAAGATGTAGAAAAAAATAATAATAATTTGACTAAAGAACATAAAGAATGGATGGAAAATGTTATAAAAGAATCAAATATAAAAGATGAAAGAATGAAAGAGATGTTCTTTAATATACTAAAATATGAGGATAATGATGATTGATGATGAGTTTATAAAAAAAGCTGTAAATGAATATAAAATTGCTAGAAGCATTGAATCTTTAAAAAAAATTAATAATCATTTATCTAATTATATATATAATTATCCTAGAAAAGTTTTTGGTGCTTATCATAATGATGCTTTAGAGTTTTATTCATATTATATAGAAAGAATAGAAAATATAATATTAAAATACAATGAAACAGAAGCTAAATTTATAACATGGTTTACATACACATTAAGAAGCCATTATTTAAATTTTATAGATTATAAAAAGAGAAAAAATAAATATAATAAAAAAGAAATATCCATAGATGCCCCATTATGCAATAGAGATTCTTTAACATTGCATGATGTGCTTTATGATACTAAATCATATTCAATAAATGAGTATACAGAAAATTATGATGAAGAAACAAATATAGAAAATATAGCTTTAAATATGTTCAACTATATAGAAAAAGAATTTAATGACAGGGATTCTTTGGCATTCTTTATACATAATTTAGAATTATTTATTAATCTTATAGCATCGCCTTTAATGAAATATTTTAATATTAGTTATGAAGAAGCATACTCTATAATAGAAAAAGCAAGAGCAACATATATAAATAAATATAATGAAATAATAAAACAGCAGGACAAAATAGCTAAAGTAAATGCTCAAATATCAGAAAACAATAGAAAAGGAATTTTCACAGTACATTTGGCTAGTAAAAAACAAAATTACATAAAAAAACTTCATTCTATAAAATTAAATGTTCCTTATGATTTTATAGCTAAAGTTCTCAATATAACATCTAATGCGGTTTCTAAAATTATAAATAAAATAAAAAATAAATTAAAAGAAAATTTTGGATTGATATATGATAGATAAAAACTATAATTATACGGAAGAAGAAATTATTAATTATGTTAATGGGATTAAAGTTTCTGATGAGTTTATTAACGAGCTTGAAATAAATACAGATTTACAAAGAGAAGTAAGCAGTTTAAGAAATGATATATTCATAATGGAAAACGTTAAAGACTCAGAAATGTTTAATGAAGAAAAAAAGAAATCAGTCATTAATATAAAAAATAATGAAGTTGATTATATGCTTTATTTCAGCAGAGTAACGCCTTTGCTTTCTAGGGGAAGCAATGAAAATGAAAAATACATATACAATAATATAGAAATAAGTAAAAATGGAAATGAATATCATATTAATATAAAAGATATAAAGAACTGGTGCATTATAGATTATAACGGAGAGAAAATAGTAAATATAATCGAACAAAAGGATAATTATTCCATGTTTTTAAAAAAAGGAAAATATAATATAAAAGTAGATGATTATGAATCTAGTATAACGGTGGATGAATAATGAGCGATAGTATATGCAAATGGGCTAAAAGTGAAATAGAAATAAAATATCATAATGAGGAGTGGTGCAGAATATGCCATGATGAGAGGAAATTGTTTGAAATGCTTATACTAGAAGGCATGCAGGCAGGACTCAGTTGGAAATGCATACTAGATAAACGTGAAAATATGAGAGATGCATTCGATAATTTTGATTATAAAAAGATAGCTAAATATGATAATAAAAAAATAGAAGAGCTGCTTAATAACAAGGGAATTATCAGAAATAAAAGAAAAATTAATGCTTTAATATTAAATGCACAAAAATTTATTGAAGTTCAAAAAGAATTTGGAAGTTTCGACAAATATATATGGGCTTTTACCGATAATAAGCAAATAGATAATAAACTAAACGATGATTCCCAAATACCAGCAAAAAATGAATTATCTGATACTATCAGTAAAGATTTAATAAAAAGAGGATTTAAATTTGTAGGAAGTGTTATCGTTTACAGTTATATGCAGGGTATAGGAATTGTAAATGATCATTCTATAAACTGTAAATTTCATAATATATCAATTAATGGAAATTAAATATGAGCTACAATACTTTATCATTTCAAAAATCAGCTATTATATACATAAAGAATCAATATCCTAAAGATTCTTTTTATGTAGTTACAAAGGAAAAAGCTATATCTTACGGTACTTTAGATTACAATATAGAATTTAATAAAGGAAATATATTAGGATTAGTAAATGCTGTATTAAATGAACCATATTTCTATAATGTAAAAGCTATAGAAGATACAGAAGTAATGGAAGTAAAAATAGATGATATAGTTAATATAGAAAGCAAAGACTTAATGATAAAAATAGATAGATATTTGGATACATCATTAGAAATGTGGCTGAGCAAATATTATATGTTATTATCAAGTCATCATAAAAATAAAAATATATCTTATCAGTTCAGACAAACTAAAGAAGAAATATTAAAGATGGCTGATATATACAAACATAACGGCTTCAATGATGCTTCGTATAAATTATGCAAAAAATGTATAGAGCTATTTCCTGAAAGTGAAAATGAAATAAAAAATGCATTATCAATTTTAACTCCTGTAGAAGAAACTGCTAAATCTGAAGACAATACATACAGTTATAAAAAAGGATACTGCATATACACAGAACTTGAATCAAACGAACATTTATACATTATAAAATCAGGAAGAATTGGAGTATATAATATATTAAATTCTAATCTAATCACCAGAGCAATTTATTCTGAAGGAAGTATTATTGACGGATACAAACCTGTTGGAAAATATCAGGCATTATCCACAAGCGTTGTAGTATTAGAAGATTCTTTAATAAAAGTATTGAAAAGAGAAGAATTAATAGAAGCTATGGAGCATGAAAATTCTTTAAAACTTTATTATATAAAAATGGCAAGCATGAAAATTAGAAATGCTGTATTAAAAATAATAGTGCTTCATACAGAAGATATAATATCTAAGCTAATAATAACATTATACTATATGCTTAGAACTGAAACACTTCCTAAAGACAGCAATTCTGTAGATTTATTGTATACTATAAATGATATAAAAACTATAATTGATGTTGAAGATGCCTCTATTGTAGAAAAAGAATTAAATAAAATAAGATCTGTAAAAATATCTGAAGATAATAATATCAATATATCAGATATAAAAAACTTCGTATTAGAATATAAAAACTGCATGAATAGAATAACAAGTCATCATAAATAATAAAGCATCATATTAGTTATAATGCTTTATTATTTTTTACATATTAATATTTATTAGGCGGGTTATATACATCTTTACCATCTGTAAGCCATGCAAGATTAAATCTTCTAAATACAATATCATAATGTTCTTTATTTGGATTTGTACCATTGCCCTCTTCACTAAGAACAACTATAGTACCGTCTTTAAGTCTTGCAAGAGAAGTATAGCCTGCCTTTGAAGAATTAAGAACCCTCCCTACTTCCCAGCTTTTACCCTCATCATAACTGATAAATGCCGTAAGATTTTTCCTTCCATTATCAGAGTTTAAAGCAACATGTATAAGTCTGTTTTTTTCATAACCATATTTTGTAGATGAATACATTATACCTTCAGCATTGCATGCCGCATCATTAAAATTTCCTTTTACAGAAGCTGTTATTTCATCCCAATTACTTCCAATACCAGACTGAGAACGAAACCATATTCTTTTTTTACTACTAGCATTCCAAGGACCCGAACGTACAGACATTAATATTCTTCCATCATTTAATTGTGCCACAACCTTAGGTTCATCTTGTGTGCCTGATTTTCTTTTAGCAATACTTCTTACATGCCAAGTATATCCATTATCCATAGAAACAATAACAGCAGCAGCAGCTTTAGTAGCATCCGTTCCGCTATTTACTAACATAGCCCCCATCAATGTACCATCTTCAAGCCTTACTCCTGTACCAGAAGCAGCAAATCCTCTTTTATATGGCTGAAGCAAACCGCTTCCAAAATTATTTACATCACCATCAGCATCTTTCCACTCACTCCAAGTAACACCATCATCTGTACTTCTAGAAATCATTACCTTTGAATATTTTTTAGTTTGCTGTGCATAACCGCCGCCTGCAGAACATAAAACTACTAAATCTCCATTTTTGCATGAAAAAAATAATGAATCCCCATGAGCATCATCTTTACTTATTGATTTAGGGGGTATTATTATCTCGCCTCCAAATGTATGCCCGCCATCTGTGCTTCTTCTTACAACTATATCAATATCTTTAGAATTATTGAATCCTACATCTTCATAACTGCCCTTTCTGCTGTCAGCAACTGCTATAATAGTATTTTTTTCTGAAACGGTTATAGCTGGTATTCTGTATATACTTGTAGGATTACCGCTTTTATCAACAGAACTATGAAAAAGTACTTGGGAGTCTAAAAGTTTAGGTCTTTGCTGTTCTTCATCTTCCAAAAACCAATTAGGAACTTCCTCTTCAAATTCATTATTACCAGAAGAAGAATTAATACTTGAATTATTTTTAGAAATAGGATATGTCGGCATAAGTTTCTTCATGCATGAAGAAAGCAATATAAACATAGAAAAAAATAATATAGATTTTTTTAACATAGATTGTCCTTATTTAATCATCATAACATATTTTATAAATATACGAATTAAAATATATTAGTCAAATTAACAAACATAATCTAATAAATTTGACTAATAAAATTATTATATTATATTTTGATAAAAGCATATATTAATTATACTGAAGGAAAATCAATGTTGTACATCAAAAGAAATCTGCTTTGCATATTATATTTATCTGCATTCTTATCAATATCTAAAATATCATTTGCCGCCTCAGAAGGAGGTTTTGAAGCTATAGTAAATATTCCATTAGGAACTGCTGTAACAGTAGTGCATAAAAATGTCCCTGTAGAAGGAAATCCAAAAGGTCATGCAAACTTTCAATGCGGAATAGAAACAGACATTGGATATATGTTTCAATTAAAAGAAAATATGGGAATTAGTTTATTAGGAGTTTTCGGATACAATTATACTTCAGCATCATATTCCAAATATAATGGAAATATAAAATACAAATTTATTGAAAATGACATTTATATAGGGATATTACCAAAATTTAATATAGATTCTTTTTCTATAGGTATAAATTTTGGATTCAGATTTACATTATCGCCTAATATTCTTTTTTATAATTCAAAAGATACTGTAGAAATAAAGCAGGATATATATCCTAGAATGTATATAAGAGGCACTTTTGATTATTCTATTTTTTTTAGAGAGGATATGGCAATTAATGTAGGCATATATATCGGTTATGATTTCGGTGATTATTGGGACGGAACATCAAAAGAATTGTATGTTGTAAAAAATGAGTCTTTTGGAAATGTTGAAGTTGGGGCACAATTCGGATTTAGATTCGGACCTAAATTTTAATAAAAAAATATATAAATAATTGAAAATTATTATACTATTGTTAAAATAGTAAAATATATTTATTAAAAAATAATAAACATATAATATTTATGATAATTAGGAGTATTAAATGCCTACATTAAAAACCAGTATATCAGGTATAAGAGGAATAATAGGTGACGGTTTAGATATAAGAACCATTGTAGATTACACATCAGCGTTTGCATGTCTTTTTCCAAAGAAAGCCAAAATCTTGGTGGCAAGAGATACAAGAATAACAGGAGAATCCATATTAAATGCAGTAGTTTCAACATTAATGGCATCTGGAATAAATGTAATAGATATAGGAATAACCCCTACCCCAACAGCATTATATATGGTTGAAAAACTTAAAATACATGGCGGTATTATGATATCTGCAAGTCATAACCCTATAGAATGGAATGCCTTAAAACTCATAGGAAAGGAAGGAAGATTCTTAGATGAAAAAGCTGTTAATGAACTTATGAAGCTTTATGATAAAAAATCATCAAGATTTGTAAAAGCATTAGAAACAGGAACATATCAAAAAATAGATAATGCTATAGAAGAACATATAAAAAGAATTATTAGATTTATAGATGTAGACAAAATAAAAAAGTCTAATTTTAGAGTGGCATGCGACTATGTTAATGGAACAGGTTTATTTGCTACGCCGCCATTATTAAAGGCTTTGGGAGTAAAAGAAGTTTCTATTAATAAAGAGCATACTGGTAAATTTGCTCATGTTGCCGAGCCTTCTGCTGCAAGCATGAAAAGTTTGTCTGATTTAGTTAAAAAAAATAAAGTTAATATAGGTTTTACTCAAGACCCTGATGCAGACAGACTTGCTATAGTTCTTAATGACGGTACTATCATAAGTGAAGAGTATACTTTGGCTTTATGTGCTAAATATTTATGGCTTGTAGGAAAGGGAAATGCTGCTGTTAACCTATCTACATCCAGAATGATAGATGATTTAGCAAAAGAAAAAGGATATTCTGTTGATAGAACAAAAATAGGTGAAATAAATGTTTCTTCTCATGTTGTAAAAAATAAATTGTATTTCGGAGGAGAAGGCAATGGAGGAATAATAGTTCCTTCAGTAACACCTGGAAGAGATTCTCTTTTGGGTATAGCTTTGATATTGGAATTAATGGCAAAAACTGGAAAAACTATAACAGAGCTTGTTAATGAAATACCAAAATATGAAATAGTTAAAGAAAAATTAGAAGTTGCAAAAATCGATGAGGATAATTTCTTAAAACAGATAAAAACTGAATACCCTAAAGCTAAAATAACAGCTATTGATGGCATAAAAATAGATTTAGAAAATGGATGGCTTCATGTACGCTCATCTAATACAGAACCTATTGTACGTATAATAGCAGAGGCTAAAAGTAAAAAAGAAGCTAAAGAATTAATTGAAGCTGCTATGAAAATGATAAAGGGAGAAAATATATCAAAAAAATCATCTCCTAAAAAAGAAACAAAGAAAAAAACTAATAAATAATAATTTATTGGTTATGTTAGTGATAAAGTTGCTTAAAAATAGCTGATAACTTTCTTGTCAGTTATTAACTGCAAGTTTATCACTTCAAATATAATATTTCATTTATTATAATAATAAAACATCATAAAATAATATACTACAAATATTTATTAATTTGTTTTTAAAAACTGATATAAAATATTTTATCAACTTTTTGTAACTTCTTAAAAATACTTGTTTTTTATATATTTTTATTATAAGAATTTTAATATGAATTAAAAGTTATTAAATAAGTCTAATACTTGTAATTTGACAAAATATTTTTTTTGTTATAGTATTTTTTTATTAATTGAATAGAAGGGATAAAACATGTCTGGAAAAGTTTATATTGTAGGAGGAGGATGCGGATCCTATGAACTTTTAACACTTAAAGCTAAAGAAGTTTTAAGTATATGCGACTGTGTAATATATGATAGGCTTGTAGACAACAGCATACTTCAATTTTGTAATGAAAATGCAGAACTTGTTTATTTAGGAAAAGAACATGGAAATCATACTCTTCAGGATACAATACATAAAACTATTTTAAAATACGCGTTAGAAGATAAAACTGTTGTAAGATTAAAAGGAGGAGATCCTTTAGTATTTGGAAGAGGCGGAGAAGAATTAGATTTTTTATATGATAATAATATAAAATTTGAAATAGTACCAGGAATAAGCTCATCAATAGCTTCGTGCGAATATGCAGGCATTCCTCTTACTTATAGAAATATATCAAGAAGTTTCCATGTATTTACCGCACATGCTATGGGCGAATATAATCATTTGGACTTTCCAATAATATCAAAATTGGAAGGAACATTAATATTTTTAATGGGTATAGCTAATCTTGAAAAAATAGTTAATGGACTTTTAGAAAATGGAAAATCAAAATCTTCTAAAACTTCAATAGTAGAGAATGCATGCCGTCCTAATCAAAGAGTAATAACAGGAACTTTAGAAAATATTGTGAGTTTATCAAAAGGAAATAAAATTAAATCCCCTGCCGCAATCATTGTAGGAGATGTTGTTCAATTTCAGAATAAATTTTCTTGGTATGATAAAATGCCTTTAAGCGGAAAATCCATTTTAATAACAAGAGATAAAAAAAGAGCAAATATATTATATAATAGATTAATAAGTTTAGGAGCAGAATGCTACTCTCTTCCTATGATAGACATAGAATATAATAATAAAGAGCTTGCTGATTTAAATAAATATAAAGCTGTATTATTATGCTCATCAAATGGGGCTAATGCTTTTATTAGCAAAATAGATGATTTAAGAATTTTAAATAATATAAAAATAGGCGTTGTAGGAAAGGCTACTTTGCAGACATTAGAAAAATATAAAATAAAACCTGATTTTTATCCTAATAAATTTTTGGTAAATGAATTAATAAAAGAGTCTGTAAACCATACAAATGAAGATGATAATATATTAATAATTACATCAAACATATCTCCTGTGGATGAAGATGATATTAGCAAAAAATATAAAAGAAACTTCACAAAATTAGAATTGTACAACACAAAAAAAATCAAATATGAAGAGAAAGTAATGATTGAAAATATTAATATGACGGATTATATAACATTTTTCAGTCCGTCTACTGTTGAATCCTTTTTAGAATCTATCAACTATAATACTTCTTTGATTGAAAGTAAAAAAATAGTATCTATAGGACCTGTAACAAGTAAAAAATTAAAGGATAATAATTTAAATGTACATTTAGAAGCTGATGAGTTTTATGCTGAGGGAGTTATAAAATCATTATTAGAAGATAAATAATATTAAGGGATAAAAAATATGTTTAGAAGAACCAGAAGAACAAGGAATAATGCTGTTATAAGAGATTTAATATCAAATGTTAATTTAAGTATGAATGACTTTTTATACCCTATATTTATAGAGGAAGGAAGCAATATTAAAACAGAAATAGAAGCTATGCCTAATCAATTCAGATTTTCTATAGACAAATTAAAAGAAGAGCTTGAAGAAATAGTAAGTTTGGGTATAAAAGGAATATTATTATTTGGAATACCAAAAGATAAGGATGAAACTGCAAGCGAAGCATATAATGAAAATGGTATTATACAAAAAGCGGTAAGATACATAAAATCAAATTTTCCTGAACTTTTAATTGTAACAGATGTATGTATGTGCGAATACACTTCGCATGGACATTGCGGTATATTATGCGATACCAATGTTGATAATGATTCTACGCTTGAATATATAGCAAAAATAGCATTATCTCATGTTGAAGCGGGAAGTGATATGGTAGCTCCTTCAGACTGCATGGACGGACATGTTTATGCTATTAGAAATATTTTAGATAAAAATGGTTATTATAATACTCCTATAATGTCATATAGTGTAAAATATGCATCTTGTTATTATTCACCTTTTAGAATAGCTGCCGATTCAGCACCTAGTTTCGGAGATAGAAAAAGTTATCAAATGGATTATAGAAACAGCAAAGAATATATAACAAAAATAGAAAATGATATAAAAGAAAATGCAGATATATTTATTATAAAGCCCGCACTATCCTATTTGGACATTATAAAAGATGTAAGCAGTAAATTCAATATTCCAATAGCAGCATATAATGTAAGCGGAGAATACTCTATGATTAAGGCTGCATCAAAACTTGGATTTATAGATGAAAAAAAAGCCGTTTTAGAAAATATGCATGCTTTAAAAAGAGCTGGTGCTGATATAATAATCACATATCATGCAAAAGATTTAAGCAGATACTTAAAAGAGATTTAATAATGTTTTTTCCAGTATTTATAAATATAAAGAATAAGGAATGTTTAATCATAGGAGGAGGAAAAGTTGCATTAAGAAAGATCAATAAACTTTTAGAATACGAATGCAATAATATTACCGTTATTTCTGATAAAGCATTAAAAGATATAATTGAATTAAATAAATCAAATAAGATAACCTTAATTGAAAGTAAATTCGAATTAAATGAAAAACTATTAGAAAAATATTTTTTAGTAGTAGCAGCTACCAATGATGAAAAAATCAATAATGAAATATCTAATTTATGCATTGCAAAAAATATATTAATTAATAATGCATCATCAAAAGATAATATGAATATACGTTTTTGCACCAATATAGAAAATGAAGAGTATTCTATAGGCATATCTGCAAATGGGAACCCTAAAAAAGCATTAGAAATAAAAGAAAAAATTAAAACTTATTTAAATATATAAATATTTATTAATTATCAGACTGCATTTTTAATTTTATTTTTTTATAAAGTTCATTAGCTAAATCATTTTTATTATTTACTTCATTTAGACAAATCTTATCCCTATAATTTTTATCATTATAAAAGAAGTTTCCATGAAGTACTATATTATTATCAGTAACTTCAGTATAGCATCCCACAGGAGAATTGCATCCGCTGTCAAAAAGGCATGCAAACTCTCTTTCTATATCAACTAATTCTCTTATTTTTTTATCTTCTATAAGTTTCAATATATCTATTATTTCATAATCATTCTCTCGGCATTGAACACATAATGCTCCCTGACCTGGGGCAGGCAGTATATCATCTATAGAAAAATATTCTGTTATAATATATTCTAAATGAAGCCTATGCATAGCAGCAGAAGCTAGTATTAAAGCATCATAATCTTCTGCTTCCATCTTTTTTAATCTAGTATGAATATTTCCTCTTATTGGTTTTACAATTAAATCATTTCTAAGCTGCATAACGGAACTTGAACGCCTTAAAGATGTAGTTCCTATTATAGAACCTTTTCTTAAATCTTTGAATTTTATATTATTTTTTGAAATTAAAACATCTCTGGCATCATCCCGCTCAGGTACAGAAGCATATATAAGTCCTTTAGTACTAATAGTAGGCATATCCTTCATTGAATGAACAGCAAAATCTATTCTTTTATCCAATAACGCCTCTTCTATTTCTTTTGTGAAAGCACCTTTTAATGATTTTTCCTTACTATTTGGATTTTCTATTAAATGCTTATCTCCGCTTGTTGTTATTTCTTTTATTTCTATATCTGTTTCATTTAATGCATCAATACTTTTTAATTTATCTATAACTATATTAGTCTGTGCCAATGCCAATTTACTGGCTCTGCTTCCAACTGTCAATTTCTTTCTCATAAGTACATTTCCAATTCCAAAATTCTATAAAAATAATAAGTCTAATTTTAGCAAGTTATCTTTTTTTTATCAATAGTTATTGACTTTTTTTAATATAATTATATTGTTTAATGAACAGTTATGATTACATTAGATGAAGCCTTTAACCAAATAAAAATATTTGAAAATATTAGTTCCCAAACTATAGAATACATAAAACAATTCTCAAGCCTAAAAATATATAAAGAAAAAGAACATATATTCATGGATAAGGATAAAATAAATAATATTTACATAATAGTTTCAGGTAAGGCAGCTTTATATAAATTAAATAATTTTGGGGACAAGAAAATAATTTTCATATTTGATGAAGGAAAGCTATTAAATGAACATAGTCTTCAGGGTATAAAAGTATCTATAAACTGCGAGGTTTTGGAAGATTCTATTGTAATGTTCATACCATCAGATATTTTCATAAAGGCTATGGAAAAAGACTTTATATTATCTAAAACTATATTGGACTTAATGTCTTTGAATATAAGAAGACTTTACAGACAATTACAAAATACAACGAATAATTTAGAATGCGAAAAAAAATTGGCTTCAAAACTATTAAAATTGGCAAAAGACAATGGCATATCATGTGAAAATATAGTAAAAATAAATGTACCATTAACTGTAACATACATATCGGAAATGATAGGTTCAAGAAGAGAAACCGTTTCAAGACAAATAAAAAAGCTATCAAAATTAGGATTCATAGAATTTAAAGATAATTTTATTTTCATAAAAGATATTGATAAATTAAGAAATTATTTCTACGATATATAAACATAAAAAATAGAATTTTATATAACAGTGTGATATATATCACATACTTATTCTTATTAATTGGTATAATAATATCATAATTAAATGGAGGTATAGTATGGGATATAAGCTGGATAAGTCAGATTTTCAAAACCTTATCGACAATCTCAAGAAAGACTATTATCTGTATGCCCCTAAAATGTTCAAGGGTACTGGTACATTTTCTGATACAGATATAGTTAGGTATGCTTCTATATCAAATATTGATGATATAGAGTTTCATAAAAAATCGAATTATTCTTTTAAGGAATCTATTTTGCCTATAACTCAGACATTATTTTACTTTACTGAAGATGAAGTAAAAGAGGCAAATATTGAAAGAGATAAAGGAGCTTTAATATTTTTAAGAAGCTGCGATTTGCATGCTGTAAAGAGATTAGATCAAATTTATCTAAAAAACGGATATGAAGATTATTATTATAAGCGTCTTAGGGATAAAGTTAAATTTGTACTTATAGGATGTTCAGAGTCATTTGATAATTGTTTTTGTGTAAGTATGAACAGCAACAAATGTGATGAATATGATTTGGCTGTAAATGCCAGAGATAATCATTTTGAAATAGACTGTAAAAATTCAGATTTTAAGGCTTTATTAAGTTCATATCAGGAATTAGATGTTAAGGCAGACTATGTTAAAGAGAATGATATAAAGGTAAAAGTTCCTGATAATTTAAGTTTGGATATTTACAAATCTAAAATGTGGGATGAATATGACACAAGATGTATAAACTGCGGACGATGTAATTTTGTATGTCCTACATGCACATGCTTTACTATGCAGGATATATTCTATACTGATAATGGAAAAGTAGGAGAAAGGAGAAGAGTTCATGCATCTTGTATGGTAGATGAATATACAGATGTTGCTGGAGGCGGTGCTTATAGAAAGAAAAATGGAGAGCGTATGCGTTTTAAGGTTATGCATAAAGTTTTTGATTATAAAAAGAGAAATGGATATACTATGTGCGTAGGCTGCGGAAGATGCGATGATGCTTGTCCTGAATATATATCCTATTCTAATTGTATTAATAAATTGGAAGCTGGAATGAAGGAGGTAATGAGTAATGAGCAATAATGAATATGTGCCTTTTTTATCAGAAATATTGGATATAAAAAAACATACAGAAATAGAGTACACTTTCAAAATGGCATTTAACGGAGAATCAAAACCAGGACAATTTTTTGAAGTATCGATTCCTAAATTTGGAGAAGCTCCAATATCTATAAGCGGAATAGAAAAGGGAAGCGTAGATTTAACTATAAGAAAAGTAGGAAGAGTTACAAATGAAATATTTGAAAAGTATGTAGGAAATAAACTCTTTATGAGAGGACCTTACGGCAATGGATTTGATGTTAATTTATATAAGGATAAAGATATTATAATCATTGCTGGAGGTACTGGAGTTTCTCCTGTAAGGGGAGTCATAGACTATTTCAGCAATAATAAAAATGACAGAAAAGAAATGTCTGCCATTATAGGTTTTAAAAGCCCAAATGATATTTTATTTAAAGAAGATATAGAAAGATGGGAAAAAAATATGAATCTCATACTAACTGTTGATGCTGCTCCTGAAGGATACGATAAAAATATAGGGCTTGTAACTAAATATATACCTCAATTAAAAATAAATGATATGAATAATACGGCTGCTATAGTAGTGGGACCGCCTGCAATGATGAAATTTTCTATAATGGAATTAGAAAAACTCGGATTCAAAGAAGAAAATATATGGGTATCTTATGAAAGAAAAATGTGCTGCGGTATAGGAAAATGCGGACATTGTAAAATAGATGATGTTTATATTTGCTTGGACGGACCAGTATTTAATTATGTTAAAGGTAAAACTTTATTTGATTAAGGAGTTATTATATGTTGGATATAAATGTTAAAAAACTTAAAAAGAATGCATTTCGTATTACAAAGAAAAGAGGTTTAACAGCTTCAAGAATAAGGGTTCCTGGTGGGCATTTAAATGTAAAATATTTGGATATCATTAAAAATATAGCTGATAATTACGGAAACGGAACCATTCACATGACTGTGCGTCAGGGTTTTGAAATTCCTGATATAAAAATGGAAGATATGCCTAAAGTTAATGAACTTATACAGCCTATAATTGAAGGACTTGGAATAAATCAGGATGAAGCAGGAAAAGGCTACACTTCTTCAGGAACTAGAAATATATCAGCATGCATAGGAAACAGAGTTTGTCCATTCGCATGCTATGATACAACAGCTTTTGCAAAGAGAATAGAAAAAGCAATATTCCCTAATGACCTTCATTTTAAAGTTGCTTTAACTGGATGCCCTAATGATTGTGCTAAAGTAAGAATGCATGACTTTGGTATTATAGGAATGACTCATCCTCAATATGAAAAGGACAGATGCATAAGCTGTAAGGCATGCATAAAATCCTGCAAAAGAAAATCTGCTGATGTACTTAGCATGGTTAATTACAAAATAGAAAGAAATCATAAAGGCTGTATAGGATGCGGGGAATGTGTTTTACAATGCCCTATGAGAGCTTGGACTAGGAGCGAAAAAAGATATTACAGACTTACAATAATGGGACGTACTGGTAAAAAGAATCCTAGACTTGGAGAAGATTTCATAAAGTGGGCTGATGAAGACAGTATAGTAAAGATAATACTAAATACTTATGAATATGTTAAAAAATATATAGATTTCTCAGCACCTGGAGGAAAGGAGCATGTGGGATATATAGTTGATAGAACAGGTTTTGAAGAGTTCAAGAAATGGGCTTTAAAAGATGTTCAATTACCTGAAATAGCAGAAGTTTATACACCAGTTTATTGGAAAGGAGTACATTATGTTTAAAGAAGAATTAAATGCTGTATGCAATGGATCATTAGCTAAATCAAATTTATTAAAAAACAATATTTTCGGATATTTCGTATCATCAATGCTTGCAGGAATGTATGTAGGACTTGGTATACTATTAATATTTTCTATAGGCGGTTTGCTTGGAGATTTTACTGGAACTAAAATAATAATGGGAGTATCTTTCGGTATAGCTTTAAGTTTAGTTGTAATTGCGGGTGCAGAATTATTTACAGGAAATAATTTAGTTATGACTGTAGGAATGTTAAACAAAAAAGTTACATTTGCTGATACAATTAAAGTTTGGGTTGTAAGCTATATAGGAAATTTATTAGGTTCAATTATAGTAGCTTTATTATTTTATTTAGCTGGTCTTTCAACTGGAGCTATTGGAGATTTTATAGTAAAAACAACATTAACTAAAATGACTTTAAGTCCTCAGGCATTATTATTCAGAGGTATATTATGCAATACATTAGTATGTCTTGCTGTATGGTGCAGTTTCAGATGTAAATCAGACAGCGGTAAATTAATAATGATATTTTGGTGCTTATTTGCTTTCATAACAAGCAGCTATGAACATAGTATAGCAAATATGACTTTAATGACTGTAGGCTTACTAACTCCTTCAGAACTTAATGTAACAGTTGGAGGATATGCTTATAACTTATTATTTGTTACTCTAGGAAACATGATAGGCGGTATATGTTTTGTAGCTGTGCCTTATCATTTAATAGCGAGAGATAAAAATTAATATTATATTTTTAGTGCAGGGAATATACAAATTCTCTGCACTTTTTATTTTAAATTCAATATTTCACAACACTTACTTCCAAACCAACATGCAATGCATTTCTCCAATCATTATCAGAAGCGGTGCTGCTTTTTGGTACATATATTGTCTTTAAAGGACAGCCCGAAAAAACACTATTTCCTACTGTTATTTTATTAGGATCATCTATTACAAATTTGATGCTTTCAAATTTTATGCAGTAGTAAAAAGCAGAATTATTTATCCTTGTTACAGAAGCTGGTATAGTAATAGTAGTTAAGCTTCCTGAACTTTCAATTATGCTTTCTGGTATTTCTTTTAATCCGCTAGGCAATTTTATATAAGTTAAACTCTCACAATCTCCAAAAGCAGCTTTGCCTATATAAGTTACAGAATCAGGAATCTCTATGCTTGAAAATCCGCATCCTTTGATAGCGTTTTGACCTATTGACTTTAATGAATTTGGAAGTTTTAAATTCTTTAGATTTGCACATCCTATCAATCCTCTATTTCCAATAGTTACTAAACTGCTAGGAAGCTGTATATCCCTTAAAGCAGGACAGTAAATAGCATATTCACCTATATCCGTTATAGTATCAGGAAGTGTTACTTTTACTACTGTTTTATTTATTGCATTGGCTACTAATATATAATCTGGAATTTTATTATTAGGAAAATTAACATATTTAAATGATATTTCCATTTCTATATCTTTTAATGAAGTATTTTCAAGCATCTGTGTTATAGAAGTCCAAATAGTATATTCTTTAGTAGAAGTACCAGTGAATATTAATTTGTATTTACCATTATGATTGTCAGCGTATCTTCTTAATGCCTCTTCCATATTTTGAGCATTAGCCTTATCTATTTCTAAAGCATATTTGATATCATCTTTATATAAATTATCATCTGCTGCTGTATCAATATCTTCTGCAAAAGTTATCTTATTTCTGCATGATAATAAAGCAGCTGATAAAATAACCATTAATAAAATTGTTATTTTTTTCATTATGTTCCTTAAGTAAAATATTCTTTGTATTCAAAAATTATTAGAATAATTGTTTTATATAATATAACAATTAAAATGAAATTTTATTAAAAAAATCAGAATTAATTTTCATTTATTAGTTTTTTTGTTTTATTTATGCATAGATTTATAAAGGAGTCCCACTCTCCCAAAGTTTTATCTATAACTTCTGCCTCAAGACCTAATTCTTTTATTGCATTAAATATTCTCTCTGATATATCTTTCTTATAATGAAAAGATTTTGATATTAATATTGGTATTATTAATACTTTTTTATTTAACTTTAATAATTTATCTTTTATTTCATCTAAACTAACACCTTCTGAAAAAGTCATTGATAAATAAGATTCATTTTGAAGGCTTAATTTATATGCAAGCATTCCATAAGCAGAATTAGAATGATGCTTTCCTCCATGACCTATAAAAAGATAAGTATAATTATCATAATCATTAAATTTATCTTTTATTATAGATACCATATTATCATAATCGCTTGGAATTGATAATAATGATTCTCCATATTTCAATACAGAATAATCATTTTTAAAAGGAACTGCCGTATGAAATATTCTCATATAATCTTTATTTTGAAGAAGCACTATAGGAGCTATATAAACTTCTCTTATATTCTTATCTTTTAATTCATTTAATCTGTCTTTAACAGCAGGAAAATCAGAACTTTCTTTCATCATTTTTCTTATAGCACTTGAACTATAGGCATCTGTTATATAAAAATCTTTAAATTCATTTTCAAATCTTTTCATTATATCAGCATACATTTTATTTGTTTCTTCATAATTATTTGCTCCATGAAATAATAAGATTATGCTTTTATCTGACATATATACTAACTCTCCGTAAAGTTTTTATTAATTATTAATATTATAATACATAATTAATAAATTTGAACTTAAAAAATTAATTTTTAATTGTAGTATATCCAGTTTCTTCAACTAAATACTGACCTTGTTCTGAAAGCATAAAATCTATTAATTTCTGCACATTAGGATTTTCTTCTAAATCTCTTTTAGTTGCTGCAGCATAAAATGTAGTTGACAGAGTGTAAGTACCATTTTGTATATTTTCCTTGCTTGGTTTTATATTATCTATAGAAAGAGTTTTTATTTCATTATTGTTTATCATTTCATGAACATTAAATAAAAATGAATATCCTATAGCATTTTTTCTATTGCGGTATTCTTTTACGTTTTCTGTAAATCCAGAATTCAAATCAAATCCTATTTTTGTATCGGGCTTAATTATATTATTGTATTGTATTTTAATATATTTTTTAAAGTAATTTTTAACTATATTAAAAAAATAAATATATTATATTTTAGGATACAATAATTTTTTATTAAATTTATCTATTGCATATTAAACTATACAAATCTATTAACTTTTTTAACTATTGACTTGAAAAAGATAAGTCTAAAATAAATTATTCCTCACCTATACTCATAGGCATAATAATATAATAATAATCCTCTCTTTCTATTTCTTTAACCATAGTAGGACTAGAATCTTTATTAACCATAAAAGTAACTATCTCAGAATCAATCTGCTTAATAACATCCTGAATATAAGTGTAGTTATAAGCTATAGAATGTTCCTCTCCAGAATATTTTATATCAATTTCTTCCAAAGACTCACCCATTTCCTGATTTATACCCTTAACTTTTAAAGACTCCTCAGAAACAGTTAATATCATCCTTTTTGAACGTACATCATTAATCATAGGAACTACACGTCTTATAGCATCGAGCAAATCATTTTTATTAACTCTAAAACTATAAGCAAACTCTTTAGGTATAACTTGTCTGAAATTAGGATATTTTCCTTCTATAAGGCTTGAAACGAAATCATATTTACCAACTTGGAAATAAACCTGCTGACCATCAACTCCCATTTTTACCTGCTCAACCTCATCATAATTTGCAGTAACAAGTATTTCATTTAATACTTTAGGCTCTATTATTATAGAAAAAGAACCATTTTCTACTCCTTCAAATTCTCTTTCTATAACAGCCATTCTTCTTCCGTCAGTAGCAACAGCTAAAAATTTAGAATCAGTTTTTTCAAAGCATATACCTCTTAAAGCAGGCTTGAATGGTTCTTTAGCTATAGATGATATAGTCTTATTAATCATTGTAACTAATTCTTTTGTAGGAAGCATTATATAATTGATATCGCCGCTGCTCTCAGGATAAGCAGGAAAATCATCCGTTTTCATTCCTATAATTAAATGCTTAGTTTTTCCATTTTCAGATTCTATATTAATTTTTTCATTTTCTTCAACATTTATAGTTATAAGTCCGTCAGGCATCTCTTTTAATATTGAGCTTATTTTTTTAGCATAAACAGCAACAGAACCTTCTCCCTCACAGTCATCTAATATTATTCTGCTTCTAGCCCAAACAGAGCCGTCAGTAGCTGTTAATGTAAGCATATTGCCTGAAAGATGAAAAAGTACATTGCTTTCTATATTATAAATTACTTTACCTTCAACAACATTTTCTGTTACGCCTATAGATTTTACTATATCCTTTTTTAAACATCTAAATCTCATCGCTTCCTCTTTATTTTATATGTATTTTTTATATTAATTTTCAATAATTGCAATATTCAGACTTTAATTTTAACATTAAAAATCATTTTTTACAATATTTTTTCTATAAAATACTGCTGTTCAAAATATTACCGTTTGGATAAATACTCATATATATCTTCATATCCCTCATACTGTGCTATATCTATAGGAGTAAGTGAGTAATTATCTTTAATATTAGTTTTTGCTCCAAGCTCTATGAGTGCAACAACAGAATCATATTTATTATAATAAACAGCCCAATGTAATGCCGTTCTTCCATTATTATCTATATCATCTATATTATCAGTATGGCTTGCTATCTCATTTATTATTTCCCTATCTCCATTAAATACTGCATACATCAAAAGTGTCTTGCTTTCACTATCTCTTATCTTATAGTCTATATTCTTTCTATTATCTCTTATAAGCCTTTTTATATCATTAAGGCTCAATTTTTTATCCTCATTCAAAAGAGATTTCATTATTACTGTAAGCCCAGCATTATCAACCTTATTTATATCATTAACAGAAACATCATAATTTTTATCATATATAATATGCAATACAGCTGCAAATAATATAAATATTATAAACATAAAAATGAATATATTATTCTTATTTTTTTCTTTTGTAGATATCTTCTTTATGGAATTGGATTTCTTTTTTTTCATACATCTATACTCAGATAAAAATATAAAGCATATTATAACTTTTATGCAATTAAAAACAATAAAATATACTTGAAAAAATTATTTTTTATCCTATACTTAATATAGTAGTATTCTAAATAGTAATATACATAGTTAAAGGAGATATAAAAATGGAATTATTGGCTCATATTTTAGCAGCAGAAACTGATGAAGAATTCATAAAAAAGCTATTAAGCGAACTTTTTACTAAGGATGAGCAGGATATGATACAGCAAAGATTGAGGATAGTTACATTGCTCAGGAGGAAAATGCCTCAATATGAAATTGCAAAACATCTTAATGCCAGCTTATGTTCTATAACAAGAGGAGCCAAAGAATTAAAGAAAGAAGACAGTGCTTTAGCAGTAATTGTAGATAAATATCTAATACATGATAAAAACTTTCAAGAATCGCTACTAAAATCACAATAATAATAAACTAATCTCATCAACATAATTAAAATAACATTTTTTTATAGATAAATAATCATCTGAAACTATAAAATACTCTATATTTTTATTTATGATGCCGCTATATTTTTTATAAAAGTTCTCATTAAATATATAATGATAAGCATTTATGTCTATCCCCTTTACCGTTCTAAGCGAAAGAAATATAAATTCTTTTTTTCTTGTATCTTCATCTAAAAATTCTTCATCCTTTGCAGGAAGTTTATTATTATACAAAGCATTAAAATAATCCCTAATCATCTTTACATTTTCATATCTTATATTATTAAAACATCCTACAGCAGATACTCCTAAACCCAAATAATCCTTTAAAAGCCAATAATTGCTATTATGAATAGATTGAAAATTTGACAATGAAAAATTTGACACCTCATATCTTATCAATCCCAAACTTTCCAATGTATCAGATGCTTTTTTATAAAATAATACTGATTCTTCATCATTAGGAAGCATATCTTTCCATTTATTTTTCAAAGATTCCGTAAGCTCTAAATAATAAAGAGATGCATGCTTTATTTTGGGAATCAAATCATACGAAAACAATATATCATCTCTAATTTGATTTTCAGTATTTAAAGGAAGCCCGCATATAAAATCAAGAGAAATATTTTCTAAAGATGATTTATTTATCAATTTAAGAGTATTAATAATATCATTTTTACATGTATGCCTATTTATTACAGATAAAGATTTCTCATTAAATGTTTGAATACCAAGCGAAAGCCTTATATTTTCTATTGATTCTAAAAAACTGATATATTCTATGTTAATATCATTAATATTAGATTCTATAGTTATTTCTTTAATAATATCATTTCCATTATAGTTATTTATAATGCTCAATATATTCTTTAATAAATATTTAAGAAACTCTTTATTCAATACAGAAGGAGTACCTCCGCCTAAATATATAGTTTCTATTTTTTGATTATAATATCTTATTCTTAATTTAAGCTCTTTAATCAATGCTTCAATATATTTTTTATATATATCCTCACTGTTCATATTAACAATAGAATAAAAATTGCAGTAGCTGCATTTATATTTACAAAATGGAATATGTATATAAAGTCCAGACATATTATTTTAGTTATAAGTATTAATTATTATCATATATTAAAAAATTTATTCTAAGTATTTCAGCTAATAATATAGTATTATAAATTTATTTGTATTTGCTTAAACAAGTTTCAATAATATTAATTTTTTCTTTATTTTTTAATACAATCAATAATATTATTTTTTCCTTTACAAAATTTAGTATCTTTCAAAATAACATCATATATAAAAAATACATAGATAAATTTTCGGCATAATATATTTATTGTAAAATAACTCAGGCAATTCTAATTAAGTAAATTTTTAATATACAAAAATTATGATAATGAAATATAAAAATTATTTTAAGAAATCTTTTAATGAATTAAATTTCTGAGAATGCATTTTTCTTAATGCTTTTTTTTCTATTTGTCTGATTCTCTCTTTCGTAAATGAAAACATTTCTCCAACTTCTTTTAATGTTTTTCTCTCTTGATCTATACCATATCTAGCATTTATTATCTGCTTTTCTATATCTGAAAGATTTTCAATAGCAACTTTTAATTCTTCCATAAGTTCTTTATTTGTAATGGTATCCTCTACCGTTTTTGCTGTTTTATCTTCTATTGTATCTATAAGCCTGTCTTTCATACCTTCATAATTATATTCTCCTTCAAGAGAAATATGTTCTGTACTCATAGACATAATATGAAGTATATCATTAGGGTCTTTTTTTAAAATAGCGGCAAGCTCATTTACATCAGGAGTATATCCGCTTTTATAATAGTATTGATGCACAGCACGTTCTAAATCAACTAAATCCATAGCCTTATTTAATGGAAGTCTTATTAATCTTGATTTTTCATTGATAGCTCTTAATATGCTCTGTCTAATCCAATAAACAGCATAAGAAATGAAATGGTATCCTTTATCAGGGTCAAATCTGTCTGCAGCTATAATAAGCCCCAAATTACCCTCACTAATTAAATCCTCTAATAAAAGCCCGCTGTTTTTATATTGCTTAGCTATAGTTATAACAAACCGCAAATTACTTCTAATAAGTTTTGAACGGGCTTCAGCATCTCCTTCTTTAAGCCTTTTTGTTAACTCTATTTCCTCTTCACGTGTTAAAAGTTTTTCCTTTTTTGCATCAGAAAAATATAAGGATATATTATTTTGTTCTTCTGTATTCGATTTCAATCTGCTATCAGCCATAATATCATAACTCTTAAACAAAATTTATGGTGTATTATTTTACCATTTTTATATATAAAATCAATATAATCTAATTTTTCATAAATACCTATTAGCAAGATCATGAACGACAGAGTGATTAAATGAATGAGATGATTTATTGGCTATTATTTTAGCTTTTATAGGTCTGGATAAAATATATAAATCTCCTATTATATCTAGAATTTTATGCCTTACAAATTCATCCTCAAAATGTAATTTAGTATTTATCACTTTTCCGTCACATAGTAATATATGGCTGCCTATCATACCGCTTCCTGCCATCCCCATTTTTTGGGCATAGTCTATATTATCTATAGTATTAAATGATCTAGCTCTTCCTATTTCATTAGTAAATTGATCAAAATTTTCAAATTTATATGTATATTCCTGCACACCTATAGTACCAGCAAAATCTATACGCAAACTAACCTCAAGACCGTCATAAGGAGATAATATAATATAAGTTTCATTATCATTAACGTTTCCGTAAGTTAAAGTCTGATCTATAACTATAGGTTCAACATAATCATCCTGTTCAACATAACCAGCATCTTTTAAAGCCTCGCAGAATACTAAAGCAGAACCATCAACATTTGGTACTTCTCCGTCGCATTTAACTATCAAATTAGTTATACCCATCATGTGAAGTGCTGCTAAAAAATGTTCTGTAGTTTTTATATATCTGCTGCCTGATACCAAAGCAGTAGAATTAACAGCTCCTGATTTGTCTTTTGATAAAATATTGTCATGTGAAAGTTTTATATGAGTATTAGTATTAATATCAACAAATACTATGCCAGTATTTACTTCAGCAGGAACTAAAGTTAATGCGGTTTTTCTTCCTTCCATAAGGGCAAAACCGCTTACAACTACACTTTTAGCTATTGTTCTCTGAGCTACTTTATATTTACATTGATGTTTTTTATTAAAACTCATATTATCACAGCATTCTTTAGAAACATCTCTATCCTCATGTTCTTTAAATACTTCATCGCAGCTTGATAATAATTTTGAAATACTTATAGGCTTTTCTAAAAAATCATAAGCCCCTATCTTTGTAGCCCTTACAGCTGTTTCTACTCCAGCATGTCCACTCATCATAATAACTGTTATAGAAGGAAATTTATCTTTTATATTAGTTAAAATATCAAGTCCATCAATATCAGGAAGCCATACATCTAAAAATACCAAATTTATACTATTATCTTCTAAAATCTTTAAAGCTTCATTATAGTTTTTTGCTATATATACATCATATCCCTCATCTTCTAAAATGCTTTGACAAGTTGTGAGTATATCTTCTTCATCATCTATAATTAATATATTCTGTTTAATTTTTACATTCTGCATATCAATAATTCTTCCATTTTTTAAATATATTATATTAACAATATAAAATCAATACCAAAATTATTTATTATCGGTAAATATATACAATTTTCCTAAAAATATTATTCTAGCATATATATATAACCTATCAAATAGACAAATAGTTAATAAAATTATAAATTAATATATAAAAAACATTGTATTTTTTATACTATAAATGTACAATATAATACATCAGTATATAATTAATTTTTAAGGATATAAAAGTGAAAGATTTACTTATAGAAATATTGGTTGAAGAGATACCTGCAGATTTTGCCTTACCTGCAAGTATGAGTTTTAAGAAGATTATGGAAAATACATTAAAAAATAACGGTGTAAATTTCAAATCTATAGTATCATACACAACTCCAAGAAGATTATCAATTCTTGTTGAAGATGTAGAAGAAAAATCAAAAGATGAAATTATAGAGTTTAGAGGTCCTCTATTTGAAAGTGCTGTAAAAGACGGTATTCCTACAAAAGCGGGTGAAGGATTCTTAAAATCACATAATATTGATGCCAATCTAGTAAAAAGTATAGATGAAAAAGAATCTTTTGATAAACCATATATAAAAGATGTAAGCGGAAAAAAATATATATTCGTAAAAAAAGAAAAAAAAGGCATAGAAACAAAAAAATTATTTGAAGAGAATCTGGAAAATATAGTTGCCAATATAGATTTTAAAAAGAAAATGAGATGGGCTGATAAAGATTTCGCATTTGTACGTCCTATTAGAAATGTATTAGCATTATTTGGAAATGAAATTATAAAAACTACTGTTGCTGGAATAGATACTAATAATAAAATAACAGGACATAGATTATTATCTCCTGAATTTGCTGAAATAAATAATCCAAAAGACTATGAGAAAATTTTAATTGAAAAACATGTTATAGTATCAAGAGAGAAAAGATTAGAAAATATAATTAGTCAATTAGAAAATATTGAAAAAGAAAATGGATATGAAGCTGTTTCAAAGAAAAAAGTGTCTGAAATAGTTGTGGATTTAGTAGAAGAACCTTATTTACTCACTGCTGAATTCGATTCTAAATTCTTAGAAGTTCCTAAAGAAGTATTAACAAGCGAAATGATAGAGCATCAAAAATACTTTCCTCTATGCAAAAAGGATGGAACTCTCACTAACCTATTTGTAATAACAGCTAATCAGCCTAAAACTCCTCAAATAATAGCAGGAAATATAAGAGTATTAACAGCAAGACTCTCTGACGGAAGATTCTTGTATCAGGAAGATATAAGAAAAGGTATGGATGAGATGAATGAAAGACTTAAAATGCTTATGTTCAGAAAAGAACTTGGAAGCGTTGCTGATAAAGTAAAAAGACTTGAGAAAAACTCTGATCTTTTAATAAAACTTTTAGGTTATGAAAAAGATAAAGATAATATAATTAAAGCTATTAAATATATGAAATCTGATTTAGTTAGCAATATGGTTTACAACTTCCCAGAACTTCAGGGTATTATGGGCGGATATTTTGCAAAGAATATGGGATTAAATGATGATATAGCATTGGCTATTAATGAACAGTACAGACCTTTATTTGCTTCTGATGATATACCTTCTAATGATACTGGTAAAGCTATAGCAATACTCGATAAAATGGATAATATTGCCGCTGGTTTCTATGTTGGAGATATACCTACAGGTTCTCAAGACCCTAATGCTTTAAGAAGACAGGCACTTGGTATTATAAATATACTTACAAAATCAAAAAAACATGTTAATCTTAAAAAACTAATAGAAGATTCTATTAATTCAATGCCTAAAGATGCAAGAAATAATAAAAGTGCTGATTTAGTTAATGATATATTTGAGTTCTTTAAATCACGTTTTGAAAATGATATTGATTTTTCTAAAGATTCTATAGCAGGTGTTTTATCTACAGGTATAGATGATATCTATGATGCCTACTTAAAAATAGAAGCTGTTGATGAGTTTAGAAAGAAAAATGAGGATTTATTCTCAAATCTTTTAGCAGTATTTAAAAGAATAAAAAATATGATTAAGTCATCTAAGGATGTTAATTTGGATGAATCTTTACTAAAAGAAGAAGCAGAAAAATCTCTATACAATATTTATAAAGAAAAATTAAATGAAGTTAATAAACTTATGGAAAATAGAGAATATGAAAAAACATTTGCTTTATTAGCTAGTCTTTATGAACCATTAGACAAATTCTTCAAAGATATTATGGTAAATGTAGATGATGAGAAAATAAAAAATAACCGTATAGCTTTGCTTTCTTCAGTTGATAAAATTTTCAAGAATATGCTTGATTTCTCTAGTTTGGTAAAATAATAAAAATAATTACTATAAATAAAGGGGGTTCATTGATAAAAAAATCCCTTTTTTATATATAAAATGTCTGTTTCCATTAATCTTGTCATGGAGCTATAGATATTGTGCTTTCCTTGCTGTAATATTTTCTATTCTTTCAGCAATTGTAATATATCCTAGAGAGGAAATCAATCTCTGATGATTATAAAAATGCGTATATTCATTTAATTTTTGTTTTAAGACTTCTACAGTTATTTTTTTATTCAATCTTGAATAAAATTCTTTTTCATCTATTCCATGTACTCTTTCTACTACGCCGTTATATCTAGGTACTGCCACGGGAATATACTTTCGTTCCAATTTATTTTTCAAACAATATTCATCAAAAATATTTATTTTAGAAGTATTAAGACAGCGGTATGTATATTCTGTACCATTATCTGTCTGTATTGATTGTATATTAAAAGGGGAAGTTGTTAAAACATATTTCAAGAATGATAAAGCACTGGATGGTGTTTTATCGTCCCAAGTATAACGTGTGGCTAAATCTACAGCAGTGAACTGATAAACAGTTTTTCTGCCAAGTTTAATATATTTTGTATCTATTTGAACTATTTTACCCTCTTTTTGTATTTTAGAAACAAATTTACGTTTATCATAGCGTTTCTTTTTCCTTTTGACTTTATATCTCCAAATATTATTTCTCTTTAATACATTTTCAATAGCAGTAATCCCTATCTTAATTCCTTCACGATTCAAATATGCTTTAATATAATGTTTTCCTCTATATTCTTTAGTATAGAGCTTAATAATTAAATCAATGACTTCTTGATTATTAAAAATATGCGGAAAAGTTTTCGGTCTAGTAGTTAAATTAAAAATAGTTCCCGTAGTTTTATATTTGTTATACCAATGATAAAAAGTAGATCTAGCAATAGAATATTTTTTTAAAAATATTTTAATATTTTTAGTTTTTAAAGCTTCCTGAACTATAAATAATTTAAATTCTGTAGTATACTCTTTGCTCATAGTAGTATCCTTTTATTTGTTTTGTCTGTGAAAATATTATAACAAGGGTACTGCTTTTTTTATACTAAAAAATGTACAAAAACTCACACTCCTAAACATAAAAAAAATGTTTTTTTGTTGACTTTAAAATATTTTTGTGTATATTAGTTAATGCTAAGTAAAATTAAAAAATGCTGTCAAAAAAAGGCGTGAGAAACCTTTTAAGCATTGAAGAAGGTTAAAAAAATGTGTAATATAGTTGTATTATGCTCTGGTATATTGTATACTTTGAGCAAGTTTAGTAATAGTTCTTTTAATTTAATAGTTAGAAATGCAGTACAAGTAATGATTATATTATACTCTCAATTTTATAATCCTTCTTGTATTTTACTTAGCAATAAAAACAAATACTTGTACTGCTTTTTTATAGATTTTAAAAAATTCGTTAAACTTTTAAGTTTGTCATTTTTTTAGTCAACTTTTTCCCGCCGCATACGCTCTGCGGACTTCGTCAAAGTTGCAAAAAGTGCAAGATATAAAATTAGTACTAAATCATACTAAAATTGTTTTTGTATGTAAGATAGATTATTAATTTAAGCTAAAATATAGCCTTTCGAGAAGCGTATCCGAGCCTGTCGAGGATATAGCTTCTTCATGGCAACACCGAGTAGGTGCCTTACCTACGGCACGCAGAGCGTCGGCAAAAGAAGTGGGGTGCGGGTCAAAGCCCTGCAAATATTTAAAATTTAAAAAAATTATTTTTGACAAAATATATTTGTTTTGGTATATACTGAAATGATTTCATTTTGCCGACCACTGCACATTATATAATTATTATCAACTTTTTTGCCGCACAAAAAAGTTGCAAAAAACGCAATTGCTAGAACTTTATATTAAAAACATGCCTATTAAATATAGGATATAGCCTAAATTTATACTAAAAATGCAGTTCTTTTGGTTCTTTTATACCAATAAAAGAACTGGGGTATGGGGCAAAGCCCCAGATATAAAAACAAAAATAAATTTATATTTTTGACAAACTGTATTTGTTTAGGTATATACTAATTTCTAATACAGAAATCTAGCTGCCTATAATAATATTATTCATCAATATCTGTTAATAAAAAATAACTAGCTCGTTTCAAAGTATATAGAATAGTATCATTACAATATATTGTAGAATAATATCATCAATACAAAATTACAATAGTATATTTTTCTTACATATAAAACAACATAATTCGTATTAATAGTATTATAATAGCCTTTTTTATATACATATCATGGGTAAATATATAAAAAAAATTTACATTTTAGTATATGTATAATATTGTAATATTCAGTATATATTTTATTATATGATTAACACAAAAAAGGAGATAAAATGAAAAAAATTATACCTATAGTATTATTTATATCTGTTTTAATATTTTCATGTTCTAAAACAGATACAACATCAAATCAAAACGGAACAGCTGAAGCAGGAACTATGGATATAGACTTTCAGGCTGTATTCGGTGAAAAAGCTAATGATGACAATAATTTAATGCAAAACTCATATTTAAAAGTTTCAGGAACTTACGGCAATATTGATGCTAAAGTAGATGCTGCTACAGGAGCTTCAACACCTGCAGGAGCAACTAAATCTTGGGACTCATACAGATATAAAAACGGACAATTTGCTGACAACAAAATGGAACGTGGTTTCGGATTCTTTGTATTATATGGAGTATCTCCTTCAAAAACTTATAACTTTGACGGTATGGTTACAGGAACATCCCAAAAAACTTTGGACGGAACTAATGGACCTTCTGTTATAGGAACAGGTGTTACTAAAGATGAAACTGGAGTTATTACTATAAGATATGCCCATGCAGGAGGACCTACAGTTTATCCTTGGGTTTATGAATTAAAATCTGATACTAACGGAATATTCAAAATAGGATATGGTTTAGATAATAATAAAATGAGTACTTCTCAAATTTCTAATGATACTGATTTTACTAATATACAAATGGTTACTGATAAAGCTAAAGACGGGCTTCCTTATTGGCAGGGAGATTTACAGGGTACTTTTGAAAATGATACTTTGACAATAAAAGGTACTTTGAAAGAAGTTCAATAATGCACAATTAATAAATTTAAGGGACTTTATTTTATATAAAGCCCCTTATTTTATATATTTAATAAAATAAATTACTACAATTGCTTTGTAAACATTATTCCATCGCAATATGTGCCGTCTTTTAATCTGTATCCATTCTTTATAATACCAGCCTCTGTAATTCCTAAAGAACGATATAATTTTAAAGCTGCTTCATTTAAAGAAACTACTCCGTTATATTGAAGCACTTTAAATCCAAGATCTTTGCATCTTTTAAAAGAATCCAGTACAAGCTCTCTTCCTATACCTTTTCCTCTCATATCAGCTCTCACATCATAAGTAGTATTGCATATATGAGAACGTCTGCCGTATCCATTCGGATGTATTAAATAATAACCTAAAACTGTATCATTATCTACAGCACATATAACATCTATCTCCTTTTTAAAAAAGGAGTATGCTTCATCCAGCTTTATCGGATATTCATCAGGATAAGCAAGTGCCGATTCTACTATTTCATTCCAAATTTTAAGAATTTGCTCAACATCTTTATCTTCATAAGAACGTATAATCATTATAGAACCCCAAAATATTAAATATTTAAATATTTCCATGCCTCATAAAAATGATGAACAGGACCATGTCCCTTACCTACACTATCTATTTTTGCCGCCTGTAATGCATTAAATAAATATTCTTTTCCTAATTTTGAAGCCTCAAGAGGCGTTTTTCCATGTGCCATATAACTGCAAATAGCAGCCGAAAGAGTACATCCAGTTCCATGAGTATTTTTTGTATCTATTCTCATAGCATCTAAAAATTCTTTATGATCCTTACTCATAAATAAATCCCTTGAAAGCTCTCCTTCTAAATGTCCGCCCTTAAGCATAACATTTTTAGCTCCCATATTGAGTATATCATCAGCAGCCTTTATCATATCATCATCTGTTTTTATATTTTTTAATGTTAAATCTTCTGCCTCAGGTATATTAGGAGTTATAATAGTAGATATTGGAACTATATATTTTTTTAAACTATCAACAGCCTCCTCTAAAAGCAGCCTGTCCCCGCTTTTTGCTACCATTACAGGATCAACTATTATAGGTATATTCTTTGCATTTTCATTTAAAAATTTTGCAACTAACTTTATTATATTGCTATTAAAAAGCATACCTATCTTTACAGCATCAGGCACAATATCATCAAATATGCAGTACAGTTGTTCTTCTATTGCTTTTATCTCTATTTCATAACAGCTTCTAACCCCTTGAGTATTTTGCACAGGCAATGCAGTTAATACACTCATACCATAACATCCTAAAGCTGAAAATGTTTTTAAATCAGCCTGTATTCCAGCACCTCCAGAACCATCAAACCCTGCAATAGTCAAAGCCTTTATCATAATATTATCCCTTTATTAATTATTTAAGTTTTTCTATATATTTTTCATATATAAATTTGCATACTAATCTTGAATTAAATGCTGATAAATCTCCAAATTCACCCACATATTCATTGCCTATTTTTTCAAGTACATTAATAGAAAAATTAATTTTATAAGAGCCTATAGACATAGAAGCATTTTTTATAACATGTCCCACTTCTAAATTTGCCTCTTCAGAAGGCATAATAAATTTTAAACCAATAGGGGACATTTCTATTATCATACCATGAAGTATTTGTCTTACCCCATCATGTCTAAACACAAGTTTAAAATTATCTAAATCATTTATAACTATATGCTTTAATTTCTTAGGTGTTATATGAGCCTTTTCCAAAAGCATACAAAATCTGCTTAGAAAATCTTTTTCATTAAAAGGCTTAAGTAAAAATCCTGAAACACCTATACGCATCATATTGGATATAAACTCTTTTGTTGGTTCTAAAACATGCACTATTACATGCACCCCTTTATATCTATCATCCATATAAATTTTTTCAAGTATCTCAGTCATTTCAGTATCCCCTTCATTAGCTTCTATGATAGCTGCTGGGAATGGTCTTTTTCCAAACATTGTAAGAATGTTTTTTTTATCTTTTACTTCTACTACCTCATAGCCCGCCGTTATTAAAATACTTATAAGACTATCTCTTATTTGCGAAGATGAATCATAAACTAATACTCTCATAAAATTATACCTAGAATTAATTATAATGTTTTATACTATTATAATATAGAAACAATTAAAATCAATAATATATAAATACTTAAAAAAAATTTTTGATGTTATTTACATATTTTGAATTAAATAATAAAAAATATTAGCCATAATTAAATTAAAATAATATCAAAAAAGTTGTTTTTTTTATTTAATTATATATAATTATGGAATGAAGATTTCAGGATATAATTTATTTCCGCCATTATTGGGACATATAAAAAATTGGTACAGCCATATTGACAGAATAAAAGATATGGGCTTTGAATGGGTGTACATAAATCCCATTACATATACAGGATTCAGCGGAAGTTTATATGCTACAAAATATTATTATCAATATAATCCCGCATTTTTTACAAGTTCAAATCAAATTGAAGCAGAAAAAGAATTAAAAGAATTTCTCAAATACTGCAATGATAATAATATAAAAATAATGGTTGATCTTGTTATAAATCATT
This sequence comes from uncultured Brachyspira sp., assembly GCF_944388875.1. Taxonomy (GTDB): domain Bacteria; phylum Spirochaetota; class Brachyspiria; order Brachyspirales; family Brachyspiraceae; genus Brachyspira. The sequence goes on from NZ_CALXKQ010000012.1 coordinate 59,068, forward strand.
CATCCAAAGACTGCAATCTTGTAGAAGAACATTTTGAATGGTATAAAACAAAAGACGGAGTACTGCAGTCGCCTGGGGCTTGGGATAATGGAAAATGGATTGAATGGGGAGATTTAGCAAGTTTTAATAATAAAATAGATCCTAATCAAAAAGATGAAGAAGAAAATAAAGATAATATTAATAACAATGAAAATAAAAATGATGATGAAATTATCAATATAGGAGAAATACTTAATCCTATATGGTATTATTGGAATGATCTTGTAAAACATAATTTAGAATTAGGATTCAGCGGATTCAGATGCGATGCTGCCTACAAAGTTCCTAAAGAATTATGGAAATATCTTATAGATAATGCTAAAAAAATAAATAGTGAAGTTATATTCTTTGCTGAAAGTTTAGGATGTTCTATGGATGATACCAAAAACCTTATAAATGCAGGATTTGATTATGTAGCAAGCAGCGCCAAATGGTGGGATTATGAGGGCGAATGGTTTATAGAACAGTATGATTTAGCTAGAAAGAAAACTAAACAAATAGCATTTCCAAGCAATCATGATACAAGAAGGCTTATAGAAGAATATAACGGCAATATATGGAGATTAAAACAAACTTTTTTATTTACAGCTATAGTATGCGATATGTGGATGATAACTACAGGGGATGAATATGGATTTATAAATAGATGCAATGTTGTAGGCGGAAGTGAAAAAGATTATGAAAATATAAATTATGATCTTACACAATACATAAGAAATATGACGGAATACGTGAAAAAAAATAATATACTGGCAGACTGCGGAAAAATAGTATCTTTGGACATAGAAGAAAAGAAAAAAATAGAAAAATTAAAAAAAGAATGTGAAAATAATCAATCTCAGGAATGCCGTAATTTTAATGAAAATAATGAAAAAGAAAACGATAATAAAAAAGATCCATTCAGAAAATTTTATAAATATAGCTTGGACGGAAATGATAAACTTTTAATTATAGTGAATATAACTGATAAAAAAGAAAAATTAGATACTTCAAAATATGATATCAGAAGCGATATATCTTTAGATAATAGAATAGAAAATCTAACAGGAACTATTGATATGCTTCCGTATCAATTAAAAATATTTACAACTAGAGAAAAAGCATATTGGGCATAGATTTTAAAGGTGTTTTAGTTATGGAAGAGAGAAAATCTATAGACAGTTTTTTTTCAGATCTATCTATGGGTCTGCTTTGGGCTGAAAATACAAATGAAATAGACAGAGTTGTTGATTTATTTTTAGAAAAAACATGTCAATACTATGGTTTTGACTGCGGAGAAGTATATTTTCCTAAAGGGGATTATCTAATACTAAGAGGCGTATATGGAATAGATAGATACTATGTATGTAAGGTGGATTTTCCAATAGAGGCTACTCATTGTAAAGATATACTATATGAACAAAAAATATATATAGGAGAAAATATTAATCATACAAATATAGAAGTATTTTCAGAGTATTCTTCAATATTTGTACTGCCTATATTCTTTTATACCCACCCTATAGGTGTTGTAGTTTTTAGAAATAAAGAAAGCAGGATAGATTTATATTACAGTATTGTAGATGAAATAAAAAATGTTATAGGACATTTTGCGGTATATGCTAATAATGTTCTTCAGAATGTAACTTATAAAGAAAGGGATAAACAATTAAAACTGCTTAGAGAATTGTATTTAAAATTAAGCGATGTAGATGATTTTGAAAACAATTTGAATAATTTAGCATCTGATATAGCAAGCATATTTACAGCAAGCAGGGCTTTCATAAGACTTAGAGATGATAAAAATAATTTATATACTAGATCAAGTTATGGTTTTCCTGATAATTTTGATTATTCTATTTTTGATGATTTAAAATATCTGTCAAAATTTTTAGAAAATAATATTTATTATATAAATAATGCTTCAAAACATGAAGATTATAATAATTTCTCAGGTATAATAAATAGATCGGTATTATTTAATACTATACCTGTAAAAAAAGGATGCATAGGCTATATAGTTGTAATAGATAAAATACCTGATGCTGTTAATCCTTTAGGGGATTTTGACAATGAAGATTTGAATCTGTTTAATCCTTTGCTTGCCAATATATCCAGCAGAATGTCTGAACATTACAACCTTATAGAATTAAGCAAAGCAAATCAAAAAAATACTAAACACATGTCGCGTTTAAATACATTATATGATATAAGCAATATTTTGTTAGAGCGTTCCAAAACTGAAGATATATTGTTTTTGCTTCTTACTATAGCTACTATAGGTGATGTATTTGCATTTAATAGGGCATTTGCTTTTCTTTATGACAAAGAATTTAATGTATTTAGGGGGCGTATGTGTGTTGCACCAAAAAGTGCTGACGATGCTGGTATGATATGGAGCAATATGCAGAACATGGATAAATATGCTCTTAGAGAAAAATTAATGCTTTCTTTTGATAAGAGAAGTTTAGAAGATTCATGGGATTTAAATCAAAAGTTTTTAAATACAGTAATACCTAATAATAAAAACTGTAAATTATTTTTTGATGTATTTAATAATAAAAAAAGTATAAATATAACTGATATAAAAAATAATGAGGAAGTTAATCAAATAAAAAAATATACTGATATATTTGGTGATTACCCTTTTGCTATAATACCTATAATGAATTCTATAAATTGTATAGGAATGGTTGTGGTTGATAATCCTTATAATGGCAAGTCTATACCTGATGATGACTTAGATTACTTAAAAATGTTCGGAAGACAGGCTGCTGTAGCTTTAGAATATTCTTCTCTTTACAATGAAATAGAAAAAAATAATAATGCTCTTAAAGCTGCTGAGAAAAGTTTATTGGATTTAAAAAGTTTGGCTATAATTGGGGAAATGAGTTCTTCTATGACGCATAATTTAAGAAATTTTATAGTACCTATAGCTGGATTTGCTAATAGGCTGGTAAAAATAAGTAAAGATGAAACCATTAAAAATTATGCACAAATAATTGCAAATGAGGTTGAAAATTTAGAAAATTATTTAAGAAGAAATTTATCATTTGCCAAAAGCATTAATTTAGAAATAGATAATATTAATATAGATGATATGATAAAATATTTAACTATTCTCTCAAAAGAATATATAAAAAAAAGCGGCAAAAATATTAAATTTTATGCAGTTAAAATTACAAAAGAAAATACTGTAAGATGGGATTATGACAGAATGAATGACGTTATATCCAATTTAATAATAAATGCTATAGATGCTATAAATGGTAATGAAAAAGATTCTTTTATAAGCGTTATATTTAATGATAATGCCTATAAAGAATCTATGATAGATATAATAGTTGAAAACACAAATTCATATATAGAACCTGAATTAGCGGAAAAAATATTTACTCCGTTTTTTACAACCAAGAGTCATGGAGTTGGTATAGGTTTAGCAATATCCAAAAGAATAGTGGAAGCACATGGCGGAAGCATGATGCTTAAAAGCGTAAACGGTAGTTTTAAAGTAACAACATTTTTTGTTTCTATACCAGTTAGTTTAAACAATTAGTGATTATTTTCCGATAATCACTTTGGAGAGTTTTTATTATGGCAAAGATAAGTGAAGCTGCTAAAGCAGAATGTACTAGGATGCAAAATAAATATAAGGATTTGCTTTCGGGTACTGAAGAGCTTTTAGCAAAAGTAGAAAAAGATTTATTAACTATAGAAGACCCATTAGAAGCGTCAAAGAAAAAAATAGATGCTGCAGTATTATATATTAAGGCATCTTCTTTTATTGCAACAATATGCTATATAGCTATAGAATATATAGAGGTTCGTTCTGATAATCAATTAAATGACGGAAGAAGATATATTAATAAAGCTATTATGCTTTTAGAAGAGGTATTTGGAAATCATACTGATGACTCTCTATCTTTAAATGAGGAAATACATGAATATTTAAAAGATAAATTAACTGATGAATGGAAATATAAATTTATTTGCTCATTTGGGTATGTTATAGATTATTTTAAGTACTGCTACGGAGAAAACTCTAAATGGCTTCAGAATTTCATTGAAATAGAAGGAAGATTCGCAGTTCTAGCAAAAAATATGATAGATTTTAAAAATTACATAAAAGAACTAAGTCCTGAATTGGAAGGCTATAGATTTAGAGTAAAAATGATGGAATTAGTAAAAAGTCTTTTATCTGCTGCTGCTGAACAATACAGAACTAAATATGAACTGCAGGATAAAAGATTAGATGATATGAAAATGGCTCTGAATATAATTGCTTCTCTTAGAAGAATACATGTTTATCTAAATGAAGTAGAAGAATCCGAAGAGAAAAAGAAAATGTATGATCTTTGGAAGAAAAAAATGGATGCCGATATCAAAAAGATGAAATAATTTATAATCAGTCCATTTCTACTCTGTCAATTATACTTCTAGCTAAAGACCTTGAATCAGCATTTTCTATATCGCTTGCTAAAGAAATACCATAAGTAATACGTGTAATTTTTCCTTTAAAATTATTATCTTTTAATACTTTATGTATATATGATGCTGTAGTATCGGCTTCTAATGATGCACTAAATGCTATCATTATCTCATCAATACTATTATTTTTAATTCTATCTATAAGTTCTCTTATTCTTATATCGCTTATGCCTATACCTTTTAAAGGTGCTATAAGTCCGCCTAATATATGATAAACCCCATTATATTCTTCTGTTTTTTCTATAGCCAGCATATCTGGATAATTTTCAACTATGCATATTTTTTTATGATCTCTATTTTCATTGGCACAAATAAAGCATATATCATTTTCACTCAAACTATAACATTGAGAGCATAATTTTATATTACTATGTAATGTCAACAATGTATCGGCAAACTCTTTTAAATATTCTTCGTCGCTGTCAAAAAGATATAGAGAAAGACGCATAGCTGTTCTTCCTCCTATACCCGGAAGCCTTGATATTATTTGATTGAGTTTATCCAAAGATGGAATATTATTCAATTTTTAATCCTTATCATCATCTTTATTATTATTCATATTATTCATCATATCATTCATCTTTGAAAGCATATCAGGAGTTATAGAATCTAAAGATATGTTTAACTTGCCGTCTTTATATTCTATAGAAGTCATTTTACTGATATCACCGAACATTTTATTCATATCGCCCCAATCCATATTAAAAGGATTATTATCTTTTTTAGTATGTTCCAATTCATCATCTGTATTTTGTTTTAATTCTTTTACTTTACATATTGCTTCATTGATACTGGAAGTTATCATTTCTTCTAATAATTCTTTTTGATCTTTCATTAAAAGGCTTTCATCTATATTAAAATTTAATATGTTAAAAGATTTATCCATAGTTAAAGAAATTAAATTACCAGCTGAACTATATTTTATAGTATTTTCATTCATGTAAAAACTCCATATATTTTTTAATAATAATACATTCTTTTCTATAATTTATCAATCAAATTTAAATTTATATATTTGACTTTTTCATCCGATGTAGTATTATAATTACGAGTCGTTTATGGATATAATTGGTATTGGATTAATTTAATGAAAAGAATTGTATTACTATTTTATATTATATTTTCCAGCATGCTGTTTTCTCAGGAGATAGGTGAAAGGTATGAAAAAGAAAATATAGCTGTATTTGAGATATCGGATCCGTCAGGCGTATATGGAAAAGGTTTAGGTAAGAAGGTAACAGCTTTAATTGAAAATGCCTTAATTAGAATGGAAAGATTTAATGTTGTAGATAGGCAGAATTTAGATAAATATCTAAAAGAAATGGAGCTTCAATTAACAGGCATAACTGATAAGCAGGTTATTGAAGTAGGTAAAATATACGGATATTCTAAGGCTATTATTGGAAAACTTACATCTGCAAATGTATCTTATGACTATGATAGTTATGAGGGAAGCGGAGTTATATACGGTGATGTTGAATTAGTATTGCAGATAGTGGATGTTGAAACTACTAAAATATTATATTCCTCAAGATTAAGCGGTACTAGTTATTACGGTGTTTCAAGTTATCCGTCTTATACCCTAAGAGAGGCTGCTCTTAGCGATGCTGTAAATGATTTAGTTGGAAAAGTAGAATCCAAAATGAGAGATATATTTAAAATAACAATAAAAATTGCTGATATAAGTGACGGTAATGTTATATTACTTGCTGGAAAAAACCATGGCGTAAGCAAAAAAACTAGATTTAAAGTATATTCTCAAAAAGATGATATAATGCTTCCTTCTGGAAATACTATTAAAGGCGGATATAATTATAAAGGTACTTTAAGAGTTAAAGAACTCGGAACCGACTATTCAATAGCTAAAGTTACAAGAGGAAAAAATATAGCTGTTGGAGATATAGCAAGAGAAACATATATAGGGGACTTTGGAGTTGGAATATCATTGAATTATGCTTCATATAATATAAAATCATTTGATAAAACATACCAAAGTTCAGTAAAACCTAATGAAGGAAAATTGAGGATATCATTAAATAAAAATGAATATGCCTTAGGACTTCATCTTAAAGTAGGATATAATGGAGAATTGTTTTCTCCTAATTTAAGTATTGGTATATTATTTGGGGATTTTTTAAAAAGCAGTTATGGTTTTGATGCAAGATTTAATTTTGATATTAATATAAATTTATATCAAGAGGTATTTAGACTTATATTATCTCCATATATTGGCATGGGTTTAACATTTACAAAAATTGGAGAAGTATATGGAGGAAATTATTATACGGACAATTATACTTATTTGCCGAATGGAAGTAAAATAGAATCTAGGGATATAATGTTTGGTATTGGAGCTATAGTTGCTTTGCAATATAATATAACGGATACTATAGGAGTTCATTTTGGCGTAGGTTATAGATTTTATACTGACCCTATTAACTTGGGAGTTTACAGTGATGGAAAAGACTTTACTTTGCCTGAAAAAATTAAACCTGTTACTCTTACTGGGTTAGAATTTACATTAGGAGCGTATTTTATTTTATAATGTATAGATTATTAATTATAATTTTAATTTGTTTATTTTCAAATACAGTATTTGCTGCATTCTATTTTTCAGATATATCTAAGGAGTATGAAACTAATGTATCTCCTGAGAAAAAAGAAATAATAGAAACTAATGAAGAGCTTAAATCAGAATATAATATTGATACTAATACGGTAAAATCTTTCTTTATGATGGATGGAAACAATATTATAAATCAAAGCGGAGTAAGCAGTTCCCCTGTATTACTGGATGAATCATACGGCAGTAATAGTAATCCTTTCAGATATACTGAGGTAACTTTTATATTGACAGCATTCTTTTCATATACCTATGCTACTTACTTAGTATTTGGATTGGATAGTTTGGAAAATGCTAATGTAGCACCATCTACTACTGGAAGAAACAGATATAAATCTTTATGGATATCTTCTACATTATTTGAAATAACAGCTGCTGTATTTTGCGGTGCTGCTGTGGCTTATGATAGCTATCAAAGAGTATTTGGTAAGAAAAAAGAAGGATTCAGCTTCAATTTTATGCCGTATTATGAACCAATAACTCAAGATGGAGGATTTGTATTTTCTTTAAGTCATCCGTTATGATGAACGGCTTTTTTTCTTCTTATCAATTTAGGCAATAGATTTTTATTTAATAAAATTAGATAGAATACAAAGCATAATGCTATAACAAATGCTAATATTAAAGCACCTTTTATATTTATATAATTATCATTGTCATTATTTGCATAATTATATGATACTGCAGGTGTTTCTGCATCAGCATCATCTTTGATTATTTTTATTATCTTTTCATTTTTGCTTTCATCCAAATATCCGAATGTTTTTGCATACGAAAGAATATACTCTTTATCATTCTTTAATCTTTCTATATTATTTGATATTTGTGTTTTCCTTCTATTTAGTTCTTCTATCTTTTCTTTTTTATTATCTATTAGAACCTTTTGAGAATCCAATGTAAGAAAGCCTTTTGAACTAAAAACGAATATATATATTGTAAAAAGAATACATGCTAATATAAAAAAATAAAAAATTTTAGAGCTAATTCTTACATTAAAATACATAGACATATAACCTTTTCAAATATGAATATATTATCGGATGCAATTTCTTAAAATTAATATAACTTAAAATAAATCTATTTTATATATTTACACTATATAAAATATCAATTATATACAAAATTTTAATAGACTTGTTTCAAAACTTTAATACTTATAGTTTTTTAATTTAATATTATTTAATTATACTTGCAGCTTGTCAAAATTAAAACTCATTCAAACTTATTTCAAATTAACATATAAAAATAATACTATTTTCTATTAGCATTATATTCATTTAATATAAATTGCTCTATGTAATAATCATTATTAGGATCAATTTCTAAAGCCATACCATAAGCATTTTTTGCTTCTTTGAACTGCTGATTTTTACTATAAGAATACCCAAGCCAGTCCCAATTATTTGCATCATTAGGATTCAATTCTACTGACTTTTTGAAACATCGTATAGCTTCTTCATAATTGCCATTCTGATTATAAGAATTACCTAACCAATGCCAAATATTTGCCCCATTAGGATTCAATTCTACTGCTTTCTCCAAGCATCGTATAGCTTCTTCATAATTGCCATTCTAATTATAACTACTGCCTAACCAATTCCAAATATTTGCATCATTAGCATTTAATTCTACTGCCTTTTTGAAACATCGTATAGCTTCTTCATAATTATTATCAATATAATATGATTTACCTTGTTTAAATAAATTATTGTCATTTTCTTTTAATGCAAAATCTTCTATCTCTTTTGCTCTCTCATCTGATATACCGTATCTAGATTTTCTCTTATTTAGTAAATCTCTTTTACTATCATCTATAACTCCGTAATCCAACATGTCTATTATAAGTTCATAATAATCTTTTTCTTGTTTTATTAAATTCATCGCTTTTTCCTTATGCAGAATAAAAACATATCAATAAAAAATAAAGTTTATTAAAATTATTATTTGATTTTTAGCATAAAGCAAATATTAAATTAATGCTTCATTAAATTAGTATATATTATAATATATATTTGTCAATATTTTATGCATATTATAATAATAAAAAGTACATTCTAAATATTATTTTTTTAATTTGCTTAAATCTTAAAAACCTGCCTGATAAAAAATGCTATTAGAAGCAAGCATTTTATTAACTTTACTAAACTTATTTCAAAAGTAATTTTATTTATGATTGCGGGGACTAGCCACGAAGTCCTCCTTTGTTATAGGCAACCACTACTTCCGCCTCACTATATGTGATGTAGGCAAGTAAATAAATATATATTTATATATTAAAATAATATACTGTACAACGTATAAAACATTATTTTTATAATTTATGAAAATTTTATATATAATATTGTAAAGTAGTTTTGAAACAAGTCTATTGATAAATTAAAAGAATTTCATATACAATCTTGTCAAGTCTTTTGAAATAAGTTTAATTTTATGAAATCAAATGCAATAAAAAAGCTGTACTTATATAAATAAATACAGCTTTATATTTTATATCACTTTTATTATATTCTTTTAAATACTATAGAAGCATTATGTCCGCCGAATCCTAATGAATTACTTATAGCGTATTCTATTTTATAGTCTTGGGCAGTATTAGCAACAACATCCAAATCGCATTCAGGGTCTTGTTCTTCTACATTTATAGTAGGGTGTACTTTACCTTCAATCATGCTCATAACAGTAGCAATAGCCTCTATACCGCCTGCAGCACCCAAAGCATGCCCAGTCATAGATTTAGTAGAGTTTATCTTTATCTTTTTAGCATGATCTTCGCCTAAAGCCTTTTTAATAGCCTTAATTTCTGCTATATCTCCAACAGGAGTAGAAGTACCATGCGTATTGACATAATCTATTTTATCAGGTGATATTTTAGCACTTTCAATAGCTAAAGACATAGCTCTTGCTCCCATAGCTCCGTCTTCTAAAGGAGCAGTAATATGATTAGCATCAGCAGTAAATCCATATCCGCAAACTTCTGCAAGTATATTGGCGTTTCTTTTTTTAGCATGCTCATATTCTTCAAGTATTAATACACCAGCTCCTTCAGCTATAACAAAACCATCTCTTCCCTTATCAAAAGGTCTTGATGCTTTAGTAGGTTCATCATTTCTAGTTGATAAAGCTCTTGCATTATTAAATCCTGCAATAGTAAGAGGATTAATAGTAGCTTCAGAACCTCCTACAACCATAATATCAGCCTCATTATCTTTAATATGCTTGTATCCTAAACCTATAGAATGATTAGAAGAAGCACATGCAGTAACCACACTGTAATTAGGTCCGTTCATACCATACTCTATAGCAATTACACCAGAAGTCATATTAATAATCTGCATAGGTACAAAGAAAGGAGAAACTCTTCCAGGTCCGTCAGAAAGTATAACATTATGATTTGATAAAAGAGTACTTATACCGCCAATACCGCTACCAAGAACACATCCAGCTCTTAAAGGATCAAAGCCTGTTTTAGGTTCTATACCAGCCTGTTTGAATGCATGATGAGCAGCATATATTCCAAAATTAATGAAAGGGTCTAATCTTCTTAGCATCTTTTTATCAGAATAATAATCGCCTTCAACTGGTAAAGCTTCAGCACCGATTTTGGTAACAAGTTGCTCTTTTTCAGGATCAAAGTATTTACTTAATGTTTTAACTCCAGAAACTCCATTAAGCAGATTGCCCCAGAATGTTTTTACATCATTTCCCAAAGAACTTACTATTCCAAGTCCTGTAATAACAACTCTGCGTTCACTCATATAAAAAACTCCTATAAGTCAATTATATTAAAAAATTTCCCGTAAAAATAATATTCTTTCTTCTTACGGGAAAATATAAAATATAATTATTAATTACCTTTATGTTCTTCAATATATTTAGCAGCATCAGCTACATTTTTGATTTTTTCCTGATCTTCTTGAGGAATTTTAATATCGTAGCGTTTTTCTAATTCCATTATTAATTCTACTAAATCAAGTGAATCAGCGTTTAAATCATCCACAAAAGAAGCTGTATCAGTAATTTTACTTTTGTCTGAGATGTTTAATTGATTAGCAACAACATCTTTAATTTCATCGATTAATGCCATTTTTAATCTCCTTAAAATCATAATATTTTTTTATTATAAAGTGCTTTTAAGCATCCTTACATACATAATTATTAATTACATTGACATTCCGCCGTCAACTGCTATTACTTCGCCTGTTATATAATTGCTCATATCTGAAGCTAAAAATAATACTAAATTAGCTACATCTTCTGGAGTACCTAATTTTTTTAGAGGTGTTATACTCATTATTCCTTTTACTGTATCTTCAGGCAAGGCATCTGTCATATCAGTTTGAATAAAACCAGGTGCTATAGCATTTACGCATATATTTCTAGGTGCAAACTCTTTAGCCATAGATTTTGTTATACCTATAAGTCCTGCTTTGGCTGCAGCATAATTTACTTGTCCTGCATTACCCATTTTACCTATAACACTAGATATATTTATTATTTTACCTTTTCTTGCTCTTAGCATATTTTTAGCAGCTTCTCTTGAAGTATAAAAAGCCCCTGAAAGATTTGTAGATAAAACATCATTCCATGCATTATCATCCATTTGTATAACAAGCATATCTTTTGTTATACCTGCATTATTTACAAGAATATCAATAGAACCAAATTTTTCTATAGTTTTAGCAATTACATCTTTACATGATTCACTGGATTTTGCATCATGTTCTAATCCTAAAGTTTCTACATTATAAGATGATTTTATTTCTTCTGCAATTTTTGATGCTTTATCTAAATTTGTAGCAGTTATTACAACATTAACACCTTCATTAGCTAAAGTTTCTGCTATTTTTTTACCTATTCCTCTGCTTGAGCCTGTTATTACGGCTGTTTTATTTTTAAGATTCAAATCCATATCTATCCTTTTTAGGTATATAAAAGATATATAATATAACAAAATTATTTTTTATTAGTCAAATATATACTATATTAAAACAAAATATAATAAATTTGTCAAGTAAATTTTATTAATTTAAAATTTTCGACTTTTTTGGTTTAAAAGTCGAAATAGTAAATTATTACTATACTTATTTCAAAACTAATTTTAAGGGGCTTCTTTTGCCTTAATTGAAAGCCAGTAAATCCTATAAAGTACTTTTGAAACATGTCCAATATATAATTTTATTATAGCAAGTATAAAAAATTATTGTAATACTATTTTAAATAATTATATAACATACACAAATCATATATTAATCTTGATCATATATAGAAGTTACACCAAGCACCTTAGCAACCATATATGATATTATTGCAACTATAACAAGAGCCGAGAAATTAGAAATAGAATTCGATATCTCAAGTATTAATATACAAACCATTATAGGAGTTCTTGTAACACCAGACATAAGAGATGTTATACCTAAAAGTATAAATAAATCTCCATATACAGCATAATCTGGAAAATACTTGATAAGAAATATGTCATATACAGATCCTATAGAAGCCCCCAATATAAATGTAGGAAAAAATACCCCCCCTACAGCACCTGATGCTGCACATACAGAAGTATAGAATAATTTAACAAATATAAGTATCAAAAGCATAGAAACAGAAAATTTATCTTTAACAATACTTCCTATAAGCAAATCGCCGCTTCCTAAAACATAGGGAAAAAACATTATCATAAAACCAGCCATCAAAAAAGCAGGAACTGGTCTGATTATATCATTATCTATTTTTTGATACATTTTAGAAAAGAAATTCATAAGAAAGTTCAAAAGTGAAGCTAATACTCCGCATATTATACCAAAAGGAAGAAGCGATATATAATGCCTCACTTCAAGTATCTTAGGGAGATTGAAATTAAGTATAAATCCCTGACCTACAATATGCTCTACAACAAGTATTGAAGCTATTGAAGAAAAAACTATGCATACAAATACTATATGATTTTTCTGCTCTCCAAGCTCTTCAAAAGAAAAAGCAATACCTGTAAAAGGAGCACTGAAAGTTGCTGTCATGCCAGCACAGGCACCTGAAACAAGCAAATATCTTCTATACTTTTCCAATTTAGAAAAATACTTATGAAAGAAAAGACCTACAAGCATACCTACATGCATAGAAGGACCTGCTCTTCCAAGAGATATACCGCTTGCAAAAGATATCATACTTCCAAATAATTTAAATAAAATCTCAAGAAAAATATTTTTTGGTTCATGAAGTGATATATAATATTTTATCTGAGGAACTCCTGCACCTCTTATTTGAGGATACTGTGTCAATATATAACCTATAAGACATCCCATAACTGTAAGAAATATAAAAAGAAATATAGGATAGTACCATCTGTCAAATATAAAATTGGACACATAAAATACATTAACACTCAATTTATATAGTATTATCCTATAAATAGAAACTATAAAACCTACTATCGCCCCTATACAAGCTGATAATACAAAAAGTTTTATGTATTTAGCTTCAAAATTAATCTTCATAATTTAAAATATTTTCATAATTAAATAATATTAATTATTTACACATTAAACCTAAATGTTACAACATCGCCTTCCTGCATTAAATATTGCTTACCTTCAAGTCTAATAGCACCTGCTTCTTTAGCTTTAACAAAACTTCCGAGCTCCAAAAGTTTATCGCAATTTATAACTTCGGCACTGATAAAACCTCTTTCAAAATCGCTATGTATAACTCCAGCAGCCTCAGGAGCATAAGCACCTTCTCTTACAGTCCAAGCCCTTGTTTCATCTTCACCTGAAGTTAAAAATGTTAATAATTTCAAAAGCCTATGTCCTGCCTTTGTAAGTCTTGCAACACCAGACTCTTTTACTCCTAAATCTTCCAAATAGCTTAATCTTTCCTCTTCATCTAAATCCTGCAAATCAGCTTCTATCTTAGCACTGAAAGGGATAAGTTCTATATTTCTTTCTTCGGCATATTTTTTCAATGTGGTATAATTAGAATTTTTTTCTGGATTAGATAATTCATTTTCTGATAAATTAGCACCTATCATCATGCTTTTTGCAGTAAGCAAGAATAAAGGCTTTAATATTTCTTTTTCTGTATCTGTTAAATCAAGACTGAATACAGGCTTGGAATTATCTAATTCGGGAAGTATTTTCTCTAATAAGGCAATTTCTTCCTCTGCAGCCTTACCCTTTCCGCCTTTAGCAACCTTTCTTTGTCTTTCAATCCTTGCATTAATTGTATCAATATCAGCAAGCATAAGTTCTGTCAATATAATATCCAAATCTCTTAAAGGATCAACATCGCCTATATGAGTAATATTGCCGTCTTCAAATACACGCACAACATGAAGCACTGCATTAACTTCTCTAATATGAGAAAGGAATTTGTTGCCTAATCCCTCCCCTTTTGAAGCACCTTTTACAAGTCCTGCAATATCTACAAATGTTGTTGTGTTATAAACTTTCTTTTTTGATTTGAAAAGGGCTGCTAATTTATCAACTCTTTCATCTTTTATTATCGCTGTAGCTTCATTTTTATCTATAGTGCAAAACGGATAATTGGCTGCCTCAGCATGAGCATTGGTTAAAGCATTAAAAAGTGTAGATTTTCCTACGTTTGGAAGTCCTACTATTCCTATAGATAAAGCCATAATTATTTCCTTAAAATAGTATTTTTAATTTTGTAGGAACATTATATATCAAAAAATATTAATAACAAGTATATTAAAAACGTATATGAAAAATATTTATAAAAAATTCATATTAGTATAAGTTTAAATAACTAAAAATAAACATTTGAATAATTTGTTTACATTTGCCCGCCCTCTAGGTTTTCAATCTAATTTATAATTTTTATAAGTTTTTTCTTTTTATTTAAAATAGTTA
>NZ_CALXKQ010000013.1 GCF_944388875.1 uncultured Brachyspira sp.
TCTTGTCTTGTTAACATTTTTATATCCATATAATATTTTACATTACTATAACATATATTTGAATTAATACAAGCTATATCCTGTTAATTAATTTGTACCAAAAAATTACTAATATTCAAATACAATATATGCCAGTTCGATAAATAATGAGGCAAAGAATTAACTTGACAATACTATTATATTAAATTATAATCTACCAAAGAAAATACTATTTAGAATTAAAGAGGTTTTATCTATGTCAAAAGAATCGTATAAAGATAGAATGGAAAAAGCTATTTCAAGTTTGCAAAATGATTTAAAAGGTATAAGAACAGGCAGAGCTAATGCTTCAATATTGGACGGTGTTAAAGTAGAAGCCTATGGAAGCAATATGCCGTTAAAACAGGTAGGAAACGTTTCTACTCCAGATTCAAAAACTATTATGATACAGCCGTTTGATAAAGGCTTAGTTAGCGACATAGAAAAAGCCATATTAAAAGCAGATTTAGGGTTTAATCCTTTTAATGACGGAGGGAATATTAGAATTGTTGTTCCTGAACTTACTAAAGAAAGAAGAGAAGAGTTAAAAAAAGGAGTAAGACATAGAGGTGAAGAAGCTAAAATTGCTATACGTAATATAAGAAGGGATGAAAACGATAAAATAAAAAAAGATTTAAAAGATAAAACTATCACTGAAGATGAATCTAAATCCCAAGAGAAAAAAATACAAAATGATACTGATTCTTATATTAAAAAAATTGATGAATTAATTACTTCAAAAGAAAAAGAATTAGATACTATATGATTACTGATGATGCTAGAATTCCTAAACATGTAGCTATAATCATGGATGGCAATGGAAGATGGGCTAAAGCTCATAATAAAAGCAGAAGTTATGGTCATAGGGCTGGAAGTGAAAATGTTATTAATATAGTAGAAGCATGCTGCGAAATTAATATAAAGTATTTAACTCTATATGCATTCTCTACAGAAAATTGGAAAAGACCTGAAGAAGAAAAGAAAGCTCTGTTTAAATTATTAAAAGAATTCTACAAAAAAGAAATTAAAAGACTTATTTCAAATAATATATTAGTAAAGCATATAGGCGATATCTCAGCGTTTCCAAAAGATACTATAAAAACAATAGAAGAAACAGAAAAAGAAACATTGGAAAAATGCAAAAATCCGATATTAACTGTAGTATTAGCTTTAAATTATGGCTTTAGGTATGAACTAAAAAATGCTGTAAAAAATATATGCTATGATGCCATAAATAATAAAATAAAAATAGAAAATATTGATGAAAATTTCATTAAAGATTATCTATACACAAAAGATATTCCAGACCCTGATCTTATTATTAGAACATCTGGGGAAAGCAGATTAAGCAATTTTCTTATGTATCAGGCATCGTATAGCGAATTATATTTTACAAACATATTATGGCCTGATTTCTCTAAAGATAATTTTAAAAAAGCTATAGATGAATATTCCAATAGAAACAGAAGATACGGGGGTCTATAATTTTATTATGAAAAAAAGACTAATATCTGTAGCAATTACATTGCCTTTATTTACTGTAATAATGTTTTATGATAAAGTTATATATTTATTCCATCTTCTTATATTATCTATATCCATTCTTAGTGCTTTGGAAATATTCTACATGGCAAAAGTTCACAGACAAAAAAACTTCAGAACAGTTGTTGCAACTATGATAGCAATGATTTTAGGATATGTTATCACTATATGCGGTCTTAATATATTCAAAGGTGATTTATCCGCATTATATAAGATAATAGAAACAAAGCATCCTTCAATGGATTTATCTTTAGTAATGGTTTTTGCTTTAATAGCAGTATTATTTATAATAAATATATTTAAAGTTAATGTTTCTACTTTTGAAGAAAAAGGACGTGCTATATTAACTGCTGTATTTTGTTTTATATATGTTGGTTTGGGAGTATGGCATATATCCCTTATGCGTTTCATGCCTAGCGGAAAATATTATATAGTATTTATTTTATTATGTGCTTGGCTAAGTGATACAGGAGGATATGTTGTAGGAAGAAAAATAGGAAAACATAAACTCTCCAACAGTGCTTCTCCAAATAAAAGCTATGAGGGATTAGTTGGAATGTTTATATTTACAATACCAATAGGACTTCTATATTATTATCTATATTCTAACGGATATTTAACATTATTTCTTGGGAAAAATATACCCAATTTCACTCTGCCTCAAATAATATTATTAACTTCGATATTCACAGTAACTGGATTTCTTGGCGATATGGGAGAAAGTCTTATAAAGAGAATGTATGACACTAAAGATTCCAGCAAGCTATTTCCAGGTCATGGAGGAGTATTTGATATATTTGACAGTGTAATATTAACCGCCCCTATTTCATATTATATATTTTTAATACTTCAATAGACTTGTTTCAAAATTAATATTTATTTACATACCCCACCCTTTATTCTTCATTGTGAGATTTAAAATTTTAATTTACATTATTTTTATAGCCTAATTAGAAACAGCAAACCCGCCCAAGTGTTTATTAGAATGAAAATTTTTATTTAAGTATGCTGTATATATCATTTATATTTACTATATTTTCTTTATTTTCTATTTCATAAATATCAGTTTCTATCAGCATAGTTCTAAGATACGGTATTTTTATAATATCGCTGTCCCTATCGCCTATCATAAAGGAATTAAATAAATCTATATTATATTTTTTTGATGCAAGCAAATGCATAGCAGCTTCTGGTTTTCTTAATACCGATAATATATTGTAAGGTTTTACATTTCCTTTTATATGATACGGACAATAATAAAAATCATTTATAATGGCACCGTGTTTTTTATACTCTTCGTATATATAGTGATGAACTTTATTAACATCTTCATTGCTGTAATAATTATAGGATACACCAGCCTGATTGGTTGTAACTATTGTAATATATCCTCTATCATTTGCATATTTAACTATATCTATAAACTCTCTTTTTATTTTTATTCTATCTATTGTTCCAATATAGCCTACATCTTCCATTAGTACACCATCTCTGTCAAGAAATAATGCCTTATTAATTTTTTTGTTTTCATCAGCAAAATATGAAGGTATCCCATACAATATATTTTTTTTGAATGCATTTTCTATTAAGTTATTAATATATTCTATATTTTTATTTATTTCATTATCTATATATATATTATTATTATGTATTAGAAAATTATTGCTGAACAAATATCCTGATAAAGAATTGTTTATATCATTTTTTATTATTCTATAGTTATTGTCTATTGTATATAATTTATTTTTTATTTCTGCATCTGCATCAAAATCAAGTGCTATTAGAACAGCATCATTTTCAATTTGTTTTGAGAAATTTAAAAAGCAGTTTTCTATATCTTTGTTCATAATATTGACTTCCTAAAGTGATTATTTAAGTTTAATACAAAATAAAATTTTTATCAATTAATTATTATGCATTTATTAGGAATTGATTTTTTTAGTTTCTGATATATATTATTAGCTAAATTATTTAGAGAGTTCCAATGAATAAAACAGATAAAATGAATAAATATATAAAACTATTAAAATATTTATTGATTAATGTTATATCAACTATTCCTATATGTATTTATATAATTACATTAAATAATATAGACACAAGCTATATATTTCCAATATTTTTAAATATTAATATATTTATTAGTTTTTATTTATTTTGTTTTTCAGTGATGTTTCATATAAATAATTTTGATAAGAGAGTTGTGCTTATGACTTTTTTATCATTTCTGCTTATAAGTCTTATAGCTGTTTTTTCAAATATTTCTTTTAATTATGTATATATGCCTCCTTCTAATACTCCTGATTTTCAGGTATTATTAAACCGTTTTATATTTTTTAATATTATATTTTTTGTAATTTTAATGCTTTCATATAATTCTTTTAATGCTGCAAATACTGATAAGATTGCAGATTTCTTTACAGTATTTGGAGATACTTTTTTATGGTTTTTAATAATTAATATGGCAAGCAGTACAGTATTGAGTATATTATTTTACTCTTTATTTATTGTAGGTTTTTCTGTAATGGCATTATTTTCAGCTGAAACAGAAATTGGATTTTTGATAGCAAAATTTGTTATATGTATGTTTATATTCATATACGGCTTTATTCCATTTGTATCATATATTATATATACTAAAACCAAATCAATTATATCAATATATGTTTCAAGGGCTTTATTAGTATTTAATCTATTTGCCATGTTTATAATGCTGTTTTTCATATTTATTTATGAGTCAAGTCCGTATAACAATAGAGCCGTCTATATAATATATAATATGGTTCTAGCTTTTACTGTTACAAGTTTAATGTTTACTAGAATGGATAAAAAGTCAAATATTTTTATAAAAGCAATGTATTTGATAACTCCTCTTTTTGCTGCCATATTTGCTTTATTAACAATAACAGTTTCAATATATAGAATAGCGAATTTCGGCATAACTCCGAATAAATTGGTATTGATTATTTTAAATATAATTTTTCTTATTCATTTAATTTTTATTTCTATTAATACCGTTATTTCTTTTAGAAATAGGTTGGATAATAGTACGTTAAATATTGTTATCAGCAATAAGCCTTTATTATTTATTTATGTTTATTTATTATTTTCTTTGTTTGTATGTTTTGTTATTCCTATTATCTATATTAATTAATAGATTTAATTTTTCTATTCTAAATTAGAATTGTTATTATAACTATAGTAAAAAATATTAGGATATATAAGATGAACAATAAAAAGAAAGCAGTTTTAATAGTTGCTGACAGCTGCGGAGTAGGTGCTTTGCCTGATGCGGCATTATTTGGGGATGAGGGTGTTAATACTTTAGGACATTTGGCAGAATTTAATAAAGGAATATCTCTTCCTAATATGGAGAAAATAGGATTAGGAAATATAATAGATATAGAAGGTGTTTCTAAAAATAATAATGCTATAGGTTATTATGGTAAGGCCATGGAAACATCAAAAGCTAAAGATACAACTACTGGACATTGGGAGATAGCAGGGCTTGTATCTAAAAAGCCTTTTAATACGTATCCAAATGGCTTTCCAGAAACTACGATAAAAGCTATTGAAAAAATGTCTGGAAGAAAAGTTGTATGCAATAAGCCTTATTCAGGTACAGAGGTTATAGATGATTATGCGGATGAACAATTTAAAAACGGTTCTCTTATAGTGTATACTTCTGCTGATTCTGTACTTCAAATAGCAGCACATGAGGAAATTATACCAATAGATGAGCTTTATGAAATATGCAGAAAATCCCTTGAAATATGCAATGAATTCTCTCCAGTAGCCAGAGTTATAGCACGTCCTTATATAGGTACTAAAGGGAATTATAAGAGAACAGAAAGAAGACATGATTATTCTGTTCCTCCAAGCGGTGAAACAATGCTTGATAGAATAAAAAATAAAAATCTTCCTGTTATAGGGATAGGAAAAACTAGCGATATATTTGCTGGTGTTGGTATTACAGAGAATAGACAAACTAATATAAACAATCTTGATGGTATAGAGAAAACTATAAAAGCTATTAAAGAAGTTGATGAAGGTTTAATATTTACCAACCTTGTTGATTTCGATATGCTTTACGGACATAGAAGAGATCCTATAGGATATAAAAACGCTTTGGAAGAGTTTGATAAGTATATACCAGAGATTATTGATAATTTGAATGATAATGACTTGCTTATTATAACAGCAGATCATGGATGCGATCCTACATATAAAGGGAGCGATCATACAAGGGAGTACATACCTATACTTGCATACGGGAAAAAATTAAAAAGTAATGTGGATATAGGTATAAAAGATTCATTTGTATCTATTGCCGCTTCTATAGAAAAGCATTTATTAGGCGAAACGAAATTGGATGGGTATTTTTTATAAATATATAGAATGCCGTATAATAATAAATTGTACGGCATTTACATGTTATCATTTCCTATAGAACTTAAAATTTCATTATAAAGTCTTATTAATTCATTTGCATACTTTTCTTTTACAGTAAAATTTTTAAATCCTTCTGCAGTTTCTACTCTTATGTCAGTTAAGAGAGGAAGTTTCTTTATTTCATTTTCTGCCTGTATGCTGTAGCTTCTGTCCACATAAGAAGTATCCATAAAATATATAGATGTTCCGTATATCACTTCAACATCAGTTTTTGGCATTAAAGATGTATAATATAAATTCACAAATGTGCTGTCATCAAACTTCAATACTATCTTACTGTTTTCTGCTATATTAAATGCCTCATCGCTTATATATTGGGCTTCTAAAATAATTTTATTAGTGCTGCTTATATTTTTTAATCTAAATTTCAAAGTCGCTGACCAATAATTAATTGATATATAATCAGTCTGATAAAATTTTTCTCCGTAAAAAGAATCTTCTATTAAATGAACTTTTGCAGCACATGATGACAATGATATAATTAATATAAATAGCAGTAATACTTTTTTCAATATCATATCCGTAATATATGTATTTTTTATATATTATATAACCTATTTAGTTTTTGTAAATAGAATATTAGCCTTATTTTAAAATGAAATTAATAAATATTTTAATGAATTTCAAAAGAATATGGAAAGCGGTACAAGTTTCACAATCTTTAATAATCGACATAATAAAAAATCTAGCACATGTTCTCCCAATACTAGATTTTAACAAACAGCAATTTTCAAAATTATTTAAAATAATTACAACTAAAAAGTTATGCTTGACTTTTTTTATATAAAGAACAGAGTTTATTTCATCAATTAGCATTCCTGCTAAAAAATATCAAAAATAGATGCAGTATAAATTTATTTAAATCATTCTGGCAGTTATTTTCCATAATAATTTTTATCACTGCAGAAGGAGGAATAAAAAATATAATCACGGAGGCGTTTTAATGTTAGTACGAAAATTGATTTATAAAAAATATTAGATGGTATATAATAATGGCAGAGTTAGAAAAGTTTTTAGCACTTTACGTAAAAATAGATTATCCTACATATCTGTTGGCAATACCTTTTGAAATTATGGAATTTAAACAATCTTAAGAAAAGATCAAAAAATAAATTTAATCACAGAAGCTCTTAATAAGAATAATGAAAACAATATTATGATAAATTGGAATATTCAGTATGGTATGTATTTTTATTAGCATAACATCTAGAAATGATATTGCTAAGGCGTTCTATTTACTTTGTTTCTTCTTATCAAATATTGCTGCTTTACTTTGTGATATAGTAATAAAATTAAATTAGGAGTTATAAAAGTTTATATTCTTTTTATATAGTATAGACTCGAGCATCATCAATACTTTAGTATTGATGAGCTTATATGTGAGGCTGAAAGCGTAATAATAAGTCTTTACTATATTTTAAGGTATAAACATGGTTTCTAAAAAAAATAATAAATTAATATCACAAAGCAATAATAATATAATAACTCACCAAAGGTGTGCCTACGGCAAAGAACAGGCTGCTATTTTAGTAAAATAAGCTAATTACTTAAATATACTTGACTATATGAAGGAAGAGCAGGTTATTAAACAGATAGATTATGAAACAGAGAAAGAAAACTTTTTTAAGCAATGTTCAAAA
This sequence comes from uncultured Brachyspira sp., assembly GCF_944388875.1. Lineage (GTDB taxonomy): Bacteria > Spirochaetota > Brachyspiria > Brachyspirales > Brachyspiraceae > Brachyspira. The sequence goes on from NZ_CALXKQ010000013.1 coordinate 7,653, forward strand.
ACAAAAAGCAATCACACAAAAAGACAATATAAAAACGGACTTAATAAATTAGAGGAATACTGCCCCTGCTGTGAAATGAATAATAAAAATATTTTATTTATTAAAGCGAGAGAAGCTGATGATTTTATAACAGAAGTCAATTCATAATTTAAGCATACGTGCATTAGTTTTTTCCTGTTCCTCTTTCTTTTCATTTTTAGAGAGAAGATACCCATTTATGAAAAATCCTTTTCGAGGGACAAAAACTCGTCTGCCTGTTAAAAATAAGAAACGTTTAGAAGTACAAACTAAAAAAGAAATTGAATTAATAATTAAAGATATATCAGATCCTCCTATAAAATTAGCCATAATATTTATAATGGAATGTGGTGTGCGTGTTGGTGCTTTACCTAATTTAGAAATTAGAAACAACCGCACTCCACAGGCGTACAGGGGAACGTTCGTTCAAATATTATTCTTATTCTAAAGGCAAGGAAATAAGCTGGAAAGTTACTGATAAAGTTATTAAGTTATTGGCTAAAGCCCGCAGAGCGAAACAAAATAATCTTTCTTTCAATTGTACTTTTAAAAATAAAAGTTCTGAAGTGATAAGAGATATTTTTTATAGGAGTTCAAAGCGTTTATATGAACAAGGCAAAATAAAAGCTGCTTACTCTATACATGATATAAGGCATTATTTTGCTGTTACTTTATACAAACAAACTAAAGACATAGAACTTGTTAGGCAGGCATTAAATCATAGCAGTATAGCTATAACAGGAATATACTTAAAAAGTTTGGAGGTAGAATAATGAAAAAAAGATTAATAGTTTGCAGATTCACATATAAAGAATATAAGCTATTAAAAAGATTAGCTAAAGAAAATAATATGAGTGTACGTAAGTATATAAAAAACTTATTTTAGATTATATCAATTAGATACAGTGTTGCGATAATTACTGTTATCGCAATATTTATTATGAATATATCCTGCAAAGTATTTCTTTCAAATAATCTATACTTTTGTTGGTATTATAATCATAATCTTCTAATGTTATTTGATTAATAAAATCATTGATAAGATCATATTTAGATTTTTCTAATTTTATATTTTTATTATTCAATATAGAGGCAATAAAATAAATATTAAATGGAGAAATTTCTAATTTATTTAAAAAATTATCATCAATAATTTCACTTATATTTATATTTTTATAATACATATCGTATTGCATATTAAATAATAAAGATTTATTTTTATTTTTTAATTCTATAAGTATTTCATCTAAAATTTTATTTTTTGTATTTATATATGCTTTTTTTAATGCTTCTTCATAAAATTTATTATTAAATTTTTCATTATAGATACTATAATATGTATTATTTTTTAGATCTAAATACATATTATATTTGCTTATTATTTCATCTGATTCTAAATTTGAAAAATCATATTTCTCTAATTCCATTAATTCATCAAGTAAGCTTTTAATTTTTTCTTTTTCATCTTTATATAAATTATCATCATATTTCTCAATATAGTTTTCATAAGTCATTTTTATATTTTTTATTATGTTATCATTACATATAGAACTATTATTTCCATTGATTTTATAATCGTTAATAATGTCAGATATTTTTTCCAAACATTCTTTTATTTCTTCATTATTGTATAATTGTTCATTTTCTAATTTACTTAAAAATATATAAGATTCATTAAATTTTAAATTTTCTTTAGTAGTTTCAGTATAAAAATTATCTAATTTTTTTATATTATATTCTTCTAAATAAAATGATATTATATAATTTCTTATATCATTAATTATATTTGTTATACTTATAGTATCACTATACATTAAACTATGAAATATGTTATCAATATAGTTGTTGAAGTAATCATAATCTTTATTATTTTCTATATCTAAATTAAATGTTTTTATTTCATATTTTTTTATACATTTTATTAAATTATTTTTTTTACCACTATTAATTTCAATTAAAATGAATAGCAATAATACACACATTTGTTTTTCTACTAATTCATTAATAATAATATCACTTAATTTATTTGATAGTTCTAAATATTGCAAAAATGTTCTTATATTTAGATGTTTACTATTAATAAACAAATTAATTAGTTCATTTATATGAGCTTTATCTTCAATAAATTTATATTTTTTTCAGTAATAATATTATTTATTATAGTAGTAAAGTTTGTGGTTATATCTATAGTTTTTTCTTTTATAATATTATAATTATTGACATTATTATTATTGTTGTTATTAATTATTTCTTCATTTGAAATGAATATAACTTTTACACCTTTAGAAATAAATTGGGTATGTATTCTATGTAATAAATCTTCTATACTAGTGGAATTTGATAATCTTTCTAAATCATCTATTACAAGTAAAGTATTTTTTAAATTATTATTTTTATTTAATATATTATTTTGTATTTTTATAAATTTCTTTTTTAATATATTCTTAGATTTATTTATATATGGTAATAAATCAATAATATCTGAAATAGAATCTGATTCTGTGTTAAGTATAAATTTTTTTATTTTATTTTTATTATTAATTAATAAAAATAATTCTATGTTTATTTTTTTTATAAACTCTTCTATACTATTGATACCTGAAACTGATTTATATAAATATTGTTCATTATTCATTAAATAATTTTTTATAAAGAAAGTTTTTCCAACACCCCATTGACCTCTAACCATAATTGCATAATCTGTATTTTCTTCTTTCAAATAGTTATCTATAATTTCTTTTTCTCTTTCGTACATAAAAAATCCTTAAAAATATAATATATTGCCATAATTTAAATTAATTCAATATATAATATTTAAAATAAAATTGAATTAATATTTCATAAAGCGTAATGTGGTATAGCATTCCAAGTTCTGCCTTGTAATATTCTACCATTTTTCTTTTTATTAACTCCACCCCATTGTTTAAAAAAGAATGCTGTTTTAGATTTTTTACATGCTTCTTTTATATTTAGTATCCAATTTTCTTCAATTGGTCTAGCATTAGGACCTGATTCTCCTCCAACTATTGCCCAATCTATTCCTGTTAAATCTATATTATTTATATTTTCTAATAATGGTTCAAAAGATATGAATTTAACATGAGATTTTACTTTTAATAAATCATTCATTCTATATAATACTCTATTATTTTCTATTGTAACACCTAACCATATATTCTTTGTTAAAGTTACTTGTTCTATAATTTTTAGCATATTTTCTGAACGTTTAGTTAAAACTTGAAAAGTATGCTGAGGACATCTATTCATAGTATTAAATATTCTTTTTATAAAATCTATTGGTATATCTTCATGAAATAGATCACTCATAGAATTAACAAATATCATTTTTGGTTTTTTAATTTTTTGAGGTTCATTTATCATGTGTTCATGTATAGTAACCTCAAATTTATTTTTATAATTTTCTACCCCCATATTATAAAGTCTATTAGCCATTTTTTCAGCATAGCAATTTAAACAGCCTTCACTTATTTTTGTGCATCCTGTAACAGGATTCCATGTATCTTCTGTCCATTCTATTTTTGTACTCATTTATTATAAAACCTCTATTTTATATTCATTAACTTTATGTATATTTGTATGTGATCGATCTATTTTAGAACTATTAATTGGAATAAGTTTTATTTTTTTATCTTTTTCCATATTTTTTATAACCTCGCTAAATAAATATGGTTTGCATCAATTTTGGATAGTATATTTAAAACCTTCCTTATTAGTTTTGATCTCTCCATTTAATACTAATTTCCAAATATTTTGGGCTATTTTATTTTCTTTATTCTTTGATCTTATTCCAAAAAAAGTAGAATCTTTATTTATATTATGATTTGATTCACCAGAAAACTTATCATATTTCCAGCAAACGTCTAAAAATTTTTCCATTCCTAAACTATGTGAAGATCCAAAAATTAATCCATAATAATTAGCTCCTCTTTTTATAGAAAATCCATGAATATAATATTCCATATCTTTAGGTATTAAATTTTTGTAGTATTCTAGTACAATTAAATGGCTTTTATCATAATCATCTTCTACAATTTTTATGTTATTAATATCTATATATTGTTTTATTTCAGGAATATCACTAAATCTGGTAACTATAGAAGATGATATAAAAAATATAAAATCTGTTTTTGGACTATTAATTAATGTTTTAAATACTTTCTCATTTATATGTTTAATACCATATTGATCTAAAAATAAAAATTTTGCTTTTTTATTATCATTAAGTATGTTATCCATTCTATTAGTAAAAAATATTTTTTCAAAATCATTATTAATTTTTTTTTATATTAAAAAAACATCCTTTATCAAAATATTCTTTATTGCAATGATGGTTTCTACAATTAGTAATAAAATCGTCTATATTACCTTCCAATTCATCAAATTTATTTTTTGATTTTTCATTAAAAATAAAAGATATAGATTTATTATTAGCTTTTCTATATATCTTTTCACAAAATTTTTTAGCTTCATTTAGTAATATTAGAGGTGATCCATATTCTCCATCCGAATCTGTACCACTTCCAGCAAAAAAATCAAAAATATATAAATTATCTACACTTTGTGTCATTAAAAAAACAGGAAACCAATCATCAAAGAAATCAGATAATATATCTAATTTTAATTTTGTACTTTCAGCAAAAGGATGTTTATTTATATCTTTAGCTATTATATATCCCTTTTTATTATGTATGTTACGATAACCTTTATTATCGCAACACCTATAATTAATAAATTATATATTTAATTCTTTTAATACAGCCTCTCTAATGTACTGAGATACACTAACATTATTCTGCTCTGCTTTTTCTTTTATTAGGAGCTGTTCTTTTTCACTAACACGCATATATAATTTAATGTCAAGCCTATCTTCTGTTATTCTTTTTCTGCCTGAACCTTCACGAGCTCCGCCTGTATTTGCTCTAGCACCACCCCAGCTATTTTTTTTATTATCCATTATTATGACCTCTTTTTAATAAAAGAACTAATACTACTATATTAAGTGATAATGATACTACAGATAATATTGCATTTACAGTTGTTAACATCTTGACAACTCCTTCATAATGTATATAATATTAACTATGGAAGTCAGGAGCCAAGTCGGGCAACTTAGCTCCATTTCGTAACTAATAAAAATTATTTTTTAATTTTTATTAGCTTAACCACAATTACGATAAGTGTGAGGATATTAATAATTGTAGCTATGAAAGTTAAGACTTCCATAATTACTTCCTTCATTTCTTTAGGATTAATTATATTATACTTGATGATTTTGTCAATACTTTTTATACAAAAAATAAGTAATATTTAATTAAAGATTTAATATAGATTAATTTATTTTTTAAAATAGAAATAGTTGCGATAACACAAATTATCGCAACACTAATTCTACTGCCGCAAAGGCTCACGCAGTGGCTTTACTTATTCATATATTCTTTATGTATCATAGCTATATACTGACTAGCTGATAAATTAAGTTCGGCAGCCTTTTCTACTATACTTTCCCATATATCATCATGCATAGTTATATTATGTCTATTCATTTTACCTTTTTCTTTATCTCGAAAAGGTCTGCCAATATTATCTTTTTTTATTTCTTTTTCCATAGTATTAAAACCCTTATTAAATTAAATATGCTTATGCATAAAGCAGTTATGGGTATTATCCAAGTAATAGTACCTAACATACTTGACTCCTTTATATATATATTTTATAATATCCAAAGGAAGCGGGTCGTGAACCCACTCACCTTTGGTTGTATTAAGAATTATTTACCAGCATTCTTAATACTGATAACGGCTAGTATAACAGCTGTCAACAAGTTTATAATAGCCGTTGTTAGATTAACTATGTCATCATGATAAATTTAACAAGTTTAATAATATTGTTAGGAATTAATAACTCTAATTTTGGGATTGCCAATTCTTGATAATAAACTAAAAGACTGCAGTAATTTATCTCTAGTAAAAAATACAGATCATTCTTACAGCTTAAAAGGAAATATAGAAATATATGAAGATGCAAATACAAGTTCTAAAATGTTTATAAAAACAGCAAAAGAGATAGAATCAGATATTAAAAATATTGTATCTGTTATAATGACAGCTAATTTTATCATTATGATTTTAGTATTTGAAAATTATTTATATCTTAATATGCGAAAAAGTTCTGAAACTACTGTAACTAATGAACATTTTGATAATATTAAATTGATAGACAGCAAAATAGTATTAATAATCAATAAGATGTCCCCACTAAAGTAAGCGAAGATTTTGGAATAATATATGAAGATGAAAAATATAAAATAAAAGGGCAATTAATTTTTGCAAGCGAAGAAAGTAATTTTAGTTTTTATACAAAATAATGGTTTCATGTGCGGTTTAGAGTTTAGAGGAACTGATGGAACTACATATAACATAGATTGGATATTGCCTAAACAAATATAAATTAAGTAGTAAATAGGCGTTATGGTGTTTTTTACTTTTATTGGAATAGTAAAATACTATAACAAGTTTATGAATGAGGCTACCGCTCGCCTTCTGCGAAGGAAAGGTTAAAAGCTCTTATTAAAGAGAAAACATCAATATATTATTTTATTAAATTAGCTTACAGCTGTGTGATGTTTTTTATAGCCATTATATCCTAATTTATATTTTTTCTTAATAACACCAAAAGGCTGGAACTAAAAAAGTTTCAGCCTATCCTTTTTTTATATATTGCATTTTTTATTCCTAATAAATATATAAAAGGTGTAACTAATAGTTACACCATATAGATAGAATATTTAAATATAGATGCAAGTTACAGTTTATTAGTTTATAATAAAAAATATTATTTTTCAATAAAAATTAATATTATAATTTTTTATATAAAAATATTTAATCTTAATTTATTTAAGACGATAATAATATATATCCAAAACAGCTCTGTTTTTATTATAAAGAAACGTAACCAAACTTTTTCGCCAAAGGCGGGCAAATGCCTAATAAAAAAAAATGGAGCTGTTTCTTATGAAAACAATAGAATATCTAAAATTATATGACAACAATAATTCTAATTTAATTATTCAATATCTTGAATATATAAAACTCTATAAATCAAAAGCGACTATACAGACTTATGCTCATTCCTTAAAAAACTTCTATGATTTTTTATATTTTTATTACAATAATGGACAGTCTGATAATATACAATTATACAATACTACTGCTATGTATAATAAAGCAGATAGAAAGTTCATTGAAGATTATATAGTTTATCAAGATGATAAAAAATTAAGTGCTGATGTTATTCACTGCAGAATTATGGCTGTTAAAAATTATTTTAAGTATTTGCTTAAATTAAAGAAGATAAGCACGGAAACTTTTTTTGACATTTTTGATGAGCTTAAAACTCCAAAGATAATTGTAAAAAATCAGCTGTTAATTAAAGCAGATAAAACTTTATCTATTACAAAAGCTATAGCTGAAAATAAAAATAGAAGTTTTACAGATGATAGAAATATATTTATACTTTTGCTGATGTCTAATACAGGCATACGCAGAAAAGAGCTTGCCTGCATAGACATACAAAATATAAACCTTTCTAATAATACCATAACTATTTATAAAACAAAAGGGGATAAACCTAGAATTATTTCATTTTCTGATCATATTAAAAATAAATTAATTGAATATTTAAAATTAAGAAAAGAAATACTGCAACAGAAAAATAAACAGCATAGCATGCTATTTATAAAATCAAATGGAGATATTTTTAAAACAAAAACTCTAACTGATATAATGGCAAGCATTTCAAAAAAGACAAATATAAAAGTTACTTGTCATTCATTAAGAAGAGGTTTTGCAACTGACATGGCAGAAAATGGAACTGATGTTTATGTTATATCAAAAATGCTTGGCCATCAAAATATTAATACAACCGTATCAAGATATATTTATGTTTTGGCTGGAATGATAAAAGAAGCTATGGAAAATCACCCTTTTGCTAAGTTTGAATATAGTACGAAAAAAGACTTTTATAATTCTAAAAACGATGAAGTCATTGCAATAAAAAATATGTTTGAAGATTTAACTAACAAGATGAATGACATTATAAATAATCTGCCGAGAGAAATGGATATTAAAAAGGCTTAAAAAAAACTGCATATATATAGGTTAAACCATCAAAATGAAGTATGATGACACCCTTACTTTAAGTATGATGACACCCTTACTTTAAGTATAGCGACACCCTTACTTTAAGTATAGCGACACCCTTAGATGTTGTATGAGTTTAAAGATATATTAAAGACATGTTAAAGATTAACCTAATGATTATTTAAAGACTTTAAACTAACTAACTGACTTATGCAGATTTTATTTTTTGAATAATGGCTGAAATAAAAAAAATATTTTAATGCTGTTGCGATAATATAATGTAAATCACAGCTTGAAGTATTTATTACAATGCCTTTATTTGAAGCGTAGAGCCTCATTTTTAGGGACTTTTTTATCTAGGTATACATTTATATATACTTTACTAAAAATCACTCTTTAAAGCAGTATTTTAAATTTTTAAAAAAAATGTTTTTTTGTTGACTTTAAAATTATTTTGTGTATATTAGTTAATGCAAACCAAATTATAAAATGCATCAAAAAACAAAAGCCTGAGAAACTTTTGTAAGCATTAAAGGAAAAAAATATGAAAGCTGATAGAGGTATAATACTATCTTCTAAGGAGCTTTATGCTCTAAAGAAAAATAACAGTAATTGTTCTTTAATTTTAATAAGTTTGAAATGCGGTACAAGTGTGAACAACTATCACTCAAATAGTTTTTTTCCTGCTTGTATTTTGGTTTGCAATAAAAATAAAGCCTTGTACCGCTTTCTATAAATCTAAAAAAATCATTAAAAATTTATTAAATTAGTTTTGAAGAATATTATAATTTGATATATAGTTGTTTATACATAAAAATGTACAAAAACTCACAATCATAAATACAATTCAAATAACTAAATATTGATAACATAGTATAAATCTTTTATTTTTAAAGATAAAAATGAATAATGAGGAATTAACTAAATGGTTTGAAAATGATAAAAATAATAATGAATTATTAAAACTATACAAATTAAAATGGAACATTGTAGAAAAATATTTAATATTGCTAATTAAAATTCTCTTGTTCTATTGTTCCCTTCCATACCTTCAAATTATTATAAAACGAAAAAGAGAAGGCCTAAATTATCTGTAATTAAATAGATTGAAAATTAACTATAAACAAAAATAAAGATTTATACTTTTATAGTTCTAAAAATTCATTTATAATTATGTATGCTACAGAAATACAAAAATAAATAAAAAAGTATTATTCAGGTAAATAGAAATGCCATACTATTAAATTTCGAGTTACGATTGATGCATTAAATAAAAAATACTTAATTTTTGCTTTGCAAAATTAAGTGATCATGATTTTTCTATCTAGAATTAATAAATAAAAATAGTATTTTAATAGTTGATAAAGTTTATACTGTAATACAAAAATATCATCATAAAGTTTTAATTCAAAAACTAAACAGCAAGAAAAAAGCATTAATGATAGATGAATTTATTAATGAAGCAGTTTATTAATAAAATCAGAGTTAAAATAGAACATGTATTTTCTGTACTTAAAAGATTTAAGATATTATTTACAAAATATAATAATCATTTAAAAAGACTATATTTTAAGATTTTAAATATTGACTTTTGTTTACAACTACATAGAGGTAAAGAACTATAAAAAATTATTATTAATGTTACGGAAATAAGTATAGAAATACCTAAATATGTATAAAATATATATTATTCATGTAAAAATAAGTTTCATGCTATCAAAATTCAAACAGCAATTAATACTGACAGCAAAAAATTATCAATTTTGTTTTAGATAAAGGTAGTGAACATGATTTTAGTATATATAAAAATACAGCAGAATGTTTTGATGTAAAAAGTAAAATATTTGTTGATAAATGTTATTATGTTATACATAAATTTCATAATAAAGTTTTAATACCAAAGAAAAACAAAAAGAAAATACAATTAAATAGTGGTAAAGTAAAACAAAATCGAGAAATTAATAAAGCTAGAATTAGAATAGAACATGCTTTTGGTATTTTAAAGATATATAAAATGCTTTCTACTCGCTACCAAAACCATTTCAAAAATTTAATACTAGATTTTTAATATTAGTTTCAATATATAATTATTAGCTAAAAAATTACTTTTGAAACAAGCCTATGAATTTAATGAGATACCAAAATAACATTTTCATTTATTCATTGAAAAATAATCATATATAATTAAAAAGGAATATATCAGAAAATTTTTTTTATCATTTATATAATTAAAAAATATAATATACTTGTTTCAAAGGTGCTTGATAAACAATTTTTATGAGTTTGTTATTTTATGATATTAATTATTATACAAATTATAAAAATGCATTTTTTTGGTTCTTTTATAGAAGCCCAAAATTATATATTCAGTAAAATAAATCAGGCTGCCAATATAAAATTAGGACTCCCCAGTATCATAAATAAAATTATTTTGGCAACAAGTCTACTGAAAAACTTTATAAAATAAAAAGGCTTTACCAACAAATAATTGATAAAGCCCCACAATCTCAAAATAAATAAAAATTAATTAGACTGCTTTTTAAACACTCCGCTAAGTCCATAACTTCCATTGTTTTCAACTAAAACTAAAGCATCAGAACTTATAGGAGTTATATCTATCATATATGTACCATCAGAACCGTAAACCTCTCCATACTGCATAGAATTGTCAAATATTTCGCAATAAGGTTCAGCATACTGATTTTCTGATAATACCATTTTACTAACATCTGTACTTTGAATATTAGTTACAGTTTGTCCGTTTTCATCTGTTGTTATGTTAACAGCATAGAAATAGAATGTTCCATCATCATTTTTCTTTAATTCAATAGAAGCATTATAACCATTTGTATATATATTATCAAAATTATAATTATTAATATCCCCTACTTCTTCAAGTTTATAGTCTGAAGCTGATATTAATATACCTCTTGATATTCTATTGTACTCATCAAAAGTTACATCAGCTTTATTCTCATAAGGGAAATTATCAAAATTAGGATTTTCTTTTACTTCTCTGTAATAGTAATTAGAATAATAATTTTCTTTTTCCCATTTACTCATTATAGTTTCATTAGGGTCGCCTTCATAACCTACATAATTATCTTCATAAAGAATTCCATTTATTACTGAAAATCCTTGATAATTTGTAGCTATATTGCTTGGTCCTTCTTTGTATCTATCTTGTATATTATAAGTTTCATAATAATAAGCATTAGTTCCGTCTTTTGAAGATTCAAAGATATAATTTTTATCTTCCCTATAATCTCCGTGCTCAAATACATATTCTATATCTCCGTTATCTTTGAAAGTATATTGAGCATTTCCGCCTATTAATATTTTATTTTTTACTTTTTCTAAAAATGCTGTATCTGCTTGTGATAATATTTTTTCTGCTGGTATAGTTTCATTTGACTCTGCTGTTTCATTTGTATTAACATTTGCTTGAGTATCTGTTTTATTACCGCATTGAATTATAATTAAAGACATAATTGTAATTAATAAAAATATTTTTTTCATATCAGTCTCCATAACAAATATAATATAATATAATATAATATAATCACAAATATATCAATAGAATATTATAATAATCTAGCCACTAAAAGAGTAACATCATCGAACTGAGGCATTTTACCTCTGAAAGATACAGTTTCTTCTACTATATCATTTACAAGCTCTTTTGAGTTATCATAATCATTTTTCAAAATAGCTTTTAATCTGTCCTCTCCGTATTCTTCTTCATCTTTATTAAATGTTTCTGTTATACCATCAGTAAATAATACTATAGTGTCAGAAGAAGAATAAGAAAGCTGTTTATTTTGATATGATGCATCCTCAATAAAACCTAAAGGCTTGCCATGAGTATGCATTTCATGTATAGAATCTAAAGAACTAATATCATATTTCTTAATTAAATATTGAGGCAAATGTCCTGCATTTGAATAAGTAATAGTTTTATTTTCTGTATCAATCACAATCAAGAAACATGTAACAAACATGCCATTATTTGAATCTTTATATATATGCTTATTTGCAGCTTCTAATATTTTTGAAGGATCGTCCATTTCAGAAAAATACACTCTGAGTATTGAACGAGTCATAGTCATAAAGAAACCTGCCCCTAACCCTTTACCAGATACATCAGCAATCACAAGTCCGTACTTTGTATCACTAATCTTGACATAATCATAGAAATCTCCGCCGACATTTTTACTTGGTATACTTACTGCCGCAATATCAAATAAACCATCATTAGGAAACTCTTTAGGAAGTACGCTCTTTTGAAGCTGTTCTGTGAAGTTAATTTCCTCTGTCAAAGATTCTTTTATTTTGGACTCCTCAGATAATAGAATATGCATATAATTTTCACCTATCTGCTGAGCCAACATCTCTAAAAGTGATAAATTACTTAAATTAAATGCCTTATTAATATTTCTCTCCGTAGCAGAAAGAAAACCTATTATCTCATCTTTTGCTATTATAGGAGCTACCATAAAACTATTTCTAGTATATCTTAAATTTTTATTAGGTCTGAATCTAATATCTTTATCTACATTAAAGGAATAAACAGGTTTTCCAGTACGCAGAACTTCAGAAAGTACATTATCATCAACAGTTACAACTCCGTATTTAAGAACATCCTCATCAATACCAATACCAGCCTTAAACTTGAATACTCCGTTTTCTTTTAAAATTACAGATACTCTATGTGCCTCAAATGCCTCGCAGACTATACTAATATTATCATTAAGTATCTCTTCTATAGTTTCGCATTTATTTATAGATATAGACATCTGATATAAAGCACCAACCTCATAAGCTCTAGATTGGGCTCTGTCATATACCATTTTATTAACTAAAGCTAAAGATACAATATTTGCAAATAATGACATTACAACCGTATCCTGCTCTATAAACTTTCCATTTTTTTTATTTATCAAAAATAATGAACCTATATTTCTTTTTCTTACTTTTAGAGGTACAAATAATATATTTTTTAATTCATCTCCTAAAATCTCTTTCATAGGTATGAAAGCCGAATCTTCCTGAGGATCATTGGAATATAATGAACAGGATGTTGTATAAGCTCTTACTGCTAATGGTTTTTCATTATCTATAATATGTCCGAAAAATTTACTGCCTAAAGGTCCTATAGACATTTCATAAGTTAAATTAAATAATTCCTGATCAACTAAGTAAAGCAAAATAGAATCTGTATACATTATTCTTTTTATTTCAGATACAATGGCTACCAAAGTTTCATCATGATCATTACTGGCATTCATTCTCTTTATAATGGAAGAAAAAACTTCAAGCTGCTTTTCTGGATTATCAACTATATCATAAATATCCACTTAATACCTCTAATGTTTTAATAAGCATCCTATTTAATTATATCATAGTGCATTTTTATAGTCAACATATATTTTTTACATATAATATATATTAGCTCTTTTTTACAGTTATAAAAATATATAAATACAGTAATAAAAATGTTTTAGAATTAATCTTTTATTTTATATAAACTCTTATTTTATTGGTATAAATAATACATACAAATAGAAAAACATTACTTACATATATAAATACAAGACTATACTTTATAATATCAAATAGTATATATTACAAACATAATATAAATATGCTTAAAAATCAAATGCCGTAAAACAATTTTATATCATCTGCAGTAATATCAATATCATTAACGGTAATTTTTCTATGCTCTTCTCGCCTGAACCACGTAAGCTGCCTTTTAGCAAAATTTCTAGTGCGTTTTTTTATAAGCTCAATGGTTTCATCTAAACTCATTGAATTATTAATAATATAGTCATAGCATTCTTTATAACCTATAGCCTGCATTGATGTATTAGAATTATTAACCCCCATATTAATAATTCTTTTAACCTCATCAAGCAAGCCTTTATCAAACATTAAATCAACTCTTTTATTAATATTCTCATAAAGAACTTCTCTGTCTATATCAATAATATAGCTTAAATATTCTAAATCGATAACTGGTTTTCTAGTTTTCCTAAGTTCAGAAAATTTTTTGCCTGTATTGTAGTACACTTCTAAAGCCCTTACAACACGCCTGCTGTTAAATCTGTCTATACTTTCTGCAGCATCCTTATCTATATTTAAAAGTTCTAAATACAAACTCTCAAGTCCGTATTTATCTATTCTCTCATAAAGCTCTTTTCTAATATTTTGAGAACTTTCCTGATTATCATTCATCTCTTCAAATATACCATATTTAATAGCATCAATATAAAATCCAGTACCGCCTACTCCGAATATTACTTTATTATCGTTTATATTGGATATTACATCTTTGAATATATCTAAATAATCTTTTATATTAAAATTTACAGTAGGCTCAAGTATATTAACCATTCTATAATTATATTTGTTAATTTCATCTATAGAAGGCTTAGCAGAACCTATATCCATATATTTATAAACTTGTATTGAGTCTATAGAAATTATATAAGCATTATTATTGAAATATTTATCTATTAAATTATGTACAAAACCGCTTTTACCAGAAGCAGTAGCTCCAGATATAAATACAATTTTTTTCACTTTATTTATTCATCTTTCTTTTTTGAAGCTCTTTTCTTTTTTTTAGGCTTATCTTCATCTTCATCATAATCATCATACATATCATCAGAATCATCTATATCAGCAGCAGCATATTCAACTTCATTATCTTCTGATAAAGTTTCTTCTTCTGCAGCAGAATATTCAGATTCATTATATTCACTGTCAGAATGTTTAAAAGGTGCTTCCTCATCAACTATCATATCAACACCTTCTTCATACTCATATTTAATTTTACCGTCAAGTATATTTTTCATAACAGTAGGTATATACTTTCCGCCTCTGTATTTCGTTTCTCCTTTTAATAAAGTTCCTCCGTTTTTTGCCAACTCTATCATAGCTCTGCTAAGTTCATAACGGTTGCCTTTATATTCTATAAGTTTTTCCAACGGTATTATACCCATATATTAAACTCCATTATATGATTTTATAATTTTGAATTTATAGCTTCTTCAAGCTCTTTATAAGCTTTCTCTACATCAGTATTTTCTATTATGATATCAAATTTATCTTTATATGCTATTTCTCTTTTAGCATTCCATATTCTAGTTTTTATAGTTTCCTCTGTTTCTGTGCCTCTATCTTCCAATCTTTTTTTAAGCTCATCTATAGAAGGAGGCATTATAAATACATAATTCGCATCTATATCTTTACTTTTAAGATATAAAGCACCTTGAATATCTATATCAAGTATCAAAATATTATTTTCATCATCAGCTTTCTCTAATTCTTTGAATGATGTTCCGTAATAATTATCATGAACATTAGCCCATTCTATAAAATCGCCGTCTGTTATCATTTGCTCAAACTTTTCTTTATCTATAAAGTAATAGTCTTTACCATCAACCTCTCCTGATCTAGGCTCTCTAGTTGTATAGGAAACACTAAATGAAGCGTTAGGATGATTAGCCATATATTTTTTAATTAGAGTAGTTTTACCTGCGGCTGACGGGGCTGTAATAACAACAATATTGCTCATAATACACCAAATATAAAATTACTATTAATTATAACATAACATAAAAAACATTTCAAGTTATATTATAAAAAACAAAAAAAATTTATTTAAGCATAAAACTATTATTTAATTGATATTTATTTGTTTTGATGTATAATAGTTCAAGTTTAAACTAACAAGGAGTAAATTTTTATGTCGGATACTAGAGTTCGTTTCGCTCCGTCTCCAACTGGTTTTTTACATATAGGAAATGCTAGAACTGCATTATTTAACTGGCTGTATGCCAAAGCTATAAATGGAAAATTAATATTAAGAATTGAAGATACTGACCAAGAAAGAAGCACTAAAGAGGCCGTTGATATGGCTATAAAATCATTAAAATGGCTTGGTATAGATTGGGATGAAGGTCCTGAAGTTGGCGGTGATTATGGTCCTTATTTCCAATCCGAAAGACTTGATATATATAAAAAATACACTGAAAAACTTATGGAAGAAGGAAAAGCATATTACTGCTTCTGTACTTCCGAAGAGTTAGAAAAAAAATCAAATATGCAGAAAACTCTTAATCAGCCTATTATATATGACGGTAAATGTAAAGATATACCATTGGAAGAAGCTAAAAAGAGAGTTGCCAATGGAGAGCCTGCTAAAATTAGATTCAGAGTACCTAAAAATCAAGTAATAACATTTGATGACTATGTAAGAGGCGTTGTAAAAACAAACAGCGATGAAATTGGAGATATAATAATCGTTAGAGAAAATGGTTTCCCTACTTACAATTATGCTGTTGTTATAGATGATATGCTTATGAAAATATCTCATGTTATAAGAGGAGAAGATCATATATCAAATACTCCTAAGCAAATACTCATATATGAAGCATTAGGTGCTGAACCTCCAAGATTTGCTCATACTTCTTCAATACTAGGCAATGACAGAAAGAAATTATCAAAAAGACATGGTGCTGCTACTTTAATGGAATACAAAGATGAAGGTTTTCTTCCTCAGGCTATGAGAAACTTCCTTGCTTTGCTTGGATGGACTCATCCTCAGGCTATGGAAACTATGGTTGATGATGATATGATTAAGGCATTCAAATTAGACAGATTTTCAAAAAGTCCTGCAATATTTGATACTGCTAAATTAAGACACTTAAATGCTTGGCATATAAAAAATACAAATTTAGATGAAATTACGGAACTTTTTATACCATATCTTGTTAATGGCGGATTCTTAAAAGAAAATTACACCGAAGAAGAACATGCTTGGGCTAAAAAATTAGTTTCTGTTATAAGGCATAACTGTGTTGTTTTATCGGATATAGTAAAATATGTTCCTGTATTTTTTGAAAATGATTTTGAGCTTACTGATGAAATGAAAGAACTTGTAAATAAAGAAGAAAGTAAGAATTTGCTTAAATTTATAAAGAATGATATAGAAAACGTTGATGAAATTACAGATGAATATATGAAAGCCTTAATTAAAAAGGCACAAAAAGAAACTGGATTAAAAGGTCCTAACCTATATCATCCTATACGTTATGTATTAACAGGAAGTGCTGCTGGAAGCGAACTATCTCATATATGCGAACTTTTAGGTAAAAAAAGTGTTCTTTATAGATTATCTAAATACATTTAAAATAATTATACGGGGATAAAAAATGGTAAATGGCAAACCTTTGATACTAGCTGTAGATGATGAAGAGCCTATAAGGAATCTTATAACTTATACTTTTGAACCTCATAATCTTGAAGTAATCACAGCAGAAAATGGTAAATCAGCGATAACTATATTAGAACATAATCCTGTTGATGTTATTATCACAGATTTATTAATGCCGTCTATGACAGGACTTGCATTAATAAGAGAAATGAAAAAGAGAAAAAGCTCTATTCCAATAATAATTATAACAGCTTATGGTAATACAGAAATGGTTAAAGAGATTATTGCAGAAGGAGTATTCAGACTTATAGAAAAACCTTTGGATTTTGATGTGTTAGTTCCAATAGTTCAGGAGGCTATAGAATACAAAAATAATAAAGAAAAAAATAGTTAATTTAAATAATAAAAGGCTTGAGTTTAATAAAAAAACTTAAGTCTTTTTTATTTACAAAATGATTACATTGTAAAATTATAAACATAATTATACTATTCAGCCAATGAACAGTAAATAATAGCCCAGTATGTATTTTTAGAATTTTTATATATTCCTATGCCTATATGTGTATAATCTATATCTAAAATCGAAGAAGAATCTTCAGGGTCTTTTATCATAGCATTGAACATAGCACTTGCAGTTTCATAACCAGTTCTTATAGATTCTCCGTAATACGCCACCTTTATACCGTTTTCTGCATAAACAGTATAAATTTCGCTTCCGTCTGGTCTTACAGAATCAAAAACTTTTGAAATTTCTTCAGCCCTTACTGCCGCAGCTTTATCCATATTCTCATCTGTTTTATATTCATATAAGCCAGATTTTTGCCTTTCCATATTTATTAATTCATAAAGTTTTTTTGCCTCCTCTGGATCTTGAGCATAAACTGACACCATACACAATAACAAAAATAGTAAAAATAGCTTTTTCATAATAATATTCCTTTATAAATTTTAACCCTATATAATATAAAATCGTTTTTCATAATATAAGTAAAATAATTTTTTATAATTATTGATAATAAATTAATATAATATAAAATAAAATAATGGATAATAGATACAAATTTATAAAATACAAATTTATACTATATTTTACAGGCTTAATGTTTTTATCAATGTCAATATTGATAACATATTCAAATATAAAAACAATAAATAATTACAAAAAAGGAATAATTCAAAAAGTTAATGCCAATATTGATGATATAGAATATTATCAGTACGGAATAAAAAAAAGAGATATAAGCTATGTTATTTACAGTTTCCAAATAGATAATAACAAATACAGCACAACGAATATATATAATGGAATAATTAATATAACAAATAAAAACACTAAAAAAGAACTATTTTATGATAAAACAAGTAATGAAATAATAGAATTAAACATAAAATCAAAAATATTTTTCTCTATTTTCTTTTTTATATTTGCAGTAATAATATTGATATGGGCAGTAAAATTAAAGCAGAATAATATACATACTTGGAGCAAATTAAAATAACTAATAATTTATAATTATTTCAAAATAAAATTAATAAATAATTACCCTATTTCAATCTTTAGTTTTTATATTTTTGTAATTGCATCTTTGTCAAATGAAGTACAGTTTATGTAATGTCAAATTGCACATTTATAAATAAAACAATATAAAATAAATTTTGAAACAGGTATAATGTTGCCATAGCAATAGACTTTTATTATTGAATATCCTATTATTTTAATAAAATAATGATGATATAAAAATGAGAATTAAGGAGAATTAATGAAAAGAAGAATAATTAAGATAGATGAAGATAAATGTACTGGATGCGGAATATGCATACCAGATTGTCCGGAAGGAGCACTTCAGATAATAGACGGCAAGGCAAGACTCATAAGCGATTTATTTTGCGACGGACTTGGAGCATGTATAAAGGCTTGTCCTGAAAATGCTATGGAAATAGAAGAGAGAGAAGCTGAAGAGTATAATGAAAGCAAAGTTATGGTCAATATTGTAAAAGGAGGAGCTAATGTAATAAAAGCACATTTAAAGCATTTAAAAGATCATGGAGAAGATAAGCTCTTTAATGAAGCTGTAAAATATTTAAAAGATAATAATTTGGAGGTTCCTAATATGGAAGAAAATAAAATATGCGGATGTCAGGGAAGTATGCCGAGAGATTTAAGAAATCAATTCAAAGGAACAAGCAGCAATAGTAATATACAAATGCATTCAGAACTTAGGAATTGGCCTATACAATTAAAATTAATGAATCCTAATGCCAGTTATTTAGATAATGCTGATTTGCTTGTAGCTGCAGACTGTGTTCCTTTTTCATATCCTAACTTTCATTCAAGATTTTTAAAAGATAAAATACTTATAATGTTCTGTCCGAAACTCGATATTGATATAGATGGTTATATAGAAAAATTAGCCAACATATTTGCAAACAAAAATATCAATTCTATATCCATAGTAAGGATGGAAGTTCCATGCTGCGGAGGGGTTGAAATGATTGTTAGAAAGGCACTTGAGATGACAAATAAAAACATAATTATAAAAGAATATACTATTTCTATAGATGGAAATATAATTTAATAAAAAATTATATATTGTTGCTATGGCAACTGATTTTTATTTAATTATAATAGATAATATAAATAAATGATAATAAAAGTTTAAGGATATTTATTTAATGGAAAATTTTGTTAATAACATTGATTATAAAAAAGTTGTGTCATTGAAAAATTTGGCAGAAATTAAAAATAATTCTATATCAGCATTGTCATTAGTTGATAGAAAAAGTTTGGCAATGAAAATAATATCTGCAGACAAAGGAGTTGAAATACCAACACATACAAGCACTGGAGATGTTTTAGTTACAGTTATAGAAGGAAAATCAGAAATAACTGTTGATAGCAATAAATTTGAAGTTTCAAAAGAAGAATCTATATTGATACCAGCAAATGCTCCTCATTCTTTAAAAGCTATAGAAGCATTTAAAGTTTTGGTAATACAAGTGAAATCCGAATAACCCTAAATAAATTCATAATTCAGCATGGGATACTCTCAGTCCCATGCCCTCTTTTTTATCAAACAGAAGTAGTTTTCAATAGATATATGACATAAACCACATAAATTATTAAAAATATACTCCCCTTTAATTTTCCTAAACTTCTGCCTTTAAAAGTAAACAATAAAAGCAATATTCCAGCAAATACCATCATAAGAAAATCTATCAAATAATTTTGTTCTGGATTTAATACTATACCGCCAAATTTTAATGAAGCTATTGATGATACCCCAAGAACTCCACCAACATTAAATATATTGCTTCCAACTATATTACCTATAGATATGTCAGATTCTTTTTTAATGGCTGCTATTACACTTGTAACAAGTTCAGGTATGCTGGTTCCAACAGCGACAACTATAAAACCAATTATATGCTCGCTTAAGAAATTTCTGAATATGCCAGTAACACCCTTTATAAAAATATCGGAACCGAAAGCTAATGCCAATATTGCAACTATTATTTTAAATATAGCTCTTGATAATGAATGAGTTTTTGTTGATGATGAAACTTCCTTCTCAAAAGAAGCCATTTCATCTTTGTCTTTTGATATTACATTATATAAATAATAAATATATATGCATAATAATACTAATAGTACAGCACCCTCTATTATAGAAATTTTATCTCCGCTTAATGTTTTAGTATTCATATTAAAAAGCATAATGCATAAAGCAATATACATTATAAACATCGAAATCATTGATACATAATACGATTTTTTTCCAGCACACATATCCATAAATAAAGCAGATATTCCAAGTACAAATACAACATTAAAAATATTGCTTCCTATAACATTACCTACAGCAATAGCACTCTCTCCTCTAAGTGCCCCAAACAAACTTACAAAAAGCTCAGGCATGGAAGTACCCATAGCAACTACGGTTAATCCTATAACTATAGGAGGTATTTTTAACCTATTTGCCACCATTACGCTTCCGTCTACTATATAAGTACCGCCAAGATATAACAATAATATTCCAGCCGCTGTAAAAACTATATTCAACAATATATTATCCATTTTATCCCTCTTTCACTAATCTATTTTTTATATCATTGTTTATCATTATCATCTTTATTTTCTTTTGTTACTGCTGCTGACTCAGAATTATTAGGATTGCTGCTTTCTATATTATTAATATTTTCTGAATTATTTGTATTATCTTCATTAGTATCAGAGTTTGTATTATTTTCTTTGTTTTTCTTTGATACTGCTGACACAATAGAAACTATTACGCATATAATAAGTATAGATATAGTTAATGCAGTTGAAAGCCATAATGGCGATAATACCCAAACCCAGCTCCATGTTACAGCTTTAAATAATTTCAATATTATAAATATAATACCTAAAAATGCGAAGAAAACTACCGCTATATTTAATATGGGTAATTTTTTTGGCTGTTCTATAACGCTAGAATTAGCATTTTCATCATTAACAGTACCATCTTTTTTGAAAAATAAAGAATAAAATACTATAGTAACTATTATAAGTATTACTTCTAATACTAATACCGCAATAATTAATCTCCAATCCAATTCAAAAACTTTAGTCAATTTTAATAAAGTTATTGCTATTATAAAAACAGGCAATACCCTAGAAGAAAAATCCAATAACACTTTAATAAGATGTAAAGTTGCCATTGTAAAAATGCTTTTAACTTTTCCCATAATTAATATCCTATAATTATATTTGTTAACAATATTATATTATTTTCATCAAATTTAAATAGCATAGCAGTATTTTTTCTTAAATAAAAAAGAATTAAAGATATATATTAATTTCCGAAAAACTAATTAACATAATATTCTAAATCATAAAGAGGAAATTGCAAATGAGTTCTGATATCAAGTTGTTTACAGTTAATTATTTACCAAGTAATTATAATTATGAATTATTAGGTTTGGTAAAGGGAAATATAGCTCAGTCTAAGCATATAGGAAAAGATTTGCTTGCAGGATTAAAAAATATAGTAGGAGGAGAAGTAGAAAGCTACACAGAAATGATTAATGAAGCTAGAGAGATAGCTACTAAAAGAATGATTGAAGAGGCTAAAAAACTAGGTGCTAATGCAATAATAGGAATAAATTACTCATCATCTTCTGTAATGGAAGGAACTACAGAAGTTATTGCTTATGGTACTGCTGTAATAATAAAATAATAATATAAATAAAAAGGATAATAGTTAATGAGAAGAGAAACTTATGAATTACAGAATGCAGATATGCCTAATGAATCTTGGCGTATATTTAGAATAATGGGAGAGTTTGTAGAAGGATTTGAAACTATGTCTTACTATAAAAATGCCGTAACTATGTTCGGCAGTGCAAGAACTTCTCCTGATCATCCGCATTATAAATTAGCTTATGAAACTGCAAAATTATTAGCTGAAAATAAATATGATATAATAACAGGAGGCGGACCTGGAATTATGGAAGCTGGAAATAAAGGTGCTTTTGATGCTAATGCTGGTTCTATTGGTTTATGTATAGAATTGCCTTTTGAACAAAAAACTAATCCTTATGTTAAAGAAGAGATTAAATTCAGATACTTCTTTGCAAGAAAAGTTATGTTCCTAAAATATGCCAAAGCTGTTATAATATTTCCTGGAGGTTTCGGCACAATGGATGAAATGTTTGAAACTTTAACTTTAATACAAACTAAAGTTTTAAAGAGTATACCAATGATTGTAATGAATTATGATTATTATAATGATCTTATAAGCTGGATAAAAAAAGATATGGTTGGAGAACATTATATAGATGCTAAGGATTTAGATTTAATACAATATGCAAAAACTTCTCAGGAAGCATTGGATATAATAAACAATTTTTATAAAAATAAATAATGAAGTACATAATAATAATTTTATTAATAAGTTTTAATACAATATTTGCTCAGCTTCCAGAGCTTTTTGATGTAGACGGATACAAAAATTTAAAGTTCGGTATGAGTATTGAAGAGGCTGATAATAAAATTACAAATTATAATTTAGATTTGTATGCTGATTTTTCTGCATCATTCCAAATTAAAAATAATACTATACTTAATATATATAAAAATGATACTGAAAAATTGGCATATTACCTATATTTCTACAATGATGAGCTTTACAGAATAGAAATTTGTAATCATATAGGTGATATTTATAATAATCCATCTTTCTATGAACCAGCCACCCTTGCTGTAATAGATGATATAAAGCAGAAATTGACATTCAAATATGGAAATATAAGCAAAACAGATATTAAATATTTTACTTACTATAAAAAGACATTTGAAGAATATACCATTTGGTGGGCATCAGATTTGGTAAGCGTTTCATTGTATGTAAAGCCTGATTTGGATAGTTTAGATAAAGTTATTAAACTTTACTCCTATAGAATTTCTTTATATGATGAAATAAGGCTTAAAAAAATATATTCTTCTAATTCTAAATAAAATTCAAAACATAATCAAAACTTGGATAGTATAATATTAAAATATAATTAAGTTTTTATTTGTAACAAAATAGTAAAGAATAAAGGGCGGGGTATGTAAATAAATTCTTTATTTTTATGATTACAAGTTTTAATAATTTATAATATATAGTATAATTCAAAAATTGTTTATAATGATTCGGAGTTTATCTTAATGAAAGAAAGGGAAAAACTAGGAAGCAGATTTGGATTTATATTAGTATCGGCAGGATGTGCTGTTGGGATGGGTAATGTTTGGAGATTTCCATATATAACAGGACAATACGGCGGAGGTGCCTTTGTTGTATTATACATCATATCAATAATTATTTTAGGTGTTGCACCTATGGTAATGGAATTTGCTGTAGGAAGGGCTGGAAGACATGATATAGCAACATCTTTCAAAATATTAGAAAAAAAAGGTCATAATTGGCATAAGATAGGATATATTCAAATACTTGGAAATGTTATACTTATGCTTTTTTATACAACTATATGCGGATGGTGTTTATCATATTTTTATTTTATGATATCTGGTAAATTTTCAGGACTTAATGCCAATGAAGTTGGAGAGTTTTTTAATGGAGTTTTAGGAAGTGCATCTACATTAACATTATGGATGGGAATAAGCCTTCTTTTGGGAATACTTATATGTTCTGCGGGATTAGAAAAGGGAGTGGAGAGAGCAAGTAAATTTATGATGCTTTCATTATTTGGTCTTTTAATTCTTCTGATTATAAGAGCTTTAACATTAAAAGGTGCTGCTGAAGGTCTTAAATTCTACTTAGTACCAGATTTAAATAAATTATTTGGAAATGGAATAACAGGATTTATAGCAATATTTTATGCAGCAATAGGTCAGGCTTTTTTCTCTCTAAGTGTCGGACAAGGTGGAATGGCTATATTCGGAAGCTACATTGATAAAAAACAATCGCTTACAGGAGAAGCATTAATAATTATAGCATTAGATACATTAGTTGCACTATTTGCAGGACTTGTAGTATTTCCTGCTTGTTTTGCATTTAATGTAAATCCTGGAGAAGGTGCTGGGCTTGCCTTTGTAACTTTGCCTAATGTATTTAATTCAATGCCTTTGGGAAGATTATGGGGAGCATTATTCTTTTTATTCTTAGCAATGGCGGCTCTTACTACTATAATAGGAGTTCTAGAAAATATATATTCATTTATAATGGACAAGTTTAAAATCACTAGGAAAAAAACTTCAGTTATATTATTCATACTGCTATTCATATTAAGTTTGCCTACAACATTTGGGTTTAATATACTGTCATTCATAAAACCTCTTGGAGATGGCACAGTTATAATGGATCTTCTTGATTTTATAGTCAGCAATAATATACTTCCCTTAGGTGCTTTGGTAACATTATTTTTCTGTACTAGAGATTTTGGATGGGGATTTGACAATTTTATTAAAGAAGCCAATACTGGCGACAGCATAAAGTTTCCTGTGAAATTAAGATTCTATGTAAGCTATATACTGCCTTTGATAGTTTTGGCTATATTTTTTTATGAGTATATAGCTAGATTTTTCTTAAAATAAGATATATGATATATGCATCATTACGAATAAAAAAAGGACATAAAAATGGAAGTAAAAGATTTTATCAGCAAATATGCTGTATCAAGAGAAAATACTAATTCTGTAAAATGGGATATTAAGTCAGATCCTAGATTTGGAGAGGATAATTTAACACCTATGTGGGTGGCAGATATGGAGTTTAAAGTTCCAGAAGAAGTTACAGAAGCTTTGCATAAAAGAGTTGATCATGCTATATTCGGATATACTCATATGTGGGACAGCTATTTTGATGCTTTTTCTGCTTGGCAAAAAAAGAGATACAATATAGATTTAAAAAGAGAATGGATGTCTTTTTCTGCTGGTGTTGTAACTGGATTCTATTGGGCTGTTCAAGTTTTTACAGAGGTAAATGACAGCGTATTAACATTAAATCCTGTATATTATCCTTTTCACAGTTCTGTAAAAGATACTAACAGAAAACTTGTTACATGCGAACTCAAAAATGATAATGGTATTTTTACTATAGATTTTGATAAATTGGAAAATACTATAAAAGAAAATAATGTTAAACTAATAATATTCTGCAATCCTCATAACCCTGTAGGAAGAGTATGGACTAATGATGAAATTGAAAATGTATTTGAAATTTGTAAAAAATATAATGTTTATATAATATCAGATGAAATACATCAGGACATCAATTTAGGTATAAAGCCTTTTATATCAGCACTTTCTATAAAAAATAAAGATAAATATCTTGACAGATTAATAGTTTTTACAGCTCCCTCTAAAACTTTTAATATGGCTTCGCTTTTGAACTCTCATGTTCTTATACCAAATGAAGAGCTTAGAAAAAAATATAAAAAATTTGCTTCAGCTGTTCATAGAGCAGATTTTAATTTATTAGGAGTTATTGCCGCAGAAGCAGCATACAGACATGGAGAATATTGGCTTGAAGGATTATTAAACGTTATAAAATATAACTTTGAATATATAAAAACTCAATTAAATAAAAATGTTCCTGATATAATAATCTCTCCTTTAGAAGGAACTTATCTGCCGTTTTTTGATTTAAGAAAAGTTGTTGATCCTAACAGAGTTAAAGAGTTCATACAAACTGACTGCCGCATAGCCGTTGACTTCGGAGAATGGTTTGATGAGAACTATAAAGGATTTATACGTCTTAATATAGCAACCGATACAAAATATGTTGAATTTTTTGTAAATCAAGTTATCAATAATCTAAAAAATAAAAAATATAAATAATTATCTTAAATTATTAAGGTTCTTTATTAACTTTATTATAAAGAACCTTAAAACTCATACTAATAAAGTTATATTAATTTTAGGATTTATATCATAATGCTGTTCTATTTTTTTTCTAGTATCCTCTATAAGATTTATTACATCGCTTGCTTTGCATAATTGAGTATTTTCTTCTTCATGCATGCAATTATTTATAATGTAATTAGGAAATCTCTTATGCCATATCATTGAACCGTACTTCATATCAAGTCCCCCTACACGCTCCACCATCTCATAAGCCTTCACATCTTCAAAATCTTCAAATACAGGACCTATATTTGCCTCCATAGGAGCTACTGAACCTCTTATATATCTGTACCAATCTATTCTATTGTCTATACTCTCAGGATTATCATGCTCCAATTTAAATACGGCAGATAAAATTACTATATAATTTTTATCCTCTTCACTTATTGACATATACTCATCTCTGCTTATCTCTTTAACTGCTGCGGTTCTTTTATCTATAATAGTAACATTTTTTACTATATTCATTAATGACATTCCAAATGATTCCAATTTTTCATAAACAGCAGACCCTACCCTGCTATTAACCAAAGCTACAAATTCTAATCCTGATAAATTTCTTATTCTAGCCTCATGTGATAATCTTTCCAAAATGGCAGAAGCATTAGCATTTAAAATTCCGTCATCAAGAAATTCAAAATTTTCAAACTCACCTTCCAAAGATATCATAATACCGCGATACCCCTCGTCTGATACTAAAACCCTATTAGTATCCCTTATAACAAAATAATCTATATTTTTATTATATAAAAATGAAACCAATTCTAAAAACGATTTTATCTCTTTAACTATTATAAATAAATCAATATTTCCTCCAACACTAAAACTGCTGAATTTATTAAAAGGGTGGTTTGTATAATATTCTATGTTATTATCATTGAGAAATTTCTCAACTGCCTGATAATTTTCTTGCATACTCATTACTAATCCTTACTATATTGCCAGCCCCCAAAGTTAATATTATATCCCCATCTTCTTTTATATCATCTAATACTGACAATACATCTTCTATATTTTTTATATATTTTACACTATTATTTTGTTTTCTTACTATATCACATATAGTTTCCCCAGTTATTCCCTGTATAGGCGTTTCCCCAGCAGCATATATATCAGTAATTATCACATTATCAGCGTCATTAAAAGCATATTCAAAATCATTAAGTAATAACTCTGTTCTAGTATATCTATGCGGCTGAAATACTGCTATAATACGCCTATTAGGATATGCACTCCTCACAGATGATAATGTAGCCTTAATTTCCGTTGGATGATGAGCATAATCATCAAACAACGTAATCTCCTTATCATAAAGTTTATTTAATCTCCTTCCAACACCTTCAAATGTTTTCAAGCCTTCTTTTATAGTATCAATATCTATACCCAAATGAAAGGCAACTCCAATAGATGCCAATGAATTTAATATATTATGTATGCCTATTAATGGTATACTGAACTCTCCTAGAAAATCCCCATTATGATATACATTAAAGTATGTTATAGGAACTTCTATTCTAATAGAGTTCTTATCAACATAAAAATCATAATCAGATGAAAAGCCGTAAGAATAATATTTTTTATTTGTACTTTTTGATAAATCCCTTACAACATCATTCTCAAAACATAAAAAAGAGCATCCATAAAAAGGAACTTTATTTATAAACTCCAAAAAAGCAACCCTTAAAGCCTCAACATTTCCGTAATAATCTAAATGATCATTGTCAATATTGGTAACAACATTAATAACAGGAGAAAGTCTTAAAAAACTCCCATCGCTTTCATCAGCCTCGCATACCATATATTCGCTTTTTAAATCATTGCATGAAGCATTGCTTTTTAAATTAAAATGATTTCCTCCAATAATGCAAACTGGATTAAGTCCTGCATACATCATTATCTGACTAATTAATGATGTAGTTGTAGTTTTTCCATGAGAGCCTGATATTGCTATGCCGTATCTTAAACGCATAAGTTCTGCCAGCATTTCGCCTCTTGATATTACAGTTATCTTTTTAGCTTTAGCTGTAAGTATTTCTTCATTAGTAGGACTTATAGCTGATGATGTTACAACGGCAGTTACATCATCCTCTATATTGCTGGCTTTATGACCATAATATACTTTTATGCCTGAATCCTCTAAAGATTCCGTTTTTGAAGTTTTAGCTAAATCACTTCCTGTTATTGTAAAGCCTATAGCATTTAATACGCTTGCTATGGCACTCATTCCAATTCCGCCGATTCCTATGAAATGTATCTTTTCTTTTCTTCTTGTAAACATTCAATTTCCTAATTTTTTATTATAAATATCAACCAAATTTATAAAATGCATGACAGCCAATATTATCAGATTATCATTTATTATTTAAAGTATTCATTATATCATCAACTATCATAGAAACAGCCCTAGAAGACCAATTATTTTTTATTTTCTCTCTCATAGCTTTTAATCTGTCATTATTATTCAAATTATTAATTATAACATTTTCTAATTTTTCAGCAGTCAAATCAGATTCTTCTATCAAATAAGCCATATCTTTATTTAATAAATCCAAAGCATTAAAATACTGATGATTATCTGTTGCATAAGGAAATGGTATTAAAAGAGATGGTACATTAACCGCTAATATTTCACTAATAGAACTGCTGCCTGCTCTTGATATAACAAAATCAGCAGCATGAAGCAATGTAGGCATATCCTTAAAATAACTGTGAACTATTACATTATCAAATTTGGCATTATTAACTTTTTCTATAATTGCATTTCCCCATTTAGGACCTGCCAGCCATACTATATGCAAATTTGCAACCTGAGCTTTTATATTCTTAATGCATTCAAAGAATAATTCATTTAATTTCAAAGCACCCTGAGAACCGCCCATAACAACTAAAAGCTTATCATTATTTCCAAGCTTCATAACAGTTCTTGCCCCTTCTCTATTAACTACAAAAAAATCTTCTCTTACAGGGTTTCCAAAAACTTTTCCTTTAGGCATAAACTCTAATGTTTTAGAAAAAGTTAAATAACTTTGCTTAGCATATTTATAAAACATTTTATTAACTTTTCCCGGTATAGAGTTCTGTTCGCATAAAAATATTGGTATATTTTTCCATTTAGCCATTTGAAGCATAGGAAGAGATACAAATCCCCCCATTCCTATTACAAAATCTGGTTTATGCCTATCAAGGATTTTACCAGCCTTCATTAAAGATGGTATAAACTTGAGCAAAAATAGTATATTCTTAAATATATTTCCCGGAGGATTAATATTTACTGTATTAAAGTCATAATTATGAGGAATAAGATTATAATCTTTAGCAGCAACTACTAATCTAGGGTTATGACCTTGTTTTTTAACATAATCGTATATGGAAATAGCAGGAGTAATATGACCTGCTGTTCCGCCTCCGCATAAAATTATATTCATTGTTCTCTCCTTTGAGTTATTTTTAATAATATAGCAATCATAATCATATTAATAACCAAAGCATTTCTTCCATAGCTTATTATAGGAAGAGGCATGCCTGTAGTTGGAATCATAAGTGTAGCAACCATTATATTCAAATACGCCTGCACACTAATAAACATTGTTATTGCAAATGAAAGATTCTTCAAAAACAGATCATTAGTCCGCGATGATATTATAAATCCCCTAATAGTAAAAGATAAAAATAATAGTAATATTATCAAATTACCTATTAAGCCATATCTCTGAGATACAGAAGCATATATAAAATCTGTTAATGCTGCAGGCAAATGAGTACTTACATCTCTTATCTCTTCATCTGGTATGCCAGTAATTCCTCCATAATTAAATGCCAGCTTAGCCCTTCTAATTTGATAAATATCTTCTTCTGACTGACTATTAGGATCAAGATAAGAATTAACTCTGCTTCTCATATAAGGAACATTAAATATAAATATAGCAAAAACTACCATTAAGAATAATGCGGAAAGAAGTAATGATCTAAAAGGTATGCCTCCGTAAAAAAATACAGAAAAACCAACCATAGCGAATAAAAGTGCCGTTCCTGAATCAGGCTCTATCAATATTAAACCAGAAATTGCACATAAAACGGCAAAGGGAGGTGCTAATCCCTTTTTTATATCAAATAATTTCTCGCCTTTTTTACTTAATACGCTTGCTAAATATATTGAAAATGTTATCTTTGCTATCTCAGAAGGCTGTATAGTAATGCCAGGTGCTATTAGAAGCCATCTTTTTGCAAGACTTCCAGCAACAGTAATACCAAAAAAATAAACCCATACAAGTAAAATAAGTGTTAATAATAATAATATAGGAACCATCTTATCTATAATCTCAAAAAAATCAGGAACTGCAAGTACAATAATAGTTCCTATCAACATAATAGATAATAATTTCAAATGATTATTAAAATAACTTCCATTAGGTTCATGTATAGTTTGTGCTCCATATATAGCAACTAGCCCTGCTATTAATAAAGCTATATATATAATCAATAAATATCTATCTGGAATTAATTTTCTTCTTACCATATATAAAAACTCTTTTATTTACTTCTATATCATATTATTTTATAGGCTAAAGATACTTTAAGCTCTATAAAAGTTGTATTATTATAATTAGGAAGCCCTACATGCAGTCCTGCAGAAACTCCTATATTAAGCAGTAATCTATCTTTTAAAAAATTAAAATTAATAATACCAGCTATACCAAATTTATGCGAAAGATGTTTTGAATTAATAAGATATGTTAAACCGTAATATCCGCCTATATAAAACGGATTTATATTTCCTAATAAATAAAAATCATTAATTAATTCAAATTCACTTTTTTTATGCAATACAGCAGTTCTAGGATCATAATAATATTTTTTATCTCCAACATTAATATAAGTCATTGTAAAATTATCTATTAATACAAAATGATTAAACTTAAAAATAAAATAAGGAGCAACATTAATTAAAAATCCAAATGCACTGCCCTTCTGCATTGCAAACAAGGTATTAAAAGAGTAATCAACATTATTATTATCAAAACCAGCATACCCAAAATTCATAGCATTAAACATGAAATCCACATAACCGCTTAATCTAATACCTAAAAATGATAAAGGTTTAATATCTGCAAATACTCCTACCATATCTGAAGATAAAGAAAAATTATTTTCTATACCAAAATCTGCTTTTGTATTTTTAAATAAAAAACTACTCATATCTTTATACATATAAAGTCTATAGTATAATTTGGTTTCTAAATTAAATTTTATATAATTGAATCCTCCTAAAACAGTTTGTTCTATAAAAAGCTCATTACTATAAACACCTGTATTAGTATTAACTGGTATATTTCTATCATATATATCCATATAAAAAAGTGTATTTATGTCCGCAAAAATAATACTGCGGCACAAAAAAAACGATAAAACTATGATAAAAATATTTATTTTTTTCATTAAAATCTCAAAAATATCAAACTATATAATAATGACTATATTATGATACTTTATAAAATAAAAAAATCAAGATTATTAAACTACTATTTTGACAATTTTAATTTACAGTATATTAATTAATAGCATGAATAAAATGTATTGATACTATTAGTAATAATTAAAATATTATTGAAAAAAAAAATATATATGTTAAACTTAATACTATAATGGTATAATGTGATTAGGGTTTGGTCAATGTATAGAAGCATTATTAAATCAATAATGGAAAATCGTATAAATATAGTTAAAAAAAGCTCTACTATATTAGAGTTAATCCCTCTTATATCTAAAAAATCCAATAAAATATTAGCAGTTACAAATGATTCTGATAAAATAGTAGGCGTTGTTAATTATGATGAATTATTGGTTAATATTCTAAATAAAATTTCAGGCAAAAAGAAGCAGGATATATTAAATAAAGAAATTTCAAACTTTATGAATAAAAATCTTATTCTTGTTCATCCTGAAGATGATATAGTTCCAACTTTTGAACTTATGAAAGAAAATAAAATAGACTATATTGTTGTAATTAATTCAGACAACTATCCTGTTGGCATTTTAAATATTTATGATTTATTTGAAAATGTTATTAAAATAAAAATAAGAAATATGGATTATTCTGTAAATGAGATAGAAAAAAAATCTTCTCTTGAAAAAGATAAAGTAATAAAAAAATTAATGAAGGAAATAGATACATTACATGCCCAATCAACTATAGATCCATTAACAGGGCTATTTAATGTTAGATATTTTAATAAAATAATAGAGGAAGAAGTAGAGAGAGCTAGAAGATACAAATACAGCATATCCATAATATTTATGGATTTGGATCATTTTAAAGATATTAATGACATATATGGGCATGACTGCGGAAATTTGGTATTGCATGAAATAGGAAAATTATTAAGTAATAATTCAAATAATGTTAATATGCTTAGAAAAAGTGATATTGCTATACGTTATGGAGGAGAAGAATTTATTGTTATATGCCCTAATACAAAAAAAGAACAGGCATTAATTCTTGGTGAAAGAATAAGAAAAACAATTGAAAAGAAAAGATTTAATTATGAATCCACAATCATTAATATTACAGTAAGTGTAGGCATAGCTGAACATAAGGGTTCATCAAAACAGCCTATAGCTATAACAATAAAAAATGCAGATGCTGCAATGTATGAAGCAAAACATCTAGGAAGAAATAAAGTTATAGTTCATTAAAAAATTATGATACGCAAATTTTCTCTTCATAAACTTCTTTAGCTTTAGCGTATAATTCTGCTGCTTTTTCATAGTTTTCATTAATAAATTCTATATTGCCAAGATGGAAATAATCACTTGAATCAGGATTTTCTTTTATTTTTTTAGTATATTTAGCTTTACTTTCTTCTAAATTTGGATAATTATCTCTTAAACTTTTACTTCTAAGATTTTTAAGAGCCAAAATTTCAGGAGTATCTGCAGGGTACATAGCTAAAGCCTGCAAGTACATATTCTCAGCCCTCTTATAATCCTTAATTTCATGCAGACAAACACCATAATAATGATAATCATTATGATCAGCTAAATTATTATCAACTAAAATCTTATAGAAATTCATAGCCTCTTTATAAAGCCCATTTCTAAAGAAATAATTAGCCATATAAACTAAAGCAACTCTGTCTTTATTATTAATTTTAAGAACATTCTTAGCTGCCTCCAAACCTTTATCCTCTTCTTTAATAAGAGTACATAATGATAAAAATTCATAATAAGGATTTAAATTAGATGATGTATATAAAGTAAGCCCTTTTCTATAAAGTTCAAAAGCCTCTTCCAATCTGTATTCTTTTTTAGCAATAGCACCCAAAATAAAATATGCCTCTGCCGCCATCCAATACTCTAAAAAAGTATTTAAAAATATTTTAGCATGTTCATAATTACCGCTCTCAAATAAAGAAACAGCAACCTGCAAGTATGATTTCATATCATCGCCTGAACTGAGTCTCATACTTCTTTTTAAAGCTTCAATAGCTTCTTCGTTTACTCCTTTTCTTAATAATTCTTCAGCAAGACTGCTTAATTTCATTGCTTTAGTATTAGTAGTAGACACGTTAAATACTCCTTTTTTATTTTATTGAACTGGTCTAGCATAAACTTCTTCAGAAAAACCACTCTCTATATTTCCGCCTTCTCCGCCTATAGCAGTAACTCTAAAATAGTAAACCTCTTGAGAATTCAAGCCTTCCAACAAATATTCAGTCTGATTTCCAACCACTATAGGAGTATGCTCAGCATTATTATAAACTCCTGATTTAGTTCCGTAATATATTTTATACCCTGAAACATTTTCATGCGATCCTCTCCATCTTAACATAATAGAGTTATTATTTAAAGGCTCAGCAGTCAAATTATCAGGCACAAGAGGCAATCTTCCGCTATGATAAACTATATCAATATTATTTAACACTGGTGTAATATTTCTGTCAATATTGCTTTTCAATACCGCTCTTATTTGAATATATCTAGCTCTATTAACATTAGCAAAAACATTATTATCATCTAATAACTGCCAATTTATATTATTATCATCAGGAGCAAAATAATAGTCGGAAGTTCTATAGTAAATATCTATATATGAACCATTAGTGAAACTGCCCATATAATTTACAGAATCAATAAATGTATTAGTACTTCCAAAATCTATAACCTTGCTTATTATCTCTCCATTTTCTAAATATTTATATAAATTAAAACTCTGTTTATAACTAGGAGTAAAATAAAATGAATCTACACCGCCTATAAATCCCTGACCTAAATAAAGAGGGTCTAATGCCATGTGGCTAAAATCTACATAATAAGGAGAACCTGTTTTATCTCCAGTACTTGTCAAATATACAACCTCTTCTTCAAGTCCGTCTATATATTTAACTAATTTTCCAGTAGAAGCATCAAAACTTATACTATGATGTCTCCATACATTTTCTTTCAAATACTCACCGCGTGATAGAGTAATATTTGTATATTCTCCATTATATGTAAATAAATTATTAAATTGCCAAACCAATCTTCCATTTATAATATTTGCTCTTATACCTGAGTATTTTGTAACTCCATTATCATTATATATAGCCATTTTAGATAAAACCTGAGAGTTCATTCTTATTTTATAAGGATTTAAATAGAACTCTATAGTAAAACTATTCATAACATCATTTAATTTATCTTCATAATGCTCTATCTTTATAAAAGATTCTATATTTGGAAAAAGTATTGCTGCTCCTCCGTTTGCACCGTCTATATATTTTATATCACTGCTTCTAGTAACACCATGAGAATATGCTGTATCTAAAATAGATTTTTCAAATAATGAAGCTACATCAGGTGATGAATCTTCCGCAACTGATGAATGATTAAGTATAAAACTATTAGTAACAATATTTAAAGTTCTATAATAAATATTATTCGTATTTGAAAATACATTATAAACATCAGCACTCAAGCTTGCCGTAAAGTATAAAATAAACGCTATAAAAAAAACTATATAACGCACAATCAATTCCTAATAAACATTATATTCTTTAGATAATTATTCGGATGTTTTTTTAATTCCATTATTAAAAATATATTAAAAACATTAATTTAAAACTGTATATTAATACATTGAGTAAAATATAAATTTATATGCATAATATTAAAAAAAATAAAAATATGTTATTATTTTACTATACAGTCATATAAATTAAGGATTAATTATGAAACTGTCATTTATAATCTTAGTTTTAATAATATCTAATACATTATTATCTGCCGACTTTAAGGGAGGCTTCTTTTCTGCTGTGCATAGCGGAAATATTAATTTAGTAGAAGAATATATAAAAATGGGTATAAATGTAAATATACAAGACGATATGAAGAGAACAGCTTTGATGATAGCAATGTATAAAAATGATATGAAAATTGCTAAACTTTTAATAGATAACGATGCAAATGTAAATATACAGGATAATAAATTTAATTCTCCGTTTCTATATGCATGTGAAAAAGGATATATAAATATATTAAAGATAATGTATAAAAATGCTGATACAAAAAATTCGGTTAATATATACGGTGCCAATGCATTGATACTGGCATGTGAAAACGGACATTTAGAAACCACAAAATTACTGCTTGAAAACACCGATATAAATGTTAATCATATAGATAATTTATCAAGAACTGCATTATTAGAGATAACTATATTTGGAAAAGATACAATTAACTATGTAGAAATAGTAAAACTTCTATTGCAATATGGTGCTGACAAAAATATAAAAGATAATAAAGGACATGATGCTTTATATTATGCCAAAGAAAGAAACCTAAAAAATATAGAAAAATTACTTCTTAATCAAGATATTAATAACATAAATGAATTATAATTAAAATAAAAAGGCAAAAGCTAAAAAATATTAACTTTTGCCTTAATTTATTCACAAACTATTAATCTTTTTTTACTTCTGTACCAGTAGAAGCATATCTCTGCAATTGAACAGTAGCAGCTTTAGGATTTTTAACTACGCAAGGACCTCCTACACATCCTCCATTGCAAGCCATAACCTCTACAAGATTAGGAGTATCAGCAGTAACTTCTGCCTCTCCAGACTGCACTTTACCATACCCTTTAAGCTGTTTCATACCCTCTTTATCAAGCCCATTAATAACAGCAGCTTTTAACTTTTCAGGATGTTTTAATCTTACTTTTACAGCCTCAGCAACTCCTCCAGTCATAGCATATTTTCTTCCAGAAGCAGTAGGCACAGCTTCCAAATCTAAATCAGGTTCTTTAGCAACATCGGTACCAGTTGCAATAAATAATGCATCAAGCTCTTCCATAGATAAACAATAATCCACCAAATCATCATCTATACTCTCTCTTCTTTTAGCAAGACAAGGTCCTATAAATACATTAACAGCATCAGGGTCTTCAGCATGCATCATTTCAGCCGTATAATGCATAGGAGTTTTTGTTTCAGAAACGCAAGGTATTAACTCAGGCACATGCTTTCTTACAGCTTTTACATAAGCAGGACAGCATGATGTAGTCATTAATTTATCTCCTCTCTCCATTCTCTCTTCAAACTCTGCCGCCTCTTTATCAGAAGTAACATCGGCTCCCAAAGCAACCTCCCACACCTTATTAAATCCTATTTTTAATAAAGCACTTTTAAGCTGACCTGGTTTGGCATTAAATTGAGAAGCTATTGCAGGTGCATACATCACATTAACTTTTTTATCATTTTTTAAATGCTTAAGAACATCTATAAGCTGTCCCTTATCCATCATAGCACTAAAAGGACATTCTCTCATACAGTTTCCGCAGAATATACATTTATGATAATCTATTACCTCTTTGCCCTGCTCATTCTTATTAATAGCACCTACAGGGCATGATTCTTCACATGGCACTGGTATATAAATAATTGCATGATAAGGACAATTTTTTAAACATAATCCGCAGTTAATACATTTACTGCTATCTATATATGCTCTTCTCTCATCCAAAATAGTTATTGCATTTTTAGGACAATTCATCATACATGGTCTTGCTAAACAAGCCTGACAAGCATTAGTAACCATGAAATTAGCCTTTACGCATGCATTACAAGCTTCATCAAGTACCGTAAGCATAGGCCAAGTTGGTTTTTCTCTCTCTAAAGCTAATTTAGCATACTGAGATAAAGGGATACCGCTGTCTTCTTTCCCTTCAACGCTTATACCGAGTCTTGCCATAATCCTATTCTTCATTATTTCTCTATCATGATAAATACAGCATCTTATTGACTTGCTATCTCTTGGTATAATTTCTATAGGCAATCTGTCTATGTCCTCTATTAACCTATCCTCAATAAACATTAAAGTAATTTGAATTAAAATTTCTTTTTTTAATTGGGAGGCGTTATTATTAATATTCACTTTTGTACTCCTGAAAATTAAGTGATTTAATTTAAATAATAAATACTAAAAAAGTATTTATATTAGAAAATATTATAAAATAAAAAATATTTTTTTCAAGTATAATATTCGTATATTATACAAAAATTTATTGTATATAGTATTCATATTAAATGTATGATTAACGAATAAAAAAAATATTAAAATAAAAAAAATAGAAATAAAAATAATTATTATTTCTTGACAAACGTAAATAAAATAACTATATTGAATGCATATCTAGGTTTATGTTCCATATAATATACACCTATATATAGTAATTTTATTTTAAGGAGTTTTTTATGCTTATAGGATGCCCAAAAGAAATCAAAAACCAAGAATACCGTGTCGGATTAACACCAGCAAATGCTGCTGATTATATTGCTAAAGGTCATAAAGTAATTATGGAAAAAGGTGCTGGAGAAGGTTCTGGTTTTACTGATGAAGAATACAAACAAGTTGGTGCTGAAATTGCCGATAAAAAAAGAGTATTTGAAGCAGATATGATTATTAAAGTAAAAGAGCCTATAGAAGAAGAATATGAATGTTTCAGAGAAGGTCAAATCTTATATACTTATTTGCATTTAGCTGCTGATAAACCTTTAACAGAAATGCTATTAAAGAAAAAAATAAGATCTATTGCTTATGAAACTATGAAAGATGAAATGAATCAGCTTCCATGTCTTGCTCCTATGAGCGGTATAGCAGGAAGATTGTCCATTCAAGAAGCTGCTAAATATATGGAAAAAAAATTCGGCGGTCAAGGTATATTACTAGGCGGCGTACCTGGTGTTCAAAAAGCTAATGTTGTTATACTTGGTGCTGGTGTTGTAGGATTTAATGCTGCACAAATGGCTATGGGTATTGGTGCAAATGTATCAATAACTGATGTTAACCTAAAAAGATTAGAATATATTGATCATGTATTCAATATGAGAATAAACACATACTTCAGTGCTCCTGCTAAATTAGAGGAATTATACAGGACAGCAGATGTTGTTATCGGAAGTGTTTTAATACCTGGTGCTAAAGCTCCTAAGCTTTTAAGAAAAGAACATTTAAAGATAATGAAAAAAGGTGCTGTTATCGTCGATGTTGCTATTGACCAAGGCGGATGTTTTGAAACTTCTCATGCTACTACACATGATGATCCTATTTTCATTGAAGACGGAGTAGTACATTACTGTGTTGCTAATATGCCTGGTGCTGTTGCAAGAACTTCTACTATCGCTCTTACTAATGCTACTACTCATTATGGTGTAATGTTAGCAGATAAAGGTTTAGAAGAAATTTGTAAAACTAATAATACCATGCTTACTGGTCTTAACACTTATAATGGTAAATGTACATTTAAAGGTGTTGCTGAAGCATTTGGTATTGAATATACTGATCCAAAAGCTGCTTTAGGATGCTAATAAATACTAACTTAGCATAAAAGCTAAATAATTCTACAATTGTAGTACCGCTATAAAATATATATTTTATAGCGGTATTTCGTTAAATGGGAAAATCCTATTTTAACATTTTCAACATATAGAATAATTCTTATATATTCAT
Organism: uncultured Brachyspira sp.; assembly: GCF_944388875.1. Lineage (GTDB taxonomy): Bacteria > Spirochaetota > Brachyspiria > Brachyspirales > Brachyspiraceae > Brachyspira. Next base: position 47,422 of record NZ_CALXKQ010000013.1, read on the forward strand.
TAATATAATAAAATCATAGGGGATAATTATGCTCGAAATAGAAAGGATAAATAATATAATAAATAGTTTTGTATGGGGACCATATATGCTAGTACTGCTTGTTGGTACAGGCGTATACATGACTATAAGAACTAGGCTATTCCAAATAACAAAAATTAATCTTTGGATGAAATCAACATACGGAAGCCTGCATGCTAAAGATAAAAATATAGATCATAATGTAACACCTTTTCAGGCGGTAAGTACTGCTTTGGCAAGCACAATAGGGATAGGAAGTATAGCAGGTATAGCAACAGCTATTGTGGCAGGAGGACCTGGTGCTTTATTTTGGATGTTGGTCTCGGCATTTTTTGGTATGATAACAAAATTTTCAGAAGTTGTTTTAGCCGTATATTTTAGAGAAAAAGATCATAAAGGAGTACATTACGGCGGACCTATGTATTATATAGAAAAAGGGATTAAACAAAAATGGCTTGCTATGATATTTGCCGTTTTTGCTTCAATAGCAACTTTCGGTGCCGGAAATATGACTCAGTCAAACTCGATAGCGAGTCTATTAAATGAAACTTTCAAAATACCAAATATAGCTTCAGGTATTGCTGTTGCTATTATAGTTGCAATAGTTATTATAGGAGGTATAAAAAGGGTATCAAGCATATCAGAAAAAATAGTTCCTTTTATGGCTTTATTTTATTTTATTACATCAGTAATAGTATTAATAATAAATTCTAAAAATATTCCCAATGCTGTAAACTTAATAATATCAAATGCATTCTCATTAAAATCTGTCGGTGCTGGAATATCAGGATACGTTATAGTTCTTGCAATGAGATACGGTATAGCAAGAGGAGTATTTTCAAATGAAGCTGGTATTGGAACTGCTCCTATAGTGCATGCTGCAAGCAATACAAATAATCCTATAGAACAGGGAATGTGGGGAATATTTGAAGTATTTAATACTTTAATAATATGCATATTAACTGGACTTATAATATTATCTTCTAATATATACGGACATACAGATGCTGATGGAGCTGTACTTACATCTTTGGCTTTTAAAAGTGCATTAGGATACAAAGGAGAAGTTATATTAACTTTGGCAAGCGTACTATTTGCATTTTCTACTATAATAGGATGGTCATATTATGGTGAAAGCTGTTTAGGATATCTGACAAAAAGAAGTAAATTTGTTATAATGGCATACAAATTAATATTTATAGCGGCAATTGTAGTAGGAGCAGCAATAGATTTAAAAATTGTATGGTCTATAGCTGATACATTTAACGGGCTTATGGCAATACCTAATCTAATAGCAATATTATTACTATCGCCTATAGTTATAACTTTGACTAAAAAATATATAAAAGATCCAAGCTCTGTTGAAATAGATTAATATTAAATTGATAATTATGCCCATTTCATAATTTATATATGAAATGGGTATTATTTTATTTAAATATTGTTTATATCATGAATACCGCCTGCAATTAGAAACAGTAATAACCAAAAGAGTAAAGTAGGAAAAAGCTGAATAAAAAAATTGACAAACTTAAAAATTCTTAGTATATATTACTAAATTAATTAATAAGATTTTTTACTTCATCCCAGCTTAATTTATTTATATCAGCCATAGAGTCGCCTACAACAGTATCAATAAGTACACGCTTTTTATTTTGTAGCTCTAATATCTTCTCTTCTATGGTGCCTCTTGTTATGAGTTTATAATTTGTAACAACGCGTTTTTGTCCTATTCTGTACGCTCTGTCTGTTGCTTGATCTTCTACTGCTGGATTCCACCATAAATCATAATGCATCACCGTATCCGCCTGAGTTAAAGTAAGTCCAGTACCTGCAGCTTTTAAACTTAATAAAAATACAGGAGCTTCTCCAGCATTAAATCTATGAACTAAATCCATTCTGTCTTTTGTAGCACCATCCAAATAAAAATAATCTATTCCCAATTTCTTGAAAGCACTACGCATAAGATTAAGCATTCTAGTAAATGAACTGAATACTAATACGCTATGCCCTCCTGAAATAGCCTCTCTTATCATCTCTATAAACATGTTAAACTTACCGCTTGTATGACTCTCTCCTCTCAAATCATCATGCATAAGTCTAGGGTGGCAGCAAACCTGTCTTAATCTTGTTAATGCCGAAAATATTTCTATATGCGACTGAGCAAAACCTTTACGTTTAACAGTTTCAAATATTTCTATTCTAGCAGCTTCAAGTATAGACATATAAAGTTCTTTTTGGTCTTTTGTCAAATCGCAGTAACTTACAACAGTATGTTTAGGAGGCAAATCTGTAAGTACATCGGTTTTTAATCTTCTTAATATAAAAGGAGCTATTCTAGTCTTTAAATTATCCAAAGCCTCGCTAGAACTCTCTAACCCTGCAAGTATAGGAGCTTCATAATCTTCAACAAAGTCTTTATGCTTACCCAAAAATCCGGGCATAAGAAAATCAAACATTGACCACATCTCGCTTATGCTGTTTTCTATAGGCGTACCGCTTAAAGCAAGTCTTTTTAATGATTTTAAACTTTTAACCATTTTTGCATTTTGAGTATTAGCATTTTTTATATGCTGTGCCTCATCAAGTATAAGATAGTTAAACTCATTCTCACTTAATGCTTTTACATCCCGTCTTAATGTAGAATATGATATTACAGCAACATCATAATTACTAACTGCCCTTATTTTTTTCATTCTTGTTTTTAAATTACCTGATAAAACTATTACATCAAGTGAAGGAGCAAATTTTTTAATCTCGCATTCCCAGTTGGCAACGCATGAAGTAGGAGCAACAACTAAAGAAGTAAGTTTATTACCATTTTCTTTTTCTTTTAATATTGTAGCTATAGTCTGAAAACTTTTTCCAAGCCCCATATCATCGGCAAGTATACCGTTTAATGACATATCAGCCAATTTTCTAAGCCATTTGTATCCTACTAATTGATAGCTTCTGAAATCTCCTACTATGGTCTTCGGAGGTGTTTCATCATAGTCTACTCTTTTTATATTTGCTATTGTATCTATTGCATTATCATCTAAATCTAATTCTATACCGCTATGTTTTTCAAGCATATCAGCAAAATAAGGGGCACTGAACATAGGAAGCAAGTATCTGTTATCATCTTTCTGTTCTATAGGATTATCTTTAAACATCTTTGCAATATAATCAATTACTTCCAAATCTATAGGCACAAATGAACCGTTTTGAAGTCTTATATATTCCTTATTTTCTACTTTTACAGCTCTTACAATATCAGATAAATCATGTATTTCTTTAACACCTTCAAAAGAAAAATTAATCTCAAAAAAGTTAATATCTTTAGTTAAAGAAACCCTCATTTTTAAAGGCTTAACATTTAATTTTAAAGATTTAAAAGATTCACTGTAATAGCAAGTCCAGCCTCTATCCTGAAGGGCAGGAAGTATCTTATAGCATAAATAAAATATCTTCTCATCATCTGAAGTTGCAAAAGTATAATCACCAACTTTTTCCAAATATTTGGATAATGTTCTGCAGAAATATTCTTCTTTTTCAGTATCTCTGTAAATCTCAGTAACTTCATTATCAAACATATTGCTGCTTGTAAACTTGCCTGAATAAGGATCAACAGTAAAAGAACCGTATTTGAATTTAATAGTAGAAAATACATTAGTACCATCATAATCCAAAAATACCAATGCCTGAGCTGGAAAAGCTAATATATCATTCTCTTTTATATCTTCTGGAAGCTCTATATTATCAAAGTCCTTTTTTAAATTCGGCAGAACTCTTGAACAGAAATCTTTTATATAATCTTTTTTTACTATTATACTGTCTTTAAAAATATTCTTTTTTATTTTAGGGTATGAAGGATTAGTTTCATAAAAAATATCTTTATAAAGTATAAAATCGCAGTTCTCTCCGAATGTATATACTCTATTTAAGTCAATATCTTTAATAGACAAATTAAGCACTAAATCTTTTTCTTCATTATAATAGCTTTCCAACTGTAAATTTAAAATTTCATCACTGAATGTTATAACTCTGCTTTCAAGTCTTATATTGGCTATATCTTTTAATAACAGCAGGCATTGATAAGCATCATAATCTTTAAACCATAATTTACCGTTTTCCTGCACTTGCTTAGCTTCCGCATATAAATTATTTAAAAATCTTATTAATTTGGCTTCTGACTTGCTGAAATCCTCTAACTCTATTTTTTTCTCAGAATCTTCTATATTCTGAGTTTGTCCTATAACACATGAAAATAAAAAACTCTCAAGCTCGCCTACTCTTAATTCCTTTTTATTTTCTAAATCTATTAATTTTAAAGAAAGCCCTAATGTTCTCTCATTATTATTATCACCTCTTAAAGATAAAAGTACAGACAAACTATAATATTCTCTATATAAGTTATCTCTATAATTATCCATCAAAGGCGATCTTGTATAATAAAGCCAATCCTTACGGGCGGGGTCTATTATTTCTGAAGATTCTTCTTTTTTATTTCTATCTATTCTTTTATTATCACTTTCTGTAATCACAACGCTGTTTGCTATTGTTTTAATAGATGCCTTTGCTAATTCATCATCCTCTTTAGTATAGGCATTAAGATTTAAAAAAGGATTATCATTTTCCTTAATTTTCTTTTTAGACTTACCCCTAGTATTCATTCCCATAACCTTACTATATTTTTACACATTATTTTTTAATGGCTTTTATAATAATAGAATTATTAATAAAAGTCAATATTATGTAATGTATAAAAAAACATGATTTTTGTAAATATGTAAAAAGGAATAGTTTTCAATATATTATGATAACTGAATTATGTTAATACAGTATATATTTATAGTGTTGTATGTCAGAATATATTTAAGTTTTGAAAAATATTTTTGGCATCATTATATCCCTGCTCTATTCTTTTTACTGCTCCTTCAGGAGAAAAGTCTAAAACACCTTTAAAAAAATTGCCCAAATCTTTAGAAGGATAAAGTTCATATATATTAACATCATTATTTCTTACAACAGGCTTTTTATAATCTAAATGAACAACTATTATATCAGTACAATTTTCATAACGATAAAGAGGCTCTATAGGACAATCATCTGTATAACAGCCGTCAAGATAATAATTATCATCAATTTTTTCTGTAGGAAATACTGCTAATAATGCAGAAGTAGCAAGGAGTATTTTCTTTATCCTATCATTACTATTTCCGTTTAGCTTAAAATACTTTGGTTTTACAAAGAAAGGAGGATTATACTCTGAACAAGATGCGTATATATTAAAATGATAATTTGAAATAAGATTAAGATCAATATATTTATCTATAATTTCTATAAGCCCTTCTCTTGAAAATATTCCGAATACAGATGATTTATTAATTTTGAAATATTCTTTTATTTTTTTATGCGACAATATTTTATGTTTTATCTCTTCTTTCCACACTTTCTCAGCTGTATAATAATTATTCATAGCAAAAAGGCATGAGTTCAAAGCACCTACAGAATTACCTGAAATAGCAGACACTTTATCATATATACCAGATTCTATTAAATATTTCCAAACGCCTATATGATAAGCTCCTCTTCCTCCGCCTCCTCCAAGTACAAGACCTAATTTTTTCATATTATCTCCATAATTTTACAATAGTAATAATATATAAAAAAAATAAAATTTCAATAAAAAAAATTATAATAATTAATTAACATAATATTATAATTTTTATAAAGCAATTTTTGTAATTACCGAAAATATAATATAATAAATTTATAAGATAATGGAGTGTATTATATGGTACGTTCTTTATGGACAGCAGCAAGCGGTATGAACGGTATGCAATTTAAAACTGACACTATCGCAAATAACCTTGCCAATGTTAACACTATAGGATATAAAAAAGTAAGAGCTGATTTTGAAGATTTAATATATCAAAATTTAAAAATACAAGGAACACCTGCTACAGAAGATACAGTAAGACCAGTAGGACTTCAAACAGGACTTGGTGTAAAAAGTGCTTCTACACAAAAAATGTTTGATCAAGGTTCTTTACAGGCAACAGGAAATAAACTAGATTTGGCATTAGAAGGAGAAGGTTTCTTTCAAGTATTAATGCCAGACGGCAGCGTTTCATATACTAGAGATGGATCTTTCAAAATTGATGCTAACGGACAAATGGTTACTTCAAACGGATACAGATTAGTTCCAGAAATTGTTTTTCCTGAAAATTTTTTGGTAGAACAAATATCTATATCAAGAGAAGGTGTTGTATCTGTAAAAATAGGAGATGAAAATGACCCTGTTGAAATAGGTCAGATTACACTTCATAGATTTATAAATCAGCCAGGTCTTCTTTCTATAGGCGATAACCTATATAAAGAAACTATAGCAAGCGGACCTGCTTTTGAGGGTGAACCTGGTGCTAATGGTTTCCCTAGAATACATCAAGGCTTTGTAGAAATGTCTAATGTAAAAGTGGTTGATGAAATGGTTGATATGATTGTAGCACAAAGAGCTTATGAAATGAACTCTAAAGCTGTACAAACAAGCGATAATCTTCTTGCTACTGTTGTGAACTTAAAAAGATAATAAATAATTTTTAATTAAGCGAAAATATAACTAGTAAAAATATATAAAGGGGCTTTTTATAAGCCCCTTTTTTATATAAAGCCGAAATTTTATATTTTATTAAAAGACCTCTTTTCTATATATAGAACCATAGGCATCTTCTGATTTCACATAAAGCTTAACCATAGTATCATATTCATATTGTATACTCTCAGCATAAGATTCACCATACTCATCATAATTATTTCCTGCATTATAATATCTAAGCGATTTTATAATATTGCCTTCAAACCTATTTAAAAGTTTATTAATGAATCTAACACCCAATACAATATTATCCCTTGTATTATATCTATTTAAAGTAGGATCAACATCTTCATTAGCAATAGGTGTTATTTGACAGTATCCATAAGCATTTTTTCTTGATAATGCTGTAGGTATAAAACTGCTTTCCACCTTAATTAAAGCAACCATTAGAAGAGGATCAACATCATAATTACCGCAAATATCAAAAACATCTTTAATAAACCAAAAATCTTGTTTATAATGATTAGAAACATCCTTAATCAAAGTAACCCAATCATTTGATGGAAAGGAATAATTATTAATATTGAAATTATGAGTTTCAAGAGTCATACTTCCAACGAATAAGCATATTAATATAATAATCCTTTTCATAAAACCTCACTTTAAATATTATCTTAATAAATTAGATGCTCTAAATAAAATACACTAATATATATATTTTAAAGATAACAATTTATTTAAAAAAGTCATATAAAATTTAGAATTTAATTGTACCCGAAAAAGAATATCTGGCTTCTCCTTTCATAAAAATTTTATTATTTTCATATCTTAAAATTAAATCTCCTCCTAAAAGATGATTTAATATTATATTATCAGTACGTCCGCTTATAAAACCAGCAGCACATACAGCAGAAGCACCTGTACCGCAGGCTAATGTTTCACCGCTTCCCCTCTCCCAAGTCCTTTGCCTAACTTCTGATCTGCTTATTATTTTCACAAACTCTACATTAGTTCTATTAGGGAATATACAGCTGTTCTCTATATATCCTCCAATATAATTAATATCAATGTTATCAATTTCATCCAAAAATACCACAGCATGCGGATTACCCATAGAAACAGCAGTAAAATTGTATGTTATGCCGTTAATATTTATAGGCTCATCTATTATTGGATTTTTATCTATAGTTGTTGGAATTTTAAGCCCGTCAAATATAGGACTGTCCATATTAATTTCAACGGTATCAACTTCATCATCCTTTATAAATAATTTTGCTTCTAAAATTCCCCTTAAAGTTTCTATTTTTATAGGATTATTTTTAGATATGCCTTTATCATAAGTATATTTAGCAACACATCTTATGCCATTTCCGCACATTTCACTTTCACTGCCATCATAATTAAACATTCTCATTTTAACATCAGCTATATCACTAGGCATTATCAAAATAATACCGTCTGCTCCTACTGAATAATGTCTATGACTAAATATAGGAGCATATTTTTTAGCATCATCAGCTGTAAATTTTTCTTTAAAACAATCTATATAAATGTAATCATTACCTATTCCATGCATTTTTGTGAAATTTATAATCATAATATAAAACCTTAATATAATTTGATAATAAAATAATAATTATGTAAACATAAAAAAAGCGATATGTATTAAACATACCGCCTTAAAATTATAAAATATTAATTTCCGCCCTGATTTTGGAAAGAAGATTCCAGTCTTTTTCTTTCTCTCTCAGCCTGCTGAAGCTCTGACTGCATTTTATAATATGAAGCAAGTCTTTGCTGTCTGTATTCTTCTATTCTATCTTTCTCAGCATCCATACGTTTTTTATTATCTTCTAAACGGCTTCTAGTCATTGTAATACTGTTTTCTACTATACCTCTAGTTTGAGAATAAGGTGTTACAAAATCACTCATAGTATAGGCAACTCCAGTATCAGGTATATCATCCCCTGTAGTATCATTAGAGAATAATTCCTCTATTCCATCCATTTGAGTTTCTATTTTATTCATAAATTTCTCTTCATCGACTTGCAAGAAACCTTTTTTCACCTTAGACCATTCTTCGCCAGCATTTCCTCTATTAATACCTATTTGATCAAGCAAAGCCAACTCTTCACCGTAATCAGTTTCATAAGAATCAGCCACTATCATTTTTATTCGCTGAGATATTGTACTTACAAGGGCATTTCCGCTGAACACACCTACATAATACAATTTCTTTTTCAATCCAGAATCAGATATTTCAGGATCAAACTCTACATTCAATGTGGTAGCTAAATCTATTAAATCTGTTCTGTTCATATTTTCTATACCATCTCTTATATCCCTGCTCAAAGGTCTTTGAGTGGTATCATTAAGCAAATCTATAACCTCATTATAAGCCCTTATAAAATCAACTATTGCATTAACTACTCCCTCTTTATCTACTTCAATAGTAGTAGCATAAGCCTCAGGGGTAACTTTTTTAGCCGTTATATTAAGACCATTAACAACATCATTAAATTCATTACTTTCACTCAATACATCAACACCGTCTATAGAAGCCCTTGCATCTGTTGCTTCAGACACTAAATAATTAGGGGCATCCTCTTCTCTTCCCATATCCTCAACAAGCAAATCCTTATAAAATATATTATAGCCTTCATTATGGTTTATAAGCACAACCTCAGTTATAACATCTCCCTCTTCAAATTGATTTCCTATAGGTATATTAAGTCTTTGCCAAGATGAACTTATAGTAGGCAAAGCAAAGAATTTTTCAACCTCATCTCCAGCCTTATTTATATATTTAACCCCTATAATCTCAGAATTAAATCCGTCAGCATTTATTGCCTCAGGAGCCTCAGCTTCTAAACCTTCTTTTGCCTTTCTTTCTGCCTCTAAAGCCTCTTTATATTTCTTTATATCCTCAAATGTTCTTGAACTATCCGCAGGAGATAATCCCTCACCATATAATTCAACATCTTTAAATATAACACTATCTATTTTATTGAATGTAACTCCAGTATCAGGTATTGATAAATCAACTGTAGGAGGAATCATAGGTGCATCTTCATCATCCAAACTATCAGAAGCTCTTGCTGTAATTGATATAGTTATATTTTCATTAGCCTCGGCTTCCCTATGAAGAGGCATTGATACTTTATTTACGCCTTTTAATACCATAAAGTCTTTTTTAACAAAATAATTAGTAGATAAATTTTCAGATTCATCTTCCCATTTATTTATAAGCTGTTCATTGAATATATGTCCAAGATATCTATATGGTCTTCTTGTAAACATGTTCAATTCTTTTAATATCCCAGCATCATCGCTTACAACTTCTACAATATTTTTAGAACCAGTTTTAACTAAATCTATAGTAAGAACCTGTAAATTCTTAGACTTCTGAGTTACTGTAGTTTTTATATCCTTACCAAATGCTTTATCAATAGCTTTCTGTAAATTAACCAAACTTCCGCCTGCAAATTCTATAGTTTTTTCTTCTTCGCCTACCTTTAATACTATTGTACCTGCAGGGAGCTGATCAGACATATTATATGCCTTAGAAGAAAATTTCTGACTAGCTGCTATGTCCTTTATAGCTATATCATAAGTGGTGGTATTAGCAAGCCTATTTGCTGTAACTGTAAAATAATCAGGTATTCCATCGCCTGTTCCGATATAGTTTTTAAAAGGAGAACGAAATCCGTATAATTCTTTTGAAGCATCAGATAATGTATTAAGTCTGGCTTTTAAATCCTCATAAGCAGAAATTTCTCTTTGATACTCCTTAGCATTATCAGCCAAATTAGATAATGTAGTACTTCTTTTGTTTACCTCTGCTTCTACAGCATTTTGATAAACTTCATCAAGAAAAGCTCCTGTTGTTGCCATAATAGACCTCTCCTAAATTTTAACTATATTAATAAAACTTAAATTTATATATTTATGTAAAAAATATTATAAACCTATTCTTTTATTCTCGGAATACTTGAAAATCTATTAAGACATAATATTTTATTTATCTATTATATCTTCCAAATCATTTATAATAGTATCTATATTTGAAAGCTGCAAAACAGAGTAATTTTTAAGTTTATTTGCTATACAAAGCAGTTTTTTAGTCTTTTCTACATGATCATAACTGAAAAGCAAAGCTATAGGTACTCCTAAACTCACTGCTATTTTATTTAAATTAGTTATTGATATGTTTCTTTTACCAACCTCAACGCTTTGAAGATACTTTGATGATATTCCTGATATTTCAGATATAGTTTTCATCTGAGATTTTCTTATAGCACGTATATTTTTACCTACTGAAGATATTAGCTCATCATCATCTCTTCTGATAGGAGAATCATCTTTATTATTTTCTTCTTTACTATCGCTTAAAATATTATTATAATAAGGCTTCTTCAAATTAGTAGTTAGCATAATTCATAGCCTCCATATTGTCAAACATACCATCTTCTCTAAAGCTGTAAACATTATTTCCCGCAACAATAATATGATCTATCATTTTTACTTCGACCATTAAAAATGCTTTATATAAAACTTTAGTTATTTTTATATCTTCTTTAGAAGGCTTAGCCAAGCCTGAAGGATGATTATGCGATATAATTACATAGCTTGCACCAAGCGATAAAGATTTTTCAACCAAATCTCTAGGATATATTGTAGCAGAATCTATAGTACCTCTGAATATATTTTCCATAGATATAAATCTTTTATTTACATCCAAACAAACCATAGAAAATGCCTCAAATTTTAATTTACCCATTTTTACAATAAGATAATTTATTAAATCCTTCTTCTTGAAATGACTGCCTGACACTTTCAAGCTGCTTAATAGATAGCACTCCAAAAGCGATGGTATGCTCTTTAATAACTCTATCTTTTTGATATTTAATCCTTTAACTTTTAATAATTCTTCATTGGAGGCATTGACTATATTATGCAGATTATAAAACTTATAATAAAGCTTTTCTACTATATAGTTTGCTTTCTCAGAGGATATGCCGTTTGAAAGAATAGAGGCTAATATTTTCTTTTCATTGATAAAACTAGCGTCTAAGTTATCATTATTAAAATCATTAAACATATAATCTCCTTTTAATAAATAATACAGACTATAGTTAAACAAATATTTTTAAAAAATAAGCTATTTATTAAAGAAAATAAACAATTTATATTTTACTTTTTTAAAAAAAATTTAAAAAACTATAAAAAAATCGGACTTTTTTATTCAAAAACAACAAATATTCTTTATTATATTAAAATATTAATTTTGTATAGATAATTTCTCATTAAAAATAACAGCTGTATTATTTTCTCTAAGTGTAAAAACAATACTGCTTAAAGAATTGCCGAAATTAAGTCTGTAGCTGTACTGAGAATATGTTTCTGAATCAATAGTCAAATATCTTCCAGAACTGCTGTCCCTAACACTCAAAGTATCATTTATAGATTTAGAGGTAATTTTTATAATCAAATTATCTTGTTTTTTATCAAGAATTGTAACTGTAATATCCTTATCTTCACTAACATAAATTCCAACTCTGTTAGTAAATGGTATATTCCCAGTAACATATTGAGAACTGCATGAAAATAAGAATAAAGATATTATAAATAAAAAATAATATTTAAGCATTTATTATCCTATAATAAATTATTTTAATTATTATATATTAAAAAAAAAATAGTAAAGTAATATTTACAAAATTCTACTATTCTATTTTTATCAATATGTCTATTGTAAAATTAACTCATAATAATATATATATATACATAATGTATAAAAAGATATTTCTATTGTTTATTATATTTAATTAAATATGATTTTATATTAAAAACTATATAGGCAGGAAATTATTTCCTGCCTATTTATTTCATCATTATTCTATTATTTATTCTACTCTATCAGCATATAAATCAAGTCCCATATTAATAGTAGGTGTTTCAGCAAAATCTATAGAATGAAGAGTCATACTGCTTCTTATTGCAGTACCTACCTCATTAGGTCCAGGATTATCTGTTCCGCTTCCATTTCTAAGTACAACTCTAGTGTAGCTTCCTAATGTTGCATCCATATCCAAACATTCATACTTAGCTGTCCATGTATTAGCGGCAGATGAATCAAAACGTGCAAGTTTAAATCTATAATCTCTATATTCCTCTTTAGTACCAACCCCTTTACCTTTGTAATAAAAAGACATAGTATATTCTGTACCATTATCATTAAACTTATATGTTAAATCTCTAATATCGGCTCCAAAGAAATGCTCTACAAAACTACTAGTATAAGTCAAATAGAAACTACCAGAATATTTAAACTCTGTATTTTTTACCCTATCAACAAATATTGGTCCGTAATCTTGGAAATTCTCATCTAGTATATTTCCGACTACAGAAATTGTCTTTTTGCTGTTACTTTCTGTTATTTTTATATATAGAGAAGAACCATCTGAATTTGTATATATAGCTTGATCTGATGCTGTAATTTTACTCAAATAATAATCTTTACTGCTGCTTACACTGCTTTTTTGGAATTCCTGCTGTGAAACTGTTATTTTTTCGCCATTATCTCCTATGCTATAAGTATATAATATAAGACTCTTACCAAGATATCCTGAATTAATCCATTCTTCTAAATTAATTTGATCTTTTTCTCCTGTAGGTGATTTTTGATATCCGCTGTAATCACGCCATTTATATGTTTTTCCATTCAAAGTATTGATATCATCTCTATATTTTTGCTGATCATCTTCTCCTGCTTCTGCATCAGACATTACATAATAAGGAGAATGACCTTGTCCTGTAGGAGTATGTGTTGCCATAGAAGGATATCCATGAACTTGAGGATTATAATCTGTAGGAGCTTTTACAAATTCTGTTTGATAATGAGGATATAAAACAACAGAACCATCCGATTCTACATAACCTATAGGATCATATTCATAAAAATGTCTGTCTCCATTATACTCTACAGCCTCAAATGCTATAGGAACCTTATCTCCTCCTATAACTGTTTCAGTTTTTGTAATTTTTCCAAATGCAAATATAAATTTAGAATAAGTATCAACAGCTATTAAGTACTGTTTTAATGTTACAACAACTGCTTCTCCTTGAATAGAATAAAAACGGAATCTTTCCATTCTTCCGGGTAAATACCCGTTATTATCATAAAGAGGGTTGGCAGCATCATATTTATAAACACTCATACCTGTTATACCATAACCAGATGCCTCATTTTCTTTATCTCTTGGATTATAATAGTTTGCAGATATACCATTCCAATCCTTTCCTCCTGGCATCCAAACTCTAGTATCTTCTGTTAAGAAATTGTATATAGGAAGTTTATCCTCCCTAAAACTAGATTGAAATAGCCACTTATCAAATACATTTGCATTAAATCCTCCGTAATCAGGACTATTATATTCCTCATTCTTTTTAAAAGGATCTTGATCTTCTGGAATAGCTTCAGGAGCTTCTACTTCTGGTTTATTTAATTCCTGAGTAAAAGAACCTTTGCTGCCTCTATTATAAAATAGAGGGTTTAAAGCATTTCCGCATGATATAGTAAATACCATAACAAAAATAAAAATAATTAGTAAATATAATTTTTTCATAAATATATCTCCCAAATTTATTATACAAAATAGGTACAAAATTATATATTTCATACCTATTTTTATTTTTACTCTATATCTTCGACCTTAATTTTACATCTAAACTGTACTTGATCATTATATCCTGTAGGACCTTCTCCGCATGATCCAACACCATACCAAGCACCCCAGAAATTTTCTTTGTCTGCTATTTTAACATGTTCACCGTCCTGACCATCCATCACAATAGTAACTTCTATCTCTCCTTGACTATTATACTTAACCTCTTTGGATATTATCCTATCACTATTAGGATATTCTGATAACTCTGCATTTTTTGTTTCCTTATTAAATTTAATAGTCAAATATATATTATTATTCTCAGAATATTTATAAGGCCAGTATAAATCATTATAATCACCATAGCCTTCATCATATTTTGTAAGATTAAACGCCACACTAATATTAATATCTTTAGACTCAGTTTGTACAGTCTGTTCTTTCTCACCATTAAGCTCTAATGAAACTTCAGAATTAACATTAACTTGGTATCTTCTTAAATAAGCTCCTATTCCAGTACCAGAGTCTTTATTAGCAGCAGATTTATATTCTGATACAAATATATCATCTGAAGAAACTTTCATTGTAACATCATAACCAAAAAATCCATAATCCATTACCTCTCTGGCATCGCCTTTATTCCATATACCTCCTGTAAATTCAGAAAAATTACCAAGAGTATATCTATTTACAGTTTTGCTGTCAATATTTTTGAAATAAAGTTCTGTCATAGAAATTTTAACTTCTGGTTTAGTTGAAGGGACTCTGTTTTTATCAAAATACGGAGATACACCAGGATCACTTGCAGTAGCAACTGGTCTGTCAGGATTATGAACTTTAGGGAAAAATTTATTAGCATCCTGTGCCATCTCATCCTTGTATTCCTGATACAAATTTAACTTTAATTCTCCGTTTTCATAAACCATAACTCCTATAGGATCATACTCCCAGAAATATCTTCCTTCACCATATAATTCAACTGCCTGAAATTCTATAGGATATTCATTTCCTAATTTAGTGCCTGTTTTTGTTATTTTTCCATAAGCAAAAACAAATTTAGAATATGTATCAACAGCTATCAAATAGTTATTAAGCGGTACAATTACAGCTGTTCCCTCAAGTCTGTAAAATAAAAATCTTTTCATTATTTCAAATTGATTATAGCTGGAAGTACTATTTACTAAAGGATTCATTCCGTTATACCTATAAAAATATGCAGGACTTATGCCAAAACCTCTAGCTTTATTTTCATCAGATGTTCCGTCATAAAAATATTGCATAGATGCAGTATCTTTTAATGACCAAGCACCATTTCCTTTAAAGAATTTATATATAGGCACATTATTATCATCAAAACTTGCCCCAAATAAATAATCTTTTATTAAAGAACCATCAAATTGATAATTCTCTTCATTAAAAGCTCCTTCAGGAATTTGAAATTCTCCGCCCGTACTTATATCTACATCAGTTGAAGACGAACCTCCTGAAATTTTATTACCTCCCTTATTATAATAAAACATAGGATTAAATCCGCTTCCGCAAGACATCATAAAAATAGATATCATACTAATTATAATTAGCAATTTAATTTTATTCATAATAAAAATTTATCCCTTTTTTAAAATTATCCCTTAAATGCCAAACCTAATGTAAGTCCAAAGTCAAGTGAATTAATATAATAAGAAGGTAAAGGAGTTTCTGTAGAAAATGCAGGTCTTCCATCTTTCTCCAATGCCTGATTCATTATATCTAATAAACTGCTTGGCATAGTTACATATTTTGGAGTATAAATATTAAATCTTGTATATGCACCAAGTATAACTTCTACTCTGTCATTTACAGGCTGATTATATTCTAATAATAGCTTCATACTGAACATTACAGGATTCATATTGCTTATCATAAAGTCAGTTACTATTATTTCTCCTACTTCTGGTTCAGGGTCTAATATTCCACTGTCAGAATAAGCCATATACTGAGGAGATAAATCAGCTATTATCTTACCTCCTATATGAAATCCTAATGCTAATCTGCTATTTAAAAAATATGCTTTAGTACCAACACCAAAACTTATTACTGGAGAATAGTAAACATTAATAAACATGGTAGCAGAAACACCTTCAAATGTTCCTCCTGATATCTGACCTGCAAATCCGTTGCCAACACCTATAGAACCATAAAAACTCATACCGCTGAATTTACTTGTATCATCTAATCCGAACCATTTCTTAGAGCCAAATAAATAACCAAGCTCTGCCTCTCCATCCATAGTATACCCAACACCGCCTTTCATAAAGGTAGCACCTATTTTATACAAATCTGAATCGCTTATAGAAGGCATTGTAGCAGTGCCGTTAAAGTTTGCCTTTAATGCCCAAATAAAACCTTCGTCAAAACCATATACAAGCGAAAAGCTAGCTGCCATAAAAATGTAAACCAATATTTTTTTCATAATAAAATATCTCTCCCACTATAATAAAAATCGACATAATATATATTTTGTTTATATATAAATTGTAACCTCTTTTGATTTTAAGTAAATAGAATTTTTTATGAATTTCCAACAAATTTATAATTATGTTTATCAAAACACATATAGGTTATACATTTTATACAAATAATATAGACACTTTTTTAATTTTGTATTATATTTAATAGACATTTTTGAGATAGTGTTTATTTTATTATAGTTAATTAATACTATTTTTTATGTTATTATCGTTTTATTGTATCTTTATATTCTTTAATCGTCTTATAAGGTGTTTTTAATTGAAAATTGATTATATTGCTGTACCAATTAAAATAGTCAAATCCTTTTACCTCTGACATTATTGAGTGCTTTTCTTCTCTGTCAATATCATATTTAGGAAACATCATAGCCATAGTTTGAACAATATAATATGAAAACATTTTTTTGATAGTTTCATTATCCATATCAGAATTCAAAAAATTATATATGCTTATTACAGCTATAGATTTGCATGGCTTTATATGATTATTTTCTACAACAATTCTATCAACAAAGCCCCCATCAGCAATGGATTTAGCAGACATGCCTCTGTAATTAGCTGCTATAGGAATATTAACAATAACAATGGCAGAATCTTCAAACTCTTCAGCAACTATTCTCCAGTACAAAGCTGTATACATCATAAATCTGCTTCCAACCAATAATTCATTCCTGCTTTTTACAGGACTATTCCATACACTCAATATGCTTTCTATATATGAAGGTGCTATATTTTTGGCTATAATCTCTAATGGAGTACCGTAATCATAACCGAACATATTTTTTATATGCATACTGGTTTCATTGGACAATGAATTTTTTATATCATTTTCTAGTACATTATAATCTATATTTCTTATATCTATAAAATCTCTTTTAAAGATATAAGCATTATTAAGTATAATACTTCTGTTTGCCCTATAAAATGATCTGTCATCTGTTCCATTTTTAAGATTATATTTTATTTTATATCCTAAAATTTCATAAGTTAACTTGCTTAAATCATCATCAAAAATATCAATAAAATCTTTAGGCTCAAAAGAATTTATACCGTCATCTTCTATATAAGTAATATTAACATTATAATTTTTTTCTTTACTAAGAGGTTCTGTACTTTTTGTACATGAAAATATAACTATGGATATAAAAAATAAATATATTATATTATTCAGGTATTTCACCGCTTACACCCATAGCCTCTATTTTTTCTGTGTCTATATAATATTTTATTTCTCTTGCCCTTACAATACTATCTTTTTGCTTCAAATAAGGACTCTCTCCCCAAAGTCTTAAATATTTTTCTTCATCAAAATAAGTAGCCCAAGAACTTTGCGAATTCATATCCTTGCTCTCTACAAATACATTGCCATTAGCTCTAAGTTTTTCTTCGTCATTAAACATCTGCATAGTTACAGAACTTATCTTAATGCTTCTATTTTCAACGTATGCAATAGGATCACCGCTTACTGTAGCTACTTTTGTATCAGGGTCTAAATGCAGTAAATCACCTTCTAATGATATGCTTTCATCATAATCTACCATTACAACATCATTGTGAAATATTATATCTTTAAATTCAGCATCCTTTTTGTATTCTATCCATTCCCCAAAAGCTATAATTCCTCTATCAGGTATTCTAACCGAAGGCTCTTGATACATATAAACATGCTCATTATCTATCTCATACTCTATATAACCGCCTCTAAGTATCATATTCTCCTCATAGAAGAATGCTGTAACATTTCCATAAGCATATAAAGTACGAGTATTATTATCTTTTCCGCCGTATTCACTTAAAAATAATCTGTCAGCAACTATAATATTATAATTACTAACATTGCTGTTTTTTTTATTTGTTTCCGAAGAGTTTATATAATTATTAGTTTGAAGAACATAAACCTTACCTCTTCCCATAACATTAGCCGTTGCATTTTTAGCATTATATTCCAATATCTCTCCTTCAAGCCTGTCAGCACCTTGATATATTCTAGGGTTTCCAGTAAGAACTGATATTTGAGTATCCATATTATAAACTAAATTATCTGCATATCCGTCAGTCTGTCTTTTATTTTCTTTGTCAACATGTGTGAGATGAACATTACTGATAGCCTTAGCAATAGGGGTATTAAAATCTCTCTCCATAAAAGAACTTCTTATAGTCATATTGTTAGTAGGCGATCTTAATACTGGTTTATTTTTTACATAGGCATATCTAGTCTTACCATTATAACTGGCATATCCTCCTGATATAGTAGAACCATTTGTTTTACTTAAAAGTTTCACTCCTCCGCTGAAAGTTGCTAATTCTGTTTCCTGATAGAATGTCATAACAGAACTTGTAATAACGGCTGAAGAATCTTCCATTTTAGCATTGCCTGTATATTGAAATACTTTAGTTTTATTATTATATGTAAATTTATCCGCACTTCTTCTTGACTGCTGTGCTATAGAACATAAAGCAAACATAAATAGTATAGATAATACATAAAAAAATAATTTCTTATTCTGCAACTGGAACTCCTATAGCATCACCTTGATCTGTTTCATTATATACAGTTATATGTTCTAATCCTAAATCGCCTTCCATACTGCTTCCAGTAAGCCAGCTTCCATCCTCCTGCTCTATACGCATTGGCACTGGACTTTTAACATATTGTTTTTCATTATCCCATTGTAAATGCTCTGTATATAAAACTGTATTATTTGAAGATTTTGCTACTACATTTGTATAAATTTCAACGAACAATGTATTCTGATCTACGGTTACAAATGCTCCTGATATACTAGCTGCTATTGTCCTATTGGAATCATAAGTATATGTTCTGCTGTCATAAAGCTCCACTATTTTTTTCTGATTATAAAATTTGGCATTCGTAGCAAATGAATCTAACTGTTTGAAATTTGTATCATAATTTTCTCTTCTAAAACCGTAAAATTCCATATCAGGAGGAGGAACAAAATCATCATCTGTATCCTGACTTCCAAGATTATTAAAATTTGTACATGAAACAAAAACTGATAATAACACAATAATACTAAAAATTTTTAATAACTTCATTATAGATACCCTTAGCATGCAATATCATATCAATAGCTACCCTAACAGCACCATATCCGCCCTTTCTATCAATTACTATATCAGCAGCCTTCTTAGATTCATAAACAGCATCTTTAGGAGCAAATGATACGCCTACATATTTCATAGGAGATAAATCTATCAAATCATCTCCAATATATGCTATTTCCTCTTTTTTTAAACCATATTTATCCATCAATGTTAAAATAGAAGGCATTTTATTTTCTTCACCTAGAATCAAATCTTCAAAACCATGCTTTCTAAACTTATCAAATCTAATTCTTATAGCATTTGAACTGCTGCCTGATATTACAGCTATTTTGATATTTGATTTTAATGCCATAACTATGCCCATTCCATCCTGAGTATGAAAAAATTTGCTTTCTGCACCATTGTCATCAAATATAAGCCTTCCGTCCGTCATAACGCCGTCTATATCAGAAACAAATAATTTAATTTTCCTTAACTTATTTATGTTGAATATGTATGAAAAGTAATCTTTTAGGTTCATTTTTAATATCTTTAAGATACATTTTTGGGGCTTACAGGACTCGAACCTGCCCACCCGGTTTAGGAAACCAGTGCTCTATCCAGATGAGCTAAAGCCCCATGCAATAAAAAAATCGGAGAGTGTGGGACTCGAACCCACATGGGTGTTAGCCCGGCGGTTTTCAAGACCGCTGCTCTACCAATTGAACGAACTCTCCAAAACTAAATATGCTATACATTATAACATATAAAAAATTAATTTCAAGTTTTTTTTTTATATTTAAACATCCTTAAAAAAAGCACGTCTGAAATAAAGACCATGAGGAGGTGCTGTTACAAAAGCATTTGCCCTATTTTCACTTCTTAAAATATCTTCTATAAAATTAATAGGCATTTTCTTTTTTTGACCTTCAACTAAAGTACCTACTATTATTCTAACCATATTGTGCAAAAAAGCATTTCCTCTAACTATAAAGTATATAATATCTCCTTTTCTTACTGCCTTAACTTTTTCTAAATATCTACATTTAGAATCATTTTCATCTTTTGTAGAACAAAATGATGTAAAATTATGCTCCCCTATCAAGTATTTAGCATATTCATTAATAAGTTTCTCATCTATAATATTTTTTCTGTAAAACCAAGCATACCTCTCATAAAATGGAAAAGATGTACTGCTGTTATGAACTATATATAAATACTCTCTGAATGTTGCCGAAGCTCTAGAATTAAAATTATCGTCCATTTCTTCGGCTTTTATTATTCTTACATCTCTGTCCAAACATGAGTTTAAAGCTATATGCACTTTATTAATAGGCACAATCATTTTAGGAACTCTAAAATTGGCTACCTGACCTAAAGCATGAACTCCAGCATCAGTTCGGCCGCATCCGTATATTGTGATTTTTTCTCCATATACCTTTTGAACAGCTTTATATATTTCCCCCTGAACCGTTCTTAAATTCGGCTGTATCTGCCAGCCGTAAAAATCTGTGCCGTCATATTGTATAGTTATCTTTATATTATTCATATATTTATAATAAAGTATATTGTTTAATAATACAATACTAACCTTTTATAAAAAATACAAATCTGTAAATTTAAATCATTACTATAATTAATTTAAATAAAAAAATAAATATACTCATTTTTTTAATTCTGCAAAATAATTTGTAGTAATAAATATTTCTAAAGTTTCTTTATAACTTGATATATTATATAGACCATCTTTTACTATTCTATATATATTATACTTATCTTTTAATAAATACCAAAAATCTTGAAAAAATGTTCTAGAATCTATATTACATCCCCCAAATTCAAATTGTAAATGCTCAATAGAGTTATTATTTAACATATTTTCAGCACCCTTTAATACTTCTAATTCATAACCTTCTACATCCATTTTTAAGAAAAAAATCTTATCTATATTATTTGATAAACAAAAACTATCCACTGTATTTAACTCAATATTTTCTTCAATATCCATATGTATATTAAAATGATCTAATCTTCTCTTTGATAAAGAAGCTAATCCTGAAGTTTCTGAGTTTGTATATATCTTGGAAACTCCTTCTGTTGAACTAAAAGCAAAATTATGCAGAAAAACATTTTTACCAAAATTGTTTTCAGATAACTTTTTAAAAGTTTTTTTAACAGGTTCAAATGAATGTATTATACAATTATCTCCAAAATTATCCAGCAATGCTTTTGTATAGTTTCCAATATTAGCACCTACATCAAATATTATAGGATATGCTGCTCTGCTATCTAATTTACTTATCAAATATTTAATTACTTCTATTTCTCCATCACCATTAATACTTCCTCCAGTACCAATATTTAAACCATGCAATATTTCCAATAAATAATTGTCATAAAAATCAATATATTTTTTATATCCAAAAGTCTCATTTTTTATCTTATTAAAATTATTTTTTATACTCATTATTCTGAAATTATTAAACATAAATTACTCCTAGAATTTATAAAGAATCAATATAAATAGACATATTGAAATATATTTTTTTATAAAGTTTACTGTAGACTGTAGACTGTAGACTGTAGACTGTAGACTGTAGACTGTAGACTGTAGACTGTAGACTGTAGACTGTAGACTGTAG
>NZ_CALXKQ010000014.1 GCF_944388875.1 uncultured Brachyspira sp.
AGAGTTTAGAGTTTAGAGTTTAGAGTTTAGAGTTTAGAGTTTAGAGTTTAGAGTTTAGAGTTTAGAGTTTAGAGTTTCTCTTTAACCTATTTTACATAATATCATTAAAAATATATTTTGTCAAATAGACTCGTTTCAAAACTATTTTTATTTATTAATTGTGAGGAACTACACAGTTGTACCGAGGAAGTACACAGCTCCCCGCTTCTTTTGATGCCCTCACGCAGTGTGCCTTTGTAAGACATACAACCTTTTTCTAATGACTGCATATTTATATACCAAACAACAATTTATACAATATATAAAACATTATATAAAATTAAATAATTTTAATAATTAATCTTGTTAAGTAATTTTAAAACAAGTCTAATGTAAAATTAAGTATAATTTTTATATAAACTTCATAAATATGATGTTTTATTTCTATACACTATTAATTTTTTTGTCTATAAAATTTATACATATTATGAAATAATAAATAAAAATATATACATGAATATAATTTAAATGTATAAAAATATGACATTAAAGCAATTATATTTGGCATGATTTTTGCATACATATAAATATAGCAATTAAATGCTCAGAACAAATTATTTAATTAAACTTAAATAATTAATTTATAAAGGAGTAAGGCGGTATTAAAAAGCCGTCTATTAATTAGAATATGGATTATAATAAATATACAATAAAAGCCCAAGAAGCTATAAATGAAGCTGCAAATATAGCAAATGGTGAAGATCATAATGAAATAAAAAGCGAACACTTACTTCTAGCATTGTTAAAACAAGAAGACGGACTTATTCAGCCTTTAGTAGAGAGAATAGGTGTTCCTATAAATACATTAATAGATAAAACTCAGAGATTAGTTGATGAAAATGTCAAAGTAACAGGTGAAAATGTTCAATTACATTTATCATCTAATGCTGGTAAAATTTTGGCAAAAGCAGAAAAAGAAGCCAATGCTTTAAAAGATCAGTATGTATCTACAGAGCATATATTCTTAGCACTTGTAGAAGCTGACAATAAAGCAGGAGATATGCTAAGAAAAAGCGGAATATCTAAAAAAGAAGTTTTAAGTGCATTAAAAGTATTAAGAAACGGTCAAAGAGTTAACAGCCAAGACCCAGAAGCAAAAATGCAGGCACTTGATAAATACTGCCGCGATTTAACAGAATTGGCTAAAGAAGGAAAAATAGACCCTGTTATAGGACGTGATGAAGAGATAAGACGCGTTATGCAGGTATTATCAAGAAGAACAAAAAATAATCCTGTACTTATAGGTGAGCCTGGAGTTGGTAAAACAGCTATTGTTGAGGGACTTGCTAGGAGAATAGTTTCTCAAGATGTACCTGAAGGACTTAAAGATAAAAGACTATTATCTTTAGATTTAGGAGCATTAGTAGCTGGTGCTAAATTCAGAGGGGAGTTTGAAGAGAGATTAAAAGCTGTCATTACTGAAATAGAAAAATCAGAAGGTAACATAATATTATTTATAGATGAGCTTCATACTTTGGTTGGAGCTGGTGCTACTGAAGGGGCAATGGACGCTTCTAATTTATTAAAACCTGCATTAGCAAGAGGTGAATTAAGAGCAATAGGTGCTACTACTTTAGATGAATACAGAAAATATATAGAAAAAGATAAAGCCCTTGAAAGAAGATTCCAGCAGGTTTATTGTAAAGAGCCTAGCGTTGAAGATACTATTTCAATATTAAGAGGATTAAAAGATAAATACGAAGTTCATCATGGTGTAAGAATAAAAGATGATGCCTTAGTTGCTGCTGCTGTATTGTCAAATAGATATATAACAAATAGATTCTTACCAGACAAAGCTATTGACTTGGTAGATGAAGCTGCAAGCCAATTAAAAATAGAAATAGACAGTCAGCCTACTGAACTTGATAAATTGGAAAGAAAAATATTACAGCTTAATATAGAAAAACAAGCTCTTTCAAAAGAAAATGACGCTGCTTCTAAAGAAAGATTAGAAAAACTTGAAAAAGAATTATCCGAGCTTTCTGAAGAACGCAATGCTATGAAGCTTCAATGGGACAATGAAAAAGGAAGAATTGAAGAAACTAGAAAATTAAAAGAAGAACTTGAAGAGTTAAATATAAAAGAAACTCAATATACAAGAGAAGGAAATTTAGCAAAAGCTGCTGAGATAAAATACGGTAAAATTCCAGAACTTCAGAAAAAACTTGAAGAAGCTTCTAAAGTAATGGAAGATGCCAAAAACTCAGATAAAAAAAGACTTTTAAGAGAAGAGATTTCTGAAGATGATATAGCTAGAGTTATATCCGTATGGACTGGAATACCTGTAAGTAAAATGCTTGCTAGTGAAAAACAAAAATACTTGCAGCTTGAAGAAGTATTACATAAGAGAGTTGTAGGACAAGATGAGGCTATTACTTCCGTTGCTGATGCTATTAGAAGAAACAGAGCTGGACTTTCTGATGAAAATAAACCGCTTGGAAGTTTCTTGTTTATAGGACCTACTGGTGTTGGTAAAACTGAGCTTGCTAAAACTCTTGCGGACTTCTTGTTCAGTGATGAGAAAGCATTAACAAGAATAGATATGAGTGAGTATATGGAGAAATTCTCAGTTACTAGACTTATAGGAGCTCCTCCTGGATATGTTGGTTACGATGAAGGCGGACAATTAACAGAGGCTGTAAGAAGAAGACCTTATTCTGTTATACTTTTTGATGAGATAGAAAAAGCTCATCCAGATGTATTTAATGTTCTTCTTCAAGTATTAGATGACGGAAGACTCACAGACGGACAAGGAAGAATAGTAGATTTTAAAAATGCTATTATCATAATGACTAGTAATTTGGGTTCTGATTTGATTCTTGAGGCTAATGATATAAAAGACATAAAAGAAAAAATTCAGGAACTATTAAAAATGTCATTCAGACCAGAGTTCTTAAACAGAATAGATGAGATAATAACATTTACTAGACTTGATAAAAAATACATTGCTGAGATAGTAAGAAATCAAATAGCAAGAGTTGCTAACAGACTTAAAGACAGAAGAATAACTTTAGATGTAAGCGATGAAGCTATAGATTATATTGCTGATATTGGTTATGATCCTCAATTTGGGGCAAGACCATTGAAAAGAGCTATACAAAACTATATAGAAAATCCTCTAGCTAAAGAAATGCTTGCAGGCAAATATTTAGAAGGAGATACTATAAAAGTAAAAAAATCTGGAGATAGTTTAGTATTTGAAAAATAATTTATAATAATAAAAAAGGCTATATAATTTCTTATATAGCCTTTTGTTTTTATTAACATAATATCAATTACTGTTTAGTGCTTGAAGAATTATTATTTTTACTTGAAGAATCCATACCTGAAATACTGTAACGCATCTCTGTATCAGCCATAACATTTTTCATATTATAATAATCTAACACACCAATATTGCCTTTTTTAAGTGCTTCAGCAATAGCTAAAGGCAATTGTGATTCTGCTTCTACTACTTTAGCTTTCATCTCTTCTACCATAGCACGCATTTCCTGTTCTCTAGCAATAGCCATAACTCTTCTCTCTTCTGCTTTAGCCTGAGCAATTTTTTTATCAGCTTCAGCTTGGTCAATCTGTAAGAAAGCACCAATATTACTTCCAACATCAACATCAGCAATATCTATAGAAAGTATTTCAAAAGCAGTACCTGAATCCAATCCTTTCGCAAGAACAACCTGAGAAATTCTATCAGGATTTTCCAAAACTTCCTTATGAGATGATGAACTTCCTATTGTAGTAACTATACCCTCTCCTACTCTTGCAATAATTGTTTCCTCTCCTGCTCCTCCTACAAGTCTGTTAATATTAGTTCTAACAGTAACTCTCGCAGTAGCTTTAACCTGAATACCATCTTTAGCAACGGCAGCAATTAAAGGAGTGGCAATTACTCTAGGAGAAACTGAAGTTCTTATAGCATCAACTAAATCCCTTCCAGCCAAATCAATAGCAGCAGCACGCTCAAAACTCAAATCTAAAGAAGCCTTGTCAGCAGCTATCAAAGCATCAGCAACCGCAGTAGGATTGCCGCCTGCTAAATAATGTGCCTCAAGTTCATTGCTTCCTATTTTTAAACCAGCTTTCCATAATTTTATTTGATTTAAAACTATTAAAGACGGATTAACTCTTCTTAAACGCATTGTAAGTAATGTTATCATATTTATCCTTACGCCTGAAAATAAAGCCGTTACCCAAAGACCTATAGGGAAAAAGCGTAAGAAGATAAGTAAAAATATAAATATTATTACTATACCTACAAACATTGGAATAATAGGCATATAACCAAAATCAAACATAAAAAACCTCCTTAAAATTAAATAAATATATTAATTATGAACATAAGTTCCTATAGCCTCACCTGAAATAGCTTTTGTAATATTGCCCATTTTATTCATATTGAATACTCTTATAGGCATGCCGTTATCATTAGCCATAGCAAAAGCTGTCATATCCATAACACGCAAATTATTATTAATAGCTTCTTTAAATGTTATTTCATCATACATTTTAGCATCTTTATTAGTTTTAGGGTCTTTATCGTATACCCCATCAACATTAGTTCCTTTTAATACTATAGATGCCCCTATTTCTAATGCTCTTAATATAGCAGTACTGTCTGTTGTAAAATAAGGATTTGAAGTGCCTCCTGCTATAATCAAAACATTTCCGCGTTCTAATATACGAATAGCTTTATCCCTCTCAAAACCTTCTATCATTCCTTCTATATTAAAAGCAGAGAGTATCTGAGTAGGAGTCCCAGCAGCCATAAATCTATCTTTCAAAGCTATAGCATTCATTATTGTAGCAAGCATACCCATAGAATCAGCAGTAGCTCTAACCATTCCAGTTTTATCAGAAAGCTGCATACCCCTGAAAATATTACCGCCTCCAACTACTACAGCTATTTGAGTATTATTTCCAGATTCTTTCATTTCTAATGCTATTCTATCAACAACAT
Organism: uncultured Brachyspira sp.; assembly: GCF_944388875.1. Taxonomy (GTDB): domain Bacteria; phylum Spirochaetota; class Brachyspiria; order Brachyspirales; family Brachyspiraceae; genus Brachyspira. The sequence goes on from NZ_CALXKQ010000014.1 coordinate 4,994, forward strand.
TATTATCTATACCGTAATTTTTCTGACCAAGTAAAGCCTCTCCAGATATTTTAAGCAATACTGTTTTTTTCATTTATTATAACCTCTTCATTCTTTATGAATTAAAATTATTTGCTATTATACTATTTTTTTCTATATTATCAATATTAAACTATTTTCAATAATAAAATTTTTTCAGTTATTAAATAATTAAAGCGATTTTTTATATATTATTATAAATCATTCTTCAGCAAATTTTTTCAAATTATTATGGCTTAACCTATATGTAGTCCATTCTTTCATCTGAGAAGCATTTAATGATAAATAAAAATCAATACTCGGTTTATTCCAATCTAAACACTGCCAATCAAGTCTTTCGCATCCTCTTTCTACTGTAATTTCAGCTAATTTTTTTAATAAAGACTTACCATATCCTAAACCTCTGTAATTTGGACTTATATATAAATCTTCTAAATATATGCCAGCTTTTCCTAAAAAAGTTGAAAAATTATGAAAGAATAAAGCGTATCCTATTTCAATATCATCTTCTAAAGCTATTAAAACTTCTGCCTTTTTCTTTTCAAATATCCACTCTTTCAATATATCTTCAGTTGCTGTAACCTCATGCTCTAATTTCTCATAAGCAGCAAGCTCTTTTATAAATCTTAATATTGCAGGTATATCTTTTACTTCAGCAAATCTAATACTAAATTTTTTTTCTTTACTCATATTTTCTTGTACCATAAATTATTATTTTTCAATCAGCCATTCATCACCATATTTTTTAACCTCTAAAATTACAGACTCTCCTGCCTCATTACTTATGCATAGAGAATCTTCATTATAATTTACTACATTTTTAAGCGTAATTTCATTAGTTATAATATTAAGATAATAATCAATTTCCTGAGTAGCTAAAAACCAGTCTGCTTCCATACCCTCAACAGCTCCGTCATTTTGTTTATTTTCTTCCAAATTATTTTTTATATCTTCAAAACTATTTTCTAAATTTTTAATATAATTGTCAGAAAAATATCCTGAATTTTTAAATTTAGCTATATATAGATATACATTTTCCATATTAATCTCATAATATCCGCCGCCCTCAAAATCAAAATCTACAATTTTATTAAAAATATCATTTAATTCACTGTAATTTTCAGCATACCATCTGCAGGCATTATAATATGCTTTTTCTTTAGTGCTTTTATCATTAGCATCTACAGCATCTGCCATTTCAGTAGATTTTTTATATATACCAATAAACCCATAGCTTCCGTTAGGCTCTGTTACCATAATAGTATCATAACTTATGGGCTGAATAGATATAATATAACCTCCATCAGCACCTACAACCTCTTCATAATCTAAAGTCTGAGAACCTATACCGCAATTAGGTTCAACATACTGATTCTCTTCTAATACCATTTTACTAACATCTGTACTTTGAATATTAGTTATTGTTTGTCCGTTTTCATCTGTAGTTACATTGATAGCATAGAAATAGAATGTTCCGTCATCATTTTTCTTTAATTCAATAGAAGCATTATAACCATTTGTATACACATTATCAAAATTATAATTATTAATATCACCTACTTCTTCTGGTTTGTAATCTGATTCTGATATCAATATACCTTCCAGTCTTTCATTATATTCCTGAAAAGTTACATCTTCTTTATTCTCATAAGGAAAATTATCAAAGTTAGGATTTTCTTTTACTTCTCTGTAATAGTAATTAGAATAATAATTTTCCTTTTCCCATTTACTCATTATAGTTTCATTAGGATCGCTTTCATATCCTTCATAATTATCTTCATAAAGAATTCCATCTTTTACAGAAAAACCTTTATAATTTGTAGCTATATTACTTGGTCCTTTTTCGTACTTATCCTGTATATTATAAAGTTCATAATAATAAGCATTAGTTGAGTCTTTTGAAGATTCAAATATATAATTTTTATCTTCTCTATAACTTCCATACTCGAATACATATTCTATATCACCGTTATCTTTGAAAGTGTATTTAGCACTGCCGCTTATAATTATTTTATTTTTTACCTTTTCTAAAAATGCTGAATCTTCTTTTGATAATATTTTTTCTGCTTGCATAGTTTCATTTGACTGTACTGCTTCATTTGTATTAGCAGTATTAGCTTGATTATCAGTTTTATTATTGCATTGAATTATAATTAAAGACATTATTGTAATTAATAAAAATATTTTCTTCATATATCTTTCCTTAATACTATTAAAATAAGTATACTATATAGACGTATTTATTTCAATATATAATTATTCCAACTATATTAGACAGTTTGTTTATAAAAAACATTTAGCATGTTAATATTTTTATATAATTTTTTGTGCGGATTAATCAAAAGTATTAAATGTTTATAAAAATAAAAACAATAATATCTTTATATAAGATTATCGCTTTTATAATTTATAGTATTTTACTTATTAAAAATCTGCAAAATTTTAAAAAAGTGTTGAATTATTTACTTTAATAGTATACTATAATTTAGAAATGAATATTAATTACATATATGATACTTTGGGCTTAATCTTTACAAGCCAAGCCAAGCCAAGCCAAGCCAAGCCAAGCCAAGCCAAGCCAAGCCAAGCCAAGCCAAGCCAAGCCAAGCCAACTAATATAATAATCTTTATTTTAAAAAATTACATAAACCTAACAATCAGTGTTAGATATTTTTGTTTGAAAAAATAGGAGCAATAATGGATATAAAAACTATCAATAATTTTTTATGGTGGGTACCATTTAAAGAAATAAGAAATTATCTAAAAAATGCTGTCAATGAAAATATTTATTTAAATAATAAATATTCATTTTTAAAAAATATTATAGAAATAAATAATGATATAAAATTTAAAAGCCAATATGATCAAGATTTTTTGGTATATGAGTATTTTAATGGTAAAAAAAATGGATTTTTTATAGATATAGGAGCTCATAATGGTGAATGGATTAATAATACTTATATATTTGAAAAATTAGGGTGGAATGGTATTTGTATAGAAGCAGATCCTGATAATTTTGAACTTTTAAAAAAGAATAGAAAATGTTATACATATAATTTTGCTATTAATAGTGAAAATTCAGATAGTATTAAATTTATTAAATCTAAAGTAGATGCTTTAAATGTTTTAGAAAAACATTGCTCTGATGAGCATGCCAAAAGAATAAAATCTGAAGCAAAAATAGATAATTTAGAATATATAAATATTAAATCTATTACTTTTAATGATTTAATGAAGAATTATCATAGTGAAATAAAATATATAGATTTTTTATCTCTTGATATTGAAGGAGGAGAGTTAGATATATTGAAGACTATAGATTTTAATACTTATAGCTTTGGGCTTTTAACAATTGAAAATAATGAAAAAGAAAATACACTAATTGACTTTATGAAAACTAAAGGATATAAAGTTTTAATTGATATAGGCTGTGATATTTTATTTGTAAAAGAATAATATTAACAATTTTATTATAAAAGCTGCAGTATTTACTCAAAACTGCAGCTTTCTTTTTATATTATATATTTAATAATTGTTTATTTAAAATAGTTCACACCATTTGCAAAAATATTGTAAATATCTTTTGTGATGATGTTTTTGTATAAATTATTTGAGTATCTTTCGCTATGTCCCATTTTACCTAAAACTTTTCCATCTTCTGAAATTATACCTTCTATAGCATAGGCTGAACCATTTGGATTGAATCTAAACTCATTAGTAGGCTCTGATTCAAAGTTAACATATTGTGTAACAACTTGACCTTTTTTAATTAACTCTTTTATAATATTTTCATCAGCAAAGAATCTGCCCTCTCCATGTGAAACAGGAACTACTAATTCGCTTCCTACAGGTATATTGTAAAGCCAAGGAGAATTATTTGACACTACTTTTGTTGTTACCATTTGAGAAATATGCCTTCCTATTTTATTGAATGTTAGAGTTGGGGAGTTTTCTGTAATGTTTCCTATTTTTCCATAGGGAAGAAGTCCGGATTTTATTAATGCCTGAAAACCATTACATATACCTAAAACAAGTCCGTCGCGTTCTAATAATTTATGTATAGAAGCTTTTATTTTTTCATTTGTAAGTATTGCAGAAATAAACTTTCCAGAACCGTCTGGTTCATCGGCTGCACTAAATCCTCCAGGTATCATAAATATTTGAGAGTTATCTATTTTTTTTGACATTTCTTCAATGGACTCTTTTATGTACTCGGGTTTTATATTTCTAAATACAAATATGTCAGTATAGGCTCCTGCATCAGAAAACGCTTTTTGAGTATCATATTCGCAGTTTGTACCTAAAAATGAAGCTATTAAAACATTAGGTTTAGCTTTTTTGTTTTTGCATATAAAAGGAGTTTTTCTCTCATAAGTTGCTAGAGGATAAGTTTCTATATCTTCATTAGTTTTGTATGGGAATACGCTTGATAATTTGTCAAGCCATGATTTTTCTATTTCTTCTAAGTCTGCAACTTCACCGCATACTTTTATTTTGTATTCATTGATAGTTTTTCCTATTAAGAGAGCATTTTTATAATTTAATTCTTCTTTAGCTTCTATTATAAATGAAGCAGGCATAAGATTAAAGAAGTAAAGCTCATCTTTTATATCAACACCTATTCTGTTTCCAAAAGACATTTTTGTAATAGCCTCAGCAATACCTCCAAATTTAATAGTATATGCTGATAATACTTTTTTGTTTTTTATATTATGATGTAAAAAGTCAAAGTTTTCTTTTATCTCTTCTATATTAGGCATATAATTTTCTTTCATGTTATGCTTTATTAAGTAAACATAATTATTAGCAGATTTGAACTCCGGAGATATAACATCATTGCTGTTAATAGCTGCTACTGCAAATGATATTAAAGTAGAAGGTACAGATATATTATTAAAAGTTCCGCTCATAGAGTCTTTTCCGCCTATAGCTGGTATATCAAACTCTGTCTGAGCATATATTGTACCTAAAAGTGCCGAATAAACCTTTCCCCATTTTTTAGCATCTTGTCCTAATTTTTCAAAATATTCTTGGAAAGATAATCTTATATTTTTATAATCTACTCCTACAGAAACAAGTTTTGACATAGATTCTATTACAGAGTATATTCCTCCATGAAACTCTGACCATTTCATAATAGCAGGATTATACCCCCAAGTAATAGCGGAAGCCGTATTTATTTCTTTGGCATTATTATCGAATATAGGTATTTTCTGAATACTAACATCAATTGGAGTCATTTGGTATTTTCCTCCGAAAGGCATTAATACTGTAGAAGCTCCTATTGATGAGTCAAACATTTCAATTAACCCTTTTTGTGAGGCAACATTTAAATCTTCTGCCATATTAAACCAATGCGATTTTAAGGAGCATGCATTTTTTGTACTGAAAGGATTATTTTCAAAGTCAATATTTTTTAATACTGCATTAGTTTCCTGTTTAGCTCCGTTGGTATCTAAAAACTTACGGCTTATATCTACAATCTTTTTGCCTTTTAAGTACATTACAAGTCTGTTAGTATCAGTTATTACAGCAACCTTTGTAGCTTCAATATTTTCTTCATTAGCAAGTCTTATAAATGTATCGGCATCTTTACTTTCAACAACAACAGCCATTCTCTCCTGAGATTCTGATATTGCAAGCTCAGTGCCGTTTAATCCTAAATATTTAACAGGCAAAACATCAAGATTAATATCAATTCCTTCTGATAATTCGCCTATAGCAACAGAAACACCGCCAGCACCGAAGTCATTACATTTTTTTATTAATTTTGTAACCTCTTTATTTCTAAATAGTCTTTGTATTTTTCTCTCCTCTGGTGCATTACCTTTCTGCACTTCAGCCCCGCAAAGTCTTAAAGATGTATCAGTATGGCTTTTTGATGAACCTGTAGCTCCGCCGCAGCCATCTCTTCCTGTTCTTCCGCCAAGCACTATAACTATATCGCCTGCTTTTGGCTTTTCTCTTCTTACATAACTCACAGGAACAGCTCCTACAACAGCACCTACTTCAAGTCTTTTTGCCTTATATCCTTCATCATATATTTCATTAACTAAACAAGTTGTAAGTCCTATTTGGTTACCGTAAGAAGAATATCCTGCTGCTGCAGTAGTAGTAATTTTCTTTTGAGGTAGTTTTCCTGCTAAAGTATCTTCCAATTTTTCTAATGGATTAGCACTTCCTGTAACCCTTATCGCTTGATACACATAGCTTCTTCCTGAAAGCGGGTCTCTTATAGCTCCGCCCAAACATGTAGAAGCACCCCCAAAAGGCTCAATTTCTGTAGGGTGATTATGAGTTTCATTTTTAAACATTAATAAATATTTTTCTGTTTTATTTTTTCCGTTTTCATCTATAGCATCAACATCTATATAGATAGAACATGCATTTATCTCATCTGAAATCTCTAAATCTTCAAGTTTACCTTTTTTCTTTATATATTTTGCTGATACCGTAGCCATATCCATTAAGTTAATATCTCTTTTTTTATCAACATCTTCTCCATAAAGTTCTTTTCTCATGTCATAGTATTTATTAATAGCATTAAGAATAACTTCTGCAAAATTATTTTTATTGTTTTTTAATGCATCTTCTAACTGCACATCATTAATTTTTGTCATAAATGTTGTGTGTCGGCAGTGATCTGACCAATATGTATCAAGAACTTTTATTTCTGTTTCTGTTGGATTTCTTTTCTCTTCGTTTTTAAAATAATTCTGTACGAACTCTATATCTTTGTATGTCATAGCCAAATCAAGATTATTTCTATACTCTGCTAGTTCATCACTATTAAAATTAATAAAGTTTTCTACTTCTTTTATATCATCAGCTTTTTGAGATTCTTCTATTTCTAATTTACTTAAATCTTTTTCTCTGCTTTCTACTGGGTTAATATAGAATTTTTTTATTTTCTCTATAGTGCTTTCATCAATATTGCCGTCAAAAACTATAACCTTACCGCTTACTATAGAAACATTTTCAATATCATTATATATTAATTTAAGGCATTGAACTGCTGAATCTGCCCTTTGGTCAAATTGTCCTGGTAAGTACTCTACTGCAAAATGTTTTAAGTTTTCAAAATCTATCTTTTCAATTATTTTATCAGTAGGAGGTTCTGAAAATATTACTTTAATAGAGTTTTGTAACTGACTTTCTTCTATATTAAAAATATCATAAACATTGAGAAGTCTTATACTAGATTTTATTTTAAAATTTTCTTTTAATTGATTTTCTAACCTTTTAGCTTCCAAATTAAAGCCGTCTTTTTTTTCTATAAAGATACGATAATTCATTGATACTATTTCCTAATTAATTTTTTTGATACAGCAATTATATATGCAATAGTTATTATATCAATAGTTTTGAAAAGTGATTTTTATTATAATAGACTTGTTTCAAAACTTAATCTATATTTAAAACAATAAATAGAAACTTTTAATATTTTATATCATCTAAAAAATTTTTTATCTAAATAATCTTTTGAAAGCCTTAATACAAAAGGTCTTCCATGAGGACAATTTGTAAGTATATTCTCTTCTTCAAGCAAATCTAATAATGTCTGCATATCAGAGTTGGAAAGTCTGTCCCCTGCTTTAGGAGAATATTTGCATGATATAGTTGAGCATGCATGCTTAATGACTTTCTCTAAATTATTATTATCTCCTTTGGAAATATATATATCTAATATGTCTTTTATTATTTTTTCTATTTTTTGATTTCTTGGTATATATATTGGCACATCTTCTATTATAATGCTGTGTTTGGAGTTTGCTTCAAATTTTATACCTATTTCTTCAATAGATTTTTTAGATGCATTTAGAATATCTATTTCATAATCTCTGTATTCTATTTCTATTGGTATTAATAATTTTTCATACTCTATTTTTTTTGATGTCAGAGTTTTGTATATTCTTTCATAATTAAGTCTTTCATAGGCGGCATGCTGATCTATTATATACATTTCATTTCCGCGTTCTGCTACTATATATGAAGAAAATACTTGTCCTACGGCTTTTATATATTCTCCGAATTCTATATTTTTATTATAATTATCTGTATTATGGTTAATATTTTCATCAATTAAAGTTTTTTCTTCTATTTCTGCTATTGCTTTTATCGGCTCCTCTTCTGCTGATACTTCTTTTTTTACTGTTTCAGAACTATATATATTATTAGTACTTGTATTATTATAATTATTATTCTGCAATGGAAATGTAGGAGTAATATCTTTATCAATATCAATTTCTATATTAACAGAATCAAAATTATTTACCGTGTTGATATTGTTTGCTATTGCATTATAAAGTATTCCAGAAATCTCTCTCTCATTTTTTATACGTACTTCTTTTTTACTTGGATGAACATTAACATCTATTTTACTGCTGTCAATATTGATGTATAAGAAAAAGAACGGATAACGCTCTTTAGGTATTGCATTAGAATATGCATTTTTTATAGCATAAGCAAGAACTCTATTTTCTATGGGTCTGTTATTTAGAAATATATAATTATTTTTCCTTATTGACTGACTTATTTTAGAATTTGAAAATAATCCGTATATTGATACATCCTCTTTTTCTATTTCAATTTCTATTAAGTTTCTAAATACATTGCTGTCGGATAAATAATTTTCAATTCTTTCTTTTAGGCTGTCAGCTTTTATATATGAACTTACAGTTTTTCCGTTATTTCTTAGCTTCATAGATATTTTAGGCTGAACTAATGCTTCCATATCAAAAACTTCTTTAACAAGGAAAAATTCTCTTGAAATATGTTTTAAGAATTTGTACCTAGCTGGTATATTAAAAAATAAATTTTTAGCAATAACTTTAGTTCCTTGTGAAGCAGCAGCAGGTTTATGTTCTATTATTTTACCGCCTTCAATTATTATTTTACCGCCATTATCTTCATCTATATTTTTGGATACAATTTCTAAATTTGTAACATCAGATATAGAAGCCAAAGCCTCTCCTCTGAATCCTAAAGTATATATTGAATCTAAATCTTCTATAGAATGTATCTTGCTTGTAGCATGATGAGTAACTGCCAAAGGAAGTTCACTAAAATGTATACCGCTTCCATTATCTTCAACTATCATAGATTTAATACCAGCTTCTTCTACGGATACTTCTATATTATCTGCCCCTGAATCTACAGCATTTTCAAGCAGTTCCTTAAGCATAGATGAAGGACGCTCTATAACTTCTCCAGCAGCTATGCGGTTAGCTACGGACTGCGGTAATTTCATTATATTTTTATTATTCATATTTCAAAATCTTGTAATTTTTTTTAATATATTATCATATAAACGGATAAAAATGAATACCATGATATTATATACAGTAATTTTAAATTTCTTATATTCTATACTATAGTTAGGTATAATAAAAAAGTATAATATTTGATTGAATTTGTAAAAAAAATGTACTATACTAAAAGCAACGCATTAATATTATAAATAGAAATGCGAAGAAATTAATAATTCTTTGGAGATTAAAATATGTCTAGAAAAATAGTAATAGCAAGTGCCTGCCGTACAGCAATAGGAAGTATGGGTGGAGCTTTAAGCACAGTTCCAGCAGCTGAACTTGGTGCAATAGTTATAAAAGAGGCTTTGAATAGGGCAAAAGTTGCTCCTAATCAAGTAGACATGGTATATATGGGTTGTGTTATACAGGCTTCTCAAGGTCAGAATGTTGCTCGTCAATGTTCTATAAAAGCAGGCTTACCTGTTGAAGTTCCTGCTATGACTCTTAATGTAGTTTGCGGTTCTGGATTAGATGCAGTTAATGTTGCTGCTAATATGATAGCTGCAGGAAATGCTGATATAGTAGTAGCAGGCGGTACAGAAAATATGTCATTAGCTCCTTATGCTCTTAAAAAAGCACGCTACGGTTATAGAATGGGCAATGATACTGTAATAGATACTATGGTTAATGATGCTCTTTGGGATGCCTTCAATAATTATCACATGGGTATAACAGCAGAAAATATTTGCGATGATTGGAAACTTACAAGAGAAGAATTAGATGCATTTGCTGCTAATTCTCAGCAAAAAGCTGTTAAAGCTCAGGAAGAAGGTGCTTTCAAAAAAGAAATAGTACCTGTTACTATCAAAACAAAAAAAGGCGATGTTGTAGTAGATAAAGATGAAGGTCCAAGACCTGGTACTACAGTAGAAACTTTAGCTAAATTAAAACCAGCTTTCAAACCAGACGGCGGAAGAGTAACTGCAGGAAATGCTTCTAGTATTAATGACGGAGCTGCTGCTGTAGTAGTTATGAGCGAAGAAAAAGCTAAAGAATTAGGCATTAAACCTATGGCTACTTGGATTGCAGGCGGTTTAGGAGGTGTAGAACCTAGAATTATGGGTATAGGACCAGTTGCTGCTACTAAAAAATTAATGGCTAAAACAGGATTGACTATTAAAGACTTTGATATTATTGAATCTAATGAAGCTTTTGCAGCTCAGTCAGTTGCTGTTGGTAAAGAATTAGGTATTGACGTAGAAAAACAGCTTAATCCTAATGGAGGAGCTATAGCTTTAGGACACCCAGTAGGTGCTTCAGGATGCAGAATTTTAGTTACTTTATTACATGAAATGGAAGCTAAAAATGCTAAGAGAGGTCTTGCTACTCTTTGTATCGGCGGCGGTATGGGATGTGCTACTATTGTAGAAAGAGAATAGTATATAAATAGGCAGGTTTGGATTTTTCTGAGCTTGTCTATTTTAATATAATAATAGTGTTTTGATTTGATTATGTAATGAGAAAAGAGCCTTATTTGAATTAAGGTAATCAATTTTATATTGCCTTTGTGTTTATGTTTTTTTAATGCAAAGGCTAATATAAAATTAAAAATTAATATTTTTTTGGCAATAAGAATTTTTATTAAGGAGATAGAGATGGAATTCATAAAGTATGAAGAAAAAGGCATGATTGCTGTTATTACCATCAGCAGAGAAAAAGCCCTTAATGCTTTAAACTCTCAAGTTTTGGATGAAATTGAAAAAACTTTTGATTCTGTTGATACAAATAAAATAAGATGCTTAATATTAACAGGTGCAGGCGATAAATCATTTGTTGCAGGTGCTGATATTTCTCAAATGAGTACAGCTTCCAAAGCAGAAGGCGAGGCTTTTGGTAAAAAAGGTAATGATGTATTTAGAAAAATAGAAACTTTCCCTATACCTGTAATAGCTGCTATTAATGGTTTTGCTTTAGGCGGCGGATGTGAAATAGCTATGAGCTGTGATATACGTATTTGTTCTGATAATGCTGTATTTGGTCAGCCTGAAGTTGGTCTTGGTATTACTCCTGGTTTCGGCGGTACTCAAAGACTTCCTAGAATAGTAGGTATTGGTATGGCTAAACAGATGATATATTCTGGAAAAAACATTAAGGCTGATGAAGCTTTAAGAATAGGACTTGTTAATGCTGTTTATCCTCAAGCTGAACTTATGGCAGCTGCTGAAAAATTAGCTTCTGCTATAGCTTCTGCTGCTCCTATAGCTGTACGCAATAGTAAAAAAGCTATTAATGACGGATTGCAAGTAGATATGGATAAAGCTATTGCTATAGAAGAAAAATTATTTGGTGATTGTTTTGAAACAGAGGATCAAAAAGAAGGTATGAAAGCTTTCTTAGAAAAAAGAAAAGTAGAAAAATTTGTTAATAAATAATAAAAAATTAATATTATAAAATAATAAAATTTTAAGGAGTATCAAAATGAAAGTAGGTGTAATTGGTGCTGGTGCTATGGGTTCTGGTATAGCACAGGCTTTTGCTCAAACAGAAGGATATGAAGTTTGCTTATGCGATATAAAAGAAGAGTTTGCTGCTGGCGGTAAAGAAAGAATTGCTAAAAGTTTTGCTGGAAGAGTTGCTAAAGGTAAAATGGAACAAGCTCAGGCTGATAAAATTTTAGCTAAAATCACTACTGGTCTTAAAGATATATGTAAAGACTGCGATTTAATAGTAGAAGCTGCTTTTGAAAATTTAGAAGTTAAGAAAACAACTTTCAAAGAACTTCATGCTATATGCAAACCAGATTGTGTATTCTCTTCTAACACTTCTTCTCTTTCTATTACAGAAATAGGTGCAGGAGTAGGAAGACCTGTTATTGGTATGCACTTCTTTAACCCAGCTCCTGTTATGAAATTGGTAGAAGTTATTTCAGGACTTAATACTCCTAGAGAAGTTGCTGAAAAGATCATTAAAATATCTCAGGAAATAGGAAAAACTCCTGTAGAAGTTAATGAAACTGCTGGTTTCGTTGTTAACCGTATACTTGTACCGATGATTAATGAAGCTATAGATTTATATTCTATGGGAGTAGCTTCAGTTGAAGGTATTGACAATGCTATGAAATTAGGTGCTAATCATCCAATGGGACCTCTTGCTTTAGGTGATTTAATAGGACTTGATATAGTTCTTGCTATTATGGAAGTCTTACAAAAAGAAACTGGAGATCCTAAATACAGACCTAGTGCTTTGCTTAGAAAAATGGTTCGCGGCGGAATGCTTGGACAAAAAACTGGCAAAGGTTTCTACGATTATTCTAAAAAATAATAGTATTAATGTTGTTTGATAAAAATACGGGGAGGGTAAAATCTCCCCATATTTTTTAATAAAATAATTTATATAATATTATATCTTTGATATAGTATTTCTATTGACAAAAAAATTATATATAATATAATTATTTTTAAATGATTATTAGTCTATTAAGATATATTAGCTTGAAGTCAAGTCAAGTCAAGTCAAGTCAAGTCAAGTCAAGTCAAGTCAAGTCAAGTCAAGTCAAGTCAAGTCAAGTTTTTATTTTAATTAAAATTAATTTAATTTATATCTATATTATTTTTATAAGTTTTATTTTTAGGAGCTTTTTTTATGGATAAAATTATAAAAAAAGCTATAAATGATTTAGTTTGGTTTATTCCATTTAAAAGATTTAGAAATAGTATTAGGGTATTACTGCATTATTTTTTTAACAAATTGGATAAATTAGATAAGTTAGATAAATTAGGAATTTTAGATAAGATAGATTATATTATAGCTGAATATGATAATAGTGGATTTGATGATTGTGTAATAATCCAATGTGATGGGGGCTTTGCAGATCAAATTAATACATTTATTACTGGGAAATATATAGAATTGAATTATAATAAGAAAGTTAAATATGATTTGGAATGGTATGACTATAACGGTCTTGATTGGAATAAGAAATTCAGAAGGAATTTTGAATTATTAAATATTTTTCCTGATATAGATTTTAATCTTGCTTCTAAAGAAGAAATTTATAGATACAAGTCTTTATATCATATGGATAACATAGAAATAGATTATAAAAGTCTTTACATTATTTCTAATTTAAAAAAGCTTCATTTGTTTTCTAGATATAAAGAAATATATTTTTATAATTCATATAAAGATTTATTTGATGAAATTCTTGACTTTGATAAATATTTATATCCAAAATTAGACAATAATAATTTGGAAGTTTATAATAATATAAAATCATCTGATTGCCCTATTGCTATTCACATACGTCTTGGCGATTTAGAAGATTGGGGAAAAGAAATTCTAAGTACTGATTATTTAAAAAAATCTGTAAAATTTATTACTGAAAAGATAAAGCCTTCTACCCCTAAATTTTTTATTTTTTCTAATGATATAAACTATGTAAAAGAAATGATCTGGAAAGATGAACTTTGTAAATATCAATATGAATTTGTAGTTAATAATGATAATGATAAAGGCTATATAGATTTTTATCTTATTAGTAAATGTAAGCATGTTATAGGTTCTGTTGGTAGGTTTGCTCTTACTTCTTATAATTTTATAAAATATGATCATAAGACTTTATTATTACCTAATAATATTAACAAAGATATTATAGAAGATTTTAGAAATACTAATTTTTACGATATCGAAGAAAATGAAAATTTATTTATTATAAGTTATAACAAAAATATTAAAAATTAATTTTGTATTGATTATACATATTATAATATTGCTTATTAGATTTTTATATTTTTAATTCAGTTGTAATTAATTTTATTTTATAATATAATATAATAAAAAAATAATATAAGTAAAATAATTATGAAATATTCAGAAATAAATGATGAAGGCATAGAAAAATTAATGAATATTTTTTATGCTAAAATAAGAGTTCATGAAGAATTAGGTCCAATATTTAATGGGGCAGTTGGTATTGATGATGAATCTTGGGAAAGACATAAAGAGAAAATAGCTAAATTTTGGAAAACTATACTTCTAAATGAAAATCTTTATATGGGTAATCCTGTTCAGCCTCATATTAATTTACTTCCTTTTGATATTAAATTATTTGATGTTTGGCTTGGTTTATTCAAAGAATGCCTAAATGAAGTTTTTGAAGAAAAAGCTGCTAATCAATATTATCAAGTTGCTGAAAATATAGGAAGAAACTTTAAAGCCGTATTATTTCAGCAATAAATATATAATAAAATTAAGCAAAGAATGATTATTTTATTCTTTGCTTTTTTACTATTTTAATTTGACATATTTTTTCTTATTTTTTTTAAGATTCTAATTAAATTATCAGTACTCTCTTCATCAATACCATTAATCAATTTTTCTAAAAAATTTTTTTCGTATTCTTCTATTATTGGTAATTCATTTTTAGCTTTTTCAGTAAGGAATAATGAGAATGCTCTTTTATCAGATTCATTTTCTTTTCTTTTTATAAGAGACTTTTTCTCTAATTTATCTATAATAGCTTTTACAGTATTTTGATCCTTATCCAATTTTGATGCGAGCTGTTTTTGAGATACGCCTTCCTCTTTTAAAAGTTCTTTCAGAATTACCAGCTGTTCTGGTGTAATATTAAAATTATTTATTTGTTTGCCTACATACTGATATATTTTTCTTGCTGTATAGCAAATATCATATCCTATATTCTTAATACAAAACCTCCAAATATATAATAATAATGCTATCATAAATATATACTTTATGATAGCATGCATTTTGTTTTTTGTTAATGTATATTTATATTTTATTGAACCTGCTTAACTTTTTCTATCAATATATTTAAATATTTTCCATACTGTCTTTTGACATTATAAACGTATTTTTGCCTTCTTTTAAGTTTGAAACTTTTTACAAATAAGTATATCTTAAAAAGATAATAAATATGTTTATTAGTATTTTAATCAAGTTTATACTCATTATAAAGTATTATATTTATAATATAATACGCATACGTATGATTGTCAATACTAAAATCATATTTTTTTTAGTATTAATTACAAAAATTTAAAAAGTTATGAAAATATTATACAAATGCTTAGTTAATATGTTATAATATAATATATTTTAGTTTGGAATTTACTATGTTAAGAAATATATTTTTCGTACTTTTATTATCAACTGTATTTTTATATACTCAGGAAAATCAGGAATTACCAGTTAATATACCAATGATAAAGGCTGTTGCTGATAATAATATAAATGCTTTAAAAGATTTAATAAAAAAAGGCAGTGATGTGAATGTGAAAGACAGTGAAGGAAATACTCCTCTGATATGGGCTTCATTGCTGGGATATCAGGATATAGTAAAAGAGCTTATATCAAGCGGGGCAGATATAAATGCATGCAATAATTTTGGAAATACTCCTATAATGGGGGCTATATTGGAAGGCAATAATTCTACTATAAGAGAACTCATATCAAATGGGGCTGATTTGAATGCCAAGAATAATGATGGATGGACTTCTGTTATGTGGGCTTCTGTTAATGGCAATTTATCTGTTTTAAAGATGCTTGTTAATGCTAGGGCTAAAATTGATGTTGAGGATGTTAATGGAAATACGCCGCTTATGATAGCAGCCGACAGCGGATATATTGATGTAATAAAGGAGCTTATAGAATTAGGTGCTGATGTAAATGCCAAGAATAAGTCAGGCGACACTGCTATAATGATAGCTTCTGTAAATGGGGATTTGGACAGTGTGCAGGAACTTATTAAATCTGGTGCTGATATAAATGCAAAGGGTTCAAATGGAGGATGTGCTATTATATATGCCTGCAGATTTGGAAGAGCTGAGGTGGCTGAAGAGCTTATAAAAAATGATGCTGATATTAATATAGCTGCTGATGACGGTACTACGCCTATATTAGCTGCTTGTATAGATGGTTATTCAAGTATAGTAAAAATGTTAATAAATGCTGGTGCTGATGTTGATATAGCTGATAATAAAGGCTATACTCCTTTAATAGTTTCGTCTGTAGAGGATCATATTGCCATAGTTGAAACTTTGCTTAATTCGGGTGCTGATATTAATGCTTCTACCAAAGAAGGTTATAATGCATTAATGGGTGCTGCTGTAAAAGGCAATCTTGAAATGGCTCAGGTTTTGATTGATGCGGGGGCTGATGTAAATAGTAAGGCACGAAATGGAAAAACAGCATTAAGCCTTGCTGAAGAAAAAGAGAATCAAGAAATGATAGATTTATTAAAAGCTAATGGGGCAAAATAACTAAACCCAATATAAAACATTATTTTATAATTAAACCATTCTATTAAGTACTTTTTAAACTAGTATATTATTTTGTACAGCATTTTATAAAATATTAGTATAAATAAGTTTTCTATTAATTATATTTTTCAATTTTTTGTTTTTTAATCAAATATAAATATATATTTTATTTATTTTTTATTATAAAATTATTTTTTAAACATCAATATAATTTGTAAAAACAATGTGTTATTTATCTTTGACAATTTATGTTCTTCTGTTATAATTCAAGTATGAAAGAGATTAACAGACTTAATGATTTATTTATGCGGTATCTAATCGGTAAAGAAGGCGACGAGGATATATTAGAAAATATTGTTAATGCTGTTTTAAATAATGCTGGTTTTGAATCAGTAAGCAACCTTGAAATTATTAATCCATATAATCTGCCTGAAAATGAAAATTTAAAAGAATCAATTCTTGACGTTAAAGCAAAAACAAAAGATGGAAAGAAAATAATTATTGAAATACAGCTTGTAGGAAATAATAATTTTGTAAAAAGAATTTTATATTATATAGCAAAGAATATAGTTTTAGATTTAAAAGAAAATGAAGATTATATTAATGTAAGCCAAATGATAAGCATTAGTTTCATAAATTTTAATTTAAATATTGGAAGCGAAACTGATATAAAGCGAGAACATAAATGTTTTACTCCGACTGATATTAATAATCATAATCTTAGATTGGATGTATTTCAAATGCATTTTATAGAGATAAAAAGGTTTATAGATATATTAAAAAACATTAGTATAGATGAATATAATAAAAATAAACTTTTATCTTGGATAGATTTTTTAACGACAAAAGATTTAGAAAAAGATATTGATAAGTTAATAGGAGGTAATGAAATTATGAGTAAAGTAATAGATAAATATAAAAGATTTGTAGCAGATGAAAAAGAGATGGAAGCATATAACGAGAGAGATACTTTTCTTTACGGACAGGCTGTAATGCTTCAGTATGAAAGAGAGGAAGGAAAAAAAGAGGGAATAGAAATAGGTTTTCAGCATGGTATAGAAAAAGGTATAGAAAAAGGTATAGAAAAAGGTATAGAAAAAGGTATAGAAAAAGGCAGACAGGAAGGTATAGAACAAGGTAAAAAATATGAGCAAATTGCTATAGCTAAGGGAATGAAAAACAAAAATATGGATTTAAACCTAATAAGTGAATTAACAGGCTTGAGTATAGAAGAAATAGAAAAGATTTAAATTATTTTTATTTCCAGCATAACTTCATATTATTATAATAATTCTAATAAATAAACTTTAATATAAAATTTTTTGTAAATTAATTTTTTATTATATAATATCTATATATGTTTTAAATAATAATATTTAGGATTTATTAATATGAATAAAATAGAAGAGTATTTTTTGCAGCAAAATAAAATAAAGTTTTCAAATATTGTATGCAATTCTCATAATAAAAAAATAATATTAAGAAACCCCAAAAAAAATACTAATAAAGGCATCAAGATAATGAAAGAAATAAAAAATGAAGAATTAAAAAAAATATACAGTGAAGTTGAGAAATGCATGAAATGTGAGGCATTATGCAATAGCAGGTTAAATGTAGTATTTGGACGCGGAAATGAAGAGCCTGATATAGTATTCGTTGGAGAAGCCCCTGGAGCAGATGAAGATAAACAAGGACTTCCATTTGTAGGAAGAGGAGGAAAACTGCTTGATAAATGGATTGAGCAGCTTAATATAAGTAAAGAAAAATATTATATTATGAATGCCTTAAAATGCCGCCCTCCTGAAAATAGAGATCCTTTGCCTGAAGAAAAAGCAAACTGCAGAGATTTCTTTGTAAGGCAGCTTCAAATACTCAACCCTAAAATAATATGTGCATTGGGAAGGCATGGTTTTGGTAATTTAATAGATTTTGATTTGAAAACTCCATTTGGAAAGGCAAGAAATAAAGTTCATTATTATAATAACAATGGAAAAGATGTAGCTGTTATAGCAACTTATCATCCTGCTTATATTTTAAGGAATCAGAAAGAAGAACAAAAAGTAATAGATGATTTAAACTTCATGCTTAGCGAATTGGAAAAAGTTAGAAATAGATTAAAAAATAATTTTTGAAGTTATAATGAACATTTAATATTAGAATTTATGATATAGTTTAAATTGAGTTTATAGATAGAAAACATAAAACAATTTTATTAGCAGTAATAAAAAATTATAATTTCTAATATTTTTTGTTATTTAAATATATATAATTGAGAGTGTATGATTGAGAGTGTATAATAGAAAAAAAATATGTTTAATTTTGATATTTATAATGCATATTTATATGATTCCTAACCTATTCAGTGAAGATATGGATTATGAAAACAATATATTAAACAATTCAAACATTCCTAAAAAACCAAGCATATTTGATTATATAACGCATGATAATAAATTAATACATATCATAGAAAAAATAGATAAATATTTGGAAAATGGCGGTGATATTAATATAACAAATCAAAATGGAAATACTTTACTCATGGAAGCAGTTTCAATAGGCTATTATGACTTGACTGATTATTTGATAGAAAAAAATGCTGATGTATCAATAACTAATGCAAAAGGTGAAAATGCATTAATATTGTCTGCTAATTATCCATACATAATGAATCTTCTTATAAATAATAAAGCTGATATTAATGCTGCTGATAATAATGGAAAAACAGCCCTGCACTATTCATGCGAATGCGGAGATTTATATTCTGTTAAACTTCTTATAAAAAATAGTGCTGATATACATAAAAGAGATATATTAGGTAAAACAATACTTATGTATGCAGTTGAAAATGAAAATTTAAATCTTATAAAATATTTAGTAGAAGAATTAAATGTTGATATCAATGAAAAAGATGATTGGGGACAAAATGCCATATTTTATGCTACAAAGATAGAAATAGCTAGATATTTAATTTATAATAATATAGACTACAAAGAAGCCAATTCAATAGGATTAAAGGCTTATGAAGTTATGAAATATAACGGATATATTAATGTATCTACATATTTAAGGAAATTGGAAAAAAGATAATGCTGATTATAAAAAATATCTTTAAGTATTTTTTTTATAAACCGAGAATATTTACAGCATATTGGAGTTTATATGAATATCAAGGTTATTTTACTCTTTGTTACTATAAATATATTGCTTTTCGCTCAATATACATCCGTAACTAATAATAATATATTAGTTAATACAGGAGAAGGAAGGGTTGATTATACAACATATACAATATATGCTGATGCTACAGCAGATTTTATTACAGATACCCGCCTTCACCCAGAAGCATTGTTAATATTACAGCAGCAGGCTGAAGAAGAAACAGTAAAAACATTGTATGATACATTAGGAAATATACCTATAGACAGTGATGATACTATATATAATATCATAGAAAACAATATAATATTAAAAGAAAAAGTTGTAAGTTCTATAAATAATGCCAGACTTGTAGGGATATCCTACCCTAGCAGAACAAGTGTAAAAGTTCTTATGGCTTTAGATATGACAACAAATAATTTAATGGCAGACCTTGTAAATAACATAAATGTATATAAAACTGACCCAATAATAACATATTTTGATACTGGTACAGATTATGACAGCCTTGTAATAGATGCAAGAAATATAGGATTTACACCATCATTATTCCCAACAGTATATGATGAAAATGGTAATGAAATATACAGTATAGCTTATATAAATAAAGCTATAGCAGCTACTAATGGCTATATTACATATTCTACAAATTCTTTCCTAACTAATGGAAATATTACTAATATAGTAGGTCAAAATCCATATAATATAGTTGCTTGGAGAGCTAGAGGAAGACTTGCAAGCGATTTAGTTATAGGAAATGAAGATGCAAGCATTATAATGAGTAGTACTAAGTTAAAAAATGCTATAAAAAATTGCAAAGTTGTATTCATAATTGACTAATTTTCTATTCATTTTTTTTAAAAATATGGTATATTATCAATAAGTAATATATTAAGGCATTTTTAAATGTGTGTTAGGGAAAACTATATAGATGATATTTTTAAAAATCATTCTTATAAAGAAAATATAAAAAAATACGTATTCAATGAAATTGAGAATATAGATTTCAATCCGAATGAAATATCATACAGTATATCAAATGATCATAGTATATATTCAAAATTATTGGAAATTTATTTGGAAAATAAAAATGATGAATCTTTACTAAGATTATTCAAAGTAATATCTATGCATAACATAGAAAATATATATATCTTTGAAATACTGATAATAAATATAATATCAGGTATTAGTGTAAAAGAAGCTATGTTAAAATGTATATCATTAGAGAAAATAGTAAATTGGAATAGAGAATATAAAAAACATTCATACAGAGTAAATCCTATATCGAATGAAATTATGAATGCCAAGATGCATATATCTATTTATTATTACTATGCCAAAAAATATTTCCCAAATGAAACTGAAGAATATATGGAAAGCGTATGCAATTCTAATGCTGATGAAATAATAGAAGAGTATAAAGATAATATATTAATTGCTTTGATGGCAATATCTGTAAAAATATACTATGGCGATTATACTAAAATAGATAAAATATTAGAATATTCTGATAAAATTGATTATTTAGATTATATGCTCTCTTTAATGCTGATAATAGATTTGGATGACAGGCTAAAAAATAAATTTATAGAACTATTTGAAAATAATCTTCCTAACAAAAATAATGATCTGCTTATAAATTTGGCTTATTTAATAAGAATATTTTTCCTAATAAGAAAGAGCTTCAGCAAAAAGTTAGAAAGTAAAAACTTCAATGAATTTTTAAATTATTTGGATGAGCTTAATATAGCTAAATACTTTATATTCCTAATTAAATACCTAGATTATAATGTATTAATGAATTCAAATAAAATATTTGAAGGAGTAAAACATTTATATGAAAACGATAAATCATCATTTTATGAGCTGTATGAAATATTAAAACATGTTCATATACCATATATAATAGAATTAAAAGTGGTACTAACATGTACTCTTTTAAGTATGAATGATGAAAAGGCTGATATAACTATATTAAATAATAATGTAAATTATTTTATTTTTAATATAAAAAGAGAATTGGAAAAAATATATAATATAAAAGGTAATGATATATTTGAGGTATTATCAAACGAAAATATAGACAAATATAATATATCCATTGAATTAAGTAATGAATTAATATTTTCAGTAAAAATTATAGTTATAATGTATGATTATAATGAAAATGCAAGAAAGGTTGTAAGAGCATTATTAAAATCTCTGCCTTATAATTTAGCTATACCAATAATGATAAAGGAAAGAAAACAATTCTTTAATATCAAGCTTAAAGATATACTGGAGTATTTACAAGGATACGAATTAGATTTAAAAGATTTGATAATTACGTATTTATATACCTACCCTATATACATATTCAATCCGAAATACATATTAAACATAGTTAATAAAAATACTGATTATATAGTTAATATGTTTAATGATAAGGTATTTCTAAAGGCTGTATCTCATAAAAGTTATGCATTAATAGATTTTTTAGAGCTTTTATACAGAAAAGATAAGGCAGGGTTAACTAATTATTCTATACTTTGTTATGTACTGCATTTGAAAAATAAAGATATTATAAAATGTGCCTTAGATTTAATAGAAAAAGACGAGTACAATTCAAGAAGCTATGTAGAAAACAGTATACATGCCTATAGAGAAGATGTACAATTCGAATTAAAACGTATCATAAAAAAATGGAATTATAACAGAAAAGGATTTAAATTTCATTCCATAGACGAAATAAATCAGTATATAGATGATTATTATGAAGATAAATACGAATACTTAATTGACTTTATAGATGAAGCCTTAATAAGCAATGTTACCTTAAAAAAGGATGATAATACAAAAGTTCCTGTAAAAGTATTAAAATATATATTATTAGAATATATGCTTCTTAAAGAGCCTTACAGAATAAAAGATGCAGACAGTATGATAGCTTTATTTAATATAGATTCTGTTAGAAATACTTTTGAAAATATATACAGATATTGGATAGACAGCGGTTCAAAAGAAGAAAATAAAAATATAATTATACCATATTGTATTTATGGTAATTATAATCAGATAGTAAGCATGTATGATAGAATAGAATATTGGCATGATAATTTCAAATCATCTTTAGCTTCGTATATAGTGCCTGCAATAGCTATGAATGGGGATAAATTTGCTTTGATGATAATAAATAATATCATATACATGTCCAAAAACAAACAGCTAAAAACCGCCGCAAAAGAATCATTCAAAAAAGCGGCAGAATGTTTGGGTGTTCCTGTGGATAATCTATTTGATAAAGTTCTTCCTAATTTGGGTTTTAATATAGAGAGAAATAAAATAATAGACTATGGAAACAGAAGTTTTACACTTCAGCTTTTAAGCGATGCATATTTAGAAATTATAGATGATGATAATCATAAAATATTAAAAGAACTTCCTGAAGCAGAAGAAAGCGATGATAAGCTAAAAGTAGAAGAAGCTAAAAGAAAATTTACAGAAACAAAAAATGCACTTGAAGCCATTATATCATATCAAACTCAAAAATTAAAAAAAGTACTTTTAAATGGAAGGAAATGGGATTATCAAACATTTTTTGAAGTTTTCGTAGAAAATCCAGTTATGCAGTATTTTACTTTAGCATTTGTTTGGGGAGTATATGATGAAGAAGGTAAATTAATAGATACTTTCAGATATATGGAAGACGGTTCATTATCTTCTATAGATGAAGATTTATATGAACTTCCAAAAGAAGTACATTCTAAAAACTATATAACATTATTTCATCCTGTAGATGCTGAAGAAGAGTATGTAAAAAAATGGATAAACCAATTAGAGTTATACGAGATAAATCAGCCTATAGAACAAATAAAATTGGAAAGATATATTTTAGAAGAAAGACATGTTGAAAATAATGCTGTGATGGTATTTCATGGTAAAAAGATATCAGAGAAATATATAGAAGAATTGTCTAAGGATTTAGATATAAAAACTAATTATTATGATGAAAATGTATCCTATTATATATTAGATGATATATTAAAAATAGTATGCGAAATTAATTGTGTAGCTTATGATGAAGACATAATAATAGACAATATAAAATTTTATAAACTTGAAGAACATAATTCATTTAAAACATTAATAAATCCTTTTGCAATAACACCTAGATTTATAAGTACTATTTTGCATTATTTAGAACTTGGATTTTATGATTAATAATTATGGCATTATCAACTAATACATCAATAAGAACAGCTATAAGAAATGATTTAAGACTTAACAGCCAGACTAGACTTTGGCTTGATGTAATATCAATGCCTGCAATAGAACTGAAAGAAAAAATAGAAAAGGCTATGGAAGAAAATCCATTTTTGGAATATGATGTAAAAGATTTTAAAAGTTCAAAATCATCATCTTTAGATATAGATTCCATAATAGAAAATACAGCACAAAATGAAAAAGAAAGCCTATTTTCTCATTTAAAAAGCCAATTAGATATAATACTTGATAATAAAAAGGATATAGACCTAGCAGAACATATATGCAGCTTTATAAATCAAGACGGATATTTAACTAATAGTTCCGATGAAATATCAAACATATTGAATGCCGATATACAGAAAGTAGAAAAAATAATATCAATAATAAAAACATTAGACCCTATAGGAGTGGCAGCGAAAAATATAAATGAATGCCTATCAACTCAATTAAAATTTAAGAAGCAGGAAAGCGAAGAAAAAGATAAAATCATATTCGATATAGCCATACAAATAGTAGAAAATTATTTAGATGATCTCTCCAAAAAAAACTATAAATATATAGCATCAAGTATGGAAATAGATGAAAGTACTGTATTAAAAGCTCTTAAATTGATACAAACTTTAGAACCGTATCCAGCAAGAGAATATGATACAGCCATGACTAAATATATAGTTCCAGAATTATTTATTTTTAAAGAAAATGATGTGTGGCTAGTAAAAACTGATGAAACTTTTATAGCCCCCTTGAAAATTAGTAAAAAATATATTAAACTATTAAATAGAGAAACAAATAAAGATAGTGTAAACTTTTTGAAAGAAAAGAAAAAAGAGGCTGAGAGTTTAATTAATGCTTCAAATGAAAGAAAAAAGACATTATTAAAAATAGGAGAAAATCTGCTAAAGCTTCAAATTGATTTTTTTGAGTATGGAAAAGAGTTTATAAAGCCATTAACTTTAAAAGATATGTCTTTGGAAGTTAATTTAAGCGAATCTACTATAAGTAGAATAGCTAACGGCAAATATCTTAATACTGTATGGGGTACTTTTTCTATAAAATATTTTTTCTCTAGAGCTGTAAATGGCGGGCTTGGTTCTAGGTCTGTAAAAGAAATTATTAAAAGAATTATAGAAAACTCTCCAGCAAAATTGAGTGATGAAAAGATTAGATTAATACTTAAAAGCGAGGGAATAGAAATTTCCAGAAGAACGGTAGCTAAATACAGAAAAAGTATGAATCTTCTTTCATCAAGATTTAGATAATTAAAGGAGAATTTATGCATCAAAATATTATTGGAAAGAATGTAAGAATTACTAAAAACGTTAAAGAACATATAGCAAACAAGATGCAAAATATAAAAATTCATGCTGACAGAATAATAGATGCTAATATTATATGTGAGCACATGCATGGAGAATATACAGTGCAAGGAACTATAGCTTTTGGAAAAAAAGTTTTCCATGATAAAGAAAAAGAAAAAGATTTATATGTGGCAATAGATGCTATGTTTCAAAAAATAGAAAGAGAAATAAGAAAATCTAAAGAAAGAAACATAGACAGAAGTCAAAGAGCTGTTGTAGATAAAGGAGTTCAGCCTGATGACGGCGATGAAAATGCTTATTCTATTAACTCTGTAGGAATATATGAAAAACCATTGGATGAATTAGATGCTGTACTTCATTTTAATGCTGATAAAAAGCCATATATGGCATATTTGCCTATTAAACAAGGAGATGATTTATACAGCATAAAAATAGGAAAACATCCCGTATTCCTATTTAAAGGTGATAACAATAAAGTATTGGAAGTGTATTATAATGATGAATCTTGGAATATAGATGAAGTAAGCGTAACTGCTGATAACAATATTGATGCTAGTAAAAGCGAAGATTACATCATCAAAGAATACAATGTCAGTGAAGCTGTTACATATTTAACAGATAATCCTGATAAAAAATTTGTTGTTTATATCAGCAGCATCACAGACAGAGCAGAAGCTATATATAAAGAATCTGATAGTTCTTTTGTATTAATAAGAATGTTTGATATTTAATAAAATATAATGATAAAACCATTTTGGAGGGATATAATATGAGTTTAATAGATTACATAGATAAAGAATCTATAATGATAGATGTGCAAGAAACGGAAAAAGAAAACCTTCTCTCTAAAATGGTTGAAAGGTTAAATAGCTGCGGTCTTCTTTTAAATAAAGATGAGGCTGAACATGCTATCATGGCTAGAGAACAGCTAATGAGTACTGGGGTTGGAAACGGGATTGCTATACCGCATGCTAAAACAGATGCTGTAAAATCTATCATTCTAAGTGTTGCTACCATAAAAAATGGTATTAACTATAAATCCGTTGATAAGAAAAAAGTATTTGCTGTATTTATGCTGCTTGCTCCTAGAGATTCAGCTAGTGAAAATTTAAAAGTTCTTACAGCAATAGCAAAAATATTAAGAGATAATCCGCATTTCTTGGAAAAACTTATAAATGCTGAAAAAGCGGATGAAGTAATGGAACTTATCGCTAAAGAGGAAATAAAAATATAATGCCTAAAATATCTGTAAAAAAATTTCTTGACCTTAATGAAACAAAAAATAACTTCCTGAAAATAAGGCGTTTGACTGGATTAGTTGGAATGGAAAATGAAATAGTTGGTTATGAAATTAACAGACCAGGTATGGCATTATTCAAATATTTTAAAGATTTTGCATATAATAGGATACAAATATTCGGAAAAGGTGAAGGAAACTATGTTGTAACTCTTGATGAGGAAAACAAAATAGATGTATTTGAAGATATGCTAAGCTACCATATTCCTATATGTATATTTACCTATAATCTTACTCCGCCTGAATCATTTTTAGAAATAGCGAAAAGAAATAATATATGCGTTATAATAAGCGAATTAACCACTTCTGAAATGATTAGATCTATAGAAGCATTGATTGAAGATGAGTTTGTAGAATCATTTACTATCCATGGAGGTCTTGTAGAAGTATTCGGAGTGGGAGTTTTAATATTAGGAAAAAGCGGAGTAGGAAAAAGCGAGGCTACATTAGAACTTATATCAAAGGGGCATAGATTAATATCTGATGATACTGTTGAGTTTAGAAAATTAAAAGACGGCAGAATTATAGGAAAGAAAAATGAGTTTATAAAGCATAATATGGAAGTGAGAGGAATCGGAGTAGTAGATATAAGCAGGCTGTCTGGAATGAGTGCAATAAGAGATAAGAAAAGACTTGATTTGGTTATAGAGCTTGAACAT
Source organism: uncultured Brachyspira sp. (assembly GCF_944388875.1). Lineage (GTDB taxonomy): Bacteria > Spirochaetota > Brachyspiria > Brachyspirales > Brachyspiraceae > Brachyspira. Next base: position 32,225 of record NZ_CALXKQ010000014.1, read on the forward strand.
TGGAAAGATGATGAACAGTATGACAGAATGGGGTTATTTGATAAAACTTATAATATATTAAATACTGAAGTTCCTTATCTCAAAATACCTGTACGTTCTGGAAGAAATATATGTATTTTGATAGAAACTGCTGCTAAAAACTTCCGTTTAAAAGAGATGGGTTATAATAGTGCAAAAGAATTGGATAAAGCATTAATAGCACAAATCGAAAAGAAAAAAGAAGACAATAAATCAAAGCAGTAAACAAGACGCACTATGATTATCATTCACATTTTCTAACTTAGGAACAATATTTTTGCATTCTTCTTTAGCATATATGCATCTTGTATGAAATCTGCATCCTGACGGAATATCGGAAGCATTAGGTATTTCTCCTTTAATAGGAAGCTCTTTTATTATGTTAACTCTTCCTGATGAAGCATCTGGAACTGCAGCAATTAAAGCCTTTGTGTATGGGTGTTTAGGATTATCTATTATTTCATCAGCATCCCCTATTTCAACTATACTGCCTAAATACATAACGGCTATTCTATCGGCAAAATATCTGGCAGTTGATAAATCATGTGTAATATATATATAACTTAAATTCTTTTCTATTTGAAGTTCTTTCATCATATAAAGAATTTCTGCTCTGGTAGATAAATCTATCATTGATACAGGCTCATCAGCAACAACCAATTTAGGATTAAGTATTAAAGCCCTTGCAGTAGCTATTCTCTGACGCTGTCCACCTGAAAGCATGTGAGGATAACGATCCATAAACTCTTCAGGCGGATTAATCTTAACATCTTTTAATGCCTTTATAACCATTTCATCATAAACTTTTTCATCGCCGTCAATATTATGAATATAAAGAGGTTCTTTTAATACATCTTTTATCTTAAATCTTGGATTCATAGAAGCATAAGGGTCTTGAAATATCATTTGAACATTTCTTCTGTATGCCGCTGTTTCTTCCTTATTAAAATCATTTATATTTTCATTTTCAAATATTATACTTCCTGATGTAGGCTCTATCAATTTCATTACGAGTTTTCCTATAGTGGTTTTACCGCTTCCTGATTCGCCTATTAAAGCAAGTATCTCTCCCCTTTTTACTTCAATACTCACATCATCAACGGCCTTAATATCTTTAGTTTTTTTCATTAAGGATTCTATGATATTTGCATGAGGATGAAAGTATTTCTTTACATTTTCTAATTTTAATATAATATTTTCATTCATAATATTTATTTTCCCATTCTATTAATTAACTAAATGACAAGCACATAAATGACCGTTTCCAGTATCTTTTATTATAGGCTCTTCATTTTTGCATTTATCTATGCGTTCTTTGCATCTGTCATAAAACATACATCCGCTTGGAGGATTTATCAAGTCTGGAGGAGTACCCTCTATAAACTCCAATTTACTTACAGCCTTATTTAATCTAGGAGTGGCTGCTAATAATCTTTTAGTGTATGGATGTTTTGCATTTTTATATATTTGCTCATTGTCGGCAAGCTCTGCAATTTTTCCTGCATACATTACGCATACTCTGTCTGAAATTTCAGCCTCTAATGCCAAGTCATGAGTTATAAAAATAAATGATAAATTAAAATCTTTCTTCAATTTTTTAAGCAGATTAATTATTTGTGCCTGAACTATAACGTCCAAAGCAGTTGTAGGCTCATCCAATATTATAAGTTTAGGTTTCAAGAATAAAGCAGCAGCTATAACAACTCTCTGCTTCATACCTCCTGAAAGTTCATGAGGATATCTGTCTGCAGCACTATAATGAAGTCCAACATAACCTAAATACTCTTCTATGAGTTTATTAGCTTCTGATTTGCTCATATTGGTATGTCTGTTAATAGTTTCTATCATTTGGTTTCTTATGGTGTATACTGGAGTGAGAGAATTCATAGCTCCCTGAAAAACCATAGATATTTTTGCCCATCTTATATTCTTTCTAATATATTCTTCCTTAAGCGGTATAATATCTTCATCGTCAAGTATGATTTTTCCGCCATTATATTTACCTGGGGCAGAAGGCATTCTCAATAAAGAAGTTCCAAGACTAGTTTTTCCGCATCCAGACTCCCCTACTATACCCAAAGTTTCTCCGCCTTTTATATCAAAACTTATATCATTAATAGCTTTTACAATACCTTTTGAAGTATGATAGTACATTTTTAAATTTTCTACTTTTAATATGCTGTTCATATTATTACCCGCTTAAAACAAATATATTATGTTAATTATAATATAATATTAATATTTTTACAATTAACATAATATAAAAACTTAATAAATCTAATAAATCATAGAATAAAAATGAACGCCGTTTTCTGTTTGAATATCATTGAATAATTGAACAAAACCTAATTTTTTATAAAACTCCAAAGCATAATTGCTGGATTTAACAGTATATTTATCAGATTTTAGTATATTTTTTGCCTCTTCAAATAACTGTGCCGCTATTCCCAATTTGAAATATTTATCATCTACAAAAAGAAGCGATATATGATCATAATTAGTAATTTCAATCATACCTATTACAGCATCTTTATCATCTTTAGCAGCAAGTATTAATGATCCTTCCATAAAAAACCTTAAACGCATGCTTTCAAATGATATAAACTTCAAAACATTATCAATACCTTCTTTAGTATCAAAACTGGAATTATATTTCAAATATATATTTTTGGCGAGAAGTGAAATATCTTCAAGATTTTCAATCCCCGCCTTTTCAATTTTAAACATAAATTAATTTTACTCAAATGCTTTTATTAATCTTTGGAATGGCAAATGATTCGTATCTTTCACAAATGAACCGTTTTTATAATATCTTAAATATGGTATCAATCCATTATTCCATACAGTTTCTTTAAAATTCATAAATGGTTCATATAATGGGCTTTGATTATACATACATATAAAAATTGTAATATCTATAGGAGATTTCTCCTCATTGGCTTTTAATTCTCTCTCTAAACCTTTCCAATCTCCGCACCAATCCTGAGTAAATACAGCAAGAACATTTTCAGAAGCATTTTTTATATTATCGCTTACTTCTTTATTATCTATAATATACTGCATTTCTTTTTCATTAATGTCTTTAAAAGTTATCATTAAATCCTCCGTTTAAATATATGTTAGAATGTACGTACATCATACTATAAAAAATACTTTTTATCAAGAAAATATTTACGATAATTATGTTAATATGGAGGTTTTATGAAAAAAATAATATTTTGCATTATAATAATTTTCAATATGGTAAATTCAATACTGTTAGCAGACGATTTTTTAGAAGACCAAAAAAGATACAGCAGAGTAAGAACAGCAATCAAAGAAAAAGATGAATTAGTTAAAAATAACTTAAAAAATAATAATATAAAATTAAATGAATTAAATATATTAATAACAGCATACAAACAAGAAGACATATTAGAAATATATGCTAAAAATGAAAATGACAAAACATATAAAAAATAGCATCATACAATATAGCATCAAAGTCTGGGGTATTAGGTCCTAAAAGAATGGAAGGAGATTTGCAGGTGCCTGAAGGTTTTTATTATATAGACAGATTCAATCCTGCAAGCAGCTATTATCTTTCTCTTGGAATAAATTATCCAAATGAATCTGACAAAAAGAAAAGTGATAAGCCAAAACTTGGAGGAGATATATTTATTCATGGCTCTACAGTTACTATAGGATGCATGCCTATGACTGATGATAAAATAAAAGAAATTTATTTATATGCTGTATACGCAAAAGATAGCGGACAAAATAAAATACCAGTTTATATATTCCCTTTCAAAATGAATGATTCCAATTTTGATTATTATAAAAAACAATATGGAAAATCATTAATAGACTTTTGGAGCAATATAAAAGAAGGGCATGATATATTTCAAAATACGAAAAAAGAGCTTAATATAAAAATAGATTCAAATGGAAACTATATATTTTAAATCCTTGCAATTTTTTTATAATGATATTACTATATAACATACATAAATAATCGGATAGTAAGTTAATGATTCAGTTAAGCAAAAATACATCTTTTGTCGGCAGGTATAATTTTTGGTCTTATATATTGACTGTCATTGTATTATTTAATTATTTGCTGTTTAGAGCCATCGTTATTGATAATAATTCTTTTCTATATTTTATTACTTTTATTCTTGACTATGCGGTATTAATAATATTTTTTTTATTAGTATTTTATAAATTTTATAATTATATATTTACATCAGATTTAATGCTTGCAGCATTGGGAATACTATTTTTAATATTCGGTACTCTAAAATTGTATATTATGGAAATTAGTTTACATAATATTACAGAGCTATTATTTTTCATAATAATGCTTATTCTTACCGTAAAAATAATGCTTAATATAATTTTATCAAAAGATATAAATGAATTGGAAAGAGGAATATATATATTTATTTTATTATCTCTATTATCATCTAATATAAACTATCTTATAATATCAGCAAATAAAATCATAGATGCCGATATTTTTCATTATATATCAACATATATTTCAAATTATATGACAAAATTATCATCATTTTCTTTCACAATATTAATAATAGCATATACTTTTCTATTTATAAAATATATAGTTATGCAGAATATTAGTAAATCATTCATATTAGCAGTAATATCAATAATACTTGCATCAATAGCAATATTTGTATTTGGAAGCAATTTTTTCTTAATTATAATATCATTTTTAAGTGCTTTAGGTATTGTAATGTATCTGCCTTTTATAGTTTATATGGTAATAATTATAATGTTTTTTATGACTTTATTTACATCATTTATGACATCAATTTTGGTAAAAATTTATTATCCGAAACTAATAATATTTACGCTATTCATACTCGCTGGTATCGATATGAGCAGCTTTTCATTAAGACTGATATCAATATTTGCAATTATGGAAATGATGAGTATGCAAAACCTGCAAAAAGATGATAATGTATATTTGACAAATAATGACCTATAATATATTATTTTTCTATTATTTATTTTGAAAATAAAAACTATGAAAAAAGAAATTCTTAAAGAAGAAAAAAATATAAAGATTGAAAACATAAAGGATATTGCCGAATATCTAAAAAGCATATTGAAAGATGGTGATATTATAATAATGGAAGGCGATTTAGGATTTGGAAAAACCACATTTGTAAGAATATTATCAAGGCTATTGGAAAGCGAGGATATTGTAAGCAGTCCTTCTTTCACATTAATAAATGAGTATGATATAATTCTTAATGAAGAGGAAAGCATTTTAAGACATGCTGATTTATACAGACTTGAAAATAAGGAAGAGCTTGATGATATAGGATTTAAAGATAAAATTAGAGAAAAAGGCATTACTATGATAGAATGGGGAAATAAATTTAAAGATTATTTTGAACCGCCGTATTATATATTTGAAATATGCCGAGAAGAAGATGAAAGCAGATTATATAGGATAAGTTTAGTTTCATGAAGAAAATTTTGTTATTATTTTTAGTACTATTTATATTATTGATTTCCTGTTCAAAAAGAATAGAAAAAGATACTGTAATGTATGCTAAAACAAGCGTATCATCTGTAAACACTATAATAGGAGATACAATAGAATATGAGGTACGCATAGTATCAAAAAAAAATATAGAATATAAATTTGAAGATGTTTCATTTGACGATAGAAATAATAAATGCAGAATTATATCTGTAGAAAATAAGAATAAAGATATAGGAGAATATAAAGAGAGAATAATAAAATATCAAATTGGTTTTTATGATGTAGGTCAGTTTGTTATATATCCTTTTAAGGTATCATATAATTATAATAATAAATATGAAGAGCTGTACGGAGAAGATGTTGCTGTATTGGTTTATCCTTTCTCAGACGGTGAAATACTGCCTCCTATGAAAAGCACCATTGGATTAAAAATGCCTAAATATGTATGGGCTATTATGGTATTAATTGCTTTTGCTGTTGTTGGAATAATAATATTAATTTTTGCTGTAGTAAAATATATAGAAAAGAAATTCAATGAAAAAATTAATATAAAAGAAGATACCGAAGCATTGAATGCTCTAAAAAATATTGATTGTAATGCTTTTTATAATGAAAACAGATATGCTGAATATTATTTTGAATTAACATTCATATTTAAGAGATACCTTACTAAAAGATTTAAATTCAATATAGAAGATATGACTACAAGCGAAATTAATCAATTATTCAAAGAAAATAATTTTGAAGAAAGCGAATATATAATAAATATGTTCTCTCAAGCTGATTATGTAAAATTTGCTAAACAAATTCCAGAGCTTAATATAATGCAGAAAGATTATAATTTCTGTGTTGACTACATAATAAAAAATGGTAATTTACAAACAGCCTTGAAGCTTGAAGAAAAAGAAAATAAAAAAAGAAGAAAAGAAGAAATTAAAAACTTAAAAAAAGAAAGAAAAAAATTGAAAAAAACAATGAAAAAATTAGAAGAAAACTCATTATAAAACTATGAATAATATATACGATATAAAAGATACTATAGTGGCATTATCCAGTCCGTATTCAAAAAGTGCATTAGCTATTATAAGAATGTCTGGAAATAAAGCATTGGAAATTGCATCAAAGATATGTTTTTATGCTGGCGATGAAAATAAAAATATAAAAAACTTTGAACATAGAAAAAGTTATTATGCCTTAATAAAGGATGAAAATAATACGCCTATAGATGAGCTTATAGTACTTTCTACCCTATCGCCAAATACATTCACTTCTGAAGATACTATAGAATTTATATCGCATGGAAGCATAGTGGTAATAGATTCTTTAATAAACCTTATAATAAGAAATGGAGCAAGGGCTGCTAACAGAGGAGAGTTTACATACAGGGCCTACATCAACGGACGCATAGGTATAAGTGAAGCTGAAGCTATACATGATTTAATTGATTCTAATAATAAACTTATGGCAGAGGCTAGCATATATAAGATGAGGGGCAGACTTACAAGGGAAATAGATAAACTTAGAGAAAATATCAAAAACTCTCTTATGCTTGTTTACGGAGAATTAGATTTTCCTGAAGATGATACTGAAAGTTTTTCTTATGACAAATTAATAGAAAATTTCTATGAATTAAAAAAAGATATAGAAAATATTTTATCTAATTCTAAAAGAGTTGAAAATCTTATTAACGGCATAAAGGTTGCTATACTTGGAAGGGTTAATGCGGGAAAAAGCAGTATATTTAATATGATATTAAATAGAGAAAGAGCAATAGTTTCAAATATTGCAGGTACTACCAGAGATTTTTTAAGCGAAAATATTTATATTGATAATATACCTTTTTATTTGATGGATACAGCTGGATTTCATAAAGAGGCGGACAATGATATAGAGCTTGAGGGAATTGAAAGAGCCAAAAAATGTGCTTATGAATCTAATATTATAATTGCTGTTTTTGATATAAGTGATAAAGCAAATGAGGATGATATTAACTTAATAGACTTTTTAAAAACATTAAATAATAAAAATATAATATACATTCTAAATAAAACTGATTCAGGAAATAAATTCGATTATAAAATAGAAGCAGAAAATATTATAAATATAAGCACAAAAACAAAAGAAGGCAAAGAAAAGTTAATAGAGGTATTAAAAAACTATGTTTCTGATTCGGATATTAATATATTTAATAAAGAAAGTTATGTTAATAGCAGAGAAAGAGGATATTTAGAACATGGTCTTAAACAGCTTGATGTATGCATAGAAAAATCTAAGCTGTCATTCTCTTTGGATGAAGTTGCTGAGGAGATGAATATATTAAATAATATACTTGGAAATGTAAGCGGAAAAATTGATGCTGAAGAAGTAATAAATGAAATATTCGCTAATTTCTGTATAGGCAAATAATTAAGCAGAATTTATATTTTAATTATGATGACTTTTTATAGAAATAACTTTTTTATGTGTTTCATATTCTCTTATAATGCTTGCTATATTTCCTGCATGTATATAATCATCATCATCTATAGTTAAAGAATGTATTTTTTTCAATTCATTTCTTATTACTGTAGTATTATCATATCCAATTATGGCTGCTATATCGCTTATCTTATATAATAAATCCACTGAATTTGTTTCTTTACTGAATAAAGTTTCAGTTCTTAATATATAGTAAATAGTGATAAGAAGTTTTATTGATATATCATTGGTATTAAGTGCCATAACTTTTAATACATTATTTCTTATTTTGGTAGAAACTATTTTTAAATAATAAGGTCTTAAAGAATTGACATTCGTTATTATTGGTATAAACTCTTCTTTTTTTAATAATCTTATTTTGGAATCTTCTAGTACAACAGTTGTAGTTGATAGCGGCTGATAGTTAATATAAGGTGCTGATCCGTCTATAACATTATTACTTGAATAAATAGCTCTTGTAACTAATTTTGAATTTACTATATTATAAATACCTACTTTTCCAGAATTAATAATATATAAATAATCACTTGACATAAGCTCAGTATATAAACAGTATCCCTTTTTATAATAAAATACATTATCCTCAATTTTAATAGGATTTTCTATATTGTATTCACTCATTGAAGAAATCATACCCTTAACAGTTTCTATATTATTACTGTTAGGGAATAATTCCAAATATTGATTATAAATTTTATAAGAAACAGTAGGCAAAGAATTATTAATATATATTTTTCCCATATCTAAAATATATTCTTCCGTAAAATTATATTTGCTAATAGAATTATTATGAGATAATCTCATATAATATATACTAAGCCATGCTTCCAAAGTATTATATAAATAATTATGAATCTTTATCATTATATCTTTATTGTATATATTAATAATATCATTTACATTTATTTCTAATGCTTCAATATCTTCTTCAGCCTTTACATTAAAAAAATACGGTTCATTCAAAACTGAATTTACTAAACCTAATATATCTCCTTTGGCATATTGAGTATCATTATCAAAATATCTTCCATACGATATGGATTTTCCTTTAATAATTATATAAAAAGAATTTTTTGGACACTGATCCTCTATAAATATTAAAGAAGATTTTTTAAAATGTACAATGTTATTATAGTTAATCATTATAAAATCCTCAAACTATTATATTATAATGTTACATCATTAATATTATAAGTCAATACAATAATGATTTTTTATTCTGATATAAATTAAACTTGTTTAAAAACTAATTTTATTTATAATTGCAACTCCATGCGTGCAGTAAGAAGGTGTTTGCATGCAAAACACTGCATGTTTATATATTAAAATAACAAAATTACACAACATATAAAACATTGCTTTTATAATTGATAAATTACTAAAATTGCATATATAATCTTGTCAAGTACTTTCAAAACAAGTATATTATATAACCTATTTAGTTTTTGTAAATAAAATATTAGTCTAAAATATATCTAATCTAAGATTATTAATATCAGTTTCGATTACTATATTTAGATTAAAATTTATGAAAATAATCATCTAACTTACATTAATATAATTTTCATTTAAATGCAATTATAAAAGTGCCGTAAAAATAAGTACAGCATGCACAATCATAAATATAAATTAATTATGACAAGTATAATAAAATAAAACTGACAAGAATTAAGAAAGCAATAATTTATCGCTTAAAGCTCCTTCTTCAGTTTCAAATTTCTTAAGCAAATCAGATATCTCTAAAGATTTTTTTTCTTCTCCCGAAACATCATATATAATATGCCCATCATTCATCATTATAAGTCTGTTTCCGTAATGAATAGCATCTTTTATATTATGAGTAACCATAAAAGCTGTAAGTTTATCCTCTCTAATAATCTCTTCTGTAAGGTCCAATACTCTTTTAGCCGTTTTAGGATCAAGTGCTGCGGTATGTTCATCCAATAATAAAAGTCTAGGTTTTTTAAGAGTAGCCATAAGAAGTGTTAAGGCCTGCCTCTGTCCTCCTGATAAAAGCCCAACTTTTGACTGAAGTCTTGTTTCAAGTCCTAAATCAAGTCTTTTTAATTTTTCAACATACTCCTCTCTTTCTGCTTTGGTTATACCCCATTTTAATGTTCTAGGTTTTCCTTTTCTTTTAGCAAGAGCAAGATTTTCTTCTATACCCATATTAGAAGCAGTACCAACCATAGGGTCTTGAAAAACCCTTCCAAAAAGTCCAGCTCTAGCATATTCCTTTTTATCTGTTATATCAACTCCATCAACTGATATAGTACCGTAATCAACTTCATAAACACCAGCTATTAAATTAAGGAGAGTAGATTTTCCCGCACCGTTTCCTCCTATAACCGTAACAAAATCTCCGTCATTAAGTTTAAGATTGACACCTTTAATAGCTTTTTTTTCTGTGATAGTACCTTTATTGAATGTTTTATAAACTTCTTTTAATTCCAACATAACAGACTCTCCATAATTATCCTTTTCTTTTACCGCCTACAACTCTAGTAACTTTTCTATTTAATACAGGCACAGAAAGAGCAATAGCAACTATTATAGCTGTAAGAAGTTTTAAGTCGGTAGCTTTAAGTCCCAATTGAAGAACTATAGCAATTATTATTCTGTATATAATAGAACCAAGCACTACAGAAGCAAGTTTGTACCAGAAAGAAAATCTATTTCCAAATACAACCTCCCCTATTATAACAGAAGCAAGTCCTATAACTATGGTTCCTGTACCCATACCCACATCAGCATATCCCTGACTTTGAGTAACTAAAGCACCTGATAAAGCAACCAAAGCATTGGATATCATAAGACCTATTATTTTCATAATATTAGTATCAACCCCTAATGCTCTAATCATTCTTTCATTATTACCTGTTGCCCTTATAGCACATCCCATTTCTGTACCGAAAAACCAATACATTATAATTATTATAATTACAGAGAATATAAACCCTACAAGCAAATCGGATAATACTTTATTAAGAGATAAAATATTTTGTATTATGGTTAATGAAGTGGACATTCCTAAAAGAGGTATATTTGGTCTGTTTCCCATTACTCTGATATTAATAGAATATAAAGCTATCATTGTAAGAATACCCGCCAAAATACCCGGAATCTGCAATTTTGTATTTAAAAATCCAGTGGCAAATCCAGCTAAACCTCCTGCTAAAAAAGCAAAAAATAAAGTAATAAAAGGATTCATACCATTAGATATAAGTACCGCACTTACAGCACCACCCAAAGCAAAACTTCCATCAACTGTTAAATCTGGAAAATCTAAAACCTTAAATGTTATATAAACACCAAGCGTCATTACACCCCAAATTATCCCCTGCGATGCTGCCCCTTGTATAGCTAATAAAACACCTTCCATACAAAATAAATCCTCTTAAAACCTATTATATTATTTATTGTATAGTGATTCGGGTATCTTAATTCCTATACTATTAACCATGTTAGTATTAACCACTAAATCAAAAGTTTTTAATGTTTCTATAGGCATTTCAGCTGGTTTTTTGACGCCTTTTAATATAATAACCGCCTGAGCAGCAGTTAATTTTCCAAGTTCATAATAGCTTATAGCATAAGTAGCAGTACCGCCTAGCATAGTCATACCGCCCTCTCCGCAAACTACAGGAATTTTTGCAGGTTCAGCAACCAAAGCAACTGTAGCCATACCTGCTGCTATCATATTGTCTGTAGGAGTATAAATAGCTTCTACCTTTCCTATTAAACTTTGAACAACCTGCTGTATTTCATTAGCACTTGTAACTGTAGCATCTATATATTTTATTCCCATAGAATCTAATTTTTTCTTAGCTATATCTATTTGAAAAACTGAGTTCTGCTCGCTTGAACAGTATAGAAGACCTACCGTTTTCAAATTAGGTGTAATCTCATTTAATAATCCTATTTGTGCTTCCACTGGAGTTAAATCAGAAGTACCTGAAACATTGCCTCCTGGAGCTTTATTATCTGCAACCAATTTAGCCGCTGCTGGGTCTGTAACTGCTGTAACAAGTATAGGTATATCTTTGGTCATATTAGCTACTGCCTGTGCTGCAGGTGTTGCTATTGCTAATATTAAATCACTTTTATCATTAACAAACTTCTGACCTATAGTAACACAGTTAGCCTGCTCTCCCTGAGCATTTTGATAATCTATTATAATATTTTCACCGTCAATATAGCCTGCTTCTCTAAGTCCATCAACAAAACCTCTGTAAGAAGCATCTAAAGCATCATGTTCTATTAATTGTAAAACACCTATTTTAAATACTTTATCTTCTTTTGAAGAATTAGATGAACAAGAAACAAAAATTAATGATAATATAATTAGAAAATAATGTATATACTTCATAAATAAACTCCAAACAAGCATATTTAAAATTATTAAAAACTACATAGAGTAATTATAATATATATATCAATAATGTCAATTAATAATTAAATAGAAATTTTAATAATACAATCATTATAAAAAATCATGCAAAAGTAAACTTAACAAATGCTCACAATTTTATAATTTTATTTCTAAAAATATATTTAAAATAATAGGATGTTTTAAAACTCAATCAATAAGTTATCATAATGCAAAAGCATGAAACACAACACTTTCTATTAATAATAAAAAAAATTTATATTCTATTAATATACTTGTTTCACGACTAAATTAATATATAATTATACCATTTTAATTTTTAGTATTTTTGAAACAAGTTTAATATTTTATCAAAGTTAATATTAGAAAAATAAAGCTTATAAATTTATAAAGTGTGTATTTAAATAATACTTAATAAATATCCAAAATTATGTACAAAAATATAAATTTTACAACTTCACCTAATAAAAATATTTAAAACTATTACTAAAAATATAGAAACAATAATTCATTAAAATTAGGTATTAAAGATTTTAAGTAATGTAATATCAATATCACAATATGCAATTTCAAAACTAATACAAAATAATAATTATAGTAATACATTTAATTATAAAATTACATCCTATCATTATTTATAAACAAACCAGCATTAGATTTGTTTCAAAACTACTTGACAAGATTGTATATAAAATTTTTATGATTTATAAATTATCATTTTAATATATAAATATGCGTCTTTTTTATTCTAAAGAGTACCGCCAATCATAAATAAAATTAGTTTTTAATATATCCATTAATTCCTGATGTTTTTCTTTGGTTTTAAAGCAATGTATTTTGTAGAGTTTATCTGTTTTAGTGTCTAAAAAACTGAGAGAGAGTTCATTTACAAATAAATCAAATTCTCTATTATTTTTTATATTAAATTTATTATTATCTTTGACTTTTTTACTTATACCCCCTTAATTATTTTGACAATACCTCTTTATCAATTTTGTTAATACCACAACAGTATATTTGAGAATATTTTTTTCGATGTTATTATTTTTTATTTCATAGTACCATTCTCTTTTAACCAAAATATGCATCTTGCTCGGCAAAGCAGACATTTGACCTTTATAATTATATTTTTTGTTATTTATTATTACAGCACCTTAAAAAACTTTATACTATACTAATATTTTATAAGTTTGGAATATGGGCTTATAATCACTTATATTTTTTGCTTTATATATAAGGGAGTACTTGCTGCAAATATTATTAAAAAAATAATTAGAGGCTACTGCAAAGCCCCAACTATAATTAAAAAATATTAAATTAGAAATTTAGTTTTGAAACGAGTTTAATGTATAAAAATTATTAATTTAGTTTTAAAATAAGTCCATTACTATGATAAAACTAAAAATGTCATATTGTAAAGCAAATATTGAGTTTGTCAATTATAAAATAAGAGAGGACTCATAATCTAATTATAAGCCCTCTTTTTATTATAAGTTATATAATATTATTATGTTTTTATTTCTCTTTACTGTCTCTTTCTTTTTTAAAGTCTTGATAACCTTTAGATAAAACGGCAACAGTACCACTTAAAGCCAATACACCTATAATGTTAGGAATAACCATCATAGCATTGAAACAGTCAGCTAAAGACCATACTAAATCAACTTTTAAAGTAGAACCTATGAATATAAATATTATAGCAAGTAAAGAATATACCCTTACAGCTTTTTCACCAAATAAATATCTTATATTTTGTTCGCCAAAGAAATACCAAGCAATGATTGTAGAGAAAGCAAAGAAGAACAAAGATACTGCCACAAATTTAACACCTATATCCCCAAATAAAGTTTTGAAAGATTCCTGTGCCAAACCTATGCCTTTAAGATTTTCAGGAATAGTAGATTGAGTTACATTACTGTTATATACTTGATCCAAAACTCCAGAAGTAAGCATTACTAAAGCAGTTAAAGTTACTATTAAAAATACAGTAAATACACCCATCATAGCAACAGCACCTTGTTCGCATGGATGCTCAACATCAGCCAAAGCATGGGCATGAGGAGTAGAACCCATACCAGCCTCATTAGAGAATAAACCTCTTGCAATACCTAAACGTACAGCATTCATTACAGCGATACCTATAGTACCTCCTACTACAGCCTCAGGATTAAAAGCACCTACAAATATCATTCTGAAAGCTTCAGGAATTTTGCCTGCATTAACAACTAAGAAAGCAACCGCTCCAAGTATATACAATATACCCATTATAGGTACAATTTTCTCTGTAGTTTTAGCTATTCTTCCTATACCGCCCAAGAATATAAATCCTGAAAGTAAAGCTACTACTATACCAACAGCAAAAGTAGGAGCTCCAAAAGCATTATTAAAAGCAACGCCTATAGAGTTTGACTGAACCATATTACCCATAAATCCTAAAGCAAGAATTATTAATATAGAAAATAATCCTGCTAAAAATTTACCAAAACTATTTTTAAATGCCTGTCTTATATAATATGAAGGACCACCTATCCATTTACCTTCTTTAGTTTTTTCTCTAAAATGAATAGCCAAACTAGCTTCAGCAAATATAGTAGCCATACCCAAAAATGAAGAAACCCATAGCCAAAATACTGCACCAGGTCCTCCTGCCAATAAAGCTGTAGCTGTACCTGTTAAGTTACCAGTACCAACTTGACCTGCTATAGAAGTAGCTAATGATTGGAAAGAACTAATTTTTCCTTCTTCAGTACCTGTTTTTTTTGATGTTTTTGTGAAACTGCGTTTAACACTATAAACAAATTCTCTTACTTGAACAAATTTCAATCTAAAAGTAAGAAATAGACCTGTACCTACTAATAAGATAATTAGTAAAGGATCCCACAAAAACCCGGCAACCTTGTTAACTATTACTAATAATTGATCATTAAATTGTTCAAATGTCATAACTTTTACCTCTTAATTTTTAGATTTTTTAATAAACAAAACTTCATTGAATGTCTAAAATAGACAAAAAAATGAATAACCCAAACTTAAACTAATAACTAATTTCTAATAAAAATTAGAAATACCAATGAATACTTATATTGAATAAGCTGCATGATAAAGTACAAGCATAATAAACTCCTATAATGTTAATATTTTAATGAAAATAAAAAATGGAAATACTAGATACTATTCTGTATCCTAATATTCCCATTTATTTGCAAAATTAGTAACAAGACTACTAAATTATAATTAGAAGCCGATAATCTTAACCTAAGATATAAATCCGCCTTTCTTCAAAATATTCTCTGCATTTTCTTTATTCTTATCACTTACTAATATGATAGGTCCAGTACATCCCATACCAGACTCAGCATATATACCATTTTCCATAACTAATTCTACAGCTGCATCCAAATCCATAACTTCTACGCCAGGTATTTGAGCAGTTACAACTTCTTTTGCTACTGTAGGTTTAGCTTTCTCTCCACTGCCGGCAGCAGCAGCTTTAGGTTTTAAACTATCTAATATAGCATCAAAACCATATTTTTTAACTTCTTGTTCTTCTTTATTCATAACATCTATTAAGTTACCGCTAATACATTGATATGCATATTCAATAGCACCAGCAATAACATTAGAACCAGAAGCTCTTGAAATAATGAATATAGGAGTTTTAAATCCAAATCCTATACCAGGACCATAACCGTATCCTATAGCTTCATAACTTCCTCCGCTGTTAAATGATGAGAACATTTTTATAAGAATATTTCCAGTAAGAGAATCGCAAACTACAACATCAACAGCACCAGTAATAAGGTCATTACCTCTTAATACTGCTCCTCCGTCAGCACGATTAGAAGCACCGAATTTTATGTTATATCCGTTGGATGCTAGTTCTTTTAAAGCTCTTTCTACAGTTCTAGCAGAATCTATATTTAATATACCAACAGTTGGTTCTTTAATACCGCATGCTTTAGCAGTAATAATACCATATATTGCATTTTTAAACATAGCCTGATCTCTTACAGTAGCTGAAGTACCTGTAGTTGTAGCAATAAAAGCCTCTTTACCATTAGCCTGAGAAATAACTCTTCCAACAGTAGATACTCCTATAGGGAAAGGATAATGCATAGTAACACAAGCATCTAATTCCCCTTTAGCAAGCATTTCTTCCATTATCTTATGAGCTTTTTCATCACAATCAGTTTCTATTGTTTGTAATCCTGTAGAATTTTTTTCACCGATTAAAACAACTTCAACATTTTTATTTCTGCTCATAGCTATAACGCCGCCAAGAGATACTGCCTCTGCACCATGCTCAGAACCTCTGTTTGTAATACCAACTCTTACTTTTTTACCAAACTGGCCAGTTTCTAAAGCATTAGCTAATGAGAGAAAAGTCTCTCCTATCATAGATTTTATAGCTGAATTAGAAGCATCACTCATCTAATACCCCCTTACTCACCTAACATAGATTTAGCGAAATCTCTCATAGCATTAGCAATAAGTTTATTAACTTCTTCTTTTGAAACGCCTTCGCTTGAACTCTTATCTCCGCTATTTTTTTCTATAATAACTGATATACCATCAAAAAGGTTAGTCATTCTTCCCAAGAATAATGAACCTTTACCTACTAACATTATACGATTTATTTTACCAGACATAATATCATCTATAGCGAAACCTAAATAAGGTACTCCAGAAGGAATATGTCCTTGAGTTGGAGCCCATCCAGACATACCATGTTTTTCAACGAATTCAGCTAACTGACTCCTATCTAAATCACCTTTTTTTACACCAATAGCAGCTATCATTTTGTAGTTAGCTTCTGGAACATCACCAGCACCAGCAGGTTTAGTTACATCAGGGTTTTGCATTTCTACAGTATATTTATCTATATCAGTAACTTTCAAATTAGCTTTTTCTAAAGGATTAACAATTAATGAAGTCATAACAGCCTGAGGAGCAGAACCAGTAGCAACAGTGTGAGTACCAAGAGCATCAGTTCTTATTATTGGATGTACTCCGTCATTTTCACTAATAAGTATAGCAAAAGCACCCAAAATATCTTCAATAATAGGAAGTTTTTTACCTACATGGCTTTTACCATTCATACCTAATTTAGCAGTAGCACCGCCTGCAACCATTACAACATTTTTGTAAGAACCAGCTTTAACTAATGAAGCAGCTGTTACCAAAGTATGAGCAGGAGCAGCACAGAATCCTCTGATATCGAAACCTGTTGCATTAGGTATTCCAGCGATTTCTGCAATACTTTTAGCAAAGTTTCCGCCGCCTCTTTGGTTCATATCACCGCAAGCCTCTTCAGAACATTCTATAACTAAATCAATAGATTTAGGGTCTATATTTTTCTTTCTGATAAGTTCTTTCAAAGCCATAACACCAGAAGCTTTAACTGCTAGGTTTTCAAACATAACATGTGCACTTAAATTGATATCAACATCATGTGCTCTTTTTATACATCCAATTACTTTATCATTGAAATATAAAGGCTCTGCATGTTCTTCTTTAATTAATTTTTCTATATCAGCTATTTTAGTTTCACACTTAACATTTTCTAATTCTTTTTTTAAATCTTCTTCGCTTTTGAATTTTGATTCTCTTGCAACATAAGCATCTTTCATTTTTTTCTCAAATTCAGCTTCCAAATATACCAATTCAAAAACGTCGCATATTTTCATCATAAATATAAATTCATCTTCTGGAAATATTTCACCGAATTTACCATTTCTATCACCTTTACAAGGAACACCTATCCAACTTCCTCCAGCTTTTTTTACATCATCAGAAACTTGAGAAGCCAATTTTTTTAATTCTTCAGGATGCATATTACCAATATAAGTTTGGTTAGGAGCATAATTAACAGCATCTTCAAAAGGTCTAAGATATTTTTTTATCTCCTTTAAATATTCCGAATTAGGATTAACTTCCCTTTCAACTGTTTGTGTAGTACCATTGTGTATAACCATGTCAGGTGCATGCACTATAGCATAAGCAGCAGCTTTTAATACAGCATAACTCATTTTTACATCTCCATTTCTTATTTTAATTTTTACAAAAATTAGGGGGATATACAACTATAATTAAATATTTGTACTCCCCCATTTTTACAAATACTTATATATCTTAGTATATATAAATATTTTCATTTTTCAATAAAATTATTATTTTTCAAATACAGTCTGTGAATCTACAGGAGTTGTTAAAGCTTTCAAAGCTCTTTCAACTAATTCACGTCTAAGTTTTTTCTCATCCTCTTTAGATAAATTTGGATTACCTAGTGGGTGAGGTATAGCAACTGCTGGAACTATTCTATTAGCACCAACTGTCAAAGATATAGGAACAATAGTACAAATATGAACTACAGGTATTCCAGTAGCTTCTATTGCTTTAACCATCGTTGCACCGCAACGAGTACAAGTTCCTCAGGTTGATGTCAATATAACAGCCTGAACTCCATCTTTAACTAAAGTTTGAGCAAACTCTGTAGCAAATGCTTTTGAATTTTTAACTGATGTACCATTACCAACTGTAGTATAATAGTAAGGATAAAGTTCACCTATCTTACCTTCTTTTTGTATTTCTTTCAATACATCAACAGGCAATACTCTGTTAGGGTCTTGGTTAGCATAAGTAGGGTCATAACCTCCATGTGCAGTTTCTCCCATATCATCTATAGAATATCTTCCATATTTAGAAGCTGAAGAAGATTCTATGTGGTCTGGGTTTCCTGATGGAACTATACCGCCGCTTGTTACTAATGCTATTTTAGCTTTAGTTAAGTCTTTAATAGGCTCGCCAGGAGTTACTCTGTCGAAGTCTGGCATTGGATATTCTGTAGTAAATGCCTCACCTTTAAGTTTGCTAACAAGCATATCAACAGCTCTTTCAGCACCAACTTTATCTCTAAATAAAGGAACACGTACGCCTCTAGGTATATAACCTTCAGCATCTGGAGTACCTATTTCTTCTTTTTTAAGAAGTTTAGAAGCTAATTTAGCTATATGAGGCAAAGCGTCTCTCATACCAGCAGCAGAATCTTTAGTAGAAATGATATAAACATCTTTCTTAAACATATCTGCACCTGGGTTTTCAATGTACATACCAGTAACAGCAGGGATTTTTAATTCATCTTGAACCATTTTAGCAACAGTACCGCAAGCTGTACCATAACGTCCAGCATTAAAAGCAGGACCTGCTATAACTAAATCAGGACTTAGGCTTTTAATCATGTCTAAAACTTCTTTTTTAGCTTTATCCAAATTTTCATTGAAATAAGAGTCACCGCATATAACTGTGCCTACTACTTCAGCATCAAGACCTAATTTTTTTAACTCACCTTGAAGTCCTGCACCTGGACCTACAACTCCATCTCTTTTCTCTGGAGCTATGTCAGCTTTTTCCTCTCCGCCGATATTAGCGAAGAACTGATTTATATAATGAACTATTTTATATTGTGGCATTTAAGCCTCCTAATTTTTTAATTTAGGCAACCCCCTAATTGAGGCTGCCGGATATTTTTTAAAACCAAACTGGTTTTTACTACAATGGATTTTTATTTTTTATAGAGAATTTATTTTTATTAAAATTTAAGTTTTATATAGTTTCTATTATTTATATTGGCAGTTTTCATCACGCATTTTTTTAATTTCTGCGATGATTTCATCTACATTTAATGTCATTTCTGCCATACC
This sequence comes from uncultured Brachyspira sp., assembly GCF_944388875.1. Taxonomy (GTDB): domain Bacteria; phylum Spirochaetota; class Brachyspiria; order Brachyspirales; family Brachyspiraceae; genus Brachyspira. Next base: position 52,308 of record NZ_CALXKQ010000014.1, read on the forward strand.
AACCTGTTCATCATAAACAGCAGGATCAACTGCTTCTTTGAATTCAGGTTCTACAGCATGGTAAGCAGCTAAGCCTAATGCAACTCCAGCTAAAGCACCAGCATAAGTAGGGTCTCCTATCATTACTGTTTCAGCTGCTAATCCAGTAGCTTCTGCTTCTGCTGCACCTAATAATATTACTATATTTTCTCCTCCAAATTTTTCTGTAAATTCTTTAATTCTCTTTTGATTCTCTAAATCCATCGCTCCTGCGGCTGTTCAAACAAAACACTCCGTAGCAGCAAACAAAACTTCTGCGTCTTTCACTGTTTCAACGCATGCTTTGATAGCTTCTCCAGGAATGCCGTCTCTATCGCCAATGATAATAACTTTTTTACCATTTAAAATGCTCATGGCTTTCCTCCTAAAATTTTGTTTATATTTTAAAAACTCAGTATCACAATACTAGATTATAGTCCTGTAGCACTAAATTTGTTAAAACCTAATTCGTTTGTAGCACCAGTAATAACTTGTATCTCTGCTTCTATAGAGCCGTCTGGTTTTAATGATCCGTCAAATCCGCCAGCTATTTTATCTGTAAAGTCTAACATACCTATTACTTTATCCATTTTTGGTAAATTAATAATAACGTTAGCATTACCGCCTGATACAACAGCATTAGCAGATACATCAGCATCAGCCAATGATTGTGAAGATCCATCTCTTCCTGCATATTCATCTGTTACAAGACAAGTTTTTATACCAAGTGCTTCAATTTTCTTACAATTCATTATCAAGTCTGTATCTGGGTTACCAAATCCTTCTTCTGATACTATTACACCATCTAAGCCAAAATATTTAGCTAATTTAGATGACCAATCTGATGAACGCATCTTATCAGCTAAGAATACGTTTTCATTTGTAATAATAACACCCATAAAGTTATAATCTTTACCATGTCTTTCATATAAAGCTTTAATTATAGGGTTATTTAAATGGTGGTAAGTTGTGTTTTTATCGCAAGCTGATACACAGTTACCGCTTACTATAGCTCCATCCATAACTTCTGTTGGATAAACAAATGTTGGAACTATTTTTTTAGCATCAACACCATAAACATAAGTATCATGTAATAAACCTTGTGTTTGAAGCATATATACATAACCTACTTTTGGCAAATTAGGATACATTGCTGCTTGTTCAAATATAGGTTTAGTTTCATAACTGAAAGTTTTATCTGGTGTTAAATCTTTAGCTAATTTACCTAAGTAAGTAGCTACTCTTAAACCAGCACCTCTTACTGCTGCTTCATAATCATGTTTTTCTATAGGCTCTACAGGCTCTATAACAAGACATAGATTATTAAGTTTTGAGAATGGTGTATAATCAGCACCAGGTCCTGTCATATCAATGATACCTTCTTGGAATCCAACTATTTTACCGCAAGTAATAACAGCTGCACCTTTTAAAACATGTGTCTTACCTTCTCCAACTGTATCAACTTTAGCAATCATTCCAGGAAATACTCCGCCTCTGCCTTCAACCTTTACTCTTGGTTCGATTACATCTTTTACAGGTGTAATACGTACTGATTCACCAGGATGAGCTACATCAACTTTTACACTCTTTAACTTATCGTCTTCAAGTACAATTTTTGTAACCTCTTCCTCGTTTACATAAAGTACTCCATTCTCGACTCTTGAAATTTTGTCAAGCTTTATATCTTTAATATAAATCTCGCCTACTTCTAACTTCATATAGTCTCCTTTTTTTAAAGTTTTTTTTATAAATAATATATTAATTATAAACCAACAAAAAAGAGCAACAAGTATATCATAAAATATACCTATTACTCTTATAACTCGTAAATAACAAATAAGAAACAAAAGATTTAACGTTTAAAAAATTCCCAGCTTGTAAATTATGCAATTCTAATTTACTAAAAATATTCTTAATAAAAATATTATTATTAATTGCACCGCAATATATAGCTTTTACTCAAACATTAAATCTAATCATTTTCTTCCTCTTAATATTTATTTTAAATATAACATTCTTTTGAAATAAAACAACAATTTTTTATTTCTAATTAAGAAAATTTTTCCTCAATATATTTATTAGCAGAAATCGCAGCTATAGCACCATCAGCTGTAGCAGTAATAACCTGTTTCAACATTTTTGGTCTTAAATCTCCGCAAGCAAATACACCTTCAACATTTGTTTTCATCTCTTCATCTGTAAGAATATATCCATCCTGCATAGCTACTTTACCTTCAAACAATTTTGTCAAAGGAACATAACCAACAAAAATAAATACACCAAATGTTCCGTCATTTTCATCTGCTTTATATTCATATTGTTCACCTGTTTCATTATTCAAGAATATAGCAGATTCAACTATACCATCACCTTTAACCTCTAAAAGCTCTGTTCTAAATTTTATTTCAACTTTTGGATTAGCTTTTGCCTTCTCTTCTATAGAGTTAGCACAGCGTACATAATCTTTTCTAACTATCAATGTTACTTTTCTAGCAAATTTAGACAAATACATTGCTTCTTCAACAGCTGTATCTCCTCCGCCAACACAGAATACTTCCAAACCTTCAAAGAAGTTAGCATCACATGTAGCACAGTATGAAACACCTTTACCAGTATATTCAACTTCACCTTTACATCCCAATTTTCTAGGCTGAGCACCTGTTGCTATTATAACAACTTTAGATTCATAAGTAGTACCATCCGAAGTTTTTACCTCTTTTGTTTTACCATCTAATTTAACATCTACAACTTCTTTATGTTCTATTTCAGCTCCAAATGTTTTTGCCTGCTCTATCATTTTATTGATAAGATTTTTAGGATGTCTTCCCTCTTCTGATTCCTCAAAAAATCCAGGATAGTTAGCTATTTCATCAGTTATACTAATCTGACCTCCGAAACTTCCTTTTTCAAAAAGAACTGTTTTTAATCTAGCTCTAGCAGAATATATAGTAGCAGCTAAACCAGAAGGACCGCCGCCTATTATAATACAATCATATAAATTACCCATAATATCTCCCCTTCTATTATTCGTTTTTATAAAATACCATCTATAGCTCCAACTACAAGTTTATAATCTATTAACTTAAAGTCTTCATCTATAGCTTCTGTTAATTTCCTTCTAGGCTTATCTAAAAAATTTCTAGTCAAAGCAATAGAGCCTTCTATCAACTCTAATGATTCTATATCAACATTACCCTCATCATTATTAGCTAAAACTATACTCTTATAAGGAGTTTCATAAGGCTTTATGCTACTTACTATTGGATGAGTCAAAAGTTTATAGCATGAATGTATATAATCCCTAGCCTTACAAAGTATATCCATAAAATCTGAATCTGGAAAGTACATTACTTCTACATTTTTACTATGCACCTCTTCAGCTATTTTTGGATTATTAGTTATCAATATAGTCTTTTTACTAATCATATTACATATATATGTTATATTATTTTCAATATTTGTCAAGTTATTATTACGATAATATTTCATTTTATTAAAAAAATATTTGTATAAAACAAACTATTACTACTTATAATATTACGCTATAAAGTTATTTAATATTAAAAAACATATTTATTATGTATAAAACTAATTATATTATACGATATATATAATTTATATAACTAAAAATATAACAAAATCATGTATATACTATTTAATTTAAAAAATATTATTAAAATTACAACTTATAATACATATACATTATTAAAAAAAATTAATTTTTTAAATAATTATAAATAAATAATTTTATACATTTTTATCATTTTACTATTAAAATAATTAAAATTAATTTTAAAAAATTATAAACTATTTAATGAAACGTATATCAATCTTTTAAAAATATTCAAAGCAAAATTATGATGTGCATGCATCATTTCAGGATGAAACTGCACACCAAGAACAAAACTGCCGTTTTCCATATATTCTATACTTTCAATTATATCGTCCTCAGAATATCCAGTAGCTTTTAAATTGCTTCCCAAATCTTTTATAGCCAAATGATGATATGAATTAACTCTAACCTTTTCACCTACTATATCTCTTATTACACTTCCTTCTTCGGTTATAAAACTATGCGTAGCTTCATAAGGTTTAGCACTTTGATTATGCTTTATATAGCAATTTTCTATAAGTGACAAATCCTGATATAAACTTCCGCCAAAATATACATTTAAAATTTGAAGTCCTCGGCATATTCCAAGTATAGGCTTTTTCATTTCCAAAGCATACTTTATCAGTTTTAATTCATATTCATCTCTTCTAGGAAATATTCTGCCTAATTTATGATGCAGCTCTTCATTCCAGTATATAGGATCAATATCATAACCGCCTGATAATATTATTCCATTTACATGAGAAAGCTGTATTCGTATATCTTCTTCATCATCTACAATAGGCATTATATAAGGAACGCCTCCTGATCTTGTTACAGAAAATACATAATCATCATTTACATAGGCCCTCTCATAACCAGCAAATTCATCATTACTTTGAATACTCAATAAACTTCCGCTTATTCCTATTATAGGTTTCATATAAAACTCCAATATTCTTGATATAAAACCTATTATTATATATTAAAAAATTAATTAATATAATAGTATTTTATAATTTTTAATTGAATATCAATTTCTTATAAAAATTGATTTAATTTTAGATATAACTTTTAAAATATAAGCTTTTTTATTATTGCTGACTTTATCAAAATAATAAAAAGCATCTCTATAGCATGATAATTTATAATGAGCAAGCCCTATGGCAAAATTAATATCATCATTCGAGCTTCCCAATTCTATGGATTTATTATAATCTTCTATCGCCTCTTTATAATGTTTTAATTTAAGCTTTGCTTCACCTCTTTTATAATAAGAAAATGAATATTCAGGTTCTAATTCTATACTCTTATTAAAGTCTTCAACAGCATCATTATAAAATTTTAATTTTAGCTTTGATAATCCTCTATTGTAATATGCCTTTGGATAATTTGAATATAATTCTATAGCTTTATCAAAATATTTTACAGCCTCTTCATGCATACCTAAATCCTGTTTAATTATACCTATATTATTATAAGCATAAACATAATTGCTATCCATTCTTATAACTTTATTGAAATACTCTAGAGCCTCTTGATAATTTTTTAAATTGTATTTAGATAATCCAATATTATAATATGCTTTAAAATAATTTCTATCCAATTCTATAGCTTTATTGAAATATTCTATAGCCTCTTCATACATTCCCAAATCATTTTTAACTAATCCAATATTATTATATGTATGTGCATTCGGAGATATTTCTATTGTTCTGTTATAATATTTAATAGCCTCATCATAATTACCTAAATTATAATTGGATAATCCTATATTATTATAAGCTTGAATACAATTAACATCTATTTCTAAAGCCTTATTATAATATTTTATAGCTTCTTCATAATTGCATAAATTGTGCTTAACTAAACCTATATTATTATAGGCATGTACATAGTTAGGGTCTATATTTATAACCATTTCAAAATCCTTAATGGCTTCTTCATACATTCCTATGCTATTTTTGGCTAATCCCCTATTATTGTAAAGCTCTACAACATCTCCATAATAAAAAATTAATTTATCAAAATATTCTATGGATTTATTATAATCTTGTTTATTAAAAGCTTCATCAGCCAATTTTAATAAATACTCAAGATTATTCATAAATAAGCTCCAAAAATAAATGACAAATCAATATACATATCCTGAGATTATGATATATTTATGAATATGTAAAAAATACTTATTCATTGTAAAATTATATAGCAGTTCATATATTTTTCAACTATTTTATCCTGTTATATTCTATAATGTTTACATCTATATCATTATATGTAAAATTTTCTAATTTATTTGAATTAAAGATATCTTTATCAATATTTGGAAAAAATCTATCGCAGTTATAATCTTTATTTATATGAGTTAGATATATTTTATCAGCATAGCATAAAGATTTTCTATAAATTGATTCTCCTCCTATTATAAATATTTGATTATGTTTTTCTAATAATAGTTTACAAATAGTATCTTCAAATGATTTTTCATAAAATAGATTATCATACTGATTTGAAATATCATCATTAGTATTAGATGATATAACAATATTTTTTCTTTTAGGCAGAGGCTTACACCCTAAAGACTCAAATGTTATACGCCCCATAACAACTGGATATCCTGTGGTTGTACTCCTAAAAAAATGCATATCTTCCTTAATGTGTCCCCAAGGCATAACACCATTTAACCCTATTCCATTCTTTGAATCAACTGCCGCAATTAATGAGATTATCATTTATTATCCTTATGCAAAAAATTATAAAAATATTCATCTATCTCTTTCCTCATATCAAGTCCTACTTCCTCAAAACATAATAAAATATCATTATATACATTATCACCGCCTATAAAATTCCAAAGATCTTCAGCTACCTTTAATTCCTTTTCTAAATCAAGCATTCCTGCAATAGTCCATCTTTCATAAGGTTTTGGTTCATAAGGATTATATGGTATTCCTATCATAGTATGAACATTATTATCACTATTATAATACAAACTAACTGCAGCCCATTCTAATAAAGTTCTTTTAAAATCTTTAAATTCACCTTTATTAGGTTTTGCTGTTTTTAAATCTATTAAATATATATTATTATTATAATCTTCAATATAAATATCTATCTTTGTCGGCTTTATTTTTTTGGCTTCACCTATTTTGCATACTTTTTTTATTAATTTTATTTCTTCATCCTTATTCGGACTTTTATTAGCAGATCTCAAATCATCCATTATATTTTGTATTACTATTTGTGCTTCTGATGTTATTATATCTTTTGCTGCAACCTGTTTATCAATAATCTTAAATCTATCTTTTCCTAATTCAACAGCTAAAGGCTCGAATATAGAAGTACCAAAATTGGTATTTAATGACTGTATAAAAGAATATAAAGCCATTCTATCTTTACCAAGAAGACGAGTATGAAAAGGCATTGAAGTTGTTTCTGGCTTGTAATCCCTAAATTTATTTCTTAAAACTGTGTACAATTTTTCTTTTATAGAATCTTTTTGTTTTTTAGTTAATGGCATAATAACTCCTATAATTCTTTTAGGTGAAATATTATTTCTGAATATGCTGACTTATCTTTTTCAACTCTATTTAATACAGGTCTTTTAAAAGTATTAACTATTTTCATATTAGATTTATATGCTATTTCAGGATACAAATTATATTTATCATTAGCAACAATAAATACATCATAATTATCCATCATATATTTTTTAGAATTTATTAAAACTTTCGATATGTCATTTATGTATTCATTTTTGGCATTTAAACTCTGACCTTTAGATAATGCCCCTATTTCAAAATTATCATTCCTTCCAAAACCAAATAAATCATAAGCATAAGCATGCTGTTCATGATAATCTATTAAGCCTATATATGGAGGACTTGTGAATATGCCATTTATTCTTTTATTGTTTAAAAAATTATAAAATTTATTATTGATACTTTTTACTTCATTGAAAATATCTATATCCCTAGAATCTCCTGTTATGCATAATTGATAAGTATTAGTTCTTAATTTATTGAATTCATACAAACGCTTTATAGTATCAACTGAATATTTTCTCCACCATTTAATTATTGAAAATAAAGGCTTACATATTTTATAATGTTTACGGCAATAATATGTTGTTGTTACAGGCTTTAATAAAGTACCTAAATCAGAATGAGTAGTTGCTCTGCAAGAACGCATTGTCCTGCTTAAAATTACTTGTAAAATATTTCTTATTTTTATATCATCTATATATTTTATCAAATTATTCATATATTCTAATTCATCAATTATACTTGGTATAAACCATTTATATATGAATGAATCATTATCCATGTTATTATATAATTTTATATGATATTTTTCTATCAAATTATTATAAGTTATTAAAAATTCACTCTCTTTTTCTTTTCCATATATCTTAGAATCTATTTCTTTATTTCTAACTTTCTTTTTATAATCTAATGAATTAAAATATATATTATTAAATTCAGATAATTTATCATTAAGCTCATTTTCAAACTCTATATTATTTTTTATATAATCCTCTAACTTATCTGTAAATATATTTATAATATTTTCAAGATTTATTAAATCAACTTCATTTATTTTGCAATTTGAAATCAAAGTATTAAATTCAGAAATATCTATTCCTATAGCATTAATTCCCAATTCATTAGCTTGAACAAGTGTTGTACCGCTTCCGCAAAAAGGGTCTAATATTATATCATTTTCTCTAAAATATATGTCTTTTTTAAATTCGTCCGTATGATTATCAATAAAATATTCTACAAGCTGCGGAATAAACTTTCCTTTATAAGGATGAAGCCTATGAACATGTTTTGTGGTATCAGATTCTCTCAAATTATCAAAAGAAAGTTTCCAATTTAAATCATTTCCAAGTTTATTTTTCCAATCAATTTCTCTTTTATTTTTATCATAATATTTTTTTAAATCTGACTGCGATATATAAGTAATTCCATTATTTATTATCTTATCTATTAAAGCATACTGAATTAAGTAACTAATATTGGATATGGTTACTAATTTATTGGTATATTCTGAAGCCCAAACGGCTGCATCATTTATAGTTATTAAATCAGATTTATTCATAATATATAAAACCCAGTAATATTATACAGCTACCTCCGCTTTTATAGTAGGATGGTATTTATATCCTTCCAATTTAAAATCTTCATAAACATGGCTGAATATATTAGGGCGCTGCTGTATAAATAATTCTGTTGTCTGTTCATAAGGCTCTCTTGAAAGCTGAGTATTTACTTGCTCTATATGATTATTATAAATATGGGCATCTCCGAATGTCATAATAAGTTCTGAAGCATGAAGTCCGCTATGCATAGCCAAAAGCCTTGTAAGTATGGCATAAGAACTTATATTAAAAGGAACTCCCAAAAATAAATCGGCAGAACGCTGATATAAATGCGTAATTATACCGCCTTTATTGTTCACGGAAAACTGGCACATCATGTGGCATGGAGGTAAATGCATCTTATCAATCTCTCCTACATTCCAAGCATTTAAAATATTTCTCCTGCTTGTAGGGTTGTTTCTTAAAGTATTCACTACATTGGATATTTGATCTATTTTATTTCCCTCTTTAGTTTCCCAAGCTCTCCACTGCTTGCCGTATACAGGTCCAAGTTCTCCCATATCATCCGCCCATTCATCCCATATATGCACATTATTTTCAAGTAAGAATTTTATATTAGTTGAGCCTTGCAAAAACCATAATAATTCTATAATAACGCCTTTCATAAAAACTCTTTTAGTTGTTATAATTGGTATTTTATTTCCATCAAATTTAAATCTTAATTGCGGTCCGAATATTCTTCTTGTTCCAACTCCAGTTCTATCTAAACTCTCTTCTCCTTCTTCTAATACTTTTTTTAATAATTCCAAATAGTTTTTCATAAATTTCATACCTCAATAATGATTAATTTAATAAAGAAATATTATATATGCTTAAAATATTTTTATCAATAGAAACATACAATATATATCAACTAAAAAATATGATTTATTGCAAACTAACTACGAATATGAATTAATTATACTTTATGGTATTTTAATTAAATAAATTTATATAAGCTTCATTTTAAAATTTATAAAACTAATTTTTATATATAGATTATACTAAATATTAACAGCATAAGAAACTACTCCATTAACAATTTCTTCTCTAACCTTTCCAGACTCCGTTAATTTTTTTAATAATTCATTTACACTCTTTTCATCTTCATTAAAACTTATCGCTATCATGTGAACAGTATCAGGCTGTCTTATTAAAAAATTTACTATATCTTCTTCTGTAATTTTTTTAGTATTTCCTTTAGCATTGTCAGAAACGCTAGGAACATCTATTTCAATGCCGCATTTAGAATTAAAATATCTTTTTATTTTTTCTAACTCTTCATCATTCAATGCCTTAGCCTTTTCATCAGCAGTTCTTCTAGTAGCTGTAACAAGCTGAACCTTATCTGGTTTTATTTTATTTACTATTTTTATTATATCATCAAGCTCCTCTTCGCTGTCATTAATACCTTTAAGCAAAAATACCTCAAGCCAGTATTCACCTTTAAACACTCTTCTAAACTCTATAAGTCCATTAACCATTTTATCAAAATCAATATCCTTATTAGGCTGATCTATTATCTTAAAAGTATCAATATTTCCAGCATCAAGAGAAGGTATAACCAAATCAGCCATAAGCAAATTGGAACGCATTTCCTGTTTATAAAGTAAAGAACCATTTGTTATAATGCATACTGGAATATCAGTTATCTGCTTTATTTCATAAATAAGTTTTTTTAAATCTTTATATAAAGTAGGCTCACCGGAACCAGCGAATGTTATATAATCAATATTTTTATTATTAAGCAAAGACTCTTTTAATTCATAAATTATCTCATCAACAGAATAATAATTTCCAAGTTCAGTTTTAGTATTCTCTTCAGAACCTAGCTGACAATATATGCAATTATAACTGCATGTTTTATGAGGTATAACATCTATTCCTAAAGAGTTGCCTAGTCTTTTTGATATAACAGGTCCAAATACCCTTTTTGTTTTAAGTTTTGATTTATTTTTATTCTGATTAAGAAGCAAAGGCTCTCTCGTTTGTTTCACTGTATTATCATATCTCTCCTCATTTGCTTTATAAAATGAACTTATAACATTTTCAAGCATTTCCCCTTCCAAACTAAATACAGATAAGGCAAATATTTCAGGCTCTTCATAATGGGTTTCTTTATTATTTTTGTATTCTTTTTTTACTGCTTTTTTTATTTCTTTTAACTTTTCTTTTATCTCATCTTCTTCAAGCATATCTGTTTTATTTAGTACTATAATAGACTTTTTCTTTATTAATTCCTTACTGTAAAGCTTTAATTCATTTCTAAGTTTTTTATAAGTATCGACAATATCTTCATCAGTCAAATCTATAACAAAACATAAAGCCCCAGTTCTTTCAATATGCCTTAAAAAAGTAAGACCAAGTCCAGCACCTTCGCTTGCACCTTCAATAATACCAGGAATATCAGCAATAACAAAACTTCTTTCATAATCCAAATAGCATACACCCAAATTTGGAGTGAGCGTAGTAAAAGGATATGATGCAATTTTCGGATTGGCACGAGTAAGTCTAGCAAGCAGACTAGATTTTCCAGCATTAGGCATGCCCACAAGCCCAATATCAGCTATTAATTTAACTTCAAGTCTTATATTTAATTTATCTCCATCCAAACCATGCTGTGCATAATCAGGTGCCTGATTTGTGGCAGTAGCATAAAACTTATTTCCTTTTCCTCCTTTTCCTCCCCTAGCAACAGTATAGCTTTGTCCGTCTTCAAGCAAATCAGCTAATATATTTTCCGTATCCTCATTATAAATAACAGTACCAATAGGAACTCTTATAACAACATCATCACCCTTTTTACCATCACTAAGTCTGGCTCTGCCAGGTTCTCCATCTCTTGCCCTAAACCTCTTTCTGCTTTTTATCTTTCCGAAACTATTTATTCTAGCATCAACAGTAACAATAACATCTCCTCCGTCCCCTCCATTGCCTCCGTCAGGTCCTCCCATAGGTACATGTGCCTCACGTCTGAAACTGACACTGCCTGCTCCTCCATGTCCTGCTTCTATTTCAAAACTTACTACATCTATAAATTGATCCATTTTATTATTACCTTAAAAATTATAATTCTTTTAAACAATTATTATATTATAAAACAGCATTTTATCAATGTTTTTTGATTTAGAAAATTACATATAAAAGAATATATTTAAATGATATAAAAAACATTTTTATCTTAATTTGATTATAATATCAACTCTTCTATTTTTTCTTCTGCCTTCAGGAGTATCATTAGAAGCTATAGGCTCATCATCAGCAAGCCCTTTATAAGATAATTTATCATGATCAAGATTAGGAAGCATATAATCTGCAACTGTTTTAGCCCTCTTTTCAGAAAGTTCCTGATTATACTCTTTTCTTCCTGTATTATCGGTATGACCTTCAACAATTATCTCTCTGTCTGGATAAGTTTCTTTAATAGCTTTGATAATATTATCTATTGTGTTTTTAGCATCAGGCTTCAAATTATATGAATCAGTATCAAAAAGTATTTCTCCGAGTCTTAAAACCAAACCTTCAGGTACAGTATCTATTGTAACATTATCATCATTATTAAGATTATCTTCTAATTTTTTTCTGTTATAATCTTCTTCTTCTTTTGTTATAGTATCATAAATTTTATAAGTACTTACAATATTCATTTTATACTGCAAACTTGCATAAGATAATTCTTTTCCATATCCGAATAATATTTGATATCTTTCCTGCTGAGATACAGGAATATTTTTTTCCATATCCCAAAGAAAAGTACCATAATTAAATCCATATATTCTCTCTGGATAGCCCCTTCTTGATAATCCAGCCTGATATAAATCCTTATCCGTCATAATATGATATTGTATAACAGCATTTCTGCTTCCATCAGAATTGGTTTCTATATTGGCAAATAGATAATCAGATGATAAAGCCATAGTAAGATTAGGAGCATTATTTACTTTTATAATTTCAATAGATTCTCTGTTCCAAGATTCCGTAAGCTTCACCTCATTATCAGGAAATGTAGGAACATGTCTTACATTAGGCATAAAATAATGAGAGGGAACTTCAAATTTTCCATTGGTATGTATTATAAAGTCGCTTGTATACTCTTCATCAAGATGAAAAACTTTATCGCCTTTCATCATTCTAAAAATCTTGAATACACCGCTTACCCTATATCCCCCTTTCGGAGCAATTGCAATAACTGTCAAATCTATAATATTTCTTTCTTTATATGTGCTTTTTAATATACCATTCTCATAATACTCAACATCGGCAGTTTTTACAGATTCTATTCTTTTGCCTTTCTCCAAATTCCAATAAAATTTATGGCTGATCTCAGAATATGAAATACTAAAAAATAATATCTCTAATATGAAAATAAAAATATAAACTCTTTTCATAATATTAAAACTTTATCTTCTTTCTTTACTGGATTCTTTTTTTAATTCTTTTAATCTTCTTTTTTCTTCTTTAATTCTCTGTTTCTCTGCCCTGCGTTCTAATTTTAATTTAGCTTTATCTACAACATTGCTCTTAGCTTT
>NZ_CALXKQ010000015.1 GCF_944388875.1 uncultured Brachyspira sp.
ATTTGTTTATTATTGTCGAGGCGAACATAGCAATATATGGAGTAGAGCCGAAGCCAGCAAATAAAATTATTTATTTGCTTATTATATGCGAGGCGAACATAGCAATATATGGAGTAGAGCCGAAGCCAGCAAATAAATTTATTTATTTGTTTATTATTGTCGAGGCGAACATAGCAATATATGTAGGAGAGCCGAAGCCAGCAAATAAAATTATTTATTTGTTTATTATTGTCGAGGCGAACATAGCAATAATGTAGGAGAGCCGAAGCCAGCAAATAAATTTATTTATTTGTTTATTATTGTCGAGGCGAACATAGCAATAATGTAGGAGAGCCGAAGCCAGCAAATAAATTTATTTATTTGCATTATAGACGAGGCGAGCATAGCAATAATGTAGGAGAGCCGAAGCCAGCAAATAAAATTATTTATTTGCTTATTATAGGCGAGGCGAACATAGCAATAATGAAAAAAGTGAATAAAAAAATTATGACAATTTCTATACTATCAGGTTCTATACTTACTGTTATAATTGTTATTCTGCTTACTTTACTTATTTATAATCTTAAATTAGAAAATGCTTCTTTTCTTCCAAATACTTTTTCAAAATATGCTGTATCTTTTTTAATAGCATTTATAATTAGTCAGCTAATAACAGCAATTCTTAATAAACTTATATTACTTGGTTTAACTTTAATTGGTTTAGTTCTTATGAAGAAAATAGTAAAAGATGAGGAAGATAAAGGAATTTAATTTTTCTTATAAAAATTATAGCATGGTTTTATCATGTATAAAATATTACTTTATTTAAAATAATAAGTTATATTTTAGACTAGTATTTTTATTTGACTTATTATATAATAAAGAGTTGAATAAAAACAATTTTGGAGGTTTTTAATATTATGGCAAATCCAGTATTATCAGATAAGGCATTTAATTATGCATCAAGTTATGAAAATGATAAAACAATGACTCTTAATGGAGCAATTAACAAATCAATAATACTCACATTGATACTTATGCTTTCAGCTATGGTAAGTGTATTTTTTGTTTTGGCTTCTAATCCTAAACTTCTTTATCCTGCAGCTTTAGTATCATCTATAGGTGCTTTTGTTTTAGCTTTAATAATGACTTTCAAAAAAGAATTAGCTAAAGTGTTTTCTATACTTTATGCTGTACTTGAAGGTGTTGCTATAGGTGCTGTTTCTTATGTATTTAATGCTGCTTATGATGGTATAGTTGTTCAGGCTGTATTTCTTACATTTTTGGATCTGTTTATAATGTTAGTATTATACAGATTTAGAATAATAAGAGTAACTGAAAAATTGAGAAGTGTTATTATAGTATCTACTTTGTGTATAGGTATTGTATATTTAGTTAATTTTATAATGTCATTCTTTGGCATGAGAATACCTTTCTTATACGGTTCAAGTCCTTTAAGCATTGGAATAAGCATTGTAATAGTTCTTATTGCTTCTTTAAATCTTCTTTTAGACTTTGATTTTATGGAGAAAGGTGAGCAGTATAATATGCCTAAATACTTTGAATGGTATGCTGCTTTTGGACTTCTTGTTACTTTAGTATGGCTTTATTTAGAGATATTAAAACTTTTATCTAAACTAAGAAGCAGAGATTAAAAATTATATAATTGAAATTAAACGGCATGCATATTAATTTATGTATGCCTTTTTTATTATATAGTTAGAAAATAAATTTTAGTTTTTAATTCCATTAACGCACGGTTAATCAAATTTTATAAATAATTTAAATTATAATTTAAAAATTAGTTTATATTACAAATATTATTCTGCGTGCGGTAATAGCAGTAATAAATTTAAAAAAATCTAGGGTGGGTGTTATAATCACAGTTTAAAATTAAAAAGAAAAGTTATACAAAAATCACAGATTAGATTAACAATATATAGGGTGGGCAAATGTAATTAAATTTTAAAACTTTAATTACATACCCATCACTTTAATATTTGCAGTTTATTTTGAAATTCTAATTTATTTCGTAATTAAAGTCTTTATTATATTTGGAATTTTATTTATTGATTTTCAAAGCTTTGTTATTGGAAATAGATATTTTTTTCTCAAATAGTATGAAACAATACTAATATTAAAAACTCTTATATTTACTGTTTTGATAGAGGAATATTAATAAAAATAAGTATATGAATGGTTAACAAAGTTTTTTATTTATCAACTTTTTTTCGTCAAAAAAGACTTGGGTTTTGAAGGTTTAGAATTAATTATTCTTACTTCATGAAATTTCATTTATTAATAATTATAATATTTTTACTCTCTAAATATAAAATATAAGACTTGTACAAATATTTATGATGTCTTGAATTTTATTTATTGATTTTGCAAACGCTTCAAACTCTTCTTTTTGAAATGATATATAAAGGTACTCAGTAGTATTAATTTTAATAGTAAATCTAATTTCTATAAAAAAGTGTAAATTTATATTGCTTTAAATTTAAAAATATTATATAGTATAATAAATTTATAAATACATTTTAATTTGAATTTAAATGTAAATAACCATTTAATATATTTTGGGTTTATAAAAATGTTTTTAATAAAAAATTAATTAAAGGAGTTTCATTTATGAACAAAAAATTATTAACAATCTTTTTAAGCCTATTTTTGGTAGGTATTTTATCAGTAAGCTGTTCTAATAAGGACAAAACAGGTTCTTCAGGTATAGAACAATTCAACGGTAATTCCTATGTATCGGCATCTACTATAAATGGCAGCCAAGTATATTTATGGGTTTCAATAAAAGATGGTACAGTTGGTATTTATGGTTATAACAGCAATACATCAGAACCTTCTTATCCAGGATATATGAATGTAACAGGTTCAGGTACCGATTATAATTTTTATTCTGGAATTGGTGATGCGGCAGGTACTTTAAAATTTGCTTCTGATGGTTCTTCTGTAACAGTGAGATTTACAAAAAATACACAAGCAAATGATATTGTAGGTCAAAATATCGTATGTAATAAAAAATAATCAATCATATTTTTAGTTAAAAGGCTTTGCTTGAAGTTTTTTGAGTAAAGCCTTTTATTTTGCAAAATATTAAAAATAAAAAATTATGACAGTTTTTGTCGCAAATATAATATATAATTAAATTATAATAAAAATTAAGGAGGCTTTTTATGGCTCAAAACTTTTACTGTGAATACTGCGGAGCTAAATATTCTTCTATAGCTTCACTAACAAGTGGTTATTGTCTAAAACATCCAAATGGTCCTAACAAGGGAAAGCATAAACTTTATGAAGGCGGTGAAAAGTCTGAATATTTTTGTAAGTATTGCGGAGCTAAAAATAAATCTTTACAGTCATTAGTAAATGGTTATTGTCTAAAACATCCTAACGGACCTAACAAAGGAAAGCATGCACCTGCTTTATAATAAAGCACGGTAATTAAAACAAAAAATAAAATTAAATTCTGTTTTATTTTTTATTGCAATAATTATACAAAATTAATCGTGCGTTAAACAAATTTCTTCAATCTAATCATAGCTTGGGTGGGGATGCTGTTTTTAATTAAGCAGTAAAATAATTGTAATTAAATATTCATAATAAAGTAATAAAGAAAACAGGGTGGGATATGTAAATAATTTTTTAAATTTTATTCTAACTCCACGCCCTTTATATTTATTAATGTCTTTTGTATTTTCTGCTTTTTATTTATTTTTAATCTTATTAGAAAATATAACGCCATCCCTAGCTTATGATTTTTATTATATAGTTTATAATAAGCATCAGTTTAATTTAAGGTAATAAAAGAAGTATGGCTAATCATATAGGTACAGATCTTACAGAAGAAAAAGTTGTTCCAACTCTTATAAAGTTGCTTGTACCAATACTGCTTTCTAATATATTAAGCGTTGTTTATAATATAGTTGACAGTATTTGGATAGGCAATATTATAGGACCTCTTGGACTTTCATCTGTAGCTGTAAGTTTTCCAATAATGTTATTGATAGGTTCTTTTGCCTTCGGTGTAAATATGGCTAACGGAGTCATAGTTTCGCAGTATTACGGAGCTAAAGATTATGATACTGTAAGCCATGTAATAAAAGTATCTACTACATTGGGAGTAATAATACTTTTTACAGTAGGTTCTTTAATGCTTATATTTTCAAGACAAATATTAATCATAATGAATACTCCTGAAAATGCTATGGATATGGCTTTAATATATTTAAGAATATCTATAATAGGTTTGCCTTTTGCTTATGCTTACTTTTTTATATCATCCATACTTAGGGCAGTAGGCGATACAGTACGTCCTTTAATATTTTTAATTATATCATCTGTGCTTAATATAATATTAGACCCTATACTAATAAAAGGCTTTTGGATAATTCCTGCAATGGGACTTAAAGGTGCAGCGATAGCAACCGTTATATCTCAATTTACTTCTGTATTAATCAGTACAACTTATTTAAGGATAAAAAACAGCTTTATAAAGATTAATCCTTTTGTATTTACATTTGATTTAGAGATGACTAAAAAAATAATGAAATTAGGCATTCCAATATCATTCAATCAATTTATAGTATCATTCGGCTGGCTTATTATAACAAGGCTCATAAGCAGTTTCGGAGAGGCAGCTAGTGCAACTGTTGCCATTGTAAATAGGGTAGAGTCATTATTTATCATGCCTATAGCTGCTTTGGGTAATGCTGTAATGACAATGTCGGCACAGAATATAGGAGCTAAAAAGATAGAAAGAGTAAAAGAAATTTTTAAAAGCGGTATTATAATAGGACTTATAATTTCATCTATTATGAGCATATTTTCTATTACTAATCCATATTTGCTTATAAGAATGTTTACAAAAGATATTCATGTATTTGAATATGCTAAAAGCTATATTTATACTATAATGCCTATATTTGTTTTTTATTCTATAATGTTTGTATGCAACGGCGTCATTAACGGAGCAGGCAAAACTATTGTCATAATGATCTTTACAACTTCAACAACTCTTATTTTAAGAACTATTTTGGCTTATAGTCTATCACCTAAATTTGAACTTATGGGTATATGGTTTTCTATGGGGATATGCTATATAATAAATACTTTATTCAGCATGTATTATTTGAAATCCAACAGATGGCAGAAGAATGCCAATATAACAGATAGTTAATATTTATTTTACAATATAATATTTAGCTTTTTTATATAAAAACATTAATTGTAAAATAAACTATTATCTTATTTGTTTCTAAACTCTCAGCTTCTATTAATGTTATTACTACAATTAATGTTTTGATGTAAAGAAGAAATTTGTGGGTATATACCTAAACAATTATAATTTGTTAAAAAATGGATTATTTAAATTTATATATTTACAGGTTTTTGTAGGTCACCAGCTTCTTTTTACATTGGTATGGCATAAAAAGCAAAAAGTATATATTTTATACTAAATTTGGTAATTTATCCTATATGTAAAACATAATTAGTATGATTATATACTAATTTCTATGCTTGCACTTTTTGCAACTTTTTGCGGCGGGAAAAGTTGAATAAAAAAATTAGCAGCAAATTTGATAATTTTAAGTATATTATCCGTTTTTTATAGGAAATATGAATAATTCTTTTTCTATGAATATATCTGGTCTGATTTCTCTATGATCCTGTTTGCATAAAATTCTTACTTCTTTTTCAGAAGTTGTCTTAAAATCTTTATCATTTTAGCATTAATATAAAATGGTTCTTTATCAAAATTATGATTATTTATATTATATTTATCAAATATAGCTTTCCAAGAATTACTGCTCATAAAACCCTCTATCATCTATTTCTATACCTATATAATTTCGGTTTCCTATTATTTTGCAGTACCAGAACCGTTAAAAGGATCTAAAATAGTGTCATTATCTTTTGTTGATGCTAATATTATTCTAGTTAAAAGTTTTAATGGTTTTTGAGTAGGGTGTTTACCATGTATTTTTTCACTTTTTGAAGGTGCAGATATTGACCATACACTTCTCATTTGCTTACCCTTAGATTTTAATTTATCATCTTCAAAATCCATATTTTTCATAAGATCATAATTATAATAATGTTTTGCATTTTTATTTTTTTTAGCCCAAAGAATAGTTTCATGGCTGTGAGTAAATACCTTACAGCTTAAATTTGGGGCAGCATTAGGTTTATACCAAACTATATCATTTAATATATAAAATCCTAATTTTTCTAGTAAATATCCGCATTTATATATGCTATGATTAGTACCGCTTATCCATATAGTGCCTTCATCTTTCAAAACCCTTTTGCATTTTGATATCCAAGCCTCATGGAAAGAAACATCTTCTTCAAAACCCAAACTTTTATCCCATTCACCTTTATTTACACTAACCATTTTGCCAGCATGACAAGTTATTCCATTATTTGAAAGATTATAAGGCGGATCGGCAAATATCATGTCTATAGAGTTCTCTTCTATAGTATCAAGCACTTCTAAACAATCGCCTTTTATTATATTAAAGCTCATATATAATTAAAACCTTACTTTTACTGAATTGGCATGTGCTTCTAAACTTTCATGCTCTGCAAAGTTAATTATATTGTATTTTACTTTCTCTAATGCATCTTTAGTGTAGTAGGTTATATAAGATTTTTTTATAAAGTCATCTACTGATAAAGGAGAAGCAAACTTTGCTGTTCCGCTTGTAGGTATTACATGATTAGCACCAGATAAATAATCTCCCAATGCTTCAGGAGTATAATCTCCCAAAAATATTGAACCTGCATTTTTTATTTTGCTCAATACTGAGAATGGCTCTTTTATACTTATCTCTAAATGCTCTGGGGCTATTTCATTGCTTATATATATAGCTTCATCTATAGTTTCAGTTATTATTATTCTGCCGTTATTTTCTATAGATTCCATTGCTATATCCTTACGGCTTAATTTTTCTAACTGTTTATATAATTCTTCTTTTACTTTTTCTGATATGCTTTTGCTTGTTGTAATTAATATACTTGAGGCTAATTTATCATGTTCAGCCTGTGCAAGCATATCAGAAGCTATATGTACTGGATTTGCAGTTTCATCTGCTATTATTAATACTTCGCTTGGTCCAGCCACCATATCAATAGACACTTCTCCATATACAAGTCTTTTAGCCATAGCAACATATATATTCCCTGGCCCTACTATTTTGTACACTTTTGGTATAGACTCTGTACCGTAGCTTAAAGCCGCTATTGCCTGAGCTCCTCCTGTTTTGAAAACTTTATTTACTCCTGCTATTTTTGCTGCTGCTAATATATTATCATTTATTTTTCCTTCTTTATTTGGAGGCGATACTAATATTATTTCATTTACTCCAGCAACTTTTGCAGGTATAACATTCATAAGCACAGTTGAAGGATAAACTGCTGTACCGCCCGGTATATAAACTCCTACTTTCTCTATAGGGTTTATAATCTGTCCCATAACAATACCGTCTTCTTCGTTTGTTATAAAGCTGTTTCTTAATTGTTTTTTATGGAATTTTTCTATATTGTTATAAGCTAGTTTTAATGTTTCTTTAAACTTCTCATCAACTCTATTATACGCTTCTTCTATCTCTTTTTCTGTTACTTTTAAATTATCTATTTTAGCATTATCAAACATTTCAGCATACTTTTTTAATGCATTATCGCCGTTTTGTTTTACATCTTCAAGTATTGTTTTTACTTTTTCATTAACATCATCATAGCTGAATTGACTTCTTAATAATATATCATCTAATGATTTGCATTCTTTATAATTAATTACTTTTATCATAACACTAATTCCTTATAAAACTTCTTCTATATTTTGTACTATTTTTTTTATTAAATCATTTTTAAACTTATAGCTTACTTTGTTAACTATGAGTCTTGCACTTATATAATCAATAATATCTCTTATAATTACGAGATTATTTTCTCTTAATGTGCTTCCTGTTTCTACTATATCAACTATCACATCGGATAAATTGAGTATAGGTGCTAACTCTATAGAACCGTTTAATTTTATTATCTCAACATCTCTGTTTATAGAATTAAAATAATTTTTTGATATATTGACATACTTTGTAGCAACTCTCAATCTTCTCTCAATATCTTCTTTATATCCATTAACAGAAGCCATACAAACCTTACATTTTCCGAATTTTAAATCAAGAAGCTCATATACATCATGATTATTTTCAAGAAGTATATCCTTTCCAACAATGCCGATATCAGCTACCCCTTTCTCAACATATATTCCAACATCAGACGGCTTTACTATTAAATATCTTACATTTTTATCTTTGTTTTCAAATACTAGTTTTCTATTATCTTCTAGTATTTCTTTATTTTCATAACCTATTTTTTCAAATAGAGTATATACTTTATTTACTAATCTTCCCTTAGGTAATGCTATATTAATCATAATTTATATTCTTTTTATCATTTTTTGTATACTATTATAATATAATAAAATATTTTTTCAAATAGTAATCTTAATAATTTTTTGTTATCATTGAATGTATTATTGTTCTATAAAATCTAAAATAAATGAAATGTTTTCTCTTAAATATGATTATATTTACTAATAAAATTTAAAAAATATTATAAATTTCACATATTTTCTTGACAATTTAATTATGATTTATATACTAAGTTAATGGAGGTATTTATATGTCTAACAATTTGAACATGGAAAGCACCAAAAAAACTTTATTACAATCTAAACTTAGCGATGGTACTATAGTAAAAGTTCATCCATTTGTAACTAAAATAATTTTGTTTGATGAGAAAAAGGATTAAGTTTTTTCAATTAAAGAATTATTTTCAAAGATATATTTTTCTTTATAATTATAATTTGTATTGTAATTATCGGTATATATATCGGTTCTTACCTTTTTACCATTCTTTATGAATTCATGAACTTTACTTAATAATACTCTCTCTTCTCCGCTTTTATATAAAATCAGCATATCAAAATCATATTCATTTTTGCTTATGCTTTGTGTATATAATTTATCCATATAAACTGCAAATCCTATTGCATTTTTCTTATTTTTTTCATTTATTTCATGGGCATTGAATTTAGCAAGAAGTTTATCATATCTTCCTCCTGAAAGTACAGCATCATTATTTCCTTTTATATATCCTTTGAATATTATTCCATTATAATATCCAAGTTTGCTTTCTATAGAAAAATCTATAAATATATTATCAAAATTATTATAAAGCTCAAATACAGCAGATAGAGTATCTAATTCATTATAGGCATTTTGCATTTTTTCATTAATGATTAGTTCTTTTATATTATTTATAACTTCTTTGAAACTTCCCGAAAAATCTATTAATGATAGTATATAATATTTGTATTTATCATTAATATTATTTGCTGATAATGTCTTTTCTAAATCATGCTTATTTTTGCTGTATATTAAATTTAAGATTTCAAGCTTTTTATCCTCATCTAAATTAAGTTCATCTATAAGAGCAAACATGAAGTCTATGCTTGATATTTCTAATATATATTCATTATTTATAGATTTTAAGCTGTCTATTGCCATACTTATTATTTCTAAATTTGAATATTTAGTTAAAGTCCCTATTATTTCAACTCCAAGCTGCTGTATTTCTTCATACTCATTTGATACTTCATCTATTTTATAAATATCTTCTATATAATATACCTTATTTGTGTATTTATCATTATCTTTTAGTATTTTTTTTACTATTGATAAAGTAACATCTGGTCTTAATGACTGCAAATTACCATTCAAATTCATAAATGTTAATATATGTTCTGTTTGAAGAAAATCTTTATAATTATTGTATAGATTATAATCTTCAAATTTGCTTAACTTAATTTTTTTATATCCGTATTGTTCATATATTTTTGTTAATTTGTGTACTATGCTGTTTTCATTTATTAAATTATTCATAATGATGATTTCTTTATCAGTAAAATTTTTACAACTATTATAATACAAAAATAAAAAAATAACCATATATAGTAATTAAAATATTGTTATATGACTATAGATATCATACTTTCATTTATTTAAATTAAAATTAATAAGCCTAATGATTATTATTTGACTTACATTAATATAGTACTTATTTTCCTTTTAATACAAAATTATGTTTTAAGTAAATTTTAAAATTTATTACATACCCCGCCCATATAAATTTTTTGTTTTTATTAAAAATGTCATTTTAATTAATCTTATTATTTAATTATAAAAGCACACCCGCCCTAGCTTTTATTAAATTTGGAATTTTATTAACGCACGGTTAATAAAATTAGTAATATAATATAAATTTGTATTTAAAATAAATATGTATTTTTGACTTTATTCTGCGTGCGGTAAGTAATACAAAAAATAAAAAAATATTGAGTGGGAATAATATTAAATGTTTATGTATTAATCATAATTAAATATATTTATTATATTTTAAAGTAAATTCATTTTATATAATTGCTATTTTAACAGTTTTATTATATACTTTTACATCAATATTTCTTATGAGGTGTTTATTAAATGGAAAATCCTATAAAAAATATTACAGAAACAATAGTAGGCGAATGCAGAAATATTAAGCATACATTGAAGGAAATTTTATATGCAATAATTATTGTACTTATAATAAATACTTTTTTAATACAGAATTATCAAATACCTACAGGATCAATGATACCGATAATCATGCCTGGCGACAGATTATTTGCAAATAGATTTGTATATGGGGTAAAGCTGCCTTTTACAGACGGGCTTTTAGGCTACAGACTTCCAAAAATTAAATCACCTCAAAGGGGTGATTTAGTAGTATTCAGAGCTCCTCCCTCAGCTTCTTTTGGATGCGAATCAGCTATGCCTTACTATGAGCCTTCTCCATTAGTTCAGTTTCTTAAACTTCCAGTTATGATATTTGCCATAACGCCTTTTACTTGGGACCCTAGATTTTTATTAGCCGATTATATAGGAGAAAAACTTACAGGAGGAACGCATTTAGCACCAGCTCCTTTATTTTTCGGACTCAAAACTGTGGATTTAGACCCTAGAAAAGAGTTCGTTAAGCGTGTTATAGCTACTGCTGGAGAAACTGTTGAAATCAGAGAGAAAAAAATTATTATTAATGGAAATGAAATAGAGGATAAATGGGGATATTTTTTCTATGGAGATGACAGAGAATTTGTACCTATAATAGATATATACGGACCTATTTATGTACCTAAAAAAGGAGATGTTATAATATTTAAAAAATTAGTTGACAGAGCTGATTATTATAATGATCTTAGCTCATTTGAGGTTTATATAAATGATAAAATAGTAAGCGATGATATAAAACTATGGTATTGGATGAATATATATGTTCCTAATACTAAAGACAGACCCAATGAATATATATACAATGTTCCTGAAGATTATTTCTTTGTAATGGGGGATAATAGGGATCAAAGCTGCGACAGCAGAATGTGGGGGCTTGTTCCGTACAGACATATAAAAGGTCAGCCTATGATTGCATGGATACAGTCAAAAAGACCTGATGATGTTGAGCAGGGTTTCTTTAAGTATTTTATAATTAAATAAGAATAATTATTATGTATGAACAAATTTCTCAAGATACTATAAAAGAATTATTAAAAATTTGGAAAGCAAAGAATATTGAAGAGTTAAAAAATAAATCTTCAAATATATCGATTGTTTCTTTTAAATTTTATAATTTATCAAAAGAAGCCAAAAATATAATTCTTTATATACTAAAAAATGAAAACAAAGAATTAAATTCCATAGATATAGCATATTCTCTTAAATATACTCAAAAGCAGCTTCCTATGTTTTTTAATTCTGTAGATGAAATAAAGAAATCAGGATTATTATATTTAAAAATAAAAAGAAGAAGATTAAATTCGCATGATGATACTTTATATTTTCTTCCTGAAGTTAAGTCTATCATATCCAGTATTATATTAAAAGATATAGTTAAAATAACAGATTATATAGATGGGCCTTACTCTGCTAATGTTTATAAAAAATATCTGCAAAAGATAATTAATATTTATGAAAACGGCGGTATTTTAGAATATTCAAAAACCAAAATAGATGATGATGAATTATTGGCTTTATGCAAGGCTAATATAGTTTCTATTTATTTTGATGATAATTTTTCATGTTATATTGGTATTAATAATAACACTGTTCTAGGGAATTTGGATAAAACATTAAAAGACAGTATAGACAGTTCTATATTTATATATAATCATTTTAATATATTAAATGATATAGATATTTTTATATATGAATGCGATGTTCAAAAATTAACTGTTAATGATATAAATATTAAATTTTTAACTAATAATTTGGAATCTTCTTCTATGATTAATATATGCTCAAAATTATCTTTAATAAAAGTTGATTCCAAAGGATATATTTCATTAGATTATGACAGCATAAAAAAATATTTGTCAAATACAATAGAAGGAAGAATAGAACTTATATCTAAAACTATTTATAAAAATTATTCTGATTATTATAAGAAAGTATTAAAAATATTAGAAAATGGCAGTATATCAAAATCATCATTATATATAAAATTAAAAGATGAATTTAATATATCCATTTCTGCTGAGGTTTATAATAATGTTATATTTTCAATGTTTATATTAGGAATTATAGAGGTATCTTTTTATGAGAATGCCATTTTAGCCTTGAGAAATTCTTTAAATAATGCTGGTGATAATAATAAAAAATGCTTTATAAATGGAAATTTTGAAATAACTTTAATTAATCACTATTTATTTAATAATGATTTTATATATATGTGTAATTTATATTTCGATATAGATAAGCAGGAAACAGTTTATACTTACACTATGACAGAAGAGAGTATCTTAAGAGGCAAGACTATTATTACTGATAACTGCTCTGAATATTATTTTGAAAAATTTTTGGAGATTTTAAAATCTGTATTAGAAGATAATAATGTTGATATGCCTAAACATATTGAAACCAGTATTAGAAGATGGTACGATAGAGGAATTATCTCATCAGTATATGATAATATTACTTTAATAGTTATAAAAGATTCGAATAAATTAGAAGAGATTATACATGAGGCTAAGAGAAAGGGTATATTGATGACTAAGATTAACGATGAATATGCCATAATAAAATCAAGTTCTGTTACAAAAAAGAATCTTACAAAATTTTTAAGACAGAGAAAAATAATAGTAACGTTTTAAATTATGATAGATTATTTAAATAAAGAAACTTATAATTTTTATTTACCAGAAAATTTAATAGCGACTTCTCCAAATTATGAGCGGGATCATTGTAAATTAATGACTTTAAATAAAAAAACAGGAAAATTGGAGCATAAAATTTTTTCTGATATTATAAATTATTTGAATAGCGATGATGTGCTGGTATTAAATGACAGTAAGGTTATACCAGCAAGAATATATGCCAAAAAAAATACAGGAGGCAATGCTGAAATATTACTGCTTAATAAAGTTAATGATGATGACAGCATTTGGGAATGTTTGATAAAGGGTAAAAATATAAAAGAAAAAGATATTTTATATTTAAATTATGATTATTTGGATAATGTAGGAAATATTGAGGCTTTGATAGAAACAGATAATATATCAACAAAAATAATAAAATTTTCAAAACCGTTAACTTCTTATATATTAAATAGTATAGGCAATGTTCCTCTTCCTCCTTATATAATACAGAGCAGAAAAAAGAAAGGCGAAGAAGAATATAATGATAAGGATAAGGAGTTCTATCAAAATGTGTATGCCAAAAATGAAGGAAGTATAGCCTCCCCAACATCAGGACTTCATTTTACATCAGAACTTCTAAACAAGATAAAAGATATTGGAGTAACAGTTTGCTATGTTACACTTCATGTAGGATTTTCTACATTTAATCCTTTGAAAGAAGATGACTTACGCAATCATGTTATGCATGAGGAGAGGTTTATAATACCTAATGAAAGTGCCGATATAATAATAAATGCTAAGAAAAATGGAAGTAGAATAGTATCCTGCGGCACAACAGTTTCTAGGGTTTTGGAAAGTGAATATAATAATTATAGTTTTAACAGATTAGAAGGCTCTACAAATATATTTATTTATCCGCCTTATAAATTTAAATGTGTAGATTCCTTAATAACTAATTTTCACACTCCGCATTCAACACTTTTGGCTATGGTTAGTGCTTTTGCTGGCTATGATAATATAATGAATGCCTATAAAGAAGCTATAGCAAATAATTACAGATTCTTTTCTTATGGCGATGCTATGTTTATGTATGAATAATTCATATATTAATGCTTTTTTCTAATAAAAAATTATAATTGCTTGACAATAAAATCTATTAAACTATAATTTAAAAAAATAGGAGAATAAACAATGATCAATAAGAAATTATTTTTATTTATATTAGTTATAATATTATCATCTTCTATATTGCTTTACACTCAAAAGAAAAATTCTTTAATTGGCATAGCATTGTACAGATATGATGATGATTATACAAAATATTTGAAGCAGTATTTGGAAAAGAATGCCAGAAATAATTTTTCTTTATTGATGGTTGATTCATATAATAGTCAGGCTACGCAAAATGCTCAAATAGATATGTTTTTGAAGAAGAATGTTAATATTGTTGCCGTTAATTTGGTAGATAAGAATCAGGCACAAAAGATAATAGATAAGGTAAGCATTAATGATATACCATTAATATTTTTTGATAGAGAACCTGATTTTGATTCTATGAAAACTTATGATAAGGTTTGGTACATCGGAGGCAAAAGCGATGAGGCTGGAATTGCACAGGGCAGGCTTATAGCAGAGAGCTGGAGAGAGCGTTTAAATTGGGATAAAAATGAGGATGGCAAAATCCAATGCATTATAATAAAAGGCGATACAAATGACAGAGATACGATTAACAGAACTGAATATATGAAAAAATATATAGCCTCTAACAATATTAAACTTGATATTTTAGCCGAAGTTTCTGCTATGGGTAAAAGAGATTTAGCTATGGGTACTGTTGAACAGCTGTTTATTAAATATGGAAAGAAAATAGAGTATATAATTTGTAATAATGATTATATGGCTTTGGGAGCATTAGACGCTTTAAAAAAATACGGATTTAATAACAGCAGCAGAATGCTTAATTATATACCTATAGTCGGCATTGACGGTATTTTAGAATGCTTATACGAGATAAAAAATTACGGGATATTTGCTACTGTACTTCAGAATCCTTCAGTTCAGACGCAGGCATTATGTGCTGTTTCGAGAAATATACTAAATGGGAAAGCTCCTTTAGACGGAACGCATTTTAATTTTGATAATAATAAATATATTTCAATACCGTATATACCAGTAACTGCGTCCAATTTGGAAAGGGCTATAGGAATTTATAATAGTAAATAGCATAGATTAAATTTATATATTTTGACATCTAATTTCAAAAATTATAAGTTTATTAAATAAAATATGGCAATTTTATTGACTTATTAGTTTTTTTTTATACAATAAAATATTATTCATATAAATGCAGGAGTTTTTTATGAACAAGGCAATTTTGATTTTTTTAATTATTTCTGTATTAATAGGATGCAGTGCAGAATCAAAGGATAACGGAGAAATAGAAATAGGCATCACAATATACAGATATGATGATAATTTTATTTCGTTTATGAGAAGGAATATAGAAACATTATTAAACGGCAGAGCGAAGTTTATAATGAATGATTCGGAAAATGATCAGGTAAAACAAAATGATCAGGTTGATGCTGCCATTCAGAGAAATGTTGATGCTTTGGCTATTAATTTAGTTGATCCTTCATCAGCCAGCTTTATGATTGACAAAATAAAACCTACAGGAATTCCTGTGATATTCTTTAATAAAGAGCCTAGCAAAGCTGATATGGAGCTTTATGATAAAGCATGGTATGTTGGTACTTTGAGTGAGGAATCAGGAGATATTCAGGGAGATATAGTTCTTAAATCTTGGATGTCAAATGCTTCTTGGGATAAAAACGGCGACGGTAAAATACAGTATGTATTATTGAAAGGGGAAGCAGGACACCCTGATGCTGAGGCTAGAACTGAGAGAATAAAATATGTTTTAACTAACAATGGAATAGAAATAGAAGAACTTGATGAGCAGACTGCTAATTGGGATATACTTCAGGCACAAAATGCTGCTGATGCTTGGATAAAAAAATATGGAAACACTATAGAGTTTATATTTTCTAATAATGATGCTATGGCTTTAGGTGCTTTAAAATCTATTCAAAAAGAAGGATATAATATAGGCGACAGCAATAAATTTATACCTATAGTAGGGGTAGATGCTATTCCGGAAGTTATTGAAGAAATAAAAAAAGGTACTATTGTAGGTACAGTTTTACAAAGTCCTAAAGATCAGGCTAAGGCCATTGTGGATATGGTTATTAATGCCGCTAATGGAAATGATGTTCTTTCTGGAACAGAATATAAATTAGATGATGCTAAAGCTGTAAGAGTACCTTATAGAGCAATTACTTTAGATAATATTGATGATGCTCTTGATGCTTATAAATAATTTATAAAAAAGATATATTTATATAGGCAATATAGTATACTTAAATTATACTAATTGCCTATTTTTTTAAATAATTTTATATATATGTTTCAAATAATATGATATTTATTGATAAATTTATTATAATAATATATATAAATTAATTTAAGGAGAAGCGTATGATAAAAAAAATTATTACCGCAATATTGACAGTTTTTATTACTATTTTATTTTTAAATGCCTGCTCATCTAAAGAGCCGTTTATAGGAATTACTATATATCGCGGTGATGATATTTTTGCAAATTATATTAAGGTTAATTTAGAGAAATCTCTTTCAGGCAAAGTAAAATATATTATAAGCGATTCAAAAGATAATCAAGCCGTTCAAAATGAACAAATAGATAAATATATTTCAAAAGGTGCTTCAGTTTTAGCTGTTAATTTGGTTGATTCTCAGGCAGCTGAAACGATAATTAATAAAGTTAGAGAAAAAAACATTCCTATAATATTTTTTAATAAAGCTCCGAATAAATCCGTTATGAATAGTTATGATAAAGTTTGGTATGTAGGTGCTTTCAGTGAAGAGGCAGCTAATATGCAGGGAAAAATAATTACTGACAGTTGGAAAGCCAATCCTAATTGGGATAAGAATGGGGATGGAAAGATACAATGCATTATACTGCAGGGAGAGCCGGGTAATTATGATACTGATGTTAGAACAAAAAATTTAATTTCTTTTATAGAAAATAGTGGTTTGGAGCTTGATATATTAGAACAAAGAACAGCTATGTGGAATAGGGACAGAGCTAAAACAATTATTGACAGCTTTATTTCAAATAATTTAGAAGATTCTGACATAAAAATAGAATATATTTTTGCTAATAATGATTCTATGGCTTTAGGTGCTTTGAGAGCTTTACAGTCATTTGGATATAATATTGGAGATTCAAACAAGTATATTCCTATAGTTGGGATAGATGCTATAAATGAAGCAGTGCAGGAAATATCTAAGGGAAATATTGTAGGCACTGTTCTTAATGACGGATTCTCTCAGGCAAAGGCTGTTGCTGATTTATCATTTAGTTTATTTAAAGGCAATGCGAATCCTATACTCGGAACTAGCTGGATATTAGATAATAATAAAGCTGTTAGAATTCATTATAAACCTATAACATCATCAAATTTGAATGAAATTAGAAAATAATGTAATAATATATTTTTGTGATATTAAGAATTATCATTTTGTATATTTATATAATTAA
Source organism: uncultured Brachyspira sp. (assembly GCF_944388875.1). Lineage (GTDB taxonomy): Bacteria > Spirochaetota > Brachyspiria > Brachyspirales > Brachyspiraceae > Brachyspira. The sequence continues at coordinate 17,853 of NZ_CALXKQ010000015.1, forward strand.
TATGTTTTTTACTTGATTTACTAGATAAAATTTATATACTTAATTTTAGAGAATATTAATTAATTTAAGGAGTTTTCATATATGAAAAAGTCACTTATTGCTACTGGAGCATTGTTGGTAATGTCTTCTATTTTTGTAATATCATGCGGAGGCGGAGCTTCATCTTCTAATGCTGCTGCAGACGGTCCTACTATAGGAGTAACAATTTACCGTTATGATGACAACTTTATGTCTTTCTACAGAAGAAACATTGAAAGTAGAATGAGCGGAAAAGCAAATTTAATAATCAATGATTCACAAAATAACCAAGCTCAGCAAAATGACCAAGTTGATGTTATGATTCAAAAAGATTCAAAAGCATTAGCTATCAATTTAGTAGACCCTCAGGCTGCTCAAACTATAATAGCTAAAGCTAAAGCTAAAGAAATACCAGTTATATTTTTCAATAAACAGCCTAGTGCTGAAGCTATGGCTAGCTATGATAAAACTTGGTATGTAGGTACTACTCCTGAAGAATCAGGCGATATGCAAGGAAAAATCGTTGTAGATACTTGGAAAGCTAATCCTACTTGGGATAGAAACGGCGATGGTATCATACAATACGTATTATTAAAAGGCGAACCAGGACACCCAGATGCTGAAGCTAGAACTAGCCATGTTACTTTATACATCACTAATAATGGTCTTAAAGTAGAAAGATTAGAACCAGAACAAACAGCTATGTGGGATACTGCAAAAGCTAAAGATATAGTTGATGCTTGGATGCAAAAACACGGCAACAAAATCGAATATATTTTCTGTAATAATGATGCTATGGCTTTAGGTGCTTTACAATCTGTACAGGCTTTAGGATATAATTTAGAAGGCGGAGATCCTGCTAAATTTATACCTATAGTAGGTGTAGATGCTATTCCAGAAATGATTAATGAAATCAAAAAAGGAACAGTTGCAGGTTCTGTTCTTAATGACCCAGTTGGTCAGTCTCAAGCTCTTGTAGATTTGACTTTAAACGCAGCTGCTGGAAAAGATCCTTTAGATGGAACTACTTGGGTTTTAGACGAAGTTAAAGCAGTTCGTGTTCCTTATGTTGCTATAACTAAAGATAATATAAATGTTGCTGAAGAAGCTTATAAATAATAAATAGTTTATTATTGACAGGGGTATTATTTATCTAATATCCCTGTTTTTTTAATATTTTAAGTTTTTAGTTATTTTATAAAGGTTTTATATATATGGATAAAAAAGTTATTCTTGAAATGAAAGGTATTTCAAAGTCTTTTCCAGGTGTAAAAGCATTGGACGATGTTCAGCTTACCGTAAGAGAAGGCGAAGTTGTGGCACTTATGGGTGAAAATGGTGCTGGTAAATCTACTTTAATGAAATGTCTATTTGGTATATATCATAAAGATAGCGGAACAATATTATTGGATGGGAAGGAAGTTAATTTTACTTCACCTAAACAGGCTTTAAATAACGGTGTTGCAATGGTTCACCAAGAATTAAATCAGGTTAGACAGAGAAATATATCTGATAATATATGGCTTGGAAAATATCCTACTAAATTCGGATTAGTTGATGAGAAGAAGATGTATGATGATACTAAAGCCATATTTGATGATTTGGAAATACCTTTGGACCCTAGAACTAAAGTTTCTACATTATCCGTATCTGAAATGCAAATGGTTGAAATAGCTAAGGCTGTTTCATATAATTCTAAAATATTGGTATTGGATGAACCTACAAGTTCATTAACTGAAAAAGAGGTAGCTAAATTATTTAAGATCATACGAAAACTTCAAAGCAGAGGCGTTGGTATGATTTATATATCTCATAAAATGGAAGAAATTTTACAAATTTCTGATGAAGTTACAATAATGAGGGATGGAAAATATGTAGCCACTACTCCTGCAAAAGAATTAACAACCGATATGATAATAAAACAAATGGTAGGAAGGGATCTTACTAACCGCTTCCCAGAAAAAACAAATACCCCTGCTGAAGATATTTTAGAAATAAAAGATTTTACAGCATTCTATCAACCTTCTCTTAAGGAAGTTAATTTTAGCGTTAGAAAAGGAGAGGTATTTGGAATAGCAGGACTTGTCGGAGCTAAGAGAACTGAAGTTTTAGAGAGTATATTCGGCATGCGTACTTTATCTTCAGGACATGTAATAAAGATGGATCATGAAGTTAATAACTCTTCTACTAGAAAAGCTATTAGAAATGGTTTTGCTTTAGTAACTGAAGAGCGAAGACAGACTGGCATATTCGGCATGCTTTCTATCAATTTTAATTCCACTATAGCAAATATAGATAATTATAGGAATAAATTCGGATTTTTAGATAATAAAAAAATGCATGAAGATACCAAATGGGTAATAGACAGTATGCAGGTAAAAACTCCTTCTGAGAAAACTGCTATACAGTCATTATCAGGAGGTAATCAGCAGAAAGTTATTTTAGGAAGATGGCTTTTAAGCAAGCCTGATATTCTTATGCTTGATGAACCTACACGCGGTATTGATGTTGGGGCAAAATATGATATATACAGACTTATTATAGATTTAGCTACAGTTGGTAAGGCTGTAATAGTAGTTAGTTCTGAAATGCCTGAATTGTTAGGAATAACTGACAGAATTATGGTTATGAGCAACGGACGTGTTGCTGGAATTGTTGAAACTAAAAACACTAATCAGGAAGAAATTATGGCATTGTCTGCTAAATATTTATAATTTAATTAAAAGGATTAATCATGGATAAAAATAAAATAAACATTAAAACTATTAAATCATTTGTATTAAACAATGCTATATTTGCGGCATTACTGTTAATAATTATAGGTATTATCATTAAAGACCCTAGTTTCTTCAAATTAAGTAACTTCTTAAATATATTTGCTCAGGCATCTACTCGTATGATAATAGCTGTAGGTATTGGTACTCTTTTGGTAACTCAAGGTAACGACTTAGGTGCAGGCAGAGCTGTAGGACTTGCTGCTGTTGTAAGTGCTTCTTTATTACAATCTACTTCTAACCCTACTAGAATGTATCCTGATTTACCTGTACTTCCTGTTATACTTCCTATACTTTTAGTTATGCTTATACTTATGGTATTCGGACTTATAAATGGCTTTATCATTTCTAAATTATATGTAACTCCATTTATTGCTACTTTAGGTATGCAGCTTATACTTTATGGTGTAACTAGTACTTATTTTGACAGACCTCCTTATGGTGCTCAGCCTATTGGTGGACTTGATCCTAGATTTACTAACTTAGCTCAAGGCGGTATTAAATTGGGAAGTTATACTATTTCATATTTAATTATATTTGCTATCATAATAACAGCTATAATGTGGGTTGTGTGGAATAAAACTAAATTAGGTAAAAACATATTTGCGGTAGGAGGTAACCCTGAAGCTGCTGCTGTTTCTGGTGTAAATATTCCTGTTACTCTTATGATAGTTTATACTATGGCTGGTGCTTTATATGGTATAGCTGGTTCATTAGAGGTTGCTCGCGTTGGTTCTGCTACTAATAATTTGGGTAATGGTTATGAGCTTGATGCTATTGCTGCTTGTGTAGTTGGAGGGGTTTCTTTCTCTGGCGGTATTGGTTCTATATTAGGTATTGTATCTGGTGTATTAATATTCCAAGTTATTAACTATGGTATGACATTCGTTGGTATTTCTCCATACATGCAATATATAATTAAAGGTGCTATCATCATAGCTGCTGTTGCTGTTGATACACAAAAATATTTGAAAAAAGTTTGATGGGTTTTATTATGGAATATGATGATAATAATGATCCTTTTAGAAGAGAATTTAATAAAAAGGAAACTAGAAAACGTACTTTAAAATCTTGGATATTCTTAGGTTTTATATTTATGATATTTTTAGTTGCCGAGTTTGTCAGATATATAATGACAATAATATACGGATAAAATAAAAAATAAAGGCTGTGCTTATTAATTAGCATAGCCTTTTTTACTGAATTTCTTCATATATAAGCGGTTCATCCATGAATGTTGTATATATAAAAAGGTTATTGTTTTCTATTTTAAAAGAATATGCTGTCTGAAGTATTGATATATAATCTCCTTCCGCTTTTCTTTTTTGAGCATTATCAGTTTTTCTTGTTGTTTTTATCATAGCTATTGAAATTAAGTCGCCGTTAATAGTACAGTCAGCCCAATAATCATTTATAGCAGATTTTCCGTATATTTTATTATCATCTATACTTATAGTAATATTCATAGCTGTATGCATATTTATAAGTTTATAGACCTTTACTTTTTTTTCAATTTGCGGATGTTCAGTACCTGATTTGATGCAGTACGAACATGAAATTAATGGATGAGGCATTAATAATATAAAACAAACTATTATTTTTTTTAAATTTAAAATAATGTAAGTTCTCCTTCTTTGCTGCCGCCTCCGCTTAAATCTTCAAATGTATCCATACCGCCTGAACCGCTATTATCAAATGCACCAGATGAATTTCCTTTAAGCACATCCTCAAATATAGGCGAACTTATCAATCTAGTATAAGCCTGATTTTGATTTTTTTCAAATTGAATATTAGGATTAGTTTTAATGGCATGGGTTAGAAGTAATTTTGCAAAACCATTTCTTCTATACGGATAATTCATATATATATATTTTAATACATTATCTTTTCCTATATAGTAATATCCGTGTATCCTGCCGTCTATAGTTAATAATCCTATATTTGTATTATTAGTACGAAGTATTTTAAAGAAATAAGGGTCTGTATAAACAACCTCTTTATTATCTTTTATCTTTATATTACGTATAAAATTTTCTAATTCATTTCTGTATAAGCTGTTATACTCTATAACCACTACTGATGGATATTCTTCATGTTCTATGATTGTAGCAGCCATATAATTACCCCCAAGATTATATACAATATGTTATTTTTTAGTATCGGCAATATTTAATTTTTTATTGACTATTTTATATTTATAATATAGTCTTTTATCATATAAGTATAATAAAAATTAAAATATATTCAAGAATCTCAATGCTTATTTTTTATAAAAAACAAATAAATATTATAAAAGCATTCTTGATAAGAGCATTGGATTTTATTCCGAGTGTTCTTACTGGCATGTTTGTACTTGTTATATCCAATAATCTGTTTGGAAGAGAAAATTCCACTATAGGCATAATTACTATATTTATATGTGCATTTATGAGGCAGAGTTTTACTGTTTCATCTTTTCCTGCTGTGGCATTTAGAATATTGTTATTGGGTTTTTTAGCTACTATAGCAGAACAGAATATAGTTTTTATAATATTGTTTAATTTTATAGTGCCTTTCTGCGTAGTTTTTCTATTATCCGATGATTTTGTTCCTAGAAATTATTTTATATACGGGTTTACTTATGTTCTGCTGCAGGCATATAATATACCAATATCCAATATACATTTAAGAATGGAGGCTATACTTACAGCATTATTAGTATCATTTATATTTTTGGTATTAAATAAATTTTTAACTAAGCATAAAGTTTCTAATAATCTTGCTTCAAGCAGTATTAAGATAATAAGCAAAAAATTATTATCATTATACAATAAATCATGTTCTTTAGATAAGGGAAAGAATGATGAATTATTTTCTATAATAAATTCTTATACTTCAGCTATATATGTTGACTCATTAAAAAGACACGGCATTATGAATAATAGAAATATTAATCATTTTGAATTAGTATTATTTTTAGAAGAGATCAATCAGCTTATAAAAAAAGAATACGAAAAAATGTGCATTTTAAATGATGATGATTTGAATTATTTTCTGCAGCTTTCCAAATTAATGGATAGAATATCTAATTTGCTTAAGCATGATATATCTAAGAAGGAAAAAGAGTTTAATTCTGTTATTTCTGGTATTAAATATTTTTATGATAATTATTCATTAAGCGATGAGAAATCAAATTATGAATGGATATACGCTGTAAGGAAACTCAACAGAATATTATATAGGATGTTTGAAAATAAAAAGGATGATTTTGAGATAAAAAGGGTATTTAATTTAAAATTTATAAGATTAAAAAAAGAGTTTAATATTAATAAATGCCATTTTAGATTTGCTTTAAAAATGGGTATAATAATGTGTATATCTTTTACCATAAGATATTTTCTTCCTGATGAGATTGCAGTCAGAGGATACTGGCTTCCTATACTTTCTTATATTATGATTTATCCTTTTTATGAAGAGCAGAAAGCAAATTTAAAAATAGATGTATTTGGTAATTTTTTAGGAGCATTGATATTTGCGGCAGTTTTTAAATATGTTCCAAATGAAATGATTATACCTTCTATAGGAGTATGTTTTGTTTTGTCATTATCATCTGTCAATGGATTTTTTAAAAAGATATACGGAACAGTGTCAGCATTAATATCATCATTTCCATATATGACTAAGTTAGTTTCTACATCATCAAGAGTTGGGTTTATACTTATAGCATTGTCTATGGTGTGGATATTTGATCATTTTATCATAAGAACTGAGAGCCATAAAGGAATGGTTGATAAAATAAGCGAACTTATAGAAATAGATACTATAATTATTAATCAAATAAGAAAAGCTATTAATAATGAAGAAACTTCTGTGTACTTGTATGAAATTATATTAAAGGCATACATGATAAAAAATAACATTATAATACATGAGAAAAATCAAACTAGATATAAAGGAACTCCTATAACTGATTCATTAATTGAAAGTAATGATAAATTTATACTTGAAGCTGAGCAGATAATATCATTAATTAAATCCTATAATAGAGAAGAGGATAAGCAGAATATGCTGATATTTATTGAAAATATAACAAATATATTAGGAAATACAGCAAAACTTTTTAGAAATGAAATAGATGATTTTAATAATAATGAAGAAAATAAAATAAATACAATAAAAGATGATTCTTATATATTTTACAGATTAGAAAATTGTTTCAACAGCATCAATTCTATTAACAGCTCTATAAAAAATAATATTGATAATATATTTTAATAATTTTCCTTTGTATATATATCAGGGGACATACTGATATATGATTTGAATTAAATATATTTATATCTATAATTCATACAAATATAAAAATATGGATGATATATGAAAAAAACTATTTTTTTATTTGTACTTATTATAACAATATCTTCAAATGCATTTTCTCAATTAGGTTTTTTTAGTTTAGGCTATATACTTCCTTTAGCTGGAAGCCTGCCTTCATATTATATTGGGAATCAGAATAATGTTTATAAATCAAAATCTGCTTTTGAGATAGGTTTTTTGCTTCAGCCTGCATATAATTTCTTTTTGAGTAAGAATGCGTTATTGGGACTAGGCATGGATTTAGGATACTACAGAGATAGTTACGGATTTATGGATAATGGAAAAAAATATACTCATGTTTTTGATAGTTTGAATATAGGCGGATACATTGAAACGATGTTTGCCAGAATGTTTATGATAGGTTTTGGAGGCGGGGTTAAGGTGCCGCTTGGAGGAAGCTATAGATACGATTATATAATAGAAGTTTTAAATTATGGAAGGCTTAAAAACAGATTTGATAATATAGTAATACCTTATATAAAATTTCTCGTAGGTTTAAAAACATTTGTAAGTTTTAGCGGCATAAGTTTAAGTTTTTATTTCAATTATGATTTTCCTCTTATGGAATATAAAAGAACATCAGTTAAATTTTCATCTATAGATTTGGGTGTTCAAATTGGATTATATTTTTCTACTTTGTCATATTAATTTATATAAAATTATAATCTGATGTGAAATTGAATGTATTGTATATATATATTTCATTCATTGGGATATTAGGCTTATTTTGCAAGGTATCATATATTATATTGTATGAATTGCTTAGATGAACAAGATCATTGAATGTTTCTTCTTTGAAAATATTATTAGAAAAACCGTCCATTAATGCATCTTCAATATATTTATAGCTTGTAAATTGAGCCTTTAATATTTTATAGCTGTTGGAGTTTATATTGATATTAACTCTTTCATCAAATATGACATCTTTGAATGCATTTTCAGCACATATTTCTGGTATAAAATTAATAATTTCTTCTCTTATACTGTTATCGGGGATAATATTTTTTATGCTTCTTATAAATTTTTCATAATCTCCATTAGAATTTTCAAATTCCAATACATACTCTATGACAAAATATTCTATTTCTTCTTTTGTATACGGATATTTTATATAAGTATTATCAGATTGAAGTATAAAGAAAAACTGCTTTATAGAAAAAAATTCTCCTTCATTATTCCATTTTATAATTTCATCCTTAATACAATCTTCCAATGTTTTGTTATTAACATTGTTTATTGTACATTCAACAATAACATCTCCATTAGGCATTTTAGCACCATAAGTCTTTATAAAATTAACTCTATTATTTCTTAATATAAAAGGCACATCCTTATACACAGCATTCCATAAAAAACTTGAATATCCATTCTCTCCATCAAATCCCACATAATCTTCATAAAAATTTTCTTTGTTTTCTATATTTCCAAGACCTATCATAGGGCTTTCGCATACCGTGAAACTTTTCTTTTTATCAAGAATAAATGTTTCTATTTCATGGTGATAAACCCCATTTAAAAAATCTAAAATACCTTGTAAAGGACAATAAACAAAATTATCAGAAGCTATCATTATAGCTTTATATTCGTCCGATGCCATACTGGAAGATGAATCAAAAAATATATTATCAAATAAAGGAGCTTTGACATAGAAATATATGGAGCATAATACACTGTTCTTTCTCTCAAGCTGTACTATTTCGGGTTCTATAATAATATCATAGCTTAAAAGTCTTATATGATTATTCTCTATTTTATTTTTTTCGGTAATAGTTCTATGAAGTCTGTTTAATAATATATTTTTATATTCATTTACCATGTTATTTAGTCTTCGGCAACGCCTAATGAAATATATTTTATGCCTCTTTCTTTCATTCTGCTTTTTTCATATTGATTTCTGCCGTCAAATATTATAGGTTCTTTTAATAATTCTTTAATTTTATCAAAACTAGGTCTTCTAAACTCATTCCACTCAGTAACTAAAATTAAAGCATCTGCATTTGATAAAGCATCATAAGCATTTTCAGCATAGTATATTTTATCTCCGAATATAGCTTTAGCACTATCGAAAGCCTTAGGATCATAAGCTCTAATATTAGCACCTGCATCTAAAAGCATGTTAATGATAGTTATTGAAGGAGCTTCCCTCATATCATTGGTTCTAGGTTTAAATGCAAGTCCCCATAAAGCAAAAGTTCTGCCTTTAACATCATTATTATAATGTTTAAGAATTTTATTTACGAATATTTTTCTTTGATTAACATTAACTTTGTGAGTAGCCTTAAGCAAGTCTGAATTGATACCGTAATCAGAAGCAGTTTTTATTAATGCCTGTACATCCTTAGGAAAGCAGCTTCCTCCGTATCCTAATCCATGAAATAAGAATTGATTTCCTATTCTTTTATCGCTTGACATACCGATTCTGACTAAATCAGCATTAGCACCAACTTTTTCACATATATTAGCTATTTCATTGGCAAAAGATATTTTAGTTGCTAAAAATGCATTAGCAGCATATTTAGTCATTTCAGCAGAACGCACATCCATTATAATTATAGGATTTCCAGTTCTTGTAAATGGGTTATAAATATCTCTCATTATATCTATTGCTTTTTCACTGTCTGAGCCTATAACAACTCTATCTGGCTTCAGAAAATCATCAACAGCAGCACCTTGCTTTAAAAACTCAGGATTAGAAACAACATCAAATTCCCCATTATAATTTTTCTTTATCTCATCTTCAACTAGTTTATGAGTTCCAACAGGTACTGTAGATTTATCGACTATTACTTTATACCCATTCATAGCTTTGCCTATATCATTAGCAACGGAAAGTACAAAACTTAAATCGCAGCTTCCATCATCTCCAGAAGGAGTACCTACAGCGATGAAACAAGCTATAGATTTTTGTACAGCAGAAGCTAAATCGTTTGTAAACTCTAATCTTCCTTCAGAAACATTGGCTAATATAAGTTCTTCAAGCCCTGGTTCGTACAGAGGAGTAATACCATTTTTTAATTTTTTAAGTTTTTCTTCGTCATTATCTACACATATAACATAATTACCCATTTCAGCAAGACATGCACCTGTAATAAGACCAACATAACCAGTACCTATTATACATATTTTCATTTTTTGCCCCTTTAAAATAAAGATATAGACATTTAATTGTTTTTATAATATAATAAATTATTATATTTTCAAGTAAAATATTATTTACTATAGACATTTTTATCTTTTTCCGATAATATATAGTAAGATTTTCGATTTTTATGAGGCGTATAGATGGATGATTATATAAAAAGTCTGCTTAAGGATTTCTTTGAAGAAGCATTTGAAATGCTTGATAGACTTGAGCAAAATATACTTATTTTAGATAATGAAAGAAACAATGTTGATGCAATACAGGAAATATTCAGAGCTGTTCATACTTTAAAAGGAAGTGCAGGTGCTGTAGAATTAGTTGAAACACAAAAATATGCTCATAGATTTGAAGATTTACTTGATTTAATAAGAAATAATAAAATAGAAGTAGATGATGCTACTATAGATGTTCTTTTAAAAGGCATAGATATATTAAAAGACTTAATTAATACAGCTAGTGAAGAAAGCGAGTATTCTGGAGATATAGAAGCAGAGATAAAAAAGCTTGAAGATTTTAAAAACATGAAATTAGGCAATGCTCCTGCATCTTCCGCCGCCGAAAGTACTACAAGCACATCGGCAGCTCCTGAAACAGAGAAAAAAGTTAATAAATATGAGCTTCTTCCAAATGATAATGATTTACTGGGTATAATTAGAGATAATGTTGAAGAGGGTGTAAAAACAAAATTAGTACATGTTAGTTTTGATCCAGAAAGCCCTATGAGAACTGTAGGCGGTGTTCAAGTATTTGTAGCTCTTAAAGATGTAGGGGAGATAATGGGGAGTATTCCTCCTCTTGAGGCTTTGGAAGGTGATGAGTTTTATGAACATGTTACATATATATTTGCAACTATAAATGAAGATAAAACAATAATAGATGCCATTACATTACCAGATGTTACAAAAGAAATATCCATTGAAGATATTATATTAGAAGAATATGAGAAATTTCTTCAAGATAAGAAACAAAAAGAAGCAGCTCCTGCTGTTAAAGAGGCAGCTCCTGCATCAAAAAAACCTGAAGCGGCAAAGGGAGGAAAAGATCATAAAACAGAAAGACAAAGTTCTTTCCTTAGAGTAGAAAGCGACAGAATTGATGCCATGATGAATCAGGTAGGAGAGCTTGTAACTAATAAAAGTTCTTATGTTCAGTATGATGATGACTTTACATCGTATAATAAAATAATAGGTAATGGTATAAATGAGGTAAAAAGGTATTATAGGGATAGTATTGTTCAGATACTTAGAAAATTTGAAGAATACATGCAAAAGAAAGAGATTAAAGAGATTAGGAATGTATATTTAGATGGTTTTAATGATAAACTTTCAGAATTGGTAAAAATGGAGGAAGAGTTTAAAACCACTTTGGATAAATTTAGAAATTCATATCAGCTTCTTACTAGGGTAACTAATGAACTTCAGGAAACTGTAATGAAGATAAGGATGCTTCCTATAGCACAGACATTCAATAGATTTCCTCGTTTGATTAGGGATTTATCAAGGGATTTAGGCAAAGAAGTTAAATTGGAAATGTACGGAGAGGAAACAGAATTAGATAAATCAGTTATAGAAGTATTAGTAGACCCATTGGTGCATATTATAAGAAATGCCATGGATCATGGTATAGAACATCCTGATGAAAGAGAAAAAGCTGGAAAGCCTAGAACAGGGACAGTAGTTTTAGGTGCTTCGCATGAAGGCAACTTAATAATAATAAAAATATCTGATGACGGCAAAGGAATGATACCTCAGAAAATATTTGAAAGTGCTGTAAAAAAAGGATTAGTATCTGCAGATGCCAAACTTTCTGAAAAACAAATGCTTGAATATATATTTGCTCCAGGTTTCTCTACAGCTGCAAAAATAACCAATGTATCTGGAAGGGGAGTTGGTATGGATGTAGTTAAAAAGAGTTTAGAGAAAATTAACGGAACTGTCGGTATAGAAACAGAATGGGGTAAGGGTTCTACTTTCTTTCTTAGAATACCTCTTACTGTAGCAATTATTCAGGCTCTTATAGTTGATGCTGAAAAAGAGTATTATGCTGTTCCTATTAACAGTATATTGGAAACTGTAAAAATAGATGTTAAAGATATTCAGGAATTGGAAGGCATAGAGGTAATAAAGGTTAGGGATGATGTTATCAATGTACTTAGTATTAAGGAATTATTCAGACTTCCTTCAAGATATGATAATATAAAATCATATTATGCTGTTATACTTTCTTCTGAGGGTAAAAAAGTTGCGTTATTGGTTAATAACTTAATAGGAGAGCAGGATATAGTTATTAAGACATTAAAAGATAGCATTACAAAAAGCGAAGGTTTGGCTGGTGCTACAGTTCTAGGGGATGGTACAGTAAGCTTTATTTTGGATATTCAAACTATAGTTAGTCTTGGTACAAAGAGAATCATAGAAAGAGGAAAAGTTTCTAATTCTTCTGCTTCAAAAAATGATTTAAGAAGTTTTATAGAAAAATTAAAAAATAATGAAATACCAGAAGCTAATGCTACAAAAAATAAAGACTGATTAAAAAATTTAAAAAATAAAAGCAAGAAACTAAATATAGTATCTTGCTTTTTTATTTTACTTAATAAGTAAAAATAATTTTTACTTCACTTCTTTATATAAAACAGTATCCATTTCTCCGTCAGTCAATTCCCTAATCTTTGGTACTATAGATTTAAAATGATCTGAATTATTATGAGTTTCTATTGCTTTTTCATCTTTCCATTCTTCTATAAATGTTAGGTATTTTCCATCTAAACTTTCATATAGATTATATGATATACATCCTTCTTCTGCTCTGCTTTTTTCTATAAGTTCCTTTACTGTTTCTATAAATTTTGCTTTATTTTCTTGTTTAACTGGGTTTTTAGCGACAATTTTAATCATTTTTTTATCCTTTTTATCTATTTTTTTATTTTCTTTTTTTTCATTATTTATTCTTTTATTAAATTTATTTTGTGCTATTATAGGAGATTCAAATAGGGCTGTTTTTACTGCTTCAATTACATCAATAGAAATATCATTATCTAATTTTTCCCTCTCTGATTTGCTGAAAGATGAAAGCACATAATCATTAACCTGTTTTCCTCCGCTTGGTCTTCCTATTCCTATTCTAATTCTTGTAAAGTCATCGCTTTTCAAATGAGCAATCAAACTTTTAATTCCATTGTGCCCGCCTGAACTTCCGCCTTTTTTAATTTTAAAACTTCCAAATGGTATATCCATATCATCATATATTACAATTATATCTTCTGTATTTATATTGAAAAATTTTGTTATATAAGAAGCAGATTCTCCAGACAAATTCATAAATGTAAGAGGTTTAAGGAGTATATATTCTATGCCGTTTTTTTTAGCTCTTCCGTATAAGGACTTTTTTTTATTATTATCAAAATTAACTGAAAGATTTTGTGCTATCTTATCAAGCATAATAAATCCGACATTATGCCTATTATTTTTATATTCTTCTCCAGGATTTCCTAGCCCAATAACTAATTTAGTAATCATGAATATTTCTTTTTAGCAGCCTGAGGAGATTCAAATAAAGCTATACATACAGCATCAACAACATTGTCAGATATATCTTTAATTTTTTTTCTTTCATCTTTTGTAAAAGGTGATAATAAAAAATCTGCTTTTTCTTCATTTTCAGGGCATGCACCTATTCCAACACCAATTTTTGTAAAGTTGCCATTTTTAAGAGAATCTTCTATGCTTTTCACACCATTATGATCTATCTTATAATTTTCTGTATCATCATCACTGTCATCATTTTTAGCTGGTATTACTCTAAATTCACCTATAGGTACATCCATATCATCATATATAACGATAATATTTTCAACCGTAATTTTCATAAAACTAGCCATATAAAGAGCAGCTTCACCAGAAAGGTTCATAAAAGTCTGAGGCTTTAATAATAGATATTCCATTTTACCATGCTTAGCTCTTCCAAAAACAGTTTTCTTTTTTTTGATATCCAATTCAACATTAAGTTTTTTAGCTATTCTATCTAAAATCATATAGCCTACATTATGTCTATGATTTTTATATTGCTCACCTGGGTTTCCAAGTCCCATTACTAATTTCATCATATATAGTATTAATCCTACTAACTATTATTGATTAGTTTCGCCTTTAGCATCATCATCTTGAGTAGTAACAACAGTAACAATTGCTTTAGAAGCATCGCCTACAGGGTCAACGCCTTCTGGGAATTTAATATCGCTAATATGCAAGCTATCTCCTACTTTTAATTCGCTAACATCTACAATTAATTCTCTAGGAATAGAGGTTGGAAAAGCTTTAACATTTAATCCATATTCAACTTGTTCAAGAGTACCGCCTCCTAATCGTACACCTTCAGGAGTACCTTCAATATGAATAGGAACATAAGTTTTAATCTTTTTATTTCTATCTATTTCATAGAAGTCTATATGTCTGATACTTCTTTTTATACCGTCTATTTGATAATCTTTTACTAAAACTTCTCTTGATTTATCATTTTGTATATCTAAAGTAATAATATCATGCTGACCTGCTAATGAAAATACTTTTGTAAACTCTTTTAATTCCACAGCGATTGAATATTGATTTTCTCTGCCGTAAAGAGTAGCCAAAGCATAACCTTCATTTCTTAATTTACGTCCAACACTTTTAAATTTTGTATCTCTTTGTAAAGCTTTAATAGTATAATTCTCACTCATATTTCTTTCCTTTTATTTTACTTATCAAATAGTACACTTATTGAAAGTTCCATATGTATATGCCTAATAGCATTGGCAATAACAGGAGCAACAGAAAGTACTTCTATTTTGCTTCCTAATCTGTCTTTCATAACTTTTAAACTATCAGTTATATAAAGTTTTTCTATATCGCTGGCATTAATTCTCTCATAAACATCGCCTGAGCATACAGCATGAGTAATAAATACATATATTTTTCTCATACCTGCATTTTTTAGAGCTTTGATACTTTTTATAAGAGTACCGCCTGTATCTATTATATCATCTATAATAATAGCATCTTTTCCATTAACATCGCCTATTATATTCATAACTTCGCATTCATTGGCTCTATCTCTTCTTTTGTCTATAATAGCAATATCTAAATTTAACTGTTTGGCTATAGCCCTTGCTCTTCCTACACCGCCTATATCAGGAGATACTATTATAGAATTTGACATATCTAAATCCTGTCTTATTTTTTCTAAAAAAACATTTTTAGAAAGCATGTGATCAACAGGTATATCAAAAAATCCTTGTATTTGGGCAGCATGTAAATCAAGAGCTAAAACTCTATGAGCACCAGATTCTGATAATAAATTCGCTACTAATTTTGCTGTTATAGGAACTCTAGGTTCATTTTTTCTATCCTGTCTTGAGTATCCGTAATAAGGTATAACAGCTGTAATACGTTTAGCACTAGCTCTTTTTAGAGCGTCTATTATACAGTATAGCTCCATCCAGCTTTCACTGCTTGAAGGTCTGCCTGTAGGCTGTATTACATAAGTATCTTTATTTCTAACAGTTTCTTCAATTTGAACAAATGTTTCGCCGTCAGCAAACTTACGTATTTCCATATTACCTAACTTAAGACCTAAGTTATTAACAACATCTTCAGACAATTGAGGATTTGCTGTACCGCTTAATATTAATATTTCGTCTGCTATGCCCATTTAAGTAACCATTTAGAAAAGTTGGGGTGGAAGGATTCGAACCCTCGAATAATTGGACCAAAACCAATTGTCTTACCGCTTGACGACACCCCAGTAGTCATAAAATTTAATTTTTTAAATCTATGAGTTCCGTATTATACTATATCAATAAAATATGTCAAGTATCTTATATCATATTTTTTTTAAAAAATATTGATAAAAAATAAAAATAGTTTATTATATAATCATAATTAAATTAAGGTAAAATATGGTAATAGATATTAACAATTATGTTCCTATAGATTTGAATTTAATCAAGTCAAATTTGGATATAGTGAAGCTTCATTCTAACGGTATATTATGTGCTAATGATGATAATGTGTATATGATGGTACCAAATTATAAGATAGATATTTTATTTGATAAAAATTATGTAAACAGCGATATGTTTACTAGTTTTTATATAGAAAAATCTTATAAAGAGGCTATTGATGTTTTCTTAAATAGGTCAAAAGAGGATGATAAAAATTATCATAACATAAAAGACATTAATCAGTTTTTAAAGGTTTATAAAGACTGCCTGCCTGATTCGGAAGAAACTAAAAAATTTGAGTATGACATATTAGAGGTGATACTTAAAGAAACTCCGAAAGAGAGATTTGTTTCTCTAAATAATTATACTGATATATTAAATCAATACATAAATGAAGGCTTTGATGAAAATGCTGTACAATATATATTTGATATAATTACTGAATTAGCTTTTATAGAAAGAATAAATCTGATTCATCTTTTGAATGCTGTAAAAGACAGTATTAATCAGCCTGATTTTGATAATGTTGAATATTATGATACCCAGTATATATCAAATAATTTAATACTTTCTGTTGCCAAATTAGTAAATAAAATATACCCAAATATAGATTTATTCTACAAAATTGACAGTTTTAGATGCAGAAATGTTATAGGGCATGGAAACAGAGTTTTTATTACTTTTATAGAATTTCTATTGTATTATAATGATGAGATATCAAAACAGCTTCCTCTGAAGTCAATAATTAATTTTAATACCAAATATTGCAAATACTATAAAAAAGTGTTTGAAAAATATAATATAGATAAAAAAATAATAACTTTTGATGATATTTTTAAAAATGGTCTTAAAAAATTATCTTTGGAAAGAATAGCTAGTTTTGCCGCAGGAGCATTTTGGCATGATGTTGTCAAAGTAAAAGAACTTGATTATTTGAATATAAATAAACCTAAATATTACAGCAAAGATTCTACTTCGCATGCTATTAAAGGATATCAGTTCTTAAGATATTTCAGAAACTACAATAATGATATTTCTTTAATAGTAGGGATGCATCATGAATATTACGGATACGGATATAGTGTTTTATCCAATATAATATCAACATATCTAAAAGAAAATAAAACATTATCTCCTGCTTGGCTTATATCATATTATTCTGAGGATATTTATTCTTTAGACAGTATATCTTTTTTTCCTGCCAAAGTGCTGGAGATAGTGGACTTATTCGATACAATAGTTCTTCCTCAAAAAATATATGATAGACAAGGACTTGATATAAAAGGTGCTGTAGAGTTTATATATGAAAACTATGTAGAAAAAGAGGTTCAAATAGACCCTATATTGTTTGATTTATTTATTCAATTCTTAATAGATATAAGAAAGGCTGATATAAAAAACCCGTTTAATTAATACTCGCCTTCATCATTTCCTATATAATATTTAAATAAATCATAAGGGCTGTAAATACCTAAATCTGTTACAACAGCACTGACTAAATGAGGAGGGGTATAATCAAAAGCAGGATAAAATCCTTTAACTCCATCTTTAGAAGTTTTTACTCCCATAGCTTCAGTTACAAGCTTTTCATCTCTAAACTCAAAATGTACATCATTAAGTCCATGATATCCTTTATCTGGAGCTCCTGTTACAAAATAAGGAATACCCAAATATTTAGCTACTATTGCTATTTGAAAAGTACCTATTTTATTTACAACAGCACCATTAAGACATATTAAGTCAGCAGCAGAAGTAAATACATCTATTTTCTTTTCCTGCATAGTGTATGCCACCATATTATCCGTTATAACTGTAACATCAGCACCCTGATCATAGGCTACAGTTGCTGTAAGCCTTGCCCCTTGAAAATATGGTCTTGTTTCTGCACATACAACTTTTATATCTTTTTTATTTTTCTGAAATTCCTGTATCATAAATCCCACAATAGATTCCCCAAAACATTGAGTAAGTATAGTTCCTTTATCAGGATACATTGATACCAGATTTTCAGCTATTTTTTTTATTTTGGAATATCTTTTTGTAGAAAGTTCTATTCCTCTGTTAAACATAGCTTCTATAGGGTCTTTGCCTGATTTTATAGCCTCTGTTCCTGCCTCTAAACATGATTTAGTTATAGACATCATCCTAGCACTTGTAGTAGGTCTTGAATTAGCCAAAGTATTGCAGGCATGAGTTAAAAATTCTATCCTGTCATTACCTTCTAAATGCTTAGATTCATATCCAGCAAGTGCCATTCCCATAGCAACAGCAAGATAAGGTCCTGCACTTTGCGTTACCATATCAGCTATTGCCTTTGATACCTCTCTATGAGTTTTGCATTCAACAAAATTTACTTTATTAGGATATACTCTCCTATCTAATATTTTCACGCATCCGTCATCATACCAAGCAATATTTTCAAATTGAAGCATAAAAGCCAATTCTTTATCTATTCTCTCTATCTTAGACATTAAAGTACTCCTAACAATATAATAAAAAATATATTTAGATATTATTAAAATCTATTTTAGATATAACTTTATCTATAACTTCCATAAAATTTTCTTCTTCAGAAATTCTATCCCTGTACATTATACATTCTATACCAATATTTAAAAGAGTATATTCTATATTTCTTCTTATTTCCTCATCTTCAACAGATTCTATCTCTTTAACCCTTGCACATCCTGTAGTTCTTCTTATTATCTCAAGTCCGCATATACCAAAAGATGTTTTTAGTACTTCTAATAAATAAAACTCTATAAAATAGTCATTTTTTACAGATATATCATTTGTATCATGTATAAATTTAGTTATAAATTTATTTTTAAATAATTTTATAATGTCATTTATAACATGAAACAAAAATGAAGTATAATTTTTATCATTTGTAACATTTATATGATAAATATAAGCAAAAATAAAATTACCTATAATATTTCCTAAATCATACCCAATAGGACCGTAAAAAGCAAATTCACAATCCATAACCTTTATATAATCTTCATTTACAAATATAGAACCAGTATGTAAATCTCCATGTATAAGTGCCTGAGCAGTATTCATAAATTCATATTTAAGTTTTGCCGCCTCTGACTGAAGTATTTTATTGTCATATAGATTATTTTTAACAAATTGTTTCAAAGAACTTGAAAATACGTTCTCATTTAATAAATTAAAAAAAGGTTCTCTGAATACAAGTTCTTCACTTATCTTACATAATTCCTTATTAATATATTTAGCAACATTATCTTTTTTATAGAAAGTATCTATAAAAAAATCTGCAGATGATAAAGTTGTTTCTACTATAAACTCTGATATATGTTCTGCCAAATGATGATATATTTGTCCCTGAATTAAAGCATCTCTTAAAACTAAATATCCCTTCAGGTCTTCCATTATAAATAATTTCATTGTTTTATCTATGTGTATAATTTTAGGTGCTAAATCTGGAAGAAGAGAACCATAATATGATAAAATTTCAGCCTCTCTAGTATTTCTATTAATATCCAGTACCCTTCCAGACGAATTGCTTCTAGTATGAACTCCAGCTTGTTTAAGTATAATAGAATTACTGCCATTGCTTATTCTATAAACGTAATTTATATTACCGTCGCCTATTTCTTTGCATGTTATTTTGTCATTAGAATTAAAGTATTTTAACTCGTTTTTTATATATGCTATTACATCCTTTTCTTCCATTAAAAAATATTCGTTAAATTTTATCATAATAAGACCCATATATAAATTTTTATTTTTAAAATATAGCATAAAAAGTATAAATATCAATGATATTATGAATTTTTATAATTTGGAATTCTGAATTTTTATTTGATTTTAGTATTATGTTAATAATATTATTTAATAAGTGAATTGCTAGTTTATAATTTCAATTAACAATATTATTTATATAATAGCTAATATATAAGAATTAGTAAAGTTATTATATAAAAATGTTTCTAATAGTATAAAATTGTAATTAACTATATAATATACCTTGACTAAGTATGTTTTTTGTACTATAATAAATACTAAAATATATATTAATTTTTTAAAAATAAAGGGGTTAAATATTATGAAAGTTATAGTAATAGGTTGTAACCATGCCGGTACATGGGCAGCAAAAACATTAGCAGCTTCTAAAAAATGTGAAGTAGTAACTTATGATAGAAATGATAATATATCTTTCTTAGCATGTGGTATTGCTCTTTGGGTTGGAGGAGTAGTAAAAGATCCTAAAGGTTTATTTTATGCTAGTCCTGAAAGTTTAACAAGCGAAGGCATTAAAGTTCACATGGGACATGAAGTAACTAAAATTGACTGGGCTAATAAAAAATTACATATCAAAGAATTAAAAACAGGAAAAGAGTTTGATGATAATTATGATAAACTTATTCTTGCTACTGGTTCTTGGCCTGTAACTCCTCCTATAGAAGGTTTAATGCAGGAAGGTACTACTTACGGACTTAAAAAAGGCATTTTCTTCTCAAAATTATATCAACAAGGTCAGGAAATCATTAATGAAATAGCTAAACCAGATGTAAAAAGAGTTATGGTAGTTGGTGCTGGTTATATAGGTGTTGAACTTATAGAAGCATTCAAAAATCATGGTAAAGAAGTTATATTGATGGAAGCTATGCCTAGAGTTATGGCTAACTATTTCGATAAAGAAATAACTGATGAAGCTGAAAAAAGAATAAAAGATGCTGGAATAGAAATGCATTTAGGTGAAACAGTTAAAAAATTTGAAGGTGATGACAGAGTTAAAAAAGTTGTTACTGACAAAGGTTCTTATGATGTAGATATGGTAGTTATGTCTGTTGGTTTCAGACCTAACAGTGAACTTTACAAAGATTATTTAGAAACTCTTCCTAATGGTGCTATCGTTGTAGACACTACTATGAAATCTTCTAAAGACCCTGATGTATATGCTATAGGCGACTGTTCTACTGTATATTCAAGAGCTTCTGAAAAACAAGAATATATTGCTTTGGCTACTAACGCTGTAAGAATGGGTATAGTTGCTGCTAACAATATCGTAGGAAATAAAGTAGAATACTGCGGTACACAAGGTTCTAATGCTATTTGTGTATTCGGATACAATATGGCTTCTACTGGATGGTCTGAAGAAACAGCTAAGAAAAAAGGATTAAAAGTTAAATCTAACTTCTTTAAAGATGCGGAAAGACCAGAATTTATGCCTACTTATGAAGATGTATTAGTAAAAATCATTTATGAAGAAGGCAGCGGACGTCTTTTAGGTGCTCAAATAGCTTCTAACCATAACCATGCTGAAGCTATTCACGCATTCTCTCTTGCTATTCAAAGAGGTATGACAGTTCAGGAATTTGCTTTATCAGACTTCTTCTTCTTACCTCACTACAACAAACCATTATCTTGGATGACTATGGTTGCTTTCACAGCTAAGTAATAAAAATTAATAATAATTAATTATATTAAGCCCTGATAAATATTTTGTCAGGGCTTTTTGTTTGCATTTTTTTTATTTTGATATTAAATTGTACAATTATATAATAATTTTGCTGTGTTGGGAAAGAAAATATATGGTTAATTCAGATATACGTAAAAAAATATTGATAGTCATTATAAGTGTAATAATAAATTTTGTATTAGCTTATACAGCATCGTCATTAAAAATATGTTTTACATTTATGGATAGTGTAGGAACTATATTGAGCGGTGTAATTTTAGGTCCTATGTAGGGTGCTTTTGTAGGCGTTTTCACTAATATTGTACTTTCTTTATTTCTTGACTATGTAAATATACATTTTGCTGTAGTTAATGCTGTTATAGGCTTAATTGTAGGTTTTACAGTTAATAAATATGGTTTTGGAATAAGAATAGCACTATTTTTAGGTATTGTTATTGCTGTTATATCTGCCTCTATATCAATACCTATATTAATAATATTAACTAAAGGAGATATGGTTAAAACTCTTGACTTTACAGTTAAATATTTAATAAGCAGAGGAATGAATGTAGAAACGGCATTAGTATTCGGAACTTTATCAAGCAGCATCATAGATAAAATACTTTCATGTTTAATTATTGCTGTGTTTTATAGAAAGAAAAATTATACAAACTCTATTATTGGATATTATACAATAATTAAAAATGTTTTTAATGAGAAAAAAAGATATGATATTATAGCTTTTTTTATTGGAATTATGGTAAATATAGTTTTTACATATACAGTTCTTATATTTAAGATACCTTTTCTCTTTATGGATTCCATTGGCACTATATTAACTGCTGTTGTAATATGTCCTATTGCTGGGGCTTTAGTTGGAATATTCACCAATATAATATTTTCTTTTACTATAGATTATTTGAATATACATTTTGCTATTGTTAATGCCATGATAGGACTTTCTGCAGGATTTATATCAAAAAAATATGATTTTAATATAAAAACAGCTCTTGTTTCAGGCATTTCAATAGGCATCATAAGCGGTTTAATATCAATACCTATTTCTATATTATTAGCTAATGGAGTAACTTCAGGAACTATAGATTTATTTATGCAGTCATTACTCAGCAGCGGTAAAAGTCTTATAATATCTGCTGTAATTTTAACATTACCGTCAGCTGTATTGGATAAATTATTATCATGCATATTAGTTTCTATAGCGGTAAAAAGAATATGTTTTTTTAAAAATGATGTATAGTGAAAATAAATTGAATTTTTTATTTATTTTAATATATTTTAAACATCGTATATTTTCGGCATAGTTTATGAATAATAATTTGAAGTATAATATAGTTGTAGTTTTTATAGGGCTGGTATCAAATTTTGCTTTTACTTATATAGTTTTGCTTTTTGATATACCTTTTTTGTTTATGGATTCCATTGGCACAATACTATCAGCTGTTGTACTTGGTCCTGTATATGGGGCAATAGTTGGAATACTTAGTAATTTAATTTTATCATTTTTTTTAAGCCATCAGCATTTATATTTTGCTATAATAAATGCATTAATAGGATTAATAGTTGGTTTTTCAGCATATAAATTTAGGTTTAATATTATATCAGCTTTAGTAATTGGAATAGTTATAGGTATTATCGCTACGCTTATTGGAACTCCCATATCAATAGTACTTTCAAATGGATTTACAGGGGGGACTGTAGATTCTTTTATAACTTCTTTAATAGAGAAAGGTGTAAATATTGTAAAAGCATCATTTATAGCGAGAGTGCTGGCTAATATAATTGATAAGGTTTTATCATGTTTAATTGTTTATATAGCTGTAAATAAAATTATATTTTTTCAGAAGTATATATTAACAGCAAATAATGAAAAAAGAGAGGAATAAAAATGATATTTGATGCTCATTCTGATATATGGACTGATGTTGCGGTAAAAACTTTAAGAGGCGAAAATAATATTATAAAGAAATATCATTATGATAATTTAATTAAAGGCAAAATAGGAGGTTCTATATTTGTTATATGGGTAGAGCCTAAAAATTATTCAAGGGCATTGGATAGGGTAAGAGAAATACAAAATTCAATATCAAATGAGCTTGAATATATAGATGATATTATATCTATAGTAAAAAGCTATGATGATATGATTAAGGCACAGAAAGAAAATAAAATATATGTGTTTATAGGGTTTGAGGGGCTTATATCTATAGATGATAATATTGATTTGCTAGATGAGTATTATGAATATGGGGCAAGGCATGCCAGCTTAACATGGAATGAGGAAAATAAATTAGCATCTGGAGTAAGAGGAGATTATAACAGGGGATTAACTGAATTAGGAAAGAAAGCTGTAAAGAAGATGCAGGAAAAAGGTATGATAGTTGATGTATCTCACTTAAATGATAAGTCTTTTTTTGATGTTATGGATATAACTTCATGTCCTGTAATAGCCTCTCATTCAAACAGCAGAAAATTATGCAATAGCCCTAGAAATCTTACGGATGAACAATTAAAAGCTATTAGAGATGTAAATGGAGTTGTGGGTTTTAATTCATACAAATGGTTTATAGATGAAGATTCTAATAAACATACTATTTATAGGGCAATAGATCATATTAAATATATAGCAGATAAGATAGGTATTGATCATATAGGACTTGGTTTCGATTATAATGAATACTTTGAAGATGATGAAACTCCTTATGTAAAAGGTTTAGAAAATGCTTCTAAATCTTATGATATTATAAACCTGCTTAAAGATTCAGGCTTTAATGATGAAGAGATACAAAAAATTGAATACGGCAATTTCCATAGAATAATAAAAGAAATAATGTAAAGCTATTACCAAGTCTTTTTAATTTCTTTTAATATGGCTTCTGTTAATTTTATAGTATTAACATCATCCTCTATAGAAACGAATCTTTTATCTTTTCCTAATATACAGTTGGCAAAATGTTCATCTTCCAATTTTAGAGGATTATCTCTATGTATAAATACTCTTTCTATAATTGACTCTTGTTTATAGTTTATACCAATAGAAGTTTTTATATTGCTCTGACTAGCTGCCTGTCTATGTATTGTTATATCCTGAGTGGCATAATCTAATAAAAAGTATGCCTCTTTTGTACTTATAGCCAAAGTTCTAATTTTTTCCTGAGTTACTCTGCTTGCACTTATTGTTGCTATTGTTTCATCTTCAAATTCTAATAAAGCACTTGCTATATCTTCATTTTTTGTTCTTATTCTTTTACCGCTTGCAGAAAATTTTATAACTGGCTTTTTTACTAATGAAGTTACAATATCTAAATCATGTATCATAATATCAAATACAACTCCAACATCAGTAATACGCGGAGTAAAAGGAGCTAATCTTCTAGCTTCTATAAGATATGGTTTTTCTATTATATGATGAAGTTCCTGAACAGCACCATTGAATCTTTCAACATGTCCTACCTGAAGTATAACATTTTTCTTTTTTACTATTTCTTCTAACTCTACAGCCTGAGCATAAGTTTCAGTCATAGGCTTTTCTACTAAAACATGTTTTCCTTTTTCTACAGCCTTTTTAGCTATTTCAAAATGATATATAGTAGGGCTTGCTATTATAACAGCATCAGCATTATCTATAGCCTCATCTATACTTTGAAATTTTCTTATATTATATTTTTGAGATATTTCATTAAGATGATTTTCATCAGCATCATATATGCCAGATAAATCAATTTGATTAATTTGACTTATAACATTTAAATGAAATTGTCCCATTCTTCCAACGCCTATAAGACTTACACTTACTTTATCCATTAATACTTTCCTTTTATTTATAAAATATTATTGAATAAGATTATAATTATAATTATTACAAAATTCAACAATATTTTGCATCAATTATTTAAATTATTTAAAAATATTATTAATATATGTATATCAAATATTTTAAAATTGCTGTATATTGTTTTTATCGATTATATAATTACTATATTTAAGGAGTTATTATGAAAACAGATATAGAAATAGCACAGGAATGTAAATTAAAAAGAGCAGATGAAATAGCTAAAATGCTTAATCTCACCGATGATGATTATGAGGTTTACGGTAAATATAAGGCAAAGATTGAATTATCTCTTTTGAATAAATTAAAAGATAAGCCTAATGGCAAATTAGTTTTGGTTACAGCAATAACTCCAACCCCAGCAGGAGAAGGAAAATCAACAGTTACAATAGGCTTGACACAGGGCTTAAATAAGATAGGAAAAAATGCAATAGCAGCTTTGAGAGAACCGTCTTTGGGTCCTGTATTTGGAATTAAAGGAGGAGCATGCGGTGGAGGATATGCTCAAATAGTTCCTATGGAAGATATTAATCTGCACTTTAATGGGGATTTTCATGCTATAGGAAGTGCCCATAATTTAATATCAGCTTGTATTGATAATCATATTAAACAAGGAAATGAATTAAAGATAGATACTAATAAAGTGATATTTAAAAGAGTTGTTGATATGAATGACAGGGCATTGCGTGATATTGTAATAGGACTTGGAGGAAGTGAAAACGGTGTTACAAGACAGTCATCATTTCAAATAACAGTTGCTTCTGAGATTATGGCTATACTTTGTCTTTCTAATTCTTTAATGGATTTGAAAGAGAGAATAGGAAATATTGTATTTGCTTATGATGTTAATGATAATCCTTTAAAAGTTAAAGATTTAAAAGTTGAGGGTGCTGCTTGTGCCTTGCTTAAGGATGCTATAAAACCTAACTTGGTTCAGACTTTAGAAAATACTCCTGCTATAGTTCATGGAGGACCTTTTGCAAATATTGCACATGGATGCAACTCTGTACTTGCTACTAAATTAGCTTTAAAACTTTCTGATTACACAATAACAGAGGCTGGTTTTGCTGCTGACTTAGGAGCAGAGAAATTCCTTGATATAAAATGCCGTGCTGCTGGTTTAAAGCCTAACTGCATAGTATTGGTTGCTACTATAAGAGCATTAAAACATCATGGAGGAGCTTCAGAGCTTAATAAAGAAGATTTGGATGCTTTGAATAGAGGTTTTGATAACTTGGATAAGCATATTGAAAACATGAAAAAGTATAATGTTCCAGTAGTTGTTGCTATAAATAAATTTTCTTCTGATACTGACAAAGAGATAGAGCTTATAACTAAACATTGTGAGAATATGGGGGCTGATATTTCATTATGCGAGGTTTGGGAGAAAGGAGGAGAAGGAGGAAAAGATTTAGCTCAGAAAGTTGTGAAAGCTGCTTCCGAAGAATCTAATTATAAGCCTTTATATGATTTAGAAAAAAGCGTAAAAGAAAAAATTGAGCTTATATGCAAAGAGATATATGGGGCAGGGGATATTAAGTTTTCTTCTAAGGCTAATAAAATGATGAAAAAAATAGAGAGTATGGGCTTCGGCAATCTTCCTATATGTATGTCAAAAACTCAGAAATCTATATCAGATAATCCAGCCTTATTAAATGCTCCTAAAGGATATACTATTAATATTGATGAAATAAAACTTGCCTCAGGTGCAGGATTTATTATTGCTATGGCTGGAGGTATAATAGATATGCCAGGGCTTCCTAAAATTCCAGCTGCCTGCAATATTGATATAGATGAAAATGGAAAAATAAGCGGTTTATTTTAAAAATAAATCTTATAAATACATAAAGCTATGCTGATTAATTTCAGTATAGCTTTTTTTATACATTTTATTCATTTTGTATAATTATTCTTATTTTTTACAAAAAAAATTCATTTTTGATTATCAATGTAAATGTTTATTTATTGACATTATTTTTATATTACTTATAATAGTATTATTATTAATAGTAATATAAAGGCTTAATGTATGTCCGCAACAATAGATGATATAAAAAAAATAGATAATTTATCTAGTTATAAGAGAATAGCCGTATCAAGAGAAATTTATTCTGACTTTATAACTCCAATAGAATTAATGAGAATATTAAGAAGTAATAGCGATAAAGTATTTTTGCTTGAGAGCATTAATGATAAATATAATTGGGGCAGATATACGTTTTTGGGTTATGAACCAATACTTAACATAACATGTAAAAGATATGATGTGTATATAAACGGAGAGTTCTATAAAAAAGAAAATCCAAAAGTGATTATAAGAGAGATTTTAAAAGATTATAAAAGCCCTAAATTAGAAAATATGCCGCCTTTTACAGGAGGTTTTGTAGGATATTTTTCTTATGACTATGTGAGATATAGCGAAAAAAGGCTTGATTTTGAAAGTAAGGGAGAAGATATAATTGATTTAGATTTAATGCTTTTTGAAAGTATTATATGCTTTGATAATTTTAAGCAGAAGATAATTTTAATAACAAATGTAAAAATTGATGATTTAGATGCTTCATATAAAGAGGCATTAAATAAATTAGATGAGATGGAGAGTATAATAAGAAGCGATAAAAAGCATAATTTTGAAGATTTAAAAATAAAGTCGGATTTTGAATATGAGTTTGATGAAGATAATTATTCCAATATAGTAAATAAAGCAAAGGAATATATTAAAGACGGTGATATATTTCAAGTTGTACTTTCAAATACTTTAAGAGCCAAAGCAAGCGGAAGTTTATTTAATGTTTATAGGGTATTAAGAACTATAAATGCCTCTCCTTATATGTTTTATATTTTAAATAATAATATAGAAATAGCAGGTGCTTCTCCAGAAACATTAGTAAAATTAGAAGATAATAAACTTTATACCTATCCATTAGCTGGAAGCAGACCTAGAGGAAAAACTCAAAAAGAAGATTTAAATAATGAAAAAGATTTATTATCAGATGAGAAAGAATTAGCAGAACATAATATGCTTGTGGATTTAGCTAGAAATGATATAGGAAAAATAAGTAAAATAGGTACTGTAAATGTAGAAGATTATATGAGTGTAGAGCGTTATTCTCATATTATGCATATAAGTTCCACTGTTACAGGCATTATCAGAGATGATAAAGATGCCATAGATGCTATAGACAGTATACTACCTGCAGGTACTTTATCAGGTGCTCCTAAAATCAGAGCTTTAGAGATAATAAATGAATTAGAAACCATTGACAGAGAGCTTTACGGCGGAGCTATAGGTTATATAGATTTTTCTGGTAATATGGACGTATGTATTGCCATAAGGCTTGTATATAAAAAAATGGATAATATTTGCATAAGGTCTGGTGCAGGCATAGTTTATGATAGTGATCCTAAAAAAGAGTTTTTAGAATGCATAAATAAAGCTAAAGCAGTTGTAAAAGCAATAGAAATATCAAAGGAGGCTTTTGATGATACTTTTAATAGATAATTATGATAGTTTTTCTTATAATCTTTATCAATTGATTGGAAAGTTTTGCAGTAATATAGAAGATATAAAAGTTATAAAAAATGATGAATTAACTTTAGAAGAAATAGAATATTTAAATCCTAAATTAATAGTAATATCTCCCGGACCAGGTAAGCCAAGCGATGCTGGTTTATGTATTGACATTATAAAAAACTTTTATAATAAAATACCAATATTCGGAGTATGTCTTGGACATCAGGCTATATGCGAGGCATTCGGAGCTAAAGTGGATCATGCTTCTAAAGTTATGCATGGAAAAACTTCTGTTATAAATATAGATAATAATTCTTTAATATTCAGAGATTTGCCGAACAATATTAAAGTTGCAAGATATCATTCTTTATCAGCAAAAAAAGATACGGTTTCAGATTGTTTAAAGATTTCTGCTTTTTCAGATGATGATGAAATTATGGCTGTAGAACATAGAGATTATCCTGTATTCGGGGTGCAGTTTCACCCTGAATCTGTTATGACAGAAAATGGTATTGATATTATTAGAAATTTATTTAGGTGTATAGAAAAATGAAAGTATTTAATATTGCATTATATTATATAAAAGAATTCATAAATAATAAAAGTCTTTTTTGGGGTTAATCCCCATCAGTTAAATATCATTAAAAAATAATTAATTCAATAGATAAAATTAAATAAAACTCAAATAAATAAAAAAGGAATATTATAAAATGATTAAGAAGTCTATTTTAAAATTATCAAAAAAAGAAAATTTATCTTATGAAGAAGCAGAATATTCAATGAAGCAAATAATGTCTGGCAATGCAAGTTCAGTACAAATATCATCATATTTAACAGCTCTCACATTAAAAGGAGAAACTATAGATGAGATAACAGCGTCAGCTTATGTAATGAGAGAGCATTCTAAAAAGTTATTAAATGACATGGATATACTTGAAATAGTAGGAACGGGAGGAGATTTTTCTAATTCTTTTAATATATCTACGGCATCTGCTATTATAATATCTTCTGCTGGTGTGTCGGTAGCAAAGCATGGAAATAGGGCTGCATCATCAAAGTGCGGCTGTGCTGATGTTCTTGAGGCTTTGGGTGTTAATATTAATCTTACGCCTGAAGAGAGCAAAAAACTTTTAGATGATATTAATATATGTTTTTTATTTGCTCAAAATTATCATTCGGCTATGAAATATGTTGCTCCTGTTAGAAAAGAATTAGGCATAAAAACAATATTTAATATATTAGGTCCTTTATCAAATCCAGCTGGAGCAAATATGGAGCTTATGGGTGTTTATGATGAAAGTTTAGTTGAGCCTTTAGCGGAGGTTATGAGGAATTTAGGAGTAAAAAGAGGAATGGTTGTTTATGGAATGGATAAGCTTGATGAAATATCTATAAGTTCAAAAACTAAAGTTTGCGAAATATCTGAAAATGGAAAATTAAGCACTTATTATATTTCTCCTGAAGACTTCGGATACTCATTTTATGATAAAAATGAAATAGAAGGCGGGGATGCATCTTACAATGCTAATATTATTAAAGATATATTATCTTCAAAACTTAAAGGTGCCAAAAGAAATATAGTATGTTTAAATGCTGGGGCTTCTTTATATATAGCAGGCAAAGCTGAAAGTATTTATGATGGTATAAAAATGGCTGAAGAGATTATAGACAGCGGTAAGGCTATGGAAAAACTTAATATGTTTATAGAAAAAAGCAATGCTAAATTGGCATAAATATCATCGGGATTTTATATTATGACAATACTTGACAATATAGTAGAAAAAACAAAAGAAAGAGTTGAAATTAATAAAAAAAATATATCTTTACAAAAAATAAAAGAATTAGCAGAAAATAACTCTAATCATAACAACTTTTTATTTGAAAACTCAATCAAAAAAAGCATTAGTTTTATATGCGAAGTGAAAAAAGCCTCTCCTTCAAAAGGCATTATATCTAATTACTTTGATTATATTAATATAGCAAAAGATTATGAGAAAGCTGGAGCCAGTGCTTTATCATGTTTAACTGAACCTTATTATTTTCTAGGAAGCAATGAATATTTAGAGAATATTAAAAAAAATATAAGTATTCCTGTTTTAAGAAAAGATTTTACAATAGATGAATATATGATATATGAGGCTAAAGCTATTAATGCTGATGCTGTTTTACTTATAGCTTCTATACTTGATAAAAATCAATTATCTGATTATTTTTCACTTGCTGATAGTTTGGGTCTTTCTGTGATAGTAGAAGTGCATGATGAAGATGATTTAAATAAGGCACTTTCTTCTGATACTAGAATAATAGGTATCAATAATAGAAATTTAAAAACTTTTGAAACCAGTATAAAAAATACATTTGATCTTATAAAACTTATTCCAGAAAATATAATATCAATTTCAGAAAGCGGTATAAAAAGCAGAGAAGATATAAAACTTTTAGAAGAAAATAAAATAAATGCAGTTCTTATAGGAGAGCAATTGATGAGGCAAAAAGATAAAATAAAAGAAATAAAAACACTTATGGGATATTAATTATGAGAAGTTCACTTATAAAAACCTGCGGGCTTTTTAGAGAAGAGGATATAAACTATGCTAATAAACTTGATACTGATTATATAGGTTTTGTTTTTGCCTCTGGAAGTAAGAGAAAAGTTGATTTTTCTTTGGCTTATAAATTAAAAAGAAAATTAAAAAATACTATAAAAGCAGTAGGTGTGTTTCGTGATAACAGCATTGATTTTATAACTGATTTATTTAATGAAAATATAATAGATTTAGTTCAGCTTCATGGTAAAGAGGATAATGATTTTTTAGATAATTTGAAATCAAAAATTAATGCTGATATTATCAAGGCTATTTCTATAAAAGATGAATATTCTTTTAATCATTCTTTTATATCTGATTTTATTCTTCTTGACAGTGATAAAGCAGGTTCTGGTAATAGTTTTGATTGGATTTTCTTAAAAAATAAATTAGATAATGATAAAAATTTTAAAAAAGAGTTTAATACAAAATATTTTTTGGCAGGAGGAATAAATATTAATAATATAAAAGAAGCATTAAAATTAAATCCATATTGTATAGATTTATCAAGCGGATTGGAAGTTAATGGATTTAAAGATTTTAATAAAATGAAAAGTATTATAGATGAAGTAAACATAAATGAAAGGAGCTTATAATGGGAAATAAATATTTTGGTATGCATGGAGGAATGTTTATACCTGAAACTTTAATGAATGCGGTATTAGAATTGGAAGAGGCTTATAATTATTATAAAGATGATAAAGATTTTAATAGTGAATTAAAAGATTTATTAAATAATTATGCCAACAGACCTTCAAGACTATATTTTGCAAAAAGAATGACAGATAACCTTAAAGGAGCAAAAATATATTTAAAGAGAGAGGATTTGAATCATACAGGCTCTCATAAAATAAATAATGTAATAGGGCAGATACTTCTTGCAAAGAAGATGGGAAAAAAAAGAGTGATAGCAGAAACAGGAGCAGGACAGCATGGAGTAGCCACAGCAACTGTTGCGGCATTAATGGATATGGAATGTGAAATATTTATGGGAGAAGAGGATATACAAAGGCAGTCTTTGAATGTTTATAGAATGCGTTTACTTGGTTCTAAAGTACATTCTGTGAAAACAGGAACTGCCACTTTAAAAGATGCCGTATCTGAAACTTTAAGGGAATGGACTTCAAGGATAGATGATACTCATTATGTACTAGGCTCTGTTATGGGACCTCATCCTTTTCCTACTATTGTAAGGGATTTTCAAGCTGTTATTTCAAAGGAGATAAAAGAACAGATTTATGAGTATGAAAAAAAATTACCAAGCATGATAGTAGCCTGCGTAGGAGGAGGCTCTAATGCTATGGGGGCTTTTTATAATTTTATTGAAGATAAAGATGTTAAACTTATAGGATGTGAGGCTGCAGGAAGAGGCATTGATACATTAGAAACGGCTGCTACTATTTCTACAGGAAAAATAGGAATATTTCATGGTATGCGTTCATATTTTTGTCAGGACAGTCAAGGGCAGATAGCTCCTGTTTATTCTATATCGGCTGGACTTGACTATCCTGGTATAGGTCCAGAGCATAGTTTTTTGCATGATACTAAAAGAGCTGAATATGCTGCAGTTACAGATGATGAAGCTATAGAAGCATTTGAATATTTATCTCGTATAGAGGGCATAATACCTGCAATAGAAAGTGCTCATGCAGTTTATTATGCCATGAAAAAAGCTCCTTCTATGAATAAAGATGATATTATAGTTATTAATCTTTCTGGAAGGGGAGATAAAGATTGTTCATCAGTAGCTAAATACAGAGGAGAAAATATTTATGAGTAATATATACAAAGCATTTGAAAATAAAAAAGCATTTATACCTTTTATAACATGCGGATATCCTTCTTTAGAATTAACAGAGGATATTATATATTCTATGATTGAAAATGGGGCAGATTTAATAGAGCTTGGAATACCTTTTTCTGACCCTACTGCTGAGGGTGTTGTTATACAAAATGCAAATGAAAAAGCTCTAAAAAACCATGTAACTAGAGATAAAATTTTTGATATGGTTAGAAGAATAAGAAAAAACAGTGATATACCTTTAGTTTTTATGACTTATGCTAATGTTGTTTATTCTTACGATATAGAAA
Source organism: uncultured Brachyspira sp. (assembly GCF_944388875.1). Classification (GTDB taxonomy): domain Bacteria; phylum Spirochaetota; class Brachyspiria; order Brachyspirales; family Brachyspiraceae; genus Brachyspira. The sequence continues at coordinate 51,591 of NZ_CALXKQ010000015.1, forward strand.
AATTTTTATCAGTATCAAAAGAAATAAATATTGACGGATTAATACTTCCAGATGTGCCTTTTGAAGAGAAGAATATATTCGAGCCATTTTGTAAAAAGAATGATATTGATTTAATTTCTTTAATAGCTCCTACTTCAGAAAACAGAATACATAAAATATCAAAAGAGGCATCAGGCTTTGTATACTGTGTATCATCGCTTGGGGTTACAGGCGTTCGTCAAAAAATAGAAACGGATATTGCTAAAATTGTAAACTTAGTAAAGAAAAGTACAAATATACCTGCGGCAGTAGGGTTTGGTATATCAACTACAGAACAGGCAAAAAATATAAGCAAGTATTCTGACGGTATTATAGTTGGAAGTGCCATAATAAAGCTTTGTGAAAAATATGCAAATGATTCTCCAAAATATGTAGGAGAATATGTGAAATCTATGAAGGATGCTATGAATTAATTTATAAAAAAGAGCTATGAATAAAAATCATAGCTCTTATTTTTTATAGTATTAATTATTTTTTATTCTGCAGCTGTATTGTCCGTATTATTATCATCAACTGTTGTTTCTTCTGCTGTACTAGTATTATCATTAACTGTTTCTGATTCTTCTGCAGTTGTAGCGTTATCAGTTGTTGTTTCTTCCGTTGCTCCAACATTATCAGATGTACTCATATTATCAGAAGATGATGTTTCTGCAGTATTATTTTCTTCTTTTTTAAGATTATCTATATCTTCTACACTTATACTTAAATCCATTCTTCTTATGACCATTTTAGCAGTTTCAGTATCAACAGCTTCTCCTAAAGAATCAACTAATGTAACTTCAGGGTCTTCATTTCTGTACTGTTTCATTTCAAGTACATAACCTTCAGCATCTTTTGCTATAGTAGTTTTATTTCTTCCGTCATTATTTATATCTATAGTAACACCGTCTATTCTAACTTCATTTACAGTGCTTCTTCCGTCTATATAAGTTTTGGCAGTGGATGTGCTTCCGTCCGCTTCTGTTGTTGTAGTTTCAGTATTTCCTGCCGCATCTCTTGTTACTATTGTAATAGAGCCATTAGGTTTGGCTGTTGTTGTTATGCTGCTTGAGTCGGCATTTACAACTTCAGTAATAGTGCTTGAATCTCTATTAAGCGTTGTAGTTTCTCTTGATCCGTCTTGTCTTATTATTCTTTTTATAGTAGTACCGTCAGGCATTTTTATTTCGCTTATTGTATCATTTGCAACCGTATCAGTTATAACTGTGCCATCAACCTTTTTAGTTACAACTGTAAATGAGCCATCATCATTATATGTTTTAGTAATAACGCTTCCGTCATCAGCTTTTACATTGTACGAGAATGTACCAGCACCAGCTCCTGATGAATTTCTCTCTTCAACTCTTCCGTCTGGATAAACTACTTTTAAACTGCTCATTCCGTTAGTATCAACTGTTGTAGTTCCTATGCTTCCGTCTATATAATTAGCTACCACTACATAGCTTCCGTCTGGATTTTCTGTTTTTACTATTACAGCACCGTCAACACGTTTAGTTTCTGTTTTTATATTTCCTGAATTATCCTCTGTTTTTCTTACCTCTGTACCGTCTAAACTTCTGGTATAGAAAAATGCTCCGTTATCATCTTTATAATTTGTAGTTATAGAGCCGTCAGATCTTTCTACTACAAATGCTTTATTATTATCTAACGTTTTTCTATTTATAAAAGAACCGTCAGGGTATAAAGTATATTCAAAAGTATCTCCTGCAGATGTTTTTGTATTGATAGATTTGGAATTATCTATCATATATGTTTCTACTCTTCTATCTCCGTTTTCAAATAATATTTCTATTTCTCTTTTTCCGTAAGGGTACATTGTATCAGAAACTTCATAATTATTTGAATACATTTTAGTTTTTTCTATTTTTCCATTCTCATAAGTTATTCTCACACCATTGCTGTATAATGTTTCTCTTTCATAATCGAAATTAGGATATATATTTTCTGTTGTTATACTTCCGTCATTATTAGTATTTACTCTATGATTATTAGTAAACGGAATAAACTTTACGGATGTATCGTTGCTTCTTATTAAAGATATAACTTTCTCTAATGATTCCTTTTGATAATAATCATTTCCTACATTTGTTAAAAATATTTCATAGGCTATTGCTGCATTAGTTATTTCTCCAAGTGCTATAAATGTATGTCCCATATTTAAGTAAGCACTGTAATACAAAGCCCAAGTATTATATAGATCAACTGAAGCTATATTGGTTTTTATTTCTACCATATTGCCGTTAGTATCCATAACATTAGTCATGATAACTATATTTGTTACAATATAAGGTTCTTTATTTTCTTCTGTTACAACATAGGTAGAACCTGTAGTTGTGGAGTTAGTATTTAAAGAAACGGCATTAGAATCTCCTGCTGATATTTCATTTGTAACATTATCAGGAGGGAGTGATGTTTCTGATACTGTAGGGTCTACAACTTCAAGATTAAAGTTTGCATTAGGTTCAAATATTACTGTTGTATTTGTGAACTCATATTCATTTGTATATGTATTTGTTATAATAACATTTGTAAATAAAGGCAGTTTAGTGAATGTATTATCTAATTTATTTTTTATATTTTGATTTTCATTATTAAGATTATTTATAGCATCTGATATTGCATTTGTATCGGATGATATTGTATTCGTATCTGATGATACTTCAGGTGTAATCATACTGTTGCTTCCGAATTCATTTGTACCTATAGATATATTTGTTATATTTTCATCAGAAGCTGTATTATCAACATCAAATGTGAATATTGTATTAGTTACTACATTTTGGGAAACTGTATAATTTGTTAAAACTTCATAATTTAATTTTGTTGTGTAAGGAGAATGCAGACGTTCTATAGATCTGTTATACCAAACTAAAGCATCCTCATAATTTTTTAACTGATAATAAGAGTTGGCTATATTATTGCAGTATGAGTATGAATCATTTATATCAAAGGCTAATTTATAATAATTAATTGCATTTTCATACTGCTTATCCTGAAAATAGCATGCCCCTATATAGTAATAGAGCATATCATTTGTGGATAATGGTCTTCTTTCTAGGTATAATAAAAATGCTTCTCTTGCAAAGTTATATTTTTTTTGAAAGAAAAGTTTTTCTGCATTATAAAATTCTCTGTCTATGTTTCTCTCGTCGTTAGGAGCTGCATTCTGTCCTAGTAATGATAATGATACTACTAAAATAGCTGCTAAAGATATTATAAGAAATTTTTTCATAATAATACAATCCTTTTTATAAATTATAAGGATAATATTTAAAACTATTAATTCTTTATATAGTCAAAATACTGATTAAGCAGAGTGCATAATATATATTCGCTGTATCCTTTCACTTTGTTATTTAAAACTTCATTTAAAAATTCAAATGTTTTCTCATCAGGGTTTTCTATATAATATAGTTTCTCTTTATATAAAGATACGCTGTCATTTTTTAACATTTTTATAAGTGAAAGTTCTTTTAATCTGTCTTTATTATCTTCTCTGCTTGCCTTATAAGAAAATAATCTTTTAACTAAATTTTCAAATGACATTTTATTGTACATAACGGCACGTCTTACATCCGTATCAACACTTCCATCATAATTATTTATTTCACTATCAAATATTGCAATTGATATTGCTGACCTTATATCTGCCAATACTGCTCTCTCTTCTTTTAGCTTAAATTCTTTATTAGACATAATATTAGAAAATATACACCTTTATTTAAAATAAAATACTTTTATTATATCGGTAATATTATAAATTAGATTAGATAAAATTATTTCATACGAATTGTATTAATGAATAAACTTATAGTATAATAAAAAACCCCTCTCATAATATTTATGAAAGGGGCATAATAGTTTATGTATTAATATTATTTATTTTTTATAGGATCATTAGGATTTGAAGCAGCTGATCTGTCTTTTAATCCGCGAGCCCATTGACCAGTGATAAATAATTCAACAACAGCTAATATTATCATTACAGCAGCAATACCAGCTAATACATATCCGTCAAAAGTAGCTTTCATAACATTAGTATATACTACTAAGCATAAAGCGGAAAGAGTAACAGCAAACATGAATACTAAAGGAATAATAGTTTCCCAAGAGTTTCTTTTTTGAGTATTTTTTATCCAAGCAGCAACAGCTAATAATGATAAACCAGCTAATAATTGGTTAGCACTTCCAAATATAGGCCATATTCTTTCATAGCCGTAAAGAGTAAATCCTAAAGATATGGCAACAGTAATACCTGTAGCAAGATAAGGATTTGTAAATACGGTTTTTACTGTTCTTCCATCTTCAGTATAGTATTCACCCAATTCTTGAACCAAGTATCTTCCTATACGAGTGGCACTGTCTAAAGAAGTTAAAGTAAAAGAAGCGAATGCTAAAGTAACAAAAGTTTGACCTAATCCCATAGGTATTCCAAAAGAATTCATAAATGTTGCAACGCCTAAAGCAAATCTAGCAGCTGGAGTTCCTTCAGTATTTCCTGCAATTGCAGCAACGCTCATTAAAGCAACTATTGCAACTATACCTTCTATAAGCATAGCTCCGTAACCTACAAGTTTAGCATCTTTTTCGCTATTAAGCTGTTTAGCACTAGTTCCCGAACTTACTAAAGAGTGAAAACCTGATATAGCTCCGCAGGCAACGGTAATAAATAGTATAGGAAACAAATAATTGCCAGCACTAGGCATAAATCCTGTGAAAGCTTGAGTTTGTATAGCAGGTCTCATTATAACCAAACCAATAACACCTCCTACTACCATAGCATATAATAAGAAAGAAGACAAATAGTCTCTAGGCTGCAGAAGTATCCACACAGGCAGAAGAGAAGCACATATTATATATATTACCAATATTATTTGCCAATGAACTTTAGTTAAAGCTAAGAACGGAAATTTATCAGCTAAAAAAACTACAGCCGCTAATAACACAACTCCTATTACAGTTGAAACAGTTACGTTTACGCCTCTTCTATAAACCAAAAAACCGAATAACAATGCCAAAACTATAAAAAGCATACTCGCAGTGCCTGCAGCAGCTTTCTGTTTTTCCGCTAAATCTATAGCATCAATATTTCCAACTGTCTGAACGTTTACTGCGAAAGTACCTGCTGTAATATCCAAAAATGCAGCAACAACTAAACAAATGGTAATGAAAGCATAAAGAGTGAACATTATCTTACCTTTTTGGCTAACATTACTTCTTATAACTTCTCCGATAGATTTACCTTCATGTCTTAAAGAAGCAAGTAATGAACCGTAATCATGCACACCTCCGAAGAATACGCATCCGAATATAATCCATAAATACACAGGCAGCCAGCCGAACATAGTAGCAATAATAGGACCTGTAATAGGACCGGCTCCAGCTATTGAAGAAAAATGGTGTCCTAATAATACTTTAGCATCTGTAGGAACATAGTCTCTGCCATCAGGTCTAGTATGAGCAGGAGTCTTTCTGCCCGGATCTACACCCCATTTTTTCGCTAGATATGAACCATAAGTTATATAGGCTATGAAAAATATAATCATACCTAACAATAGAAGAATGAAAGCATTCATTTTTATCTCCTTAAAAATTTTATTATTTTATAACCTCCTAAAAATCTGAAAGAAGAAGTTTTAATTCTTTCTTACGCATTTTAGGTAAGTATACATTTTTATCTGTCATAGATACTATAGCATATTGCGTTTCTGACCATCCATGAAATAGTAATTTGTAATTGACTTTATAAAAGAATTTTTTTGTTATCTTTTCCCATTCTTTTTCTAAAGGACTTTCTGTAACTAATATTCCTGTTATTAAACTTCTTTTATGAAATTTATTAGGATTAGATAATATAGGAGTAAGTCTAATAAGCATATTTTGAAAATTTTCTATATCTTCATTCTTTAACTCTTTAATAAATCTTAAAAGCATATGTTCAAATACAGAATAACCTTCATAAACTGTAGATTTAGTTATAAATGATTTGAAGAAATCGTTTCTATGAAAAGCATACAAATCAAAGTATTCATCTTCTTTGGTAATTTCATACTCTAAATCAAAATGTCTCATTAGCTTTTCAGAGATATTAAATATGTATTTTTTTACATTTTCGTTATCTATGTGAAGTTTAGCCATTTTTATCTCTCCATGATATATATATTATATATAGATTTTTTCCAATGTCAAGTTTTTATACATACTAAATAGTAATTATTATTATTTAGTATGTATTATAGTATTTTTATATAAAATCTAATCTATAATCTATTCATATTTACAGATAAATCTCATAAAATATTATATGTAGTAATAATATTATAGTCTTTTTTATTTGATTTGTCCATAAATATTTGACAAAATTTCTTTCATTTTTTTCATTGCTAAAGATCTATGGCTAATAGAATTTTTTTCTTCTAATTTCATTTCTGCATAAGTTATATCATAACCATCAGGCTGAAATATTGGATCATAACCAAAACCATCATAACCTCTAGGATTTTCTATTATTTTTCCATTTACTTTTCCTTCTACAGCTATATAGTAATTATCATCCAATACACATACAGCAGCACTAATGAAATATGCACTTTTATCTTCTTTATATTTCAATTCATCTAAAAGCATTTTCATTTTTTCTTCATAAGATAAATTTTCTCCGCCGTATCTTGCTGAGTATATTCCTGGATGACCATTGAGAGCATTAACACAAAGTCCCGAATCATCTGCTAATGAAGGCAGCTTAGTATGATTATATACTGCTCTTGCCTTTATAAGTGAATTTTCTATAAAAGTTTTACCATCTTCTATTATCTCTCCAATACCAGAAGGCATAGGCAGTATTTCTTTTATAACACTTCCTTTTAATATATCTTCCATTTCTTCTAATTTATGTTTATTTGATGTTGCTATTACCAATTTATCTAACATATATATACGCCTTTATTAATTATATTATTTTGATATATTAAAAAATAAATAAAAATCTTTAGAATTGGGTATATAATATTCCATAACATTACCTATTATACTATATCCGTTTTTAGGGGCATAATTTTCTACAATATCATTAAAAACTTCGCTATAGTTTTTAATATTGCATTTTACTTTAATAAACTTTCCGCCTTTAATTTTCCATTTTACCCATCCGCTTGGAGCAGCAGAATTTTCTTTTACTTCTACTCCAGCCATATATTTTCCAACTTCATTCCAAGGAGAAAAAGTTTCATTTATATCATTCATTATACCCCATATTCCAGATAAATTATTATCTTCATCAATTTTCACTAAAGTAATTATTTCTTTTATATTTTTATTAAAATTTTGCCATAATGGTAAAACCCATTCGGAATGTTTCTCACTTTCTCCTATTCCAACTTTTCCTATTACTTCAAAATCTTCTTTTTCCACGATTTCTATGTACATAAATATTTTTGCTCCAAATAATTTATTGTGCCGTTATATATGATTTTATATAATAAAATAGATTCACATTTTTATATTCTATTTTTATGATAGTTTGAGGGTTAAAGGTCTTATTTAATTCAAAAATTTTATCATCTATCATAAGGCTGTGATTTGCAGATGTTCCTATAGATAAATATAAATCTTTGATAATCATGTTAATATTATCTATTTCCATATAATCATCCGTAATGAGAAAAGTTTGTCCTTCTTTTGGCTCAGGAACTCCTGCTCCGTAAGAAACGAATCTTGTCTTTTCCAAAACTATATCTTTGTCTTTATTTATATTGTAGTAATCCCTAATTTTGCTTTTATTTACAGAATGTATATAGGATATTATGAATTCTTTTTTTGGTATTTTTAATATCATATCAATTTTATCATTTTTCACACTATTTAGTATAAGTCTTGGAAACATCGGAACAAATAATATAATAATAATTATAATAGTGATTATTATAAATGTAATGATTTTTTTTAATATTGGAGTATTCATAGTAATCAATAATTATTGTATATAGTATCCTAATTCTTTATAATATTTTATAGCACCAGGATGAAATGGTATAGATATACCTTTGTATGCTTCTTCTATACTAAACTCTTTACCTTTCTCATGGGCAAGACCTAGATCATATTGCTTATCAAATAATGTTTTCATTAAATTATAAACTGCATCTTCAGGTACATTATTATTAACAACAATAGATGCTTTTACAGCGACTGCCATAGTATCAGAAGATACATTATTGTATGTGTTAGCAGGTATTATAACTTTTGAATAATATTTGTATCTGTTAACAATTTCATCCATTTGTATTTTATCCAATGAAATTAAAGTGATATCTGTATGCAGTGATAATTCCTGCAAAGCGGCATTAGGTATACCTGCTACTATAAAACAAGCATCCAATGTGTTATTTTGTAAACCGTCGCTTGAATCTTTAAATGAAAGATTATATTTTTCTATGTGATCAAAACTCAAACCGTATGCCCCTAATATTTGCTTAGCATTAAACTCTACGCCGCTTCCTGCATCTCCTACAGATACTCTTTTTCCTTTTAAATCAGCTATAGTTTTTATTCCGCTTGATTTTGAAGCAGCTATTTGAACTATTTCAGGATATAATGTAAGCATAGCAGAAAAATTAGTTAATACTTCCCCATTAAATATGTCTGTTCCATTGTATGCATAGTACATAACATCATTCTGAGCAAATGCTAAATTAGCTCCTTGTCTATCTAATAATCTTAAATTTTCAGCAGAAGCACCAGTAGATATTGCAGTAATATTCATTCCTTTTATATTGGCATTCCATATACTTGACATACTGTTTCCAAATGAATAATATGTTCCGCTTGTTCCTCCTGTAGCAAAAGTATAATTATAATTTGCACTCTTTTTACATGAAATAATCAATAATGATACGGCAATAATAACAATAATTATTTTATTCATAAGAAATCCCCCCATTTTGTATATGACTAATAATATACTCATATTATTAAAAGTCAATATTTGTTATATTTATAATAATACATATTATTAATATTTTATTTCTTACAGATTTAGTTTTTTCATTTATTGGATTGTTTTTTTATAAAAATATTGTATTATATTGATAGTGAAAAATTTAATTATACTTCAAAATATGATAGCTTTATGTTCTTATCAAGCAAGCAAGCAAGCAAGCAAGCAAGCAAGCAAGCAAGCATAATATGTTTTTATCTATATAATTATTTATTATCCTTTATAAATATGCTATATTACTGCATCTCCTACTATGCGGTCATTCTTATTTTAACATTCTTAAAATGTCAAGTTAAAAAATAATATATGGAGTATTTAGATGACTAAAGAAAAATTGGATAAAATTAATAAGATTGTGTGGTTTATACCATTTAGAGGTTTAAGAGATAGAACTAGAGAAAAGTTAAAAAATAAAGAAAATAAAAAATGGATTAAGGAATGTATAGAAAAATATAATGCTTTAAATAAGTCTGGAAGATTTCCAATAGAATCTAAGAATAATTGGTATATATTTGGTGAAGATGTTATAAATATTGGTTTTGATGCCCATTATTTATATCATCCTGCTTGGGCTGCTAGATGTTTAAAAGAGATAAATCCTAAAAATCATATAGATATATCTTCAATTAAAGATTTTTGTACCATTGCTTCAGCTTTTATACCTATTGACTATTATGAATATAGGCCGCCACAAATTTATAATTTAAAAGGTTTTAATACTTATTCATGTGATATAACGAATCTCCCTTTTGAAGATAATAGTGTAGAATCTATATCTTGTATGCATGCTATGGAGCATATTGGTCTAGGAAGATATGGTGATGAGGTAGATCCAGATGGTGATATAAAAGGAATAAATGAATTAAAAAGAGTTACTAAAATAGGAGGAAATATACTTTTTGCTGTTCCTGTTGGTAAGCCTAGACTTCAATATAACGCTCATCGAATATATTCTTATGATATGATAATGGAATATTTTCAAGGATGTAAATTAATAAATTATTCTTTGATACCTGACAATGCTTTAGATGATAATGTTGGTATAATAAATAATGCTACAAAGGAATTAACAGATAAACAAATACATGGATGCGGATGTTTTTGGTTTCAAAAATTATAGTTTATATAATATTTAATTATAATTTACTTTTATAAGTATTAAAAATTATGGTATGTATTAGATAACTTAACTTATTAAAGTTTTAGTATTAATTGTAGTAAATTAAGTAAATATATATAACTAAAATTAATATAATATTTTTAGTAAGAATTATATCTATATTTAGTTAAAGTTGATATAGTTACATATTATTATTAATAATTTTATTTTTAATGTTGAAATACAAATATATGACAGCTAAAGTTAAAAGAAAAGTGAAACGATATATCATAATATATTATGATTTTTATAGCTATTATAATATATTATATTTATCTGAATTAAATATTTTATAATTAAAAATAAAAAAAATTGAAGAAAAATTATTAATTATATAAAATTATTTTATATATATTTGAGAAATTATTGAATAGTTTTAGAAATATTATATAAAAATAAAGATCATAAATTTAATTGTATAGAAAAGCTTTTAAATTTAAAAGATTTTATTATATATTCAAGAATTAAGCATGGTGATAATTATTGTTTGATGTTAGGAGGTTTTGATTTAGTTTTAAATAATAATTCTTTTTGCCTAAATATATCAAATGTTTATAACGGTTGTTATGGAGATCATTTTATTATTATCTCAAATAAAAAGTATATATATCATTTGTATGAATATTCAGGATTAGAAATTTTAGATATTCCGAATAATCATTGTATAGCAGGATTGGCTTGGGTTCATCTTGGCAGTGTAAAAAGAGGCTATAATATTAATAGTAAAATTGAAGTTAGAGATATAATAAAAATGACTAATGAAGATATGCTGGAATATATAAAAGGAAAAGATTATAGAGATATAAAAAAAGATTTTACTATAAAATATTTTGATAATGATAAAAAATATATAAATGATGAGTTTTATAGAATATACCTAGAAAAGCCTCTTGAATATGCTGTTAAACATTATTCTGATAAAATAGAAAGATTATGGTAATATACATTATCTATATTTTATGATACGTTCTATTATTATTCCTATTATTATGGTTGATGAACCTAATATAATAAAAAATATCCAAGTATTCATTCTAAAATAAAAATATTCAAAATATCTTATATATAGATTAAGTATTATTAAGAATATCGAATATTTTACTATAGAAGAAATTTTCAATTTATATCCCATTATAAGAGTGATGATATTTGATAATAGAAACAATGAACTATATATAAGAATATATGGATTTCCATACTCTTTAAGAATTATTGCATAGTCATAATTACCAAATACTGACATAAATGCTAATATTGTATTCAAATATAATAATCCTATTGTGTAATAAATGACTGAAAATTTAAAATATTTATTTCCTAGTTTTTTATTTATATCAGTTATTCCAACTAAAAATATGAATATGCTGCTTATTATAAATCTTATATAATTATTAAGCCTCAAATCTACACCTGATATATCAAATCCCTCAATACCATACCAAGTAATTATTGATATTATTGCTATAGATAATACTACATAATTTCTTTTTATATATGCTATTATAAAAAACAGAATTATGCTTATAAGTGATAATAGAATGAAATTATCTTTATTATTAGTAATTATATATGAAATTGTAAATATATCAGCGGATAAAAATATGGATGATAATGCTGTTATTGCAGAAGAAGTTTTAGGCAAATATATTTCTTTTCTCTTAAGAACCTCATCTATTATAAAGCCTAATATAAAGAGTGTAAAAAATAAGAACGCTATAAAATAGAGAGAAAAAATATAGAAACTTATAAAAGATATGAAACCCAAAGACACCATTACAATACCCGTTATCATTATAGCTCTTATAATAGGCTGCCAATTTATATAATCATCTTTGTATTTTTTTGACAGAGTTTCAAATTGCTCATCCGTAATGATATTATCTTTGTTCCATTTTTTTAATTCTTTTAATATAAATCTGTTTTTACTGCTCATATTAATAATCTTTGAATATTTCTTTTTTTATATATTTCATATTATCTAAAGTATATCTGGTATAATCATTGCTTCCGTCTGGAGATTTCATTGTTCTTAATACTCTTATATATTTTATAAAATTTTTAAAATTATCAGTTAAATTTTCTGGAACAATTTTTTTTATATCATCTTTTATACTTTCATTAAAATCATCACCGTTCTCAAGTATTATCATATCGCATAATTCATTTTTATTTTCAAAAAAACTTTCTAAATTGTTGTTTTCTAAATATAATATAAGTTCATTTAATTTATCTGCGATTAACTGTATGTTTTTATTATTCATAATATTATTATCCATTTAAGCATATATTTATAATTTAATATTATAATATAATAATTGCAATATAGAATTATTTTTATATAAAAATTATATAATTTAAAATTGAATAGTTGTTAAAAGTAAATAATATTTACATTTTCTAATATTTTTACATAGTTGTAAATACTATATGTATTATTTGTATTCTAATATTGTTGTTTTTATATAATTATTGTAAATTTTTAGTAAAATTAATGTAAACTATATTGATAATTTCTGTATATAGGCTATACTTATAATTGTAAAGATAATTTACATACATAGAGATAACAAAATACTTATAAATAAAAAAGGAGATTTTACTATGACTAAAAAATTATTCGCTTTATTAATAACT